>CAKUCW010000015.1 GCA_934643825.1 uncultured Clostridia bacterium | reverse complement strand
GCCGTGTCGTCCCAAAATCAACTGCAAGTATCCACTAAGCGAGTAAAATACCCACTGAACATATAATTGGTAAGGATATGTTCTACGCAACGCAACAGTATATTTATTCGCGTGTGCTGATATAGCTCAGCAGGTAGAGCGCATCCTTGGTAAGGATGAGGTCGCCGGTTCGAATCCGGCCATCAGCTCCATGAAATATCGCCTTCCGTTATAAACACGGAGGGCGATTTTTTTAACGTATAAGAAATTGCGTAAAATCGCCTGCGTGAGCAAGACTATGATGCGTGGCGGACTTCGGCGAAGGTGAAGGCGGGCTCAGCCCGCTTTTTTTATAGTTCAGTTGGGTTTGTGAGAAGGGGAGAGATGCGGACAAAGATCATATCCCTTGCCCGTATCTCTGCTAATAAGATGCGCCGGTAGCAGGTGCGGCTGAGCCTGCTAAACTTGGCTAATCTGTGACTGTGGTGTTCGGTTGCGCATAAGCCGTTTGAAGAAGCAGATTCTTCAAAATCTGACCTGCAAGGTCGGGATTTTGGTTCAGCACTTCCATAATGGAAGCTGTCTGCGGGGTGCTTACGGCGATTTCTGGATAGAAACTTCTTTCCACCATTGCGGCAAGCGCACGCTTCTCAATTTCCCGTGCTTCGTTGTAGTTGCTCATCAAGACTTCTGGAGATTGACCGCTGTTTTCAGCGACCAACTGATAATTGTTTTGGGTAAGCCTCACCTTGTGCATTTGTCCGGACTTACGTAGCCCCTGAAATTCAATTTGTTCCTCTTTGGGGATTCGCAGAGTGCGCTGAAGTTCTTTGAATGCTTTGCCAAACCCTTTGTGGTTCCCAGATCCGACGTTTCTTCCCTTTTTCGACCGGCGGACTTATTTCCGGGATTTCGTCGATATAGTGCTACTTTTTCGCATCCGAGAATCCTGCCGTCAAAACCGTGTAGCATTTCTTAACTGTTGCAGATGAAAGTGTCTCAACATAATCATTACCCCGATATGCCTTTGAACCGCCGCAGGGCTTCATTGTCAGACTATACTGGACGCATGGAAGCCGGTAACACAAACAGAGCAGGTACGGCTGGAGGATGCTGCGGGTCGGATTCTTGCAGAGGATCAATTTGCACAGTATGATCTGCCTGTTGTCCGCGCATCTACCATGGATGGTATCGCTGTCCGTTCAACGGACTTTGCAGAGGGTACGCCGGACACAAGCGCGTGGAAGCTGGGCGAGGATTATGTTCGAGCCGATACCGGCGACGATTTTGACGACCGCTTTGACGTTGTCATCGCCATTGAGAACGTGACATTTCTGCCGGACGGCGGATTGCATCTGCCGCCGCGTGTGAATGCATCGAGGGGGTATAACGTGAAACCTTGAAGTGGATTTTGCGGGATTTGAGGCAATTATAGATAAGGTCGGTGGCATAGACATTGAGCTGACTTCTGCGGAGGCGGCTTATATCAACAAGCGTAATCATACCTCTATCGTTGCCGGTTTGAACCATTTGAATGGAGCTGAAGCTCTGACGTATGCCCGTGCTCGTAAAATTGATAACGATTTTGGCCGTACAGAGCGTCAGCGAAAAGTGTTGTCAGCTATGTATGAACAGGCAAAGAATTTGTCTGTAAGTGAGCTTTTGGGTTTGATGTATAATGTGCGTTCCTATTTGACTACTGACTTGACAGACAGCGAAATATTGTCGCTGGTCTACCGGCTGCTCCCCTTAGCTTCTTCGATATCAATAAATTCATACACAGTCCCAGCAGACGATTGTTATTATTATGCCAGTATTCGCGGAATGTCCGTACTGGTGCCGGACCTGCCACGGATTCGACAATGTCTGGAAGAATACCTACCATTAGAATAGGTTAGAAGATATGCTGTTTATGAAACTCAAACCTATCTCCGCAGTAAGAAGCCAAAAACTCTCTGATACAGACCAACAGAATATCCTTGCGCTTATGAAAAAACAGCCGGATATTACTTGCTTGGAGATTATAGAAACATTGAATCTTCCGGAAAGCATGGATACTGTTTGGCGTTTTCTTCAGAAGCAGGGGATATCGTCGTAGCAACAGACAGAATCGTAGAGGCATTTGCAAGCTTACAGACGGTAGACAAAAGGCTATTTTCCCCCATTCGGGGGAGAATAGCCCTTTCCACAAATGAAAGAATAGCTGAATGTCTTGATTTTGCTATTCAAGCCAAGTTTGCTTATGTCAACAAGCTGAAGCGGGCTGAGCCCGCCTTCACCTCCGCCGAAGTCCACCACGCGACAAAGTCTTGCACACGCGGGCGGTTTTGCGTAATTTCCTATACGTTAAAAAACCTCCCGACGCAGAAGTGCATCGGGAGGTTCTCGTATGCTTGAAAACGATGTTCCGGCGAGAGCCGGGAGGAAAGCCCCGCATCTTCTTTTGCCATCCGTCGGCGGACGCGAATTGCCGCGCCGCCGGGCGGTAAGCAGTCGATGTTAGCGGGACATATCCTTACTTCGCTTTCTTATCCTTTTTCCGCGCCGTCACAAAGGCGAGAACGCCCCAGACAGCCAGCAGCGCAATCAGACCGATCTGCGCGTACTGCCAAACGACCTGCCAAAGCGGCGGCAGATAGCCGGTCGTTTCGATGTTCATGGCGTTGCTGTTGACCACCGTATACAGGATGTTCTTCGTTGCCTGACGCAGCAGCGCAATCTGCGTCGCGTCGTCGTCCTTGTAGAACTTCTTGGTGTCCTGCGTGAGGAACAGGTCGCCGCCCGCACGGATCATTTCGTCAACATGGGTGTAGGTGTTCAGGCTGTAATCCGTGATGACCATGCCATGGAAGCCCCATTCATCGCGCAGCACGGAGGTCAGCAGCGGATAGCTGCCGCCAGCCCACGTCATGCCCAAACGGTTGAAGGAGGACATGATGCCGTGAGCGCCGCCTTCCTTGATCGCGATTTCAAACGGCTTGAGATACAGCTCGCGCATCGCCTGCTCGTTCGCCCAAACCAGAATGCCGTTGTATTCACGGTCGGTTTCCTGATCGTTGACGGCGAAGTGCTTGACATAGCAATACAAGCCCTTGTTCTGAGCGCCCTGCACAACGTTCGCGGCGAGCTTGCCGGAGAGCAGACCGTCCTCGGAGTAGTATTCCCAGTTTCGACCGGCGAAGGGCGAACGATGGATATTCACCGCAGGCGCATACCAGCCGGAGTAGGGCACACCGGTCTTTTCGTTGCCGACATTGCCTTCATCGCCGACGATTTCGCCCATCTGACGCGCCAGCTCGACGTTCCAGGTTGCGCCCATGACGGCTTCCGCCTGATACAGGCAGGTGCCGTATACATCGGCTTCGGAAATGAAGCTGGTGAAGCCGGAAGGACCGTCCGCGTCGATGGTCATGGGCTTATCGACGATGCCGTCCACGCCGGCGACGGAATTGGTGCGGAACGCGCCGAAGCCGACCAGGTTCTTCATCTCGTCCAAGCTGATCTCGTCGAGCAGCTGTTCCCAGCGCGGATCGTCGAAATCCACATGGTCGGTGAGATTGCCTTCGGAATCCTCGAGCATGGCACGCAGGAAGATGCCGTTGTTCACGGGCGTGACCTCGCTTGCGCCGTCCGTTACCTGCCACGGCTGACCCTCGTCGGAAGCGGTATACTTGCGCTTCTTGGATTCGTCCAGTGCGCTCATCAGCGAATCGGTCAGGGTACGCGCTTCGTCTGCCAGATAAGCCTGCGGCAGGGTGCCCTCAAAGTCCTTGCGGGTCACATAAGAAGCGTAGGTGTTGGTGCCGTAGATGCCCGCGCTGACGTCATCAAAGCGGTTTTCAACCGCGACTTCCTCGCCCTGCGCGTTCAGCTCGGTTGCAAGCTGCACGGCTTCGCCGAGGTCATAGGTCGCGGACGCCTTGGGCGTGTGCGCGTCGCTGGAAACGAAGAGCTGATAGCTGCCCGCGTCCAGCTCATAGCCCGCAAAGCCATTCTGGTTTGCGTCGGCATAGTCGTAGGACTTCATGTCGCTGACCTTCAGGCTGAGTTTCATCTCCTGGCTCTCGCCGGGCTGGAGCAGATTGGTCTTGACGAAGTCGCCCAGAACGACATAGGGCTTTTCGATCGCGTTGCCTTCGTAATCATACGGGGCGCTGTAATACAGCTGAACGACGTCCTTGCCCGCGACGCTGCCGGTGTTCTTGACGGTTACGGTCACGCCGAGCGTGTCATCCGCATGGATGGCGCTGCCGTCTGCCGTGTCGAACTTGACATCCCAATCGAAGGTCGTGTAGCTCAGACCGTAGCCGAAGGGGTAGGAGACATTCTGCGCATACCAGCCCTCGTTGCCGGTTTTGGCTTCTTCATAGCCGCGGGTCTCGTAGTAGCGATAGCCGACGTAGATGCCCTCTTCGTAATTGACGAAGGCGTAGTCCGTCTTTTCGCCGTTGTAGAGGTAACGGTTGCCGAATTCGCTGCCGTAGACGCCGGCGTTGTACCAAGTCGGATCCTTGGTGAAATCCACAGCCCAAGTATCCACGGTGTGACCGGAAGGCGTGGTTTCGCCGGTGAGGACAGAGCCGAGCGCCATCACGCCGGTCGAGCCGGGGAAGCCCATCCACAGGATGGCGTCGATGCCGTCATCCTGCTTGAGCGCGTCGATTTCCATCGTCGAGCCGGTGTTCAGCACGACGATCACGCGGTCAAAGTTTGCCTTGACGTGGTCGAGCAGCGCCTGCTCGTTGACGTCCAGCTGGAGATAATGGCTGCTTGCGGAGGAAGCGCCGCTGACCGCGGAGGACAGGGTGAAGTCCGTCGCCATGGAGCGGGGCAGGTCGAAGCCCTCGCCGCCGATGCGGGAGAAGACCACGATTGCCGCGTCCTTGTAGTCGGCGTAGCTGTCCGTCACGCTGCTGGTATACGAGGTGAGCGGCGTTTCGCCGGTGGCGAAGCCCGCAAGACGCTGACCGGAGGTCATCGCCGGGTTGTCGGGACGACCGTCGCCGGACTGCGACTTATTCTCGTAAAAGCTCTTGAGGGCGGGGTTGCAGACGATGCCCGCCGCCTCCAGGCTCTCATACAGCGTCTTCACAGAGGAAGAAGAGTTGCCGGCAGAACCGGAGCCGGAATAAACCAGATCGACGCTGTTCTTGCCGAATACACTCACATGGGGCGCGTTGGCAAGAGGAAGGGCGGCGTTGTCGTTCTTGAGCAGCGTGATGCCTTCCTTTTCGACCTCAATGACGAAATCTTCTGCCGCCTTGAGGGCTTCTGCCTTGGTCATGTCGTTTTTGCGCTCGGAAACGATGGCACGCTCGCCGCCGAAGAGCAGGTTCAGCGAGTTGGATGCGATCGGCACCTTCACCAGAACGACGTTGACGGCGACGATCAGCACCAGCAGAATGGCGGTGACAATCGCCCAGATTTTGATACGCTTATGTTTCGATTTCATGTTGCAGTCACCTTTTATTGGATGGTTAAGCAAAAAAGAACACCGTGAGGATTCGCAAACGCTCTTTTGCCCCACGGTGCCGACGGTTGATTATTCGATGTTCTCAGGATACTCTTCCATGGTCAGCGTGGCAGAGGTGATGAGCTTGATGCAGTCGATGGACGGCGCGGAGGGCAGGTTGCTGCGATAGGTGTTATCGCCCGCAACAAACACGATCTCGTTTTCGCCGGCTGCCAGCTCGATGTCGCCGATGGTCTTGTACTTGAAGTTCTGCTGATCCGCGGGATTGTCGCCCGGAGCGGTTTCGAACTCTTCATACTCGATCGGGGTGCCGTTGACCGTGATGATAAAGGAGGTCGGATTCCACTTCTGGGCGCCCAGAACGTTGGTGCCGACGCGAATCTTCAGCGTCGCGGTCGTCGCCTGATCGGCGGTGATTTTGAAGGTGATGGGGCTGTTCACGCCGAGGTTGCCGACGTAGAACTCGTTGCTCGCCTCGGAGGATTCGGAAGCCAGACCGATGCCGGTCGGGGAACCGGAAACGCCCAGACCCTCAAGGCCTTCCAGATAGGTGTACTCAGCTTCAAAAACGTATTCCGGCTGCTCGGCGATGGCACAAACCGGCAGAACCGCGCACAGCGCAAGCAGTGCAATCATCTTTTTCACAGAGAATTCCTCGCTTTCAAAAAACAGAGTGCCTCCGCGCCGACAGAAGCCGACGCGGAGGTGCGTAACGCATAGCCTGTTGCGTAAAATCACCCGCGTGCGCAAAACATTTATGCCTTGCAGACATTGGCGGAGGTGAGAGCGGACTCAGCCGCCTTTTAACGCATGGCTCATTGCGTCAAATCGTCCGCGTGCGCAAAACATTTATGCCTTGCAGACATTGGCGGAAGGGGGTGCAGGCTCAGCCTGCCTTATTCGACCACCAGCGGATATTCCACGGAAGCAGACAGATAGCCTTCGGCATCCGCAGTCACGGTGACGGTGTACTCGCCGGCGGCGGAAGGCGTGCCGGTGATCACACCGTTTTCAAAGGTCAGACCCTCGGGCAGACCCGCCACGGTGTAGGTGATCGGGGAGTACGCGTAGTAGGTGTTCAGCTTCGCGCTGTCCAGAGCGATGGAGGTATACGCCTCGCCGACCTTGGCATTCGCCAGCTCGAGCTTCACGTCCTCGTCGTCCACCGTCGTCGTGCCGGTGTAAACCACCTTCGCGCCGGTCGGAATCTGCATCGCGTTGGAGTTCGCCACCATGTACAGAATGTGCTTGGCGGTGTTATGCAGGCAATACAGGGTGATGTTGCGGTCAGCGTCATCCATGGCAAGAATGGTGTCCTTGTCGAGGAACTCGCCGAAGTTCAGACCGTACACGAACGCGTCGAGCATCATGTCGGAACCGGCCTTGATGAGCTGATAGGCGTTGTTGCCCTTGTAGAGCGTGATGTCGGTGACGATCGCGCCGTCGAAGCCCCATTCGTTGCGGGTGATCTGCTGGTTGATGGCATAGCTGCCGGCACACCAGACCTTGCCGATACGGGTAAAGGAGCCCATCATGAAGGTCGCGTTGCCTTCTTCAACCGCAATCTGATAGCCCTTGAGGTAGATTTCGCGAGCAACCTGCTCGGTCATCCACGCAGCCAGACCTTCGCTGCCGGTGCCGCTGCCGATCGGACCCATGCGGTAGGTGGAAGCTCCGCCGCCGTCGTTGTGGAAGGCGAAGTGCTTGAGGGTCACATAGCAGCCCTTGCTGTGTGCGCCCAGAGAGAGGTTAGCCGCCAGAACGCCGGTCAGAACCGGATCCTCGGAGTAATACTCGGTCGCACGGCTGTCGAACGGAGAACGATGGAGGTTCATGCCCGGGCCATACCAGCCGGTGTAGTTGTACACGGAGCCGGAAGCGATGGTGCTGTTGCCCCACAGACCCTGATCGCCGATGACCTTGCCCATTTCGTAGAGCAGCTCCTTGTTGAAGGTGCTGGCGATCATGGGCTCGGAAGCGAAGTAGTTGAAACGGTCGTTGGTGTCGGTGTAGTTGCCGGTCCAGCCCTTCGGGCCGTCGGTATCGCGGGAGAACGGCTTGCCGATGTACGCCACGCCGCGGCTGTTGAAGCCGCCGAAGTTGACCAGCTCGATCAGCTCGTCCAGCGTCAGCTGAGCAGCCAGCTCATCGAAGCGCGGGTCATCCGCAGGAGCGCCGACCAGATCGGCAAGGGTGAAGGAATACGTGTCGGAAGTACGGTCGGCAGCGTCCGCAACCTTCACTTCGCCGATCGCGGCGGCGTCGTAATAGGCGTTGAAAGCGTCGTTGTCGTAAGCATAGGAAGCATACTCCTCGGCGGAGATTTCCTTCGTCTCGGTGTACGCGCCCGGCATCGTGCCGGCGAAGTCCGCACGGGACAGCTGGGTGTAGCCTTCAGCCGCGAAGCCGTCGGTCACGTCGTCCAGCACGTTGGTGATCTCGGCGCCGCCGACGGACTCATTGCAGAGCTCCTTCTCGGCAACCTTGTAGGTGATCTCGGTGTCGTTCGCGCCCATGCCGAAGTGTGCGCTCTGCGCAATCTTCAGACCATAGGTGCCGGCATCCAGAACGTAGGTTTTGTCGGTCACGTTGTCGTAAGACGCCATGTCCTTAACCTTCACGGAAACCTGAACCGTCTGGCTCTCGCCCGGCTGGAGGATGTCGGTCTTGGCGAAATCAGCCAGCGCGACATACGCCTTCTCGATGACGGTCTCGTTGCCGGTCTCTTCCACGCCGTAAGGAGCGGTGTAGTACAGCTGCACAACATCCTTGCCGGCGGCGGTGCCGTTGTTGGTCACCTTGACGTCGAAGGTCAGGGTGTCCGCCTTGGTCACGGTAGAATCCGCAGCGGTCGCCGGGGTGACTTCCCAAGCAAAGTCGGTGTAGCTCAGACCATAGCCGAACGGATAAACGACGTTCTCGGACCACCAGCCGTCATTGCCCGCCTTGGCTTCTTCATAAGCACGGGTCTCATAGTAGCGATAGCCGACGTAGATGCCCTCTTCGTAGCCGACTTCCCAGGTGTTGACGGGCTGACCGTCCACGACGAACTGGGTGTAGCCGGTCGCGGTGCCCGCGCCGTCCACAGAGTGCGCGTTGGCATCCGTGTTGACGTTGAAGTTGGCATAGGACGGGTTCTGGGTCAGATCAACCGCCCACGTATCGACCGTACGGCCGGACGGGTTAACCTCGCCGCAGAGCGTCGGACCGACAGCCGCGAAGCCATTGTCGCCGCCCTCGCCGATGTTCAGGATGGCGTCGATCTTGTCATTGTTCTGGAGCGCCTGCATTTCCATGACGGAAACGTTGTTGAGCAGAACGATGACCTTCTCGAAATGCTCGGCGGCATAGTCGATCATACCCATCTGCACTTTGTCGAACTGGAGGCGATGGGTCAGACCGTCGCCGGAGCCGGAGCGCAGCACGACGATCGCCGCGTCGCCATACTCGGCGATGGAATTCTCCCAATACGGATAGACCGCGGCGTAGGCAGCAGCCATATCCAGATCGGAAGCAGCGCCGGTTTCCGCAATGACGCTAGCGTAGGTCTCGCTGACCGCCGGGTTCAGTTCAAAGCCGGATTCGGTCATGCTGGAAACCACAGTCGCCTGAGCGAAAGCAGCGCCCGCAGAGGCGTCGCCGCCGTTGGCGCTCGCGCCGGCGTTCGGGTTGTAGCCCGCGTAGCCCAGCATGGTGACCTTTGCGCCCTTCGCCAGAGGCAGAGCGTTATCGTTGTTCTTGAGCAGGATCATGCCTTCCTGAGCAATGCGCAGGTTCAGGTCAAGACCCGCCTGAACGGCTTCAGCCTTGCTGGCATAGTCGGAGGTGTAGTAGGTTGCGGTGCTGGCAGAAGCCGGAGCAGCCATGGTGACGATCATCATGGCGCTCAGGAGCAGCGCAACTACTCGGGATTTGTTTCTTTTCATTGGCTTTTTTCCTCCATTTTTGTTTTGTAAAAAAGTCCTTATCAAAACGGAGACAGCGGACTTTCACGCTTCGTGGTCCTTGGAAGCGCAGGGGTCAGCCTGTTCCGTTCAATAAGCCAAGGCATGGGCAGGCATACCGCAGAGGGCTTGCCCGCAAAACGGGATGGAAAAGAACACGGGAAACCATTGTGCCGAAGATGCAGACAAAAAGCAACCCTATGATGCGATAGAAGAAACAGATTATGGAAAAATCTGTCTAAAGCGCGGGGCTGCGTGGGAGTAATTTTGAGCTGTATTTTCAGTCTATTTACAGTTTAAACCAGTTGAATGCAATTTTCAAGGCTTTGTATTCGGAAATTCATAGAAAAATAGACATGATACTTGAAGCTAATGACATGAATTTATATTGATCTTCGTGTTGAGGGATGAAAAAAAGAAAGATGGAGGGACAAGAACGTCGCAATTCTGGGGTTGAAAAAGGGTGTTTTGAAAAGCGTATGATTGGGATGGGGGAAAAATGCCCATTGATTTTTTCTATAATAAAACCGCCTGCGGTCAATCCGCGGCGGTTTAAAGGGAGTTTGGAGGAATCAGGTTACGCTTCGCTGCCTGATTCTTGCTGGGTGGCGCTTCGCGCTTTAGAGGGGACGATAGGGCTGCCGCCCTAAGACCCGCTTGGGGATTTCATCCCCAAACCCCATCTTCGCTTCGCGGCGGTTTGAAGAGAGTTTTGGGGAATCAGGTTACGCTTCGCTGCCTGATTCTTGCTGGATGGCGCTTCGCGCTTTGTGGGGTTACGTTTGGGGCACCGCCCCAAGCCCTGCTGAGGGGGAATCCCCCTCAGACTCCCATCTTCGCTTCGCGGCGGTTTGAAGAGAGTTTTGGGGAATCAGGTTACGCTTCGCTGCCTGATTCTTGCTGGGTGGCGCTTCGCGCTTTGTGGGGGTTACGTTTGGGGCGCCGCCCCAAGCCCTGCTGAGGGGGAATCCCCCTCAGACTCCCATCTTCGCTTCGCGGCGGTTTGAAGGGGGTAATGGGATCAATAGGTTACTGTCCATTGCGTCTGATAGGGCGACACGGCGACGACGCCGGTTTTAGAGAACGCTTTTTCAAACTTTGCATTCAATTCTTCCATTCGGCTGAGAAGCGCTTGTGCGGCATCCGCGCTCTTAGGCGTAGGCTTAAAGTCGTTCGTCTTTTCCTGCGAGGAGATCGAGCAGGGGATGATCCGCATATCCGCGTTTTCGACAGCGCCATCCGGATACACGCGGAAGCGCTGCTGATAGATGAAGGTATCCATATCATCCGGCTTACTGTTTCCCGCAAAGGAGAAATTACCGAGCGAATAGCAGATATACTTTCCCTTATAGATTTCGATGGGGTTCATTCGGTGGCTGTGATGACCGATGACCAGATCCGCGCCGGCGTCGATGGTTGCGCGTCCGAGCGGCACCTGGCGTTCATTCGGGACATAATCCTTTTCTTCGCCCCAATGATAGGAAACGATGACGATGCTGCATCCCGCATCGCGCAGCGACTGAATATCGCTTTCGATGGAAGCGTAGATATTCTTATAATTTCCGTTAAAGGTCTGATAGGCGAGCATACCGATTTTAACGCCCGTATCCGTCATATAGGTGGACGAGCCGAGGTGTCCGCTATAAACGATGCCCGCGTCCGAAAGGGTCTGGCAGGTATCCCGATAGCCGGCGTCGCCATGATCCATGACGTGATTATTTTCCAGCGAAACGGCTTCCACGCTGGCGGAGGTCAGCACCTGAACGTATTCGGGCGGCGCGGCGAAGGAATAGGTATTTTTAGTCGCGCTTTTGGTATTGGTCAGCGTGCCTTCGAAATTGACGAGCGTCATATCATCCGCTTCGAAGATACCGCGGACATTGGAGAGCGGGAAATCCAGCCCCAGCTCTTCCTGAGCGAGCTGTTTATCGAAGATGCTCTTACCGCTCTTTCGCGTATCGCCGCCGATAGTCACGTCGCCGGTTGCGGAGACGGTGACGATCACGGAGCCGTCGTCCAGCAGCCGCCAATCGCTTCCGTCCTCGCGCTGATACCAGGCGCGTTCCTCCCACTCGGCGGCTTCGGGCGCGTCTTCAAACTGAGAAAGATCAAGCACTTCCTCACCCAGTGCCGCAAACGGGAGCAGGCACAGGCAGAGTGCGGCGCAGAAGTGTTTAAGCATGGAAAAATCTCCTTATGTGTATGTCTTGAGGGAAAAGTACCTAATAACCGCTTGCGTAAAACAATCAGGGTTTGCGGACTAAGACGAAAGTGAGAGTGGGCATAGCCCGTCACCCGAAGTCGCCCGCGTGCGCAATACAATCTATTATTGTAGACTAGGGCGGAAGTGAGAGCGGGCTCAGCCTGTTGCTTAATGCATCGGAAGCTGCCCGAAGTCGCCGCGTGCGCAAGACAATCTATTATCGTGGACTAGGGCGGAAGTGAAAGCGGGCTCAGCCCGCCCGCCCGCTTATTCGTTGTCGAGCAGCTCGTGGAAACGCGTTTTGTTGGTCTTCCAGCGGACATCCAGCACGGAGGAAGAACCGATGGAGCTGTATGAGTAAGTTCCGTCCTGCGGAATGCGGAATTCGACGAAATCCGCGTCCGAGGTCATCAAACCGTATCCCTGCGAAAGCACGCTGAGGATATCGACCGCGGAAAGGCTCATTTTCATGCCGGAGGAAACCTGGTTATATATGCCGATCAGCTCGAACAGGGACAGGTCGCGGCACTTATCAAACAGCTGGCTGACCACCTTGCGCTGGCGCTCGGTTCTGCCGAAGTCGCCGCCCGAACCGGTTGCGCGGGTGCGCATGTATGCCAGCGCGATGCGTCCGGTCATGTGAACCATGCCGGGACCTTCCGGCATGTTCGGGTCTTTTCCGAGCAGGATGCTGCGGATGGCAAGGTATTCGTTCGTGTCGATTTCGATATCCACGCCGCCCAGCGCGTCGATAACGGGCTTGACGTTTTCAAAATTGACCAATACCGCGCCTTCGATGGTGATATCCAGCTCCCGCTCCAGACAGGAAATGATCCCGTCAAAGCCATGGTTCTTGTACAGCAGGTTGACCTTGGTTTCATTGCCGCGGGGATTGCAGATCTTGCTGTCGCGCAGGATCGAGGTCATGATGACGCGGTTATACTTGCTGTCCAGCGACACCAGAACGATGGTATCGGTGCGGGCGTCGTCGGTCACCTGCTCGGCATAGCCGTCTTCGCCGAGCATCAGATAGTGCTTGACCTGTGTGTTGGTTTCGCCGAGTGCTACAGCGCACATCAAGGAAAGAAGCAGCGCAAGCAGGATGACAGAAAAATGCTTTTTCATGTGTTCCTCCGCAGGAGTTGATGATGAGTTCTCTTCATATAAAACGGATCGGAAGAGGAAATTCTTCCCGTCCGAAAAAGAAGAATGCGTATCGCTTTATTATAGCGCAAAAAGGCTGTTCAGGCAATGGGCGGCAAACGGTCATGCGCAGGCGGATGTTTTCATACACTGTTAGCAATCAACGAGACAAGATGAGTCGGCAGAAATGCCGTATCAAAAACTGCATCCATGTACATCCTGTATTGCGGCGGCCAGCGAGGTCAGCCCGCCCGCGTTGCGCGGGAAACGATCCGAAGGAGGGAAAGCCAAATGGAACAAACCACAGACTGCCCGCGCCCAACCCCTGTACGCGGACCGCACGGAGGATGGAAACAGCAGGAGATCGACGCCCTGCAGGAGAGCATTGCGGCGGCGGAAGAGCGCGGAGAATCGCTCCGCAGCGTGTTTGAAAAGATGAGCAATCAACTCGGACGCAGACCCAACAGCATTCGCAATTTTTATTATGCTCAGCTTCGCACGGGTCAGGACGGGGAAAGCACACGGGCGGCGCCGTTTGAAACCTTTGCGCCGGACGAGGTGGAAAAACTGGTGGAGGATGTCATCACCGCCAGAGCGCAGGGCATGAGCGTCCGCGCATGCGTGAGAAAGCTCGCGGACGGCGACCGGACGCGCATGCTCCGTTATCAGAATAAATATCGCTCGACCGTGCGGACGCGCCCGGAACTGGTGCGCCGCGTGATGAACAGGCTGAGCGAATCGGGAACGCCCTATGTCAGCCCGTATGCCGCGCAGGAGAATCCGCCGGAACTGGGACAGCTGAAAATCCGCGCCCAGAACAGCGGAGATCAGCAGATCGAGCAGCTGTTTTCATCGCTGGAATATCTGCTCGGACGCGCCCTGACGCCGCCTGATGAACATGCGGCAGACGGCGGCGCTCAGCGCAAGGCGGATCGGCTGGGCGCACAGTGCGATGTTTTGCGCATGGAGCTGGACGATGAGCAGAAGCGCTTTGACCGCCTGCGTGGAGAAACGGAAAGCATGGTTTTGATGCTCAAGGAATATATCGCGATGCCGTACGGAGACCGCCAAAGCCACCTGAACACGTTTTGCCAACAGGCGGCGCAAAAACTCAGCGCGATGGAATGCGCGATGGAGATGAACGAGTAAGGCGCGGAATGTGAATCAGCCCCGACGCATGTCGGGGCTGAATATGTGGCGGGAGATCCGGATGCGGTGAGGTAAAAGCAGCACCGAATGTTTTCAGGGACGCGGCTCTTTTCTGCCCTTTCCCCAGAATGCCCAGATCAGCAGCACGACGCTCAGCGCAAAACAGGCGATGGAGAAAAAGGAAATCGTACCGATAAGCGGCTCGACGCGGCAGACCAGTCCGCCGCAGATGAGCAGCGCGGCAGCGACCAGCGCGGCGCAGAGCTTGATCAGGACATCCTCGACCAGCCGGGTCAGATCCGGCGTGGTGTGATGCTCGATGCCGAGATTGGCTTCGCCCTTCAGCCCGGTGCGCATGGCGTCGGCGAGCAGGGAGGGAATCTCCAGCGATTTGCGTGCGCTGGCATAAACCGCCTGCGCATCCTTGAAAAGCTCGCTGCGCCAATCGACATCCTTGAAGAGCTGACTGCTCAGCCGCGCCGTGACCACGCTCATGACGTTGATCTCCGGGCTGAGGTCGGCGACGACGCCCTCGATGGTCGCCAGTCCGCGGGCGAGCATGGTCAGGCTGCCCGGCATGCCGATGCCGTTGCGCTTCATGACGTCGGTCAGGTCTTCAAAGACCTTTGCCAAATCCATGCTGCCCAGCTCGGCAGAGCCGTATTTATCCAGCAGGTCTTCGATGTCGCGGTAGAGCTGGCGCTTGTCCGCCTTCTTTTTGAATTCGCCCAGCCCTATCACGGCGTCGCGGCAGAGGTTGATGTCCCCGCGGGCGACGCCGGTGATCGCCTGCCCGATGAGCTTGCGCTGGCGCTCGGTGAGGGTGCCCATCATGCCCATGTCCAGCCAGACGATCTTGCCGTCGCGGATGCGGATGTTGCCCGGATGCGGATCGGCATGGAAGAAGCCGTCCGTCATGATCTGGCGGACGTAGTTATCTGCCAGCTTGGCGCCGATTTCGGAAAGGTCATAGCCTTCGGCAAGCAGTTTTTCGTGGTTGTCGATGGAAATGCCGTCGATGCGCTCCATGACCAGCACATGCGTCGTCGTATATTCGCGGTAAAGGCGCGGAGAGGTGACAAACGCGACATCCTCATTGAGCGCATGAAAGCGTTCGAGGTTCGCCGCTTCGGTTTGGAAGTTCATCTCTTCCTGCGCGACGATCCACATCTCGTCCAGCACCTGATTGAAATCGACCAGACCGCCGACAGGCGCATATTTGAGCACCTTGCACGCCTGCTTGAGCAGCATGATATCGCGGCTCATGATGTCGTGGATGCCTTCGCGCTGCACCTTGACGACGACGCTCTCGCCGCTGCAAAGGACAGCCGCGTGCGCCTGCGCAATGGAAGCGCTGCCCAGCGCATGCTCATCAAAGGAAGAGAAGACTTCGTTCATCGGGCGGCCGTAGGAGCGCTCGACGATGGAAACGACCTGCGAATAGGGCATGGGCGCGACCGAACTGCGCAGCTTTTTCAGGGCTTCGCAATACTCTTTGGGCAGAATATCCGACCGCATCGACAGAATCTGACCGAGCTTGATGAAGGTCGGCCCGAGTTCTTCGATGATGTCACAGAGCTTTTTCGGGGTTATGCCCTCCTTGACGATCTCATGGCGGCGAACGACCTCGATGATTTCCAGCAGGCGCTGACGGTTTTCGGTTCTGCTTTCACTGCGTACAGGCATGGAATGCTCCTTTTATCCTTCGGCGTTTTCGTCAGAGGAAGATTCTTCGGGCTTTTCGGTCTTCTCGGCGCGAGCGGCTTCGGCAGCCTGAATACGCGCCTTCAATGCGGCAAGCTGCTCGTCGTTCATGCCGTCCACGGCGTCCATCAGGTCGTCATGGGCTGGGGGTTTGCCCTCTTCTTCCGGGGTTTCCGGATCTTCTTCATCGTCCGGCACCACATGAAGGGTGACGTTATCCCGGATGACTTCCTTCATATTGTGCTTGAGTTCTTCGTTGAGCACTTTGCCCTGTTCGACGGTCAGCTCGCCTTTTTTAACCAGTTCATCCAGAATGACTTCGGATTTTTCCTTGGTTGCCGCAACCGCGCCGATGCCGGCGAGGATGAGTTTGCGGATGCCTTCGCTCAATTGATCCATATCGTGATGCTCCCTTCTTCTGCCATGGGCAGGTTATGGCGAATATATTCGATTCGTCAGAGGAAAACTCCTTTTTCAGCTCAAACGGGTCAATCCCGGAGAAACGTGTTTTTTACTCGTCAGATATTTTGAAAAGCCTGTAAGACCTTCTTGGCATATTCTGCTTCAGGCTTTCGCTCCGGTCTGTTTGCAATTACGATTTTTGCGTTCCGGCACATGCCGCGCCAAATGACAGCCTTCTTTTCGTCGGTGATGTTCTTCATTTCGGCTTCAGGAATACCGTCAAGCATACATTGAAAATGTCCATCTTTTTTATCATCGGTTTCATAGTACATCCAATGATCCCATCCGGTGACAAATAGGATATGCGTTGGCTTATAGACGGCTATGGTTTGATTCAGCAGTTTTTTGGCGACCTGTCTTTGCGCTGAAATCAAATGATCGGACGGATTTCCGCCTTCGCTTGGTGCCACCGGAAAGAGATTTGCCCAGGCGATTCGTTCGTACCAACATTCTTCATCGAGCGGAAAACCGACGATTTCACTGCTTATCAGTTTTGCTGTTCTCCAAAATGCACTTTTTGCAATCGTATCGTAATGATGTTTGATCTGATTTTCCTCGATAAATCCATACCTGTGTTTTGCAAACAATGCACGGCATGCTTTTTCCGTATAATCGTCGCGCACGGGTGCTTTTGCATATTGAAAAGCGCCGCTGTATTCGTCTTCGCATCCCCATCCATTGAGAGAACGACCGACAAGAAGCAGCCTGTTCGATTGTTCGGCGTATTGGTCGCCTTGGATAGGAAAATGGGTAACCAGACAATTCTCTTTGAGATAGCTGAGAATGACGTCATAAAGCTCGCCGTAGTTTTGAAGAATCATCTCATTCCATTCGCGGCTGTTTTCCATCCGTATGCCTTCCTTAATATAGTCGCTATACATGTTGAGCCAGTAAAAAGTGAAAATTTATCGGTATGAATCAAGGCTTATGCTTCAGGCTCTGATCCCTTTGCGAATTCGATCTCCAATCCGAATCCATCAAGCCATTCACCGATGAAATTATGACGCACAGTTACATGCGCAGTTTCTACTTTACCTGAGAACATGCGCGGATGCTCTTGCGTGCGTCACTCAGGCTGTAATCGGATTCCGGCTGTGTAATTCGCGGAATTTCAAAATTGCCAGAAACAGCATCTTCTTGGGTGTTTCTGACATGGCATATCATCTTCTGATCTGATTATACATGGACATCGGACAGAGTTCAATCAAAGAATGCGCATGCAATCAAAAGAATGAACGCAATTACAAATGCCAAAGCTTTTTTCATATTACGCCAGAAACGTATATTAGCGATTTTGCTGCATAACAGTACATCGAAGAAGCCGCCGGTTTCAGGTCGCTCATAGTCCGGTGGATAAACGTTGGATCTGACCGTGGACTTCCTTATGCAATAAAGGCGAAGATATGTGTACTCCGGAATTGCCTGTTGCGCATCTTGCGTGATGATTAAACGGGTCTGAAAATGAAGAAATAGGTCTGAACAGCGAATACAACGTGTATGTAATATCATGAAATCAGATTTTTCGAAGACAAAATAAGCCGTCTGAATGGAGATGTTTCCCGAATTACTGACGTTCCGGTATGGGAATGCACAAAATGGTATCGTTGCGCATTGCCTGCAGGTAAAAGGTTTCCGAAGTGAATGGAGTAGAGACTTCTTGCTATGGATGAAATGCTGTATTGAAAAGAAAAATGACCTACCGTTTCTTCTTTTGTTCCGCTACAATGCCCATAGCGTATATGCACAATAAAGAAAGGCGGAACAGGAAATGGCAAATCGGATATTTGGTTACATTCGTGTATCGAGCACGGATCAAAATGAGGACAGGCAGCGAATCGCGATACGGGAGATGGGCGTCGCGCCCAAGGATATCTTTGTGGATAAACAGTCCGGTCAGAATTTTGAAAGACCGGAATATCGGCGAATGCTCAAAAAAATAAAGCGCGGCGATTTGCTGTATATCGTCAGTATAGACCGACTTGGACGCAATTACGAAGAAGTGCAGCGTCAATGGCGCATACTGACGAAAGAAATCGGCGCGGATATCTGTGTTCTGGATATGGAACTGCTGGACACAAGGCGGGAAAAGAACCTGCTGGGTACGTTTATCGCGGATCTGGTGCTGCAAATTCTTTCATTTGTTGCGGAAAGCGAACGGAACAGCATCAGAAAAAGACAGGCGGAGGGTATAGCAGCAGCCAAAGAACGCGGCGTTCGTTTCGGGCGGCCGCTTCTTTTATTGCCGGAGAATTTTGAGGAGACGACCAAGGCGTGGTATGAAAAACAGATTTCATTGCGACAGGCGGCGAAGCTTTGCCAGATGAGCGTTTCGACATTTTATCGGAAAGCGAAGGTCGAGCAAAAAAATAATGAAATCGTTTCATAAGGTGTACTTTTTGAAAACTATATTTACCCATGTTTATTATAGTCTGACAGTCCCTATTTTTCAATGATTTATGTATAACCAAGGATGCTCTTTGCATCCTTTCAGACTGTAGACAAAAAGCTATTCTCCCCCCGAAGGGGGGAGAATAGCCCTTTCCGCAAATGAAAGAATAGCTGAATTTCTTGATTTTGCTATTCAAGCCAAGTTTGCTTATGTCAACAAGCTGCAAGGATGCTCTTTGCATCCTTTTTTAGTTTTCAAAAAGTACACATTTCGGCAACGGAGGAACGCATGAGCGGGATATATGACGGTGCTTTGACAAGGGAACAGTTTATGTTTTTGGAGATGCGCAAGGTGGCGCAGCTGACGATGCAGGGGTTGACGGAAGAAGAAATATTAAACAGAGTTTACGATGACAACCTGTTTCAATACCCGACGCAGCGGGAAATCAAAAGCAAATGTCGCGCATGCCTGAAGCGTGTGGCGCAAATCAAAGGCATGCCGTGCATCATGGAGGCTTTGGCGGAAGGACTGGCGACCGATGGAAAGCTGGCGGCGCTGATTGCGCTGATGCTGCAAAACAGACTGGTGGCGGAGTTCATGGTCGGCGTGGTGGGAGAAAAGTATCGCACGCTGGATTATTCGATCACTCAGATGGATATGAACCTGTTCATGATGCGTCTGATGGAACGGGATGAGCAGGTTGCGGGTTGGAGCGAACAGACGGTCAAGAAGATTAAGAGCGTGCTGCATCGGTGTCTGGCAGAGACGGGCTATCTGGATGACATGCGCACGGAAAAGCTAAATCCTGTCCTGCTGCCGATGGAGATGGAAAATGAGCTGCGGGAGAACGAGCTTCGTGTATTTCTGCCTGCGTTCAATATTTTGGATTGACGGAGGGGCTTATGAGCGGAATCGAATCGAGACTGGATGCGCTGCGGGCGATGTTTGACGACGAAGGCTTTTTGCAAAACAAGGGGTTGTCCAACGAGGTCGGGCTTTATATTTTTGCCTATCTGCCGGAAGAAGAGATGGCGGTTCGAGCGTTTGTGCAGGATATACGCACGGAATACACGGGCAAGCAGAGCAAATGCCGCGTAGTTTTTTACGATTTATATGAGATTCTGCTGGATGTTTGCAGAGAAAAACGGATTCTTGACCGGATCGGGCAGATGGAAAAGCAGCGCGGTCAGGAATTTATGCGTCAGCAGATTCAACGCATCGCACCGCCGCAGGCTTATGTGGACAAGATGAAATACGAGCCGCATCGGGAGGGTGACGTGGTCATCATCGGCGGTGTGGGACGGGTCTATCCCTATATGCGCAGCCATAACGTGCTTAACAATTTGCAGCATGTGTTTGACGACGTTCCGGTGGTGCTGCTGTACCCGGGCGAATACTCCGGGCAGAGCCTGACGCTGTTCGGCGAATTTGAAGACGACAATTACTATCGTGCGTTTAATATCGTGAAAGGATGACGTGCAAATGAAGATTTACGACATGTTTCAAAAGGACATCGACAGACAAATCAACGGCGTAATCAAGGTCATGCAGACGGACGACGAAAACCGTCGGCAGGAGCTGGAGGAATACGTCATCACACGCGAACTGCGCAAGCATTTCGGTTCCTTTTACGATCACTATGAGCAAAGCGTGGACGGCGTGACCGACCAGATGGGCGTATGGATCAGCGGCTTTTTCGGAAGCGGTAAATCGCATTTCCTTAAAATCCTGTCGTATCTGTTGGCGAATGAGGAAATCGGCGGAAAGCATGCCATTGATTATTTTGAGGATAAATTTAGCTTTGATCCGCTGCGCTATGCGATGATGCGTCGCGTAAGCGAGGTGCCGACGGAGACGATTCTGTTCAACATCGATGCGAAATCGCCGATGGGCAAGGATCAGGACGCGATTCTGCGGGTATTTACGAAGGTATTTTACGAGCATTGCGGTTATTACGGCGATGACATGAAGGTCGCGACGCTGGAACGCTTTTTGGACAGACAGGGCAAGCTGGAAGCGTTCAAGGCGGCGTTTGAAACCATCAACACCGAGCCGTGGGCAACCGCACGGGAAGCTTTCGCGTTTTGGGAGGACGACGTGGTTGCCGCGCTGATTCAAACGGCGGGCATGAGTGAAAACGCGGCACGCAACTGGTTCAACGGCGAAGAGACCGCCGAAATGAGCATCGAGCGGTTGGGGCGCGAAATTGCGGAATATGTGGAGAGCAAAGCGCCGAATTTCCACCTCGTGTTCCTGGTCGATGAAATCGGGCAATACATCGGCGACAATTCAGGCATGATGCTCAACTTGCAGACGTTGGTGGAGGAGCTGGGCTCGCGCTGCAAGGGCAAGGTGTGGGTCATCGTCACCAGTCAGGAGGACATCGACGCGGTGACGCATGTCAAGGGCAACGACTTTTCCAAAATACAGGGGCGTTTTAACACGCGGCTGAGCCTGTCCTCCGCGTCGGTGGATGAGGTCATCAAGCGGCGTATTCTGGCGAAAAACGATGCGGCGGCAGAGCTGCTTCGAATGACGTATCACCAAAATGCCTCGGTGATGCGCAATCTGTTCTGCTTCGCCAAGGACACGCCCGCGGATATGAAGGGTTATGGCGCGGAAGAGGAGTTTGTCGAGGCGTATCCGTTTGTGCCGTATCAATTCCGCCTGCTTCAGGATGTGTTGGTGCAGGTTCGAAAGAGCGGCTCTTCCGGCAAGCATCTCTCCGGCGGCGAACGCTCCATGCTCTCCGCGTTTCAGGAGGCGGCGCAGAGCATGCAGGACTGTGACGAGCGTGCGTTCGTTCCGTTCTATCGCTTTTATGACACGGTACACACGTTTTTGGACGGCGCTGTCCGCCGCGTCATCGACAGGGCGGAGCGCGGCGCGGCAGCGGGAGACGGGCTGAAGCGCGGGGACGTGGATATTCTCAAGCTGCTGTTCCTCATCCGCTATGTAGACGGCATGGCAAGCAATCTGGAAAACATTTGCACACTGATGATCTCCGATGTGCATGACGACAAGATCACCATGCGCCGCGACATTCAGCAGGCGCTGGACAGGCTGGTTCACGAAAACTATGTCTCCCGCAACGGCGAAATCTATCTGTTCCTGACCGACGAAGAACAGGAAATCAACAACGAAATCCGCAGCCAGAACGTCGATCCGACCGAAGTCATCGGCAAAATCGGTGAAACGGTGTTCGGCGACCTGTACCCCGGCAAGAAATACCGCTACAAGAATCGGTATGATTTCACCTACGATCAGATGGTGAATAACGGCATCCGCGGTCAGCAGCTCGGCGGCATCCGCCTGCGCATTGTAACCGCCGAATCCGAATTGGCGGAAAGCGGGGACAGCAGTCTGCGCCTGCAATCCCGCGCAAACAGCGAAGCCATTGTGCTGCTGGACGGCAACGGCTATTACAATGAAATCGAAGAGATGCTGCGCATCGCGAAATATGTCAAGAGCCGCAACGTCAGCCAGCTGCCCGAAGCGATTCGCAAGATCATTCAGGCGCGGCAGAGCGAGGCGCACGAGCACGAA
The DNA here is from genome assembly GCA_934643825.1 of uncultured Clostridia bacterium. GTDB lineage: Bacteria > Bacillota > Clostridia > Christensenellales > Aristaeellaceae > Ventricola. The sequence continues at coordinate 33,365 of CAKUCW010000015.1, read as the reverse complement.
AGAACCGCCGCAACGCTGCTCAAAGAAGCCATCGTCAAGGGCGCGTTCTACATCGCGGGAGAACGGATGAACATCCGTGCGCAAAACGTCAAGGACGCGCTGGATCAGGCAATGGGCTATCTGATCGAGGACGTTTACAGCAAGCTGAATTATGTCAACGAATTCGCGGGAAGCGACGAGGACATCCGCCGCATCCTCTCCGGAGAAACGCAGCAGGAAACCATGCTCGGCGTGGATGCGCCCAACGCACGCGCCATCGAGGAAATCCAGCAGTTTATGGAGGTGCGCGAGCGGCAGCATATCGCCGTCACCGTCGCTGAGCTTCAAAAGCGTTATCAGGGAGTCCCCTACGGCTGGCGGGAGCTGGATATCGCGGCACTGATTGCCTCGCTGATGCACGCACAGAAATTGCAGCTCATCCGCGACAATCTGGCGATTCCCTACGCCGAGCGGCGTGCGGTGGACTGCCTGAGAAAACGCGCTGAGATGGAAAAAACGCTCGTCAAACTGCGCGTCACCCCGTCCGATGCGCTGATGAAAAAAGCCAGAGCGCAGGCGGTCGAACTGTTTGATACGATGGATATCAAGCAGGACGAGGAAAACCTCTGCGGGCAGATCGTTTCGCTGCTGAGCGAGAAGAAAAGGCAGTGCGGCGATCTGCTGAAGTGGTATCAGGGCGCAATGCCCTATCCGGGGAAGGACGTCGTCGAGCGGGGCGCGGCACTCATCGGCGGCATCCTCGATCGGCGCGGCGACAACGTGGCGATGCTGGAAGCCTTTACCCGTGCGGAGGATGATTTGCTTGACTGGAAGGAGGATATCGCGGAGGTCGAATTCTTCTTCAAAAATCAGGCGGACGTGTTCCGCGACGCATATCGCCTGAGCGAACAGGCGGAGCGCGATATCCATTATTTCGCGGACGAACCGCAGGCGGCGGAGGCGGCAAAGGCTATCCGCGCCATCGTCCAAATGAAGCGCCCCTATCGCGAGATCAAACGCCTGCCCGAGCTGAAAGCAGCCGTTGATCATGCCTATACGCGCATCAGCGACGCCCGCCGCGCCCGCGTGGAGGAGACCATCATTCAGGCACGCGGCGACGTGCATACCCTCGCGGGAGACGAGCCGGAGCTGCGCGGCGATATCCGCAGAATCGACGACCAGCTGGAAGCCTTTAAGGTTCGCGCACTGGAAGCGAAAAGCCCCGTCGAGCTGGACGCCATCATCACCCAGATTCTTACCTATCGCGACGGGCAATGCAGGCGGCTGGAACAGCTGATGGCGGGGCTGCACGGGCAGAGTGCGCCGAGCCTGCGCGTCAAGACCATCCGCCGCTACGACGTTCTGCCGCAGAAACGGCTGAGCAGCGCGGCGGAAATCGAGGACTATGTGGAGCAGCTGAAACAGAAGCTCTTGAAGGAGCTTGAGGAGAACGACGCGATACAGATGAATTAAAGCAAGCCCTCTCCGTCCGTCTACGACGGACACCTCCCCCGGAGTGGGAGGCAAGGGGGCTGCTGGAAAAAAGAACAGAGCGCAATATCCTTGGCTCTCCCCTTGGGAGAGCTGTCAGCCGAAGGCTGACTGAGAGGGCAGAATACCAGGGAGGTTTCCATCATGAACAAGACCCAGCTCAAAAATTTCGCCATTGCCGCACGCGTGGCGCTCATCGAGCGCGTGAAGGATCGCGCACGCGGATTTGGCATCGATAAAAAGACCTGCGAGGGCGGCGCGGTCGTTCCATCCCAAAGGTTTCAGACGCTCGGCGGGGCGCTGCTTACGCAGACGGAAATCAGCCAGCGCGACGCGCTGCTGACGCGCATACAAAGCCGCGGCTATGAGCAGGTGATGGAGGAAGCCGCCTACACATGGTTCAACCGCTTCATTGCGCTGCGCTATATGCAGGAGCATAACCTGCTGCCGATCTCCGTGCGCGTGCTGCCGGATGCGCCGGGCGCTCTGCCTGAATTGGTTCGGCAGGCGCAGAACGTCGAGCTGGACGGCGTGGATTTTTCCCACGTCGTCGAGCTGCTGGAGGGCAACCAAACCGAAACGCTCTATACCGAACTGCTGATTGCGCTGTGCAATCAGCTTTCGGGCGTATTGCCGCAGATGTTCGAGCCTATCAGCGATTACACGGAGCTGCTCTTCCCCGACGGGCTTCTGCGGGAGGATTCCGTGCTGGCGATGCTGGCGGAGGTAAAAGAGGAAAACTGGGCGGATATTCAGGTCATCGGGTGGCTGTATCAGTATTACATCAGCCAAAAGCATGATGAAATTGTCGATATCAACGGCGGTGCGATTCAAAAAAATGACATTCCCGCCGCAACGTGCCTATATACAACGGATTGGGTTGTTCAATACATGGTTGAAAACAGCCTTGGTCGTGTATGGCTGGAAGGACACCCCGATGACACGCTTCGCAGACAGTGGCGTTTTTATATGGATGAAATGCCGCAAGACGAACAGACGGAAGCGGAATTGGCGAAACTGCGCACGGCAAATCAGGAACTTACGCCCGAACAGCTTTCGATTTTTGACCCTTGTATGGGTTCGGGACACATTTTGGATTATGCGTTTGATGTGTTGATGGAGATTTACCGCGTACAAGGCTATACGGATAGGGATGCGGTATCGTCGATTGTTGAAAACAACCTTTTCGGCTTGGATATTGATGGGCGTGCGGTTCAAATGGCTTCATTCAGTATTATGATGCAGGCTTGCAAATATGACAAACGATTTTTAAAACGCAAAATACATCCGCACGTTTACGAAATCACGGAATGGGCGGAAGATGACGAATTAAATATTCTGCCAAAGTGGTCTGCTGAGGAAAAACGCACGGCACAGCTTCTGAAAGATACGTTTGCAAACGCTAAGGAATTCGGTTCGATGATAGCGATTTGTCCTGAACTTTGTGATTTGCTGGAAAAACTGCCTGAAAACGCTTTTGAAGAAGATGAACAGGTTACCTTGAACGACCAATCGGCGATTTTAGTTCAACTGCTTAAACAGGCAAAACTTCTTGCGGGCAAATATCATGCGGTGGTTTCCAACCCGCCATACATGAATAAGTTCAGCAAGGAAATGAAAAAGTTTATTCAGGAAAACTATAGCGAGTACAAATCAGACTTGTTTGCGGTGTTTATGTATCGCAATTTCGGTTTTTGCAAAGCGGGCGGTTTCTCTGCGTTTATGAGTCCGTTTGTCTGGATGTTCATCAAGAGTTATGAAAACCTGCGAACCTATATTTTGAAACGCAAGAGCATTACGACACTGATTCAGATGGAGTATTCCGCGTTTGAAGAAGCAACCGTGCCGATTTGCACATTTGTGTTGAGGAACGCGCCTATCCATTATACGGGCAACTATTTGCGTTTGTCTGATTTCAAGGGCGGCATGGATGTGCAGAAACAGAAGGTTCTTGAAGCGCAGGAAACGGAAAAATGCGCCTACCGCTTCTCCGCACGGCAGGATAATTTTGAGAAGATTCCGGGGGCGCCGGTGGCGTATTGGGTGAGCGAAAAAATAATTAAAGCATATATGGATGGTAATTTTTTTGAAAAGACGGGTCATCCAAAGGTTGGAATGCAAACATCAAATAATGATAAGTTTTTAAGAATGTGGCACGAGGTAAATTATTCGGAATTCAATGGAAGTAGTTTCGGACTTAAATGGATTAAATACTTAAAAGGAGGGGCATATAGAAAGTGGTATGGAAATCTTGAATATTTACTTTTTTATAATTATAGTCCTAACTTTATAATGCAGCAGAAGCATGCACGAGTTTTAGATATGACAGTACTAGAAAAAGAGAAATGCACATGGACAGATTTGACGAGCGGAGAAAATAGCTTTAGATATGCTCCTAACGATACATTTCATGATATTTCAGGACATTGCTTTTATCCGAGTAAAACAGATCAATTTTGGTTATTGGCTTATGCTAATACAAAGGTATTTTCTCTTATTCTGAAAATATTTAACTCCACTATGCACTGCCAAGTTGGAGATGTTGCGCGAGTAGTAACTCCGACATTGACGGAAAACGAAAAAGAAAAAATAACGAATGAATCAAAAAAAAGTGTGGGTATATCCAAAGAAGATTGGGACTCTTTCGAAACAAGCTGGGACTTTAAGAAACACCCGATGATTTGAGGAGGATAGAGTATGATTTTGTATCATGGAACAACTTTTGAAAGTTGGAAAGAAATATATAATTCAGGGAAGCTCAAAGTTGCGACAAAAGAAAATACGCCATATTTCAATGAAAAAAGATACACAACAGAATATGGATATGTTTATCTGACAGATAATGTAATAGATGCGATAGAGTATGCGGCAGGAGCTTTGTTTGCACGAGTAGGTGGAAGATGGTGTGATTACTTAGTCGTAATAAAAGTAAATGTCAATGAAAATGAATTGCTCGAAGATGAAACAGATAATGCTAATGGAAGAATGCCGTTGACTAATAAAAACGGAAAATCTTATAAAACTAAAAGAGATATTTCTTTAGATGAAATTGAAAAAATAATGATATTTTACGAGAGCTATGTAAGTGCATGCTGCAAATGGGTAGATGTTTTGTTGGAAAAACCGGAATTAGAAAACGAAATAAAATGGATTGAACCGACGTTAGATAAAAAACAGCTATCACATCTTGAGTAATTAAAAAGAAACGGAGTGACCCCACATGTCCCGCCTCATTTCCGACAAATACCGCGAATACCAGCAAACCTGCCAAAACCGCTTTGATACCCTCAAAGCCAACGAAGAAGAACTCAACCGCATTTTTATCGACATTTACGGCTTGCAGGAAGAACTCACGCCCGACGTCGCCGATAAGGATGTAACGGTTTACCGTATCATCGACGAGCCGAGCGACGAAGAGCGCAAAATGCGCTATGTGCTTTCCATGCGCGATGAGATCGTCAGCCTGCTGTCCTATATTGTGGGGTGTATTCTGGGAAGATATTCGCCCTACGTCGAGGGACTGCTTTTCGCCGGCGGCGAATGGGATGACGCGCAGATTCGCGCTCGCATCGAAGAGGGCGCGAAAGGCTGCGATTTCGCCGACCCGTCGCTCGGGCTTTTCTATCCGGATGGCGACGGCATTGTGCCGATCACCGACGAGGCGTATTTTTCGGATGATATCGCCGAGCGCACCGTCGAGTTTATCCGCAAGGCCTACGGCGAGGAAACGCTGGAGGAAAACCTTGCGTTTGTTGCGTCCGCCCTCGGCGGCAAGGGCGAAACTCCGCGCGAGGTCATCCGCAATTATTACCTGAACGATTTTTACGCCGACCACCTCAAGACCTATCAAAAACGCCCGATTTACTGGCTTTGCGACAGCGGCAAGGCGGGGGCTTTCCGTGCGCTGTTTTATCTGCACCGCTATGACCGCGATACCGTCGGACGCATCCGCATGGATTATGTGCATGAATTGCAGGATCGCCTGCGCGTGCAGCTCGACGACGCACGCCGTGCGCAGGAGAGCGGCGAGGGACGCGCCAAAATGCAGGCGGGTAAGCGTGCCCAGAAGCTGGAAAAGCAGCTGATTGAGCTGGGGCAGTATGAGGAACAGGTGCATCATCTCGCGGATATGCGCATTCCGCTCGACCTCGACGACGGCGTGAAGGTCAATTACGCCAAGCTCGGCGCGATACTCGGAAAAATCAAGTGACGGAGGGGAAAACGATGGATGTACGGCAGGAATTGCTGCGGCGTTTTGCCGCGCCCCTTCCGGAATACTACACGCGGCGCATCGTCGTGTTCAGGGATGACCAGGGCGGCTTTGCCGCCGACGTGGAGCAGATGGAGCTGCCCGATGTGCGCATCCTCATCATGCGGGAGAACGAGTGGTTCACCCTGCGGCGGCAGATCGAGAGCGATTACGCGCAGGAGAATATTCTGCTCTACTGCCCGAGGGAGTTTGAGCGCTGGCAGGATAACTGGCTGGCGGATGTGTTCAAATACAGCGAGGAATTCCGAGCGGATTACTGGTCGCTGCTCTTTGAAGAGCTGCATATCGCCGACGGCGTGGATATGCGGCGCTATGCGCGGAGTGTGGGGCGTTTTTTCGCCAGCCGCGAGCGCGTGGCGAAGCTGGGTGCGCTCAAGAGCGATTACCGCACCGAGCAGGAGCTGAAAATCGGCGTGATGAGCGTGCTCTGCGGGCTGAAAAGCGCGTCGTTTCCGGATGTGGTCGGCGCGGTGGTGCTTGGCATGCGCGAGGAAGAAAACGAGAAGCTGAAAGCCATTGGAAAATTCTGCGGGGAGGATGCGTTCTGGCTGCTGGTTGAAGGGGCGTTCGGCTATACCGGTCAGCGGGACGCAGGGGAGCTTGCCTGCTACCTGCTGACGAGCGCGGCTTGGCTCAACGCGCCGGAGGATGCGTTCGCGGGTCTGCCGGGCGCGGCGGATTACGCGCAGCAGGCGTATGCGCTGTTCACCAAATGGCTGCATACGGACAGAGAAGCCCTGCTGGAAACCTGCCACGCGGTGGAGGAACGTTATCCCATCGCGGCGCGGCTGCAAAGGCTTGAGCGTGCGGAGCTGATGCGCGTATCGGTCTACCCCTGCGTGGATGCGCTGCTGATTCGCACGACGCTGACGGCGTTTGCGCAGAACAGCATGAATGTCGATGAGGTGCAGGAGATGATGCAGGCGCGGCGGGAACTGCCGTGGTGGGGGCTGTATGCGCCGTATGCGGATGTATTGGGGGCGCTGTGCGATATGCAGCTGTTTGCCCGCGCTTATCGAGAGGGCTTCCACTTCACCGACGCGGAGGAGATGTTCGCGGCGTATGCTTCGCGCCTGTATCGGATGGACGCGGCGTATCGCCATGTGTGCGCGGCGGCGGATCAGGCGTTGACGCTGGGGCTGTTCGCGTTGGAGGACGAGCTGAAAGCGGCGATGCAGGCGGCGGAACGGCTGTATAAAAACGGCTACCTCGCGCCGCTGGGCGTCTGCTGGTCGGCGTTGCTGGCAGGGCAGACGCTGGAAACCGCGCTGGCAATTGTGCCGCGTCAGGAACGGTTCTACGCGGAACATGTGCGCGGGGAAGATGCGCGAACGTTTGTCATCATCTCCGATGCGCTGCGCTATGACGTTGCGCAGGAGCTGACCGAGCGGCTGCACGGCAGGCTTTCGGGCAACACGGTCTGCACGGCGATGGTCGGCGCGATCCCGACGATCACGCCGGTCGGCATGGCGGCGCTGCTGCCGCACAAAAAGCTGACGCTCACGGAGGAGTTGAGCGTGCTTTGCGACGGCATGCGCACCGACGCGGGCAATCGCGAAGCGGTTTTGCGGGCGGCGTGTCCTCAAAGCACCGCGCTGGAACTGGGATTATTCCGGCGGATGACGCGCACCCAGCGGCAGGAGATTGCGCGGGAGTCGAAGGTCGTCTATCTCTATCAGGACGTCATCGACCGCACGGGCGAAAGCGACGGCGATGTGTTTGCCGCGTGCGAAACCGCGATGGGCGAAATCGAGCAGGTGATGCGCATGCTGGTCAGCGAGCTGAGCGCCGCGTATATCTACGTCACGGCGGATCACGGGTTCATCTACACCCGTTCGCCGCTGGATGAAACGGATAAAGCAGAGCGCGAGCTTGCGGCGGGCGATGTGCTTTGCTACAAGCGCCGCTACGCGATTGTGCGGGAGAATATCAGCGATGAGCGCACGCTTTCCATGCCGCTGACGATGCTCGGCAGACGGGAATGGGCGTGTGTCACCCCGCGTGGTGATCTGCGCTTCAAGCAGCAGGGCGGCGCGTCGCCGTATATGCACGGCGGGCTTTCGCTTCAGGAACTGGCTGTTCCGCTGATTGCCTACCGCAACAAAAAAGCGGGGCAGAAGGGCTATCGTGCGATTACCAAGACCAACATCGTGCTGCTTGGCGAGAATCGAACCATCAGCAACGGCATTTTTACGCTGGTGTTTTATCAGCAGGAGGCTTGCGGCGGCAAGGTGCAGCCGCGCACGGTCAACGCACGTTTTGTGGACAGGCGCGGGCAGCCCATCAGCGACAGCCACCGCATCATCGGCGACAGCACCGCGATAGAGAACAACGACCGCACAACACGCGTCACCTTCCGACTGCTGGGCAGCAGCTATGATAAAAACGAACGTTACGATCTTGTGCTGACCGATGAAGAGGATAAGACCGAGCTTGTTCGGGTTCCGTTTACCATCGACATTGTGTTCGGCATGGACTTTGATTTTTAAGGAGGCGGGAACATGGATGCACTGGATCGAAAGATCAACGAGGTGTTTCCGGGGAAGGTCGTCCGAAAGGATTTGACGGCGCTGCTTCGCCGCGGCGCAAACGTGCCGACCTTCGTGCTGGAATATCTGCTTGGCATGTATTGCGCGACCGACGATGAAACGGCGATTGCCGAGGGCGTGGAGAAGATTCGCAAGATTTTGGCGGAAAACTATGTCCGCCCGGAAGAAAGCGAAAAGGTGAAATCGCTCATCCGCGAGCGCGGGGAATACACCGTCATCGACAAGGTCAGTGCGGTGCTGGACGAATACAAGGATATGTATGTCGCGAGGTTTTCCAATCTGGAGATTGAGCCGTTCGTTCTGCAAAGCGATTACGCCGTGAAATACACCAAAATTTTGATGGGCGGCATCTGGTGCATCGCACGCATCGGCTATACCTATCAGCAGGATTCGATGGAGGACGAAAAGAAGCGCCGCAAAAAGCGCGGGCCGGAGGATTCGCCCTTCCGCATTCTCGGACTCAAGCCGATTCAGCTCCCTAATCTCGACGCGGAAGAGATGATTGGCAAGCGCAAGGCGTTTACCACGGAGGAATGGATTGCGCTGCTGCTTCGCTCGGAGGGCATGGAGCCGGACGCGCTGAGCGAAAAGGAGAAGCTGCATTTCATCGAGCGCATGGTGCCGCTCGCCGAGCATAACTACAACCTCTGCGAGCTTGGACCGCGAGGCACGGGCAAGAGCCATCTGTATAAAGAGATTTCGCCGTATTCCATTCTGATGAGCGGCGGACAGACGACCACGGCGAACCTGTTCTACTCCATGTCGGCGCATAGGGTCGGGCTGGTCGGGCATTGGGATTGCGTGGCGTTTGACGAGGTGGCGGGCATGCGTTTCCGCGATCTCGACGCGATTCAGATCATGAAGGATTACATGGCGTCCGGCTCGTTTGCCCGCGGACGGGATATGATCAATGCGGATGCGTCGATGGTCTTTGTCGGCAACATCAACGACAGCGTGCAGAATCTGCTCAAGGTTGCGCACCTGTTCGAGCCGTTCCCGCCGGAATTTAACAACGACAGCGCGTTTTTTGACCGGATTCATTATTATCTGCCCGGCTGGGAAATTCCGAAAATGCGCTCGGAGCTGCTGACGGAAAAATATGGGCTGATTACGGACTGCTTAGCCGAATTAACGCGGGAGCTGCGCAAAAAGGACTGTACGCATCTGCTCGATTCCTATTTCCGCCTGAACAACAAATTTAACAAGCGCGATGAGATCGCCGTGCGCAAGACCATGTCCGGTCTGATCAAGCTGATTTTCCCGGATGAAAACGTGACGGAAGAGGAGATGCGCCGGCTGCTGGAATACGCGATTGAGGGACGGCGGCGCGTGAAGGAGCAGCTCAAGCTCATGGCAGGCGTGGAATTTGCGGATGTTGCGCTGGGCTATGTGGATGAATACGGCAGCGAAACCGTCGTTTCCGTGCCGGAACAGGCTTCCAATACGCTGATTCCTGCCGAAAAACTGCCTGCGGGTCATGTGTTTGCGCTCGGCGCGAGTGAGGATGACGGCGAGGTGGCGGTCTATCGGCTGGAAAACAAGGTCATCCGCGGCAATGGCAAGATGGAGAGACAGGGTATCTCAGGAAGCCGCGCCGTGAACGAATGTATCGATGCGGCATGGTATTATTTCGTGGATAAGGTCAAAACCATCCTGCCCGGCGCGACGCTCGCGGATCATGATTATCTGCTTTATTATGCCGATCCGCAGAGCAAGGGACCGAGCGCGGAGGTATCCGTGGCGGAATTGGTCGGTCTTTGCAGCGCGGTAGCCAACCGCCCCGTGACAGAAGCGACGGCGGTGATCGGCGAAATCAAACTGTCCGGCTCGATGGGCGAAATCAAAAACTTGGAAAACATCGTCCGCGTAGCGAAGAACGCGGGCGCTAAGCAGCTGCTGCTTCCGATTCAAAGCATGCAGGATCTGATGCACGTTCCGGGCGAGCTGCTGACGGCTGTGCAGCCGATTTTTTACAGTGATCCGATTGACGCCGTGAAAAAGGCGATTGAGCTGGCGTAAAGCAGGGAGGGAGAAACGATGCGCTATATGTGCGCTGCGTGCGGAAAAACGCTGGATTGGGAAGGGGAAGAGGCGAGATTTTGCCCGTTTTGCGGCAGAGCATATGCCGCGCCCGCCGCGGAAGGGATGCGGGCGGACGCCGTGCAGGCTAAGTATTGGCAGTTGACGCGAGCTGCCTATTGGGAGGCTTTGGACGAGATGGCTGACGTTCAGACCAACCAAAGCCGAAAGAAAGGGCGTGTCTTTTGCCTTGAGCGGCTGACAGAAGCGCCGAGCAAGGAACAGGCTAAGCGGGAAATCGACCGCGGTCTGGCGATGATCGCCAAGCGGCTGAATGGGCCGAAGGAGACGGAACGGGATGCGTCGATCGATGCAATCGACGCGCTCGGTGGGCAGCTGATGCGGATTTTGGGCGGAGAGATGCCCGAAAACGAGCCGCCCCAAGAGGACGAAAAACCGAAAGATGAGAAGAAACAGTATGCCGAAGCGAAAAAACTGCTCGACGCGCTGACGCGAACGCAGGCGACGCTCAAACGGCTGATTGACGAAAATGGCACATTTGTTTTTGCCGACGCTGCGGGGGCGAAAAAGGCGAGGCAGTCGATGACCGAACAGGCGGAGAAGCTGGACGCGCTTGCCCAAAAGGACTATGACCCGATTTTTGGCGAATCTTACGAGCCATTTGTCACCGCATATGTGCAGGCGATGGCGGCAATCACCAAACTGGTTCAGCCGAAGGAGAAGGATGCGTCCGCTTGCGCAAAGGCATGGGCGGAAAAACTCGACTTCACGCTCGATCAGGCATATCAAAATCGGAAGGACATGATGGGCGTCTGGCGGGAGACGGACGCGGTATGCACCGCATTTGAAAAACGGTGGGAGGAAGAACGGAAAAAGGACGAGTGAGACGGAGGAAAAAGCGATGGATATGCCGTTTGCGTTTGATGATAAATTGGCATTCAATCTGCCGGAAGGATATAGGGGTATTTGAAGCACGCGACGAAAGTTAACCGTTTGGTTCGCAGAATGCTGGATGGGTTTGTCGGAAAATTGAATGGAAAGAAATTCTGATCAACAGGATACAGACTGTAGACAAAAGCTATTCTCCCCCCGAAGGGGGAGAATAGCCCTTTCCACAAATGAAAGAATAGCTGAATTTGGCTTATGTCAACAAACTGAATCCTGATAAGCGGGATCATGCCTCAAGCCGGGCAGACGGCATTCTACGGGTTTAAATCAAGGGGCATCCTCCGCGAATGGGAAGATGACCCTCGCTCAGGTCGATCAGGCGCTTCGGCATATGGATTGCATGTCGTTGCTGCCGCGTCAGCTTCCGGAGCAGGCTCCGGTGTGTCTTCTGGTGTCGGTGTTTCTGGAATCTTCGTCACGCTCGCATCTGTACAGTCATAACCTGCGTTACTGTCAGAGATTCGACAGACTGTCGTGAATCACTGTCACAGCCGGTCGGCAGGAAACAGATGCACATGCGGCATAAAGTCAAGTGGATACCGTTCTTCAAACTTCTTCTTTTCACGGTCATAATCTCCGAACGGGGAGTTTCAAACGACAACAAAAGATGCGAGTCGGTAAACCTTCTCGCATCTTTTTCTATTCACTTTTCGCAGGGCAGCTCATGCTTAGCCTGACAGCCCCAAAGCGGAGACGGAAAGACGATTCAGGTCGTTTGGAGATTTACACGAATGGAAACTGAGGGATTAGAATTCGGTGCTGAGCAGATCGGCCACGAAGTTCCAGTAAGCTTCACCGTCCACGTCGTACACGATGGTGCACAGGGTAGAGGAATCGGGACCCTTGCCTTCTGCCCAAGCCACGGACTCGCCGTAAGCATAGCACAGATCGGTCACCATGGCGATGTCGCGCTTATCCGTTTCGGAAATGAAATCCGGAACTAGGAAGATGCCCGGAACCTGAGCATCCCACAGGCGCTGACGGAGCTCGGGGTTCTCTTCGAAACGCGGATAGGCGTATTCGCGGATCAGCTTGGTGTAAGCGGTCTCGCCGCCGCCAAGAATGTTATCCAGGATATCCTTCGTCAGTCTCTGGTGATAGGAGATATCATGCGGAACGACGACCTGCACCGGGAAGTTGGCGTTCAGGCAGATAGCCACGGATTCGGGGTCATAATACCAGTTGCGCTCGGCGCACGGGGTATCGTTGCCGGGCACGTCGATGGCGCCGCCCATGTAGTAGATGCCGGCGGTGTTCTCGGCAAAGGTGGGATCCTGCATGATGGCGTTCGCCACGTTGGTGCAGGCGCCGATCGCCATGATGGTCACCTGACCGGGGTACTTGTGAACCTGCTCGATCATAAACTCCCAAGCCGTCTCTTCAACGGGCTTCAGAGAGCTGTAACCCCAGGTTTCGTCCTTGAGTTCGCCAAGGTTGTCGTAAGAGATGGTGTTGCCAAACTTGCGAACGTTTGCCATAGAGCGGATTTCCTTCAGACCGTTGGCAGCCATCTGCGTTTCGGTCTTCAGACCCATAACCGGAACGTCGGAGCCCATAGCCACGGGGATGTCACCGCGACCCAGCGCTTCGAGCTGGTTGAGGATGGAGGTGGTGCCCTGCGCGATGGTGGTGTTGGCGCCAACAGAGGTAACGCCCAACAGATCCAGATAACCTGCCTTATCTGCCTGAAGCAGGATCATCAAGGCATAGGTGTCGTCGCCGAAGTAGCCCATATCCGTGTCCAGAATGACCTTGTGGGTGTCGGCTTTGGTAACGATGTTGTAGTCGGACATGTCTGCCAACGCAGAGACGGCGGACAGCATCAACAGGGCTGTCAAGAGGATGGCGAGCGTCTTTTTCATTCTGGGTATTCTCCTTTCGGTCTGTTTGTGGGGAACGGGTGACAACGTAGAAGCCTTAGTTTCCAAACGGCCTCTCTAAGAAAGCCCAAACGCACGCCGCTGTCGCGCAGAGGAAAACGCCGCGCAATCCAGACTTTCTAAGATTCTGAAAAAGTAGGGGGAACGATCGTCTCGCCCGCGATGGCTTTATTGCCGGTCTCTGGGGGCGCCCACGCTGGCACGCACGATGAGCTCGTGGCGAACGATCACGTCTCGGGCGGGGCCTGTAACTGTGCCCTCGATTCGCTCAAACAGCATCCGAACGCCTTCTCTGGCAAATACGTTGCTGTCGTTGGAGACGCTGGTTAAGCTGGGGTTAGAGGTTCTGGCGTAGGGAATATCGTCCATGCCGGTGACGGAAATCTGATCCGGAATGCGGATTTTTCGCTCCTGCATGGCGGATAGAAGACCCAGCGCAATTTCGTCGTTGGCGCAGCAGATGGCCGTAGGCAGGGGCGAAAGCTTGGCGAAATATCGCCCGGCTTCATAGCCGTCGTATTGGGAAAAGCCGGATTCGTAGATATGCTCTCTGACGATGGGCAGCCCGGCTTCCCGAAGGGCTTGTTCATATCCCTCCCGGCGGCTTTTGCCGATCATGGTGCCGGGTGCACCGCCGGCAAAGGCGATATGCCGATGCCCCAGCGCGATCAGGTGTCTGGCGGTCAGGTAGCAGCCCATAGAGCCATGCACATGCACCGTGTCGAAGGGGCATGTGGAATGAGCGTTGAGCGCCACAACGGGAATGGCGGTTTCCAGCAGACTCTTGATGACGGACTGCCGAATATCGATGGATGCCAACAGGATGCCGCTGGCATACATCTGCTTGGATAGCGCGATGGAATCGTTTTCATGCAGGCTTTCATTCGAGTCGAACAGCACCATGCGGTAGCCGCGCTCCCCCAGAAGACGCTGCACAGTCTTGGACATTTGGGAATAGAAGGGGTTGCAGATATCCGGCACCACCAGCAGAATGATTTTTCCCGTTCGGTTGCGCAGCGACTGCGCAGCGATGCTGGGAGTGTAATGCAGCCGTTCCACAGCCTGGCGAATGGCGCTGGCGGTGTTTTGGTCTACATGACCGGATTGATTCAGGTAGCGGGAAACGGTGGTGGTGGAGACGTTTGCCTCCCGGGCGACGTCCCGAATGGTTGGCTGCCGAAAGCTGGGGCAGGATATTTTTTCCCGCGTCATTTTAACAATCACGCCCTTCCACGTTTACATGGCCGACGGATGAAAAGCGATTTGACAGCGCTTTTGGCTGATAATGCCCTCGCGCTCCAGTTCCTTGAGCAACCGGGAAATGACCTCCCGCGAGGTGCCGAAAACGTCGGCAAGATCGCTGTGGGTCATGTTCAACTCTCGGCGGCCTTCGTCGCTTCGGTTGGACAGATATTTTTCAAGTCGAACCCTCAGAGAGGAAAAATGCGTTTCACCAACCAGATAAACCATTTGAGAAAGCTGACGGCGCATGTTCTGGTAACAGAACGCGTTGAAGCGCGGGTTACGCGATTTCAGCGTATCGACGGTTTCGGAATCCGCCAGATACACGAGCGTATCCGACGCGATATCCACCGACAGCTCGTATTCGCAATCCTTCGGCGAAAGGGACATGATGCCGTAGGCGCCGGCAGATAGACTCGCCAGCTCGCACCGATGACCGCTGAGGCTGTCGATATGAATACAGGCATTGCCGCGGCTGACGATATACAGAGCGCCCGGCGCGGCAAATTCCTCCAGCTGTCTGGATTGGGGTCTGGCAAAGGATTTCATTAAAAAACCGCTGCGAAGTAGTTGCAGTTCATGGGCGGATAGAATGTCGTAAAACGAACAGGCAGACAAACATTCATCCAGCCGATCCAACCTTCTTTCCACGATGAGTTCCCTCCCCAATATCATCTGTAAGAAACAGATGTGCGGTTTGTCTTTGGGTGTGGTAACGTTTCCGTTGACTTTAGTATATAGAATAGATCCACCTTTTTCTGTGACGCTTATCACGATAATCGAAGATTTTTTGTATATTTTTTTCTAAATTAAGGGTGATAAGCGGAAAATATACGTTAAAAAATGTGCAAACTGCGTAAACATGCCCCAAATGAAAACGTTTGCAGTCTGCGGCAAAGTCAACGGCGGAGGCGGTGCGGATGACGCCCCCCTGAGTCGCCCGGGGCGGTATCGCTGCACGCCTTTTTTATGTTACAAAAACCATTATTATTATCATTCGGCAAGTAATTGAGCTCTCCCTGCAAAAAACTGCATAAAGAAAAAGAAATCCGAACTCATCCCCAATCGGGATGATGTTCGGATTTCTTGGGTTTGGTGGAGCATAGGAGATTCGAACTCCTGACCCCAACACTGCCAGTGTTGTGCGCTACCAACTGCGCTAATGCCCCGTCAACAGGGAATATTATAGCGTGAAAGCGGTCGGACGTCAAGCCCCTTTTTGAGATTTTTTGCCAGGATTGCCCCAAAACGACGAAATTCATGCGCATTTTGGATCCAAATGGCTGCAAGCGGACGGTTGGGGGAGAATGACCCGCTGCGCGAAGGGCTTGCAATTGGCGGAAGCGTTGGTTATAATAAGCGTAGAAAAGGAGCGCCGCGAAAAGCAGAACGGAGGAATGACATGGCTCAGCAGTATACCCGCAATATGATCCGCAACGTGTTCATCGAGATGCTCGATGAAAAACCTTTTGATGAGATTACGGTGACCGACCTGGTGACGCGGTGCGAAATCAATCGCAAGACGTTTTACTATTATTATCAGGATCTGTATGCGGTGCTGACGGAAATCTTCCAATCTGAGCTGGAATCGGTCATCGGCGGCATCAAGGGGCATGTCACATGGGAAGAAGGCATCGCGGGGGCAATGGGCATTGCGATTCAGCATAAACGAGCAGTGTACCATGTGTATCACTCCATGCAGCGCGAAACGCTGGAAAAATACCTGTACAATGTGGCGGGCGAGGTCATGATCCGCTATGTGGAGCGGGAGAGCGAAGGCATTCATGCCAGCCAGGAGGACAAGAACATCATTGCGCAGTTTTATCAGAGCGCGTTGACGGAAATGGTGCTCAATTGGATTGGACAGGGCATGAAGGAAGACGGTCTGGAGATGATCAGCCGAATCGGTCAGCTCTTTGACGGGAATATCCGGGCGTCGCTGAAGCGCAGCGAGAATCTGCCGGTTCGCCCGTGGAAAGGCGGACGGGAAGCGTAATCGGGAAGCCGAATGGAGTCAACAAGAGAAAAACGAAAGAGGGTCCTCCGGGCGTACCGGGGGATCCTCTTATATGTCCGGGCGTATTTTAGGCAGACAGGGAAGGACGAAAAACTGCGCCTGTGAGCCGATCTTTGGTGTTATAAACACTGTGGCAGAAGAGAGGATCGTTCAGCTTGTTTTTGCGTGGAATGAGCTTGCTTAGCGGTGCGCCTGATAGTGCCTCCGAATGGCGTCGAAGGTTTCGTCGCTCAGGTCGTGTTCGATCTTGCAGGCGTCGTGCAGCGCGGTCTCCTTGCTGACCCCCAAGCTCATGAGCAGCTGGCTGAGTATGGTGTGGCGCTCGTAGATGTGGGTAGCGATGCGCCTGCCTTCTTCAGTCAGATAGATATGGTTATCCTCATTGACGGTCACAAGCCCGCTCTCGCGCATCTGCCGCAGGACGATGGACACCGTCGGGCGAGAATAGGAAAGGTAAGCGCAGATATCAACTGCGTGGACTTCGTTTTGCTGCTGAGAGAGGATGTAAATGGTTTCCAGATAGTTTTCGATGGCTTCGGATACTGCCATAGGAATCGCCTCCAAGTCTGCCCGACGAAGCGGGCGGATGATGAAATGAGCAAAATAGCGGCGAAGAAACTTCAACCGCAAAAAAGAGAGGGGCTCGTCCCTTCTTTAGTTTGAATTGACTAACTTTTGTATCACGCCTGTGCGCTTACGCGTGGTTATACTGTTTTTATTATATCACAATGCAAAAAAACAGACAACCAACATCCGAAAAATTTGGCTTGATTTTCGAAAACGAAGTCGTTGACAAAAGCGTTAGATGATGCTAATATATTTGCGTTAGGTGAAACTAATTAGAGAAAGCAAACACAGGCGAGTTGAAAGGAAGGATGGATATGCCGCTTACGATGATGGGCATCGGCGAGAGCAGACCGATTATGCGCATTGGCGGAAGTGCGCAGGTTCGTGCGCATCTGGAAAACCTCGGTTTTGTGGAGGGCGAAACGATTCGCGTGGTCTCCGATATTTCGGGCAACCTGATTGTTCAGGTCAAGGATGCACGCGTCGCCATCAGCAAGGAATTGGCTGTGAAGATTCTTGTCTGACCGATAAATTCGGCAGCGGGAAAGCGAACAAGGAGGAAAGAACAATGACACTGAAGGAAGCCAAGATTGGTTCGACCGTTACGGTCACCAAGGTCGGCGGTGAGGGTGCGCTGAAGCGTCGTATCATGGACATGGGCATCACCAAGGGCGTGGAAATCTATGTGCGCAAGGTGGCGCCGCTGGGCGATCCCGTAGAAATCACGGTTCGCGGCTATGAGCTGAGCCTGCGCAAAGCGGATGCGGCGCTGATTGAAATCATGTGAGCCCACGGGGAATCCCCGCTTTTATTTCAGGATAAGGGTTAGCCAAAACTAACCAAGGAGGACGGAGTATGGAGATCAAGATCGCGCTTGCCGGCAACCCCAATTGCGGCAAGACCACGCTTTTCAACGCGCTGACGGGCGCGAATCAGTTCGTCGGCAACTGGCCGGGCGTAACGGTGGAAAAGAAGGAAGGACGCCTCAAGGGAGAGAAGGATGTCATCATCACGGATCTTCCGGGCATCTATTCCCTGAGCCCGTATACGATGGAGGAGGTCGTCGCCCGCAATGTGCTGATCGATCAGCGTCCGGACGCGCTGCTCAACATCATCGACGCGACCAATCTGGAGCGCAACCTGTATCTGACCACGCAGCTGGCTGAGCTGGGCATCCCGATGGTCGTCGCGCTGAACATGATGGATGTCGTCCGCAAGAACGGCGACCGCATCGACGCGGCGAAGCTCTCCAATCATCTGGGCGTTCCGGTCGTTGAGATTTCCGCGCTCAAGGGCGACGGCGTGATGGAGGCGGCTCAGCGTGCCGTGCAACTGGCACGCGGCGGCAAGAAGACCATTCCGCAGCATCGCTTCGCGGGCAGCATCGAGCATGCGCTAGCGCACATCGAGGAGGTCGTTCTCCACGACATGCCGGAGGAGCAGCAGCGTTGGTTCGCCGTCAAGATTTTCGAGCGTGACGAGCGCATCATCGAGAAGCTGAACATCCCGAAGGATAAGCTGGCGCATATTGAAAATGACATCAAGGCGTGCGAAAAGGAAATGGACGACGACAGCCAGTCCATCATCACCGCCGCCCGTTACAGCTACATCGCCTCCATCATCGACGGCTGCTGCAAAAAGAGCAGCCGTGGCATGAGCACCAGCGATAAGATCGACCGCATCCTGACCAACCGCATTTTGGGTCTGCCGATTTTCATTGCGGTGATGACGCTGGTCTACTATATCGCCATCTCCACCGTCGGCGGTGCGCTGACGGACTGGACGAACGACGTTTTCGTCGGCGAGTGGATCGTTCCGGCGGCTCAGAGCTTCTTTGAAGGCATCGGCTGTGCGGAGTGGCTGACCGGTTTGATTGTCGATGGTATCATCAGCGGCGTCGGCGCGGTTCTCGGCTTTGTTCCGCAGATGCTCGTCCTGTTCCTCATGCTGTGCATTCTGGAGGACTGCGGCTATATGGCGCGTATCGCGTTCATCATGGACCGTATCTTCCGCCGCTTCGGTCTGTCCGGTAAGAGCTTCATCCCGATGCTGGTCGGCACGGGCTGCGGCGTTCCGGGTATCATGGCTTCCCGCACCATCGAGCAGGAGCGCGACCGCCGCATGACGATCATGACCACGACGTTCATCCCCTGCGGCGCGAAGATGCCGATTGTCGCCCTGATGGCTGGCGCGATTTTCGGCGGCGCGTGGTGGGTTGCGCCGAGCGCATACTTCATCGGCATCGCTGCCATCATCATCTCCGGCATCATCCTGAAAAAGACCAAGCCCTTCGCGGGTGAACCGGCGCCGTTCGTCATGGAACTGCCGGCGTATCATCTCCCGACTGTGAAGAACGTGCTGCGCGGCACTTGGGAGCGCGGCTGGAGCTTCATCAAGAAGGCGGGCACGATCATCACCCTGTCCTCCGTATTCGTCTGGTTCACCAGTTCCTTTGGCTTCGTAGACGGCGCGTTTGGCATGGTTGAGGACATGGATGCGTCCATCCTCGCGAAGATCGGCAGCGCGGTCTGCTTCATCTTCAAGCCGCTGGGCTTTGGCAGCTGGCAGGCGACCGTCGCGACCCTGCTCGGCTTGGTTGCGAAGGAAGAAGTCGTCGGCACCTTCGGCACGCTGTTCGCGGTTGCGGGCGATGCGCTGGAGATGGTTGACGCGGGCGATTTCGCCGGTCTGGTCAACATCGCCGCTCAGTTCACGCAGCTTTCTGCTTACAGCTTCCTGATCTTCAACCTGCTGTGCGCCCCGTGCTTCGCGGCAATCGGCGCCATCAAGCGCGAGATGAACAACGCCAAGTGGACCTGGGCGGCAATCGGCTGGGAGTGCGGCTTTGCTTACGCCATCAGCCTGATCGTCTATCAGCTTGGCGGACTGTTCTGCGGCGAAACGACGTTCGGCTTGGGCACGGCTGCGGCTGCCATCGTCCTCGGCGTGCTGATTTACCTGCTGGTTCGTCCGTATAAGGAGAGCAGCGACATGGAAGTCAAGTACAACGGCAAGTAAGATTCTCGTTACAGAGCGCGTGCCTGTTGGTGTTGGAAAAAGGAGGTCATCTTATGGCAACCATCATCGTATTGGTCATTCTGGCGGTGGTGCTGTTCTTTGTCGGACGCAGTGTCATCCGCGATCGGAAGAACGGCGGCTGTTCCGGCTGTCCCGGCGGCTGCCCGGGCTGCGGCGGCAAGTGTTCGCACGAATGAGATTCGTTTGAGCTTCCGCGCCCGAAGGCATAAAAGATCGACAGGATGAACCGCTTCTCTGCCTTGCGCATAGCATGGCAAAGAGGTGATTCACAGTGAAAGCAATATTCTGGGCTGGCGTCGGCACCCTGTTTCCGTTTGCGATGACGGTTTTGGGTGCGGCGCTGGTCTTTTTGTTTCGGGACAGCAGGAACGGCAAAACGGAGCAGGTGTGCATGGGTTTTGCGGCGGGCGTGATGAGCGCGGCGGCAGTGTTCAGCATGCTGATTCCCGCGGTGGAGCAGACGAAGCAGAGCGGAGGCATTCCGTGGCGAATGGCGACGCTCGGCTTTGCGCTCGGCGCGATGATGATTGCGGGCGTCGATGCGTGGATGCGCAGAATGAAAAGCATGCAGACCGCGGAGGACGATGCGCGGCGGCGGACGCTGATGTATACCGTGATTACGCTGCATAACATTCCGGAGGGCATGGCGGTCGGGCTGGCGTTTGCGCTGGCTGGCACGGAAGGCGGATTGCCCGCCGCCGCTGCACTTGCGCTGGGAATCGGCGTTCAGAATCTGCCGGAGGGCGCGGCGGTTGCGCTTCCGCTTCGTCAGGGCGGCATGAGCCGGAAAAAGAGCTTTTGGCTGGGCGCGGCTTCCGGTGCGGTTGAGCCGGTTTTCGGCATGCTGGCGGCACTGGTCGCCGCCTCGGCGCGGATGTGGATGCCGGGTATGATGGCGTTCTGCGCCGGCGCGATGATGTGGGTCGTCTTCGCGGAGATGATTCCGGATGCGGCGCAGGGGCGGGCGGGCGTCCTCGGCGCGATGGCGGGCTATGCGCTGATGATGGCGCTGGATATCGCGCTGGGATAATTGGCGAAGGTCAGCTTCTGCCGCTTGCTTTTTAGCGGCTGGGCGGGTATAATAAATCCATCATTACGCGCCGAGTGCGCGGGCAGGAGGTTTTGCTATGACCCCGGAAGAATTGCAGGAGCGCGACGTTATCGAGTTTTCCGATGACGACGGCAATACGATGATGCTCGAAGTCATGGATTATTTCTATTACAATGGTCAGGAATTCGCCATTCTCTGCAACGCTGAGGAGAATCCGTCGGATGATGACCCGGATGACGATCCGGTTTATATCATGCAGGTGAATACCTTCACCGATGAGGACGGCGAGGAGATGGAGGAGTTCGTTCCCCCGGAAGAAAACCTGATGGAAAAGCTGATTCAGGTCGTCCGTACCCGATTCACGGATGACGGCGAAGACGACGAAGAAGAGGAATAAGCGCTTTAAACGCGGGGAGAAGCGGTGCTTCACTCCGCGTTATTTAACATATAAGGACTTCCCCAAGAGGGAAATCCAAGAACCTCAGGTTCTTGGCAGGAGTCATAGGGGACAGCGTCCCCAATCGTCCCCGTCAGGCGAGAGAAAAACTTTGCCCCGGCAGGAATATAGCCATGCTTGCCCCGTTTTTATAAGAACTCCCCCAAGAGGGAAATCCAAGAACCTCAGGTTCTTGGCAGGGGTTATAGGGGACAGCGTCCCCAATCGTCCCCATCCGGCGAAGAAAAAACATTGCATGCCCCGGCAGGAATATAGCCATGCTTGCCCCGCTTTTATAAGAACTCCCCAAAGAGGGAAATCCAAGAACCTCAGGTTCTTGGCAGGGGTTATAGGGGACAGCGTCCCCTATCGTCCCTCCCTCCACCCCTCTGCGGAATCAGAAAGGAAACCCGCATGAATGACTTGCTCAAACTGAAAATTGAAAAACTGCCGACTTGTCCGGGCTGTTATCTCATGAAATGCGAGGGCAGGATCATCTATGTCGGTAAAGCGGTCAACCTCAAAAATCGCGTCAGCCAGTATTTCACCCATTCCAAGGCGCATACGGTCAAAGTACGCGCTATGGTTGCGCGAATCGATGATTTTGATATCGTGCTGTGCGACACAAATCTGGAAGCCCTGATTCTTGAATGTAACCTCATCAAGCTCCATAAGCCGCAGTATAATATCCTGCTCAAGGACGATAAGCATTACCCCTACCTGCGCATCGATACGACGCAGGATTATCCCCGCGTCGAGCTGGTTCGGCGGGTGGAAAAGGATAAGGCGAAGTATTTTGGACCCTATATGGGCGCAACCGGCGTGCGCGAGGTGATGGATGTGCTGCGCGGGCTGTTCCCTCTGCGTACCTGCGCGATGCAGATGAAACCCGGTATGCATATGCGCCCGTGCCTGCATCATCAGCTCGGCGAGTGCCTTGCGCCCTGCGCGTCGCTGACGACGCCGGAGGAATACGGCGCGGTCGTGCGCGAGGTCATCGACTTTTTGGGCGGAAAGAGCGGCAAGGTCATCGACCGCCTGACCGCACAGATGAATCAGGCGGCGAAGGAGATGCGGTTTGAACAGGCGGCGATGCTGCGTGACCGAATCCGCGATGCGCAGAACCTGATGGAACGCCAGAAGGCTATCCACGTCAACGGCGGCGATCAGGATATCCTCGCCTGTACGGGCGACGGCATTGACGCTATGGTCGAGGTCGTCTATGTCCGCGGCGGACACATGATCGGCGCGGAGAACTATGCGCTGGAGGGCGCGGGCGACCAGAGCAATCCGCAGGTGCTGGGGCAGTTTATCATGCAGTTTTACGACGACGGCAGGCAGCCGCCTTCCGAAATTCTCTGCATGGCTTTGCCGGAACAGGCGGAGGATGTCGCGCAGGCGCTTTCGGAAAGAAAGGAAAGCAAGGTCGCGCTGATTGAACCGCAGCGGGGAACGAAGCATAAGCTCGTCGAGCTTGCGCTGAAGAACGCGAAGGACGCGCTTGCCAAGCGCAATGCGCACCTTGCCCGCGCCCATGAGCGCACCATCGGCGCATGCGAGGCACTTGCCAAAGCGGTCGGTATGGATCATACGCCGCGCCGCATCGAGGGATATGATATCTCCAATACGCAGGGCGTGCTGAGCGTGGCGAGCATGGTCGTCGCCATCGACGGCGAAGCGGCGAAGAAAGAATACCGCATCTTCCGCATCAAGACCGTCGAAGGCGCAAACGATTTTGCGTCCATGTACGAGGTCATCACCCGCCGCCTGACGCGGGCGACGCAGGAGAGCGAAGCGCTTGCGAAGGAAGGAAAACTGCCTGCGGACGGGAAAGGGCTTTCCGGCTTTGCCGATCTGCCCGATTTGATTTTGATTGACGGCGGACCTCAGCAGCTGAGGTTTGCGCGGGAAGCGATGCTCAAGGCGGGTTACAACATTCCGATGTTCGGCTTGGCAAAGCAATTGGAAGAAATCTTCCTGCCGAATCAGGAAGAGAGCATTCTGCTCGACCGCAAGTCGCCCGCGCTGCATCTCATTCAGCGCATCCGCGATGAAGCCCACCGCTTCGGCATCACCCATCACCGCGATCTGCGCCAGAAGGCGGGCATGCACTCGACGCTGGAGGATATCCCCGGCATCGGCGCGACGCGCCGCCGTGCGCTGCTGACGCATTTTAAATCTGTCGCCAATCTTGCAAGCGCGACGCCGGAGGAACTTTGCGAGGTCGAGGGAATCGGCAAAGTGCAGGCAAAGACGATTTGGGAATATTATCATCAAAAGCCTGAGTGATTGGTTTATGGGGGCGGGAGGAACCGATGAAAGGGTAGGCGTTGGCAAGCTGCTCTGGCGAATGTGATAGACGCGATGGGTGGCGGTTGTCTGGACTTCTGTCCTTAGAATGAGTGTAATGACAGAAGCGCAATGCTGCAATAATGAACAAATATATAGTAACGTTTATACTGGCGTGGTTTGTGCAACAAGTCTGTATTGGCATAGATTTGGCGTTATGATATACTATGTCTATATGAGGAGGTGAGTAGATGAGCAGACAGACATCTGACGCACAGCGCCGCGCAGTGCTGGCGTATCAGCAGCGGCAAGATTACATATCGCTGCGCCCATCACGCACGGACGGCGCAGCAATTCGCGCCGCCGCCGCTGCTGCTGGGCAAAGTATGCAAGCGTGGATTCTCCGTGCCTGCTTCGAACAGATGCAGCGCGACGGCTTCACACCTCCGGAAGCAACCGATGCGGATCAACCAGATACATAATACAACACCCCGACGGGCTCTGCGGCTCGTCGGGGTGTTATGGTTTATGCGGCTGATGCGTCAGTCAGGTGACGCTTCGCTCCCTGACTGATGATGAATTGCGCTTCGCGCATATGGGGGACGATGGGGTTGCGCCCCCATACCCTGCTTGGGGCTTTGCCCCAAACCCCAGCAGGGAACGCAGTTCCCTGCACCCTTTCTTCGCTTCGCGGCGGTATAAGAGAATCAGGGTTCGATTTCGATTCGTTTACTTTTTTCCAATGCAGGTTTAAGGAACTGTCCGGTATAGCTCTTTTCACAGGCACAGATTTCTTCCGGTGTACCCTCACAGACGAGTGTTCCGCCGCCATTACCGCCTTCCGGGCCGAGGTCGATGACATAGTCACAGGCTTTAATGACATCCAGATTATGCTCGATAATCAGCACGGAGTTACCGCCCTTAGCGAGCTGGCGCAGAACGGAGACCAATCGTTCACAGTCCGCCATATGCAGCCCCGTTGTCGGTTCATCCAGCACATAGAAGGTTTTTCCGGTCGATGTACGGGAAAGCTCAGTCGCCAGCTTCACGCGCTGAGCCTCGCCGCCGGAGAGTGTGGTCGAGGACTGTCCCAAACGGATATAGCCCAAGCCTACATCATAGAGCGTTTGCAGCTTACGGGTGATGCGCGGATAAGCGGAGAAGAAATCCAAGGCTTCTTCAACGGTCATATCCAGCACGTCGGCGATGGATTTTCCCTTATACAGCACTTCCAGCGTTTCTCGGTTATACCGCTTTCCCTTACAGACCTCACAGGGGACGTAGATATCCGCGAGGAAGTGCATCTCGATGCGCAGAATACCGTCGCCCGAGCAGGCTTCACAGCGGCCGCCACGCACATTAAAGGAGAATCGGTTTTCCTTATAGCCGCGGGCTTTCGCCTCCGGTGTAGCGGCAAAGACCTTACGAATCAGGTCAAATAAGCCGGTATAGGTCGCGGGATTGCTTCGCGGCGTGCGTCCGATGGGGCTTTGGTCGATGGCGATCACCTTATCGAGCTGGTCGATGCCGTCGATGCCGTCGCATGCGCCGGGGCGGGTATGAGCGCGGTTGAGGTCACGCTGGAGTGTCTTATAGATGATTTCATTGACCAGCGTGGATTTACCGCTTCCGGAAACGCCGGTGACGACTGCCATCACGCCCAGCGGGATCTTGACGTCGATATTTTTGAGGTTATGAGCGCGTGCGCCGCGGACGGTCAGGTAACCGGACGGCGTTTTACGGCGTGTGGGAACGGGAATGCCGCGCCGACCGGAGAGGTATGCGCCGGTGATGGATTCGGGGCAAGCCATAATCTCCTGCGCCGTTCCCTGTGCGATGAGCTGACCGCCATGCTCGCCCGCGCCGGGACCGATATCGACAATCTGGTCTGCGGCGAACATGGTATCTTCGTCATGCTCGACGACGATCAGCGTATTGCCCAAATCACGCAGGTGCTTGAGCGTATCAATCAGGCGGGCGTTATCGCGCTGATGCAGACCGATACTCGGTTCATCGAGAATATACAGCACGCCGACCAGACTGGAACCAATCTGCGTCGCCAGCCGGATACGCTGGGCTTCGCCGCCGGAGAGTGTGCCTGCCGCACGGGAAAGCGTCAGATAGCCCAGCCCGACGTCGCTCAAAAAGCGCAGACGCGCCAGAATCTCTTTGAGGATGGGCGCGGCAATCATGCTGTCCTTTTGACCGAAGGAGAGGGAGGAGAAGAACGCCTGCGCGTCAGTCACGGACAGGTCGGAGGCGTCGGCGATGGATTTTCCGCCGACCGTGACCGCGAGAATCTCCGGACGCAGACGCTTGCCGTGGCAATCCGGGCAGGGCGTCTGGCTCATCAGCCCGTCGTAATACGCCTTGGTGGAATCGCTCTGCGTTTCCGCGGCGCGTCGTTCGGTTGTCGGGATAATGCCTTCAAACGGCGCGGTGAAGGTATGCGAATCGCCGTTGGGACGGGTATACTGAATCTTCAGCGGTTCGCCCTTACTGCCGTAGAGGATGATATCCAGCACATCCTTCGGCAGCTGATTCAGCGGCTCATTCATCGAGAAGCCGTATTTCTGACTCAGCGCTTCAAAGAACATGCCCGCCTGCGTGCCGGGTTCGAGGCTGCTCCAGCCCATCACGTTGAACGGGTTTTCGGCGAGCGATTTATTCCAATCCGGAACGATGAGATCCGGATCGATTTTTTGCAGCACGCCCAAGCCGGCGCACGTCGGGCATGCGCCGAACGGACTGTTGAAGGAGAAGGAACGCGGCGCAAGCTCTTCCATCGAAATGCCGCATTCCGGACAGGCGAGGTTTTGGGAGAAGAGCATCTCCCGTTCGCCGGGACCGATATCCGCGATGACGATGCCGCCGGAAAGCGAGAGCGCGGTTTCCAGCGAGTCGGTCAGGCGGGTGCGGATATCCTCGCGCAGAATCAGGCGGTCTACGACGACCTCGATATTGTGCTTTTTCTGTTTGGACAGCGGCGGAACCTCGGCGGCGTCATAGGTTTCTCCATCCACGCGCACGCGGACAAAGCCCTGCTTGACGATGTGTTCCAGAATCTTGATATGTTCGCCCTTCTTGCCGCGGACGACCGGCGCGAGCAGCTGCATGCGCGTGCGTTCGGGCAGGGCAAGCATCTGATCGACCATCTGATCGACGGTCTGCTTGGAGATTTCCCGCCCGCATTTGGGGCAGTGGGCGATGCCTACGCGGGCATAGAGCAGGCGCAGGTAATCGTGAATCTCCGTGACCGTGCCGACGGTGGAACGCGGGTTTTTGCTGGTGGTTTTCTGGTCGATGGAGATGGCGGGGGAAAGCCCGTCGATGGAATCGACATCCGGCTTTTCCATCTGCCCCAAAAACTGGCGGGCATAGGAAGAGAGGGATTCGACATAGCGGCGCTGTCCCTCGGCGTAGAGCGTATCGAACGCAAGCGAGGATTTGCCGCATCCGGACAGACCGGTGAAGACGATGAGTTTATTGCGCGGCAGGGTCAGGTCAAAGCCCTTGAGGTTGTTTTGACGGACGCCGCGGATGACGATGTTTTCCTGCATGACGGACTCCTTATGCCTTTAAATCGTGTCGGGGCTTTCTCTGCCTTCTGCGCTTTCTCTGGGGCAGGGTGACGGTTTCTTCCGGAAGCTCTTCGGGCTTCTTGCCCTGCAATTCAAAGAGCTTGTCGCGCAGTTTCGCTGCAAGCTCAAAGTCCAGATTGGCGGCGGCTTGCAGCATCTTTTCCTCGGTCGAGCAGATGAGCAGATGCAGCTCGTCCTCGCTCAGCTCCTTGACGCGCTTGACGGTGCGTTTACTGCCGCCCTCGTCCGCCGCGTGCCCGATTTGCAGCACGTCGCGGACGGATTTCATGACGGTCTGCGGAACGATGCCGTGCGCCTGATTATACGCCTGCTGAAGCTGGCGGCGGCGCTGGGTTTCAAAGATGGCTTTGTTCATGCTTTCGGTCATCACATCGGCATACATGATGACCCGACCGTTTGCGTTTCGCGCAGCGCGTCCGATGGTCTGGATCATGCTGACCTCGCTGCGCAGGAAGCCCTCTTTATCCGCGTCGAGGATGGCGACGAGCGCGACCTCCGGCAGGTCAAGACCCTCGCGCAGAAGGTTGATGCCGACCAATACATCGAATACGCCCAGACGCAGATCGCGGATGATTTCCTGCCGCTCCATCGTCTGCACGTCGGAGTGGAGATAGCGCACCTTGACGTTCATTTCGCCCAGATAGGTCGTCAGGCTTTCCGCCATCTTCTTGGTCAGCGTGGTGACCAGCACGCGGTAGCCCTCGCCCGTGGTTTTGACAATTTCGGCGTAGAGGTCGTCAACCTGACCGGTTGCGGGTCGGACGTCGATTTGGGGATCGAGCAGACCGGTCGGGCGGATAATCTGCTCGACGACCTGACCGGCATGCTCCATTTCATACGGCGCGGGCGTCGCGCTGACGCAGATGAGCTGACCGATGTGCTGCTCGAATTCCTCAAAGCGCAGGGGGCGGTTGTCAAAGGCGCTCGGCAGGCGGAAGCCGTAGGAAACGAGTGCTTCCTTGCGTGCGCGGTCGCCGTTGTACATGGCGCGAATCTGCGGCAGGGTGACATGACTCTCATCGACGAAGACGATGTAGTCCTTGGGGAAATAATCCAGCAGGGTATACGGAGCGTCGCCGGGCTTTCTGCCGTCGAAGTAGCGGGAGTAGTTTTCGATGCCCGTGCAGTAGCCCAACTCGCGGAGCATCTCGATATCATATTGCGTGCGCTGGGCGATGCGCTGAGCTTCGATCAAATCGCCCTTTTCCTTAAATTCCCGAATGCGCACGTCGAGGTCATGCTCGATGTTGCCGATGGCGCGGTCGATGGCGTCGCGTGGTGTCGCGTAATGCGTCGCGGGATAGACGGAAATGTGTTCCAGAACCATCAGCGTATGCCCGCTGACGACGTCGATGGCGCTGATGCGGTCGATTTCGTCGCCGAAGAATTCCACGCGGATGGCGCTCTTGTCGTATCCGGCGGGGAAGATTTCGACCACATCGCCGCGCACGCGGAATGTGCCGCGCTCAAACTCGATGTCGCTGCGGTCGTACTGGATTTCGACAAGCTGACGCACCAGCTCGTCGCGCTCCATCGCCATGCCGGGGCGCAGGGAGATCATCATGCCTTCGTACTCGGACGGATCGCCCATCGAATAGATGCAGGAAACGGACGCGACGACGATCACGTCCCGACGTTCGCGCAGAGCCGCCGTCGCGCTGTGGCGCAGGCGTTCGATCTCCTCGTTGACGGCAGAGTCCTTTTCGATATAGGTATCGGTCGAGGCGATATAGGCTTCCGGCTGATAGTAGTCATAATAGGAAACGAAATACTCGACCGCGCTGTCCGGGAAGAATTCGCGGAATTCCGCGCAAAGCTGCGCGGCGAGCGTCTTGTTGTGCGCGATGACGAGTGTCGGACGCTGGATGCGTTCGATGACGGACGCCATCGTATAGGTTTTGCCCGAGCCGGTGACGCCCAGCAGAACCTGGCACGGCATGCCGGACTGCACACCCTGAACCAGCGCGTCAATTGCCTGCGGCTGGTCGCCCTGCGGTTTGAATGGGGATTTGAGAACGAAGCGTCCTTCCTGCATGTTGACCTCCTGAATAACCGGATAAGGGAGATGATTCCCCATTATAACATAGATTTAAAATGGGAACAAGTGTTCCGTGAAAAAGGCTGAACGAAGGACATGGGAAACATGAATAAAATTCTTGGTCAGGAAAGGTCTAAAAAGTTTTTTTGAACTCAGACTGCATAAAATCAGGCAAAAACACCCAAAAATGAAAAAATCGAAAGTTCAAAATGCAAATGCAAGGGAAAAATGGCGCGGGTCAGCGGCTGAAAAGAGGCAGTTTGCAGGGCGGAAAATGCGTTAATTTATTTAGGTTTTGCAAAGAAAAAGCGTGCGAAAAAACGGGTCCGGTGCTATAATATAACCGTAAAGAGGAGCGGGAAAAAGTTGAGCCGCTCCAATGAAAAATAAGTGATTTTCCGATTAGAAGGAGTGCTGGATATGACCGCTGTTATCGTCTTTGCTGCGTTGATTGCTGTGAATGTTGCGTACTGCATGTATGATGGGCGCCGGGCAGATGCGGCGCGTCAGATCGATGATTTCTATCGCGTTGAGTTCAAGAAGAGCTACGGCGCGAAGGAAAAGACCCTCACCGAGAGCTGGTATTGATATCCCTGCAAAGATATTGAGAAAAGGACGGCATAAGCCGTCCTTTTCGCGTATATACGGATGAATTTGAAAGGCGCTCATGCGATCCCGAGTATTGCAAAAACGTCATCCCGGACTTCGTCAAACCGCAGGACGGATGGCTGAGGGGCACAGTGGTCGCCGATGAACTTTTCCATCCAGACCATGTTGTACCAGCGCCCGAACTTGTAGCCGCATTGGCGGAATTCTCCGACCATGCGGTAGCCCATCCGTTCGTGAAAGCGAACGCTGTCCAGCGTCAGATGCTCGTCCAGCTCGTTCGGCATGGCGATGCAGGCTTCCACATTGGTCAGGCGCTGCATGCGCAGAATCTCCTCCGTGGCGGCGTAGAGCAGTTTGCCGATGCCCATGCGCCGCGCATCTCGCTTGACATAGACGCTCATCTCCGCACACCATTGATATGCCGCACGGGGATGGAATGCGCCCGCGTAGGCATAGCCGACGATTTCGCCGCCGGCTTCCGCAACGAGATACGGAAATTTTTCCTGAACATGCCGGATGCGTGCGGCAAATTCGCGATCATCCGGCACGTCATATTCAAACGTGATGGCGGTGTCGCGGACATAGGGCGCATAGATGGCAAGCAGCGCCGCCGCGTCCGAAACGCGGGCAATGCGCAGATGCACCTTTTCCATGAAAAAAACCTCCTCAGCCTTCAAGTCGGCGGCGCATGATGTCAGGTTCCGCTTGAACCATGCCCGGGGAAACACCTTCGTGCAGGGTGCAGAGCGTGTCGTCGTGTATGCGCCCAAAGGCGTGACCGCGCATACCGATCATCATGCAAAATCCGCCCTGATGTGATGATAGGGACAGTATACGGCAAAGCGTGGAAAAAGAAAAGAGAAAGCTTGCCCCGCTTCTGAGGATGGCGTATAATAAAATTACTCAAAATGAGGAGGGGCACAAATATGGATATCAAGCACATTCTTTCGATGGTCGATCATACGCTGCTCAAGCCGGAAACGACGTGGGAGCAGATCAAGGGCATCTGCGATGATGCGATGAAATATCATACCGCGACGGTCTGCATTCCGGCGAGCTACGTTGCACGCTGCAAGGCATATATGCAGGATCGGGCGGACAAGGTGGGTGTCTGCACGGTGATCGGCTTCCCGACGGGCTATTCCACGACGGAGGTCAAGGCTTTTGAAGCGGCAGACGCGATCAAAAACGGCGCGGACGAGGTGGATATGGTCATCAACATCGGCATGCTCAAGGACGGGCATGACGACGAGGTGCTTGCCGAGATCAACGCCATCAAGGCGGCGTGCGCGGGACATACGCTCAAGGTCATCATCGAAACCTGCCTGCTGACGGAAGAGGAGAAGATTCGCATGTGCGATATCGTTTCCAAATCCGATGCGGATTTCATCAAGACTTCGACCGGCTTCTCGACTGCCGGCGCGACCTTTGCCGATGTTGCGCTGATGAAGGCGCACATGACAAACGGCAAGGGTATCAAGGCGGCTGGCGGCATCGCGTCCATCGCCGATGCGGAAAAGTTTATCGAGCTGGGCGCGACGCGCCTGGGCACGAGCCGCATTGTCAAGATCATCAAAAACGAAGAGGCAAGCGGATATTGAGCCGATTTCGGACAGCAAGAAATTTTTGTGCTGAAAAATCCGAAAAAAACGCAGAAAAACGTTGACAGCATCAGAAAAAACTGATATCATAGGAAGGCAAGCCGCTCGGGACAGGTCTGCAAACGCCGCATCGGCTACCTAAACCCGGCGAGTATTTATGAGGAGGTGTCACCATATGTACGCGATTATTGCGACTGGTGGCAAACAGTACCGCGTTAGTGAGGGCGACGTGATTTACATCGAGAAGATCGATGCTCAGGTTGACTCCACGGTTTCTTTTGACGTCCTGCTCGTGGGCAACGACGGCGATGTGAAGATCGGCACCCCGGTTGTTGAGGGCGTGAAGGTCGAGGGTAAGGTCGTCGGTCAGATCCGCGGCGAGAAGATTGTCGTCTACAAGTACAAGTCCAAGAAGAACTATCGCCGTAAGCAGGGCCATCGCCAGCCGTACACCAAGGTGGAAATCACCAAGATCGGCTAAGAGATGACCACCATCACGGTCTATACTTCTGCCGACGGCGCGGTTTGCGGCTTTCTGGCCAGCGGACACGCGGGCGGCAAGAAGATACGGGGTTACGATCTGGTCTGCTGCGCGGTTTCCGCGCTGACGCAGACGGGCGTGAACGCGTTGGAAGCCGTCGCGGGGGTGACGCCGTGCGTCGCCGTTCGGGACGGATATCTCAAATGCGAGCTGCCGCGAGAGCTTGAAGCCGGTGCGGCACAGAAAGCGCAGATCGTGCTCCAAACGGTCATGACGGGACTGACAGACATTCAAAAAGTTTATCCGAATCTCATTCGGATACAGAAAGAAGAATGGAGGCAAGCAGATGCTTACGATGAATCTTCAGCTCTTCGCTCATAAGAAGGGCACCGGTTCTTCCCACAACGGCCGCGACAGCGAGTCTAAGCGCCTCGGCGCGAAGCGTGCGGACGGCCAGTTCGTCCTGGCGGGCAACATCCTGTACCGTCAGCGCGGCACCCACATTCATCCCGGCACCAACTGCGGCATCGGCGGCGACGATACCCTGTTCGCTCTGGTTGACGGCGTTGTCCGTTTCGAGCGCATGGGCAAGAAGAAGACCCGTTGCAGCGTGTACCCGGTTGCGCAGTAATTTTTTCTACGCAGTTAAAGAACGTCCTTTTGAAGGGCGTTCTTTTTTGATATATTTGATATATAGGAGATTTAGTAAAACCGCCCGCACGAGCGGGGACTTCATACTGTTGCAGACTGCGTGCAAGTGAAGGCGGGGCGACCTGCTTTTGTATTGACGCTGACTCTGAAATGTGGTTTAATTTTCCTTGTCGGAATACCGACCACGGCGTAGCGGCGGGCTTGACACCATTCCACCCCGGAAATTGACCGGAAGAAGGTGAGAGCCGTGCCGAACCTTCTGCTTGTGATCACCGGCGTTTGCATCATCGCATATGTGGTGCGTGAAACGCTTTATGACCTGCAAAAGAAAATGAACGACCATGATTGCAGTCATGATCGTTCCGATAAGCAGGGCTAATCCTTGCTAAAAGCCCGCTGCTATGCCCTGATTATAACATCGTTTCGGCTCTCCGTCAAGGAGGGCTGTTTTTTCTTGACGCAAGCAGCCGAATGTGGTTTAATCTTCTTTGTCGGAATACCGACCACAGCGTAGCGGCGGGCTTGACACCATTCCACCCCGGAAATTGACCGGAAGGAGGTGAGAGCCGTGCCGAACCTTCTGCT
>CAKUCW010000014.1 GCA_934643825.1 uncultured Clostridia bacterium | reverse complement strand
TTGCGCGGGGAAAAGAAGTCCGCGACCTCTTCCCGCCGTCGGGGACGAGGATCACCCCCGCTTGCGCGGGGAAAAGTTCGGACGAGGAAACAAAGCGACTCGCGCAAAGGGATCATCCCCGCTTGTGCGGGGAAAAGTTGATGTTGTCAATGCCGACGACCTGCGGCTTGGGATCACCCCCGCTTGTGCGGGGAAAAGAAAAGCCTAGGCGAGCGTCTGCCCGTTGGGGTGGGATCACCCCCGCTTGCGCGGGGAAAAGAAGTCCGCGACCTCTTCCCGCCGTCGGGGACGAGGATCACCCCCGCTTGCGCGGGGAAAAGTGCTTTCCTGCACATTTAAGCGCCGCTGCGGCGGGATCACCCCCGCTTGCGCGGGGAAAAGACTTCGACGTATACGAATTTCCTGAATTCATCAGGATCACCCCCGCTTGCGCGGGGAAAAGTCGTATTCAAAATTTTGTTCTACTCCGTCATCAGGATCACCCCCGCTTGCGCGTGGAAAAGGGGCTAGATTCTGGTATGACTACCTTGGCGGTGGGATCACCCCCGCTTGCGCGGGGAAAAGGACGAACATCGTGAGCCTTGCTGTGATTGAGTAGGATCACCCCCGCTTGCGCGGGGAAAAGTTTCACCATTCAACAATTCGGTCATATTCACAAGGATCACCCCCGCTTGCGCGGGGAAAAGCAAGGGGCATGCGGGAAGCGCAGACAACCGGAAGGATCACCCCCGCTTGCGCGGGGAAAAGGTTGCTCTCCCTTACAGTTATTATTATCGCTCAGGATCACCCCCGCTTGCGCGGGGAAAAGTCGGCAGAGGTAAAAAGCCCCGTCCAGCGGGCAGGATCACCCCCGCTTGCGCGGGGAAAAGATCATTCGGAACGTCTCCACCGCTTCCATGGAAGGATCACCCCCGCTTGCGCGGGGAAAAGCTCCTGCGCGCTCGGTCTGCGCCTTTCGCCGCGGGATCACCCCCGCTTGCGCGGGGAAAAGTTGATCGCTGCGGCGTTGATGATGGCTTGGCAGGGATCACCCCCGCTTGCGCGGGGAAAAGGCAGGTTTATATGCTGGTATTCTTGTTTAAGAGGGATCACCCCCGCTTGCGCGGGGAAAAGTTCCTGCATATCCACAACACAAGTCTTTCACGGGGATCACCCCCGCTTGCGCGGGGAAAAGCATCCTTAACAGCAAACTGGCATACATCGGTTTGGATCACCCCCGCTTGCGCGGGGAAAAGGGATGATCTTGTAGACGGCTTCGCGGTAGGCGGGGATCACCCCCGCTTGCGCGGGGAAAAGGCTTCTGACGTTCGGCGCGTTATCTTTGATGAAGGATCACCCCCGCTTGCGCGGGGAAAAGTTATATCCCATGTCTGGATGCCGAATCCAGCAATGGATCACCCCCGCTTGCGCGGGGAAAAGGTTTACACTTCCAGATTGGTGGGATGCTGATTAGGATCACCCCCGCTTGCGCGGGGAAAAGCACAGACATCGTCAAGCTCGCCCTGACATGCCAGGATCACCCCCGCTTGCGCGGGGAAAAGAAAATTGTCCTCGTTCTCCTTCCCGCTCCACTGGGATCACCCCCGCTTGCGCGGGGAAAAGGCAATACACCCCCATGAAAAAATCATCTCACAAGGATCACCCCCGCTTGCGCGGGGAAAAGCTCCATTGATTTTCTGCTGTTGTTTGCTGATGTGGATCACCCCCGCTTGCGCGGGGAAAAGGCGAACGAACATATCGAGGAGGTCGGTCTCCGGGGATCACCCCCGCTTGCGCGGGGAAAAGTGTATGTCTGAATGTATCTTTCAGGCTCTGCCAGGATCACCCCCGCTTGCGCGGGGAAAAGCTATGGAGCAAGCAGCGACCGCGGAGATATTCTGGATCACCCCCGCTTGCGCGGGGAAAAGCTTCCGGGGCTGGTCTCGTGCTCTGTGCGCAAAGGATCACCCCCGCTTGCGCGGGGAAAAGTCGCTCATGCGCTTTGAATGGAGAAAACTCCGGGGATCACCCCCGCTTGCGCGGGGAAAAGTATACAACTAAGCCCAAACACCGCCGCAGGCGGGGATCACCCCCGCTTGCGCGGGGAAAAGACCCGCAGAGCGTAAAAAGAGCAAAATATTGCAGGATCACCCCCGCTTGCGCGGGGAAAAGCAGTGAATAAGCCACGTCTGAGCGTATGACGGGGGATCACCCCCGCTTGCGCGGGGAAAAGCGTTACCCTGCCGACAGTACGAAAAGCAATCAAGGATCACCCCCGCTTGCGCGGGGAAAAGTCTAGTTATCCTGATGTAATGGTGAATCGCGAAGGATCACCCCCGCTTGCGCGGGGAAAAGAACGGAGGCTTTGATGCATTTTTGAAAGATGGGGGATCACCCCCGCTTGCGCGGGGAAAAGGCATTTCCTGATACAGCAGATAAAAAAGCGCAAGGATCACCCCCGCTTGCGCGGGGAAAAGCAATCGCCCCCGCGCCGTGCGTCGTCGGTCGCGGGATCACCCCCGCTTGCGCGGGGAAAAGCTTAGAAATTTCGGTTTTAGCTGATGTTGCTGGGATCACCCCCGCTTGCGCGGGGAAAAGTCGCCGTTCGCTGACTATCCTGCATAGAAATAAGGATCACCCCCGCTTGCGCGGGGAAAAGTTCTTTTTGCTATTAGTCCTCCAAATTCAACCAGGATCACCCCCGCTTGCGCGGGGAAAAGGGCTGTTTGTAGCCGCTGTGTTCTCCGCGATGAGGATCACCCCCGCTTGCGCGGGGAAAAGAAGACACTGCTTTAAGCTTTACATCCTGCGCAAGGATCACCCCCGCTTGCGCGGGGAAAAGTTTAACATATAATTTTTTGCTTCCGGTCAGAACGGATCACCCCCGCTTGCGCGGGGAAAAGTGGGTCAGATCGAAAATTTTAAGCCCGGAATGAGGATCACCCCCGCTTGCGCGGGGAAAAGCAAGAATCGATTTAAGAGGCGTTTTTTCGCAAAGGATCACCCCCGCTTGCGCGGGGAAAAGGCAAATCTGCAACGACCGTGACGCAGGATAATGGGATCACCCCCGCTTGCGCGGGGAAAAGCAAAGCTGTAAACGAATACTCTTTTCGTTGTCGGGATCACCCCCGCTTGCGCGGGGAAAAGGCAAGCATACCCGCAATAGCAGACAACGTCCAGGGATCACCCCCGCTTGCGCGGGGAAAAGTTGATGTGCAGCGCTTTTTCGGATACCTCCATGGGATCACCCCCGCTTGCGCGGGGAAAAGTTCGACGGTCAACTTCTGGCAGAACATCAACGAGGATCACCCCCGCTTGCGCGGGGAAAAGGCTCGTCGCGCTCGGCGCATATGATACTCTGTAGGATCACCCCCGCTTGCGCGGGGAAAAGTTATCATCGGTCGCAGATGCCGTCAAACCGTAAGGATCACCCCCGCTTGCGCGGGGAAAAGCGGGAAATTCGGTCGCTACTATTTTATCAATAAGGATCACCCCCGCTTGCGCGGGGAAAAGGCAAAATATCAAATCGCTAAATCTGAGGGAATGGGATCACCCCCGCTTGCGCGGGGAAAAGTTCGACGGTCAACTTCTGGCAGAACATCAACGAGGATCACCCCCGCTTGCGCGGGGAAAAGTTAAAGAGCCGTTCAGCCTGCTTAACCCGGTGAGGATCACCCCCGCTTGCGCGGGGAAAAGAATTTGCTACTTCGCCATATGTGCGCAGCGCTAGGATCACCCCCGCTTGCGCGGGGAAAAGATCGCGCTGGGAATGTAAAACCGATTCGCGCCGGGATCACCCCCGCTTGCGCGGGGAAAAGGATTGCCCGCCCCGCTTTCGCAACGTGTTCGGGGGATCACCCCCGCTTGCGCGGGGAAAAGAGATTATCCAGACGCTGGGCTTCCCTATTGCCAGGATCACCCCCGCTTGTGCGGGGAAAAGGACAAAGAGCCGCCCCACATAGTAAGCGCCGGGGGATCACCCCCGCTTGTGCGGGGAAAAGGCCCAGTCCGCGCCCAGCTGCTCCGGGCTAGCGGGATCACCCCCGCTTGTGCGGGGAAAAGAAAGATTCCTTGCGGAAGAGGTACAAGCTGATAGGATCACCCCCGCTTGTGCGGGGAAAAGGTGCGGCTGTTAGCTCGGCTGCGTGCTGCTGCGGGATCACCCCCGCTTGTGCGGGGAAAAGTTTTCCGATATTGAATATATCGTCTATGATGAGGGATCACCCCCGCTTGTGCGGGGAAAAGAGACTGAGGATCTGGTTTAAGTGTGCTGTTCGGGGATCACCCCCGCTTGTGCGGGGAAAAGCGCATGGAGATTTCCGCCTCAATCATCTGCTGGGGATCACCCCCGCTTGTGCGGGGAAAAGAGGTTGAACGGCTCTTTAAAAAGACAGCTAAAAGGATCACCCCCGCTTGTGCGGGGAAAAGAAGCCACGTCTGAGCGTATGACGGGTTCGAGGGGGATCACCCCCGCTTGTGCGGGGAAAAGACTTAAAAAGTCAAAGAATACCTACGATCCCAAGTGTCCAGTCAGCGCATTTCATTCAGTTTTTCAAACACAGCAAATGTCAGGTGACAATCCGCAAGCGCACGATGCGATGCGGAAACGTCCATTCCAAAGTGGGATGCGAGTGTCGTCAATTTATAATCCGAAACAGAGTCAAGTCTTCTTTTTGCCAATTGAAGCGTATCGGCATATGGGTTTTTGAATTCGGGCAGATGACATTTGCGGCAGGCAGCCTTGATAAACGCATAGTCAAATGCGGCGTTATGGCAAACCACGCGCCTGTCGGCTGCAAACGAAAGAAATCCGCGCATCGCCTCATCCAGCGTCTTTCCCTGCTTTTGCAGCATATCGTCGTCAATGCCCGTCAAACTCCGGATGGCATCGGGAATCGGCTGCCGCGCACAAATCAGCGTTGAAAACGTATCCCGAATCTGATGCTCCACAATATGGAGCGCGGCAATTTCGATCATCTCATGCTGATCGGCACGCAGTCCCGTCGTTTCCACGTCCATGACAATATAGCCTTCCTCGCGTGCCTTTTTCTGCTGTGCCGCTCGAATTCTCTGCGTTTTCTGCGCCTGCGCCGCACGGCTCAGCGGAATGTCTGCGTCATTCTGCGTTCGCTCCCTA
The DNA here is from genome assembly GCA_934643825.1 of uncultured Clostridia bacterium. GTDB lineage: Bacteria > Bacillota > Clostridia > Christensenellales > Aristaeellaceae > Ventricola. The sequence continues at coordinate 50,772 of CAKUCW010000014.1, read as the reverse complement.
TCCGTTGGGCGAAGCATCAGCTTGATTCCATCGAAATCCTTCGGAATCCATGTCGTGTTGTGTACGCGAAAATCCATCCCCTGTTCGTTATGGGCGCTGAAAACCATCGTCGCACGCCCGTCCTTCACATGTTCGCAGATTCTCTGCCACAGTTCATCCCGCACCCGTGCGCTGACGTTTCCGACATAGACGCCCGCATTGAGTTCAATCAGCCACTTGGTCAGGTCGCCACGCAGCCGGGGAGGACAATTCGTCAGCGACACAACGATCACGTTATGTCCTCCTTTCCGTAGGATGTCGCGTTTTTTACCGTTCCGTTTTCATCCCAAAGGCGGACGACATCCGCCTCGAGCGGCTCTTCCTCCGCGCTGAGCAGGATTTGAATGTCCTTTGTCATCCGCTCCAAAATATGCTGTTTCGCCATTTCGTCGCGCATCCGTCGGCGTACCGCCGCGCCCACGTCGTCAACCTCCTGCGCCGCGATTTCAAACGCGACGGGAATCGTCGTTTCCGCTTTGTAAAGGTCGGCGATATCATACACAAACGAGCTTTCATGCCCTACATGCACAAATCCAAGCCCCGGCGAACATCCCAGCGCCGCAATGACGGCGTGCGCCAGCCCGTACAGGCAGGCATGTCCTGCGGAAAGCGCCTGATTGACCGCATCACCGGATGCGTAGTCCTCCGGGTCATACTGACGGCCGTTCCATGGCACATTCCATTTTGCCGACTGCTGGCGGTAGATGCCTCGCACGCGTGCGCCTTCACGCCCGCGCAGCTGCTGCATGGTCAGTCCGGAAACATCTTCATCCGGAAAGCGCATTTGGTACATCTTTTTCGCCACATTCAAATGGCTTCGCATATTGCTGACCAGTGCCGCCTGCCTGATCAGCAGCCCCGCCCGATGGGTAAGCGGTCGCCCACTGGCGTAATAACGAACGCCCTTTTCACCGACCCAAACGACACTCACGCCGCTGTCGCCGATCAGCTCCATGCCGCGATGGGTGATCCGTGTTCCGGGTCCCAGCAGCAGAACGCTGATGGATGCCGCGGGCACATGAACGCAGCCGCTCTCCTCCGTGACGGTAATTGCGCCATCCTGTCTGCCGATGGTGCATCTTTCCAGATACAGGAAGGTCATGCGATCCCGAATCTGAGGCAACGCCTGTAAATCCGGCCGCATCATTCCGGGAATTTCCGCCATATTCCCCTCTCCTTTATGCCCGCATGACGGTCATCATGCCCATGCCGTAAGCCTTTCCCCGACCCACGCCGCCGGTCAGCGCTTCACGGAATTTTTCCGCGTCCGTGACGGTCAGTATTCCCTCGTAGGTCACGCCGAGCAGCTTGACCTGCTCTCCCGTTCTCTTTTTAAAAGCATACCACTGATTGCGCGTTACGCCGAATGCGTTTTCCTCCACGGCAAAGCCATGGCATTCCGCTTGATGCAGCAGCCAGCCGTACTGCGTTTTGACTTCCGGCTGATCCGGCTTGCGGATCACCGTGCAGGCATGCACCTTGCCCCGATTGCCGTTTCCGCCCTTGCTGTACGTCGGGTTGGCATGCAGCCGAAACTGCCAGCGGCTGCCCGGCACGATGCGTTCCAGCAGCGGCGCATAATCCCGCATCTCCGGCGCTTCTTCCGTTCCGAACTGCTCCGCAATCCCTGCCAAATCCGGCTCTTCCTCGCTGAGCAGCAGCAAGTAGCGGCGACCGCCCAGCGTATCCACCCGCCAAAGTGCACGGCTTGTTCGGGGTTCAAAAGCCCGTTCGACTGCGCCGTGGAATGCGGATGGATTTTGCAAGGCGATCATCGTCGAGCGCTTGGTCAAATCCAGCGCAACTCTCGACAGAACCATTCGCTCACCTCAATTCCCGCATAGGGTCATGCTCGTTTGTCGGCTGATCCAGCCAGGTTTCCCTCGCCGCCCGATAGCCGTATTGCCGGTCAAACGGACTGAACGAGATCGGCATATCGCGCAGCCGTGCTGTTCCCCTCGGATCCTCCAGCACCATGCGCAGCCGTTCGTTTTGTTGAAACGCACCGTGTGCAGCCAAGCTCGGCTCACTCGTCAGCGCGTCCTCCAGCGTCATTTTCCTCAGACCGAGGCAGACGCGCCCTTCCGGCGGACAGGATCTCCGCCCCAGAAACAGCGGGAACGCCGGGCAGCGAACAGCTTCCTCCAGCCGCCGCATCAGCACCTCATCTTCGCTGAAAACGCCGACAAGGAACACCGCGTCGCAAAGATAATAGCGCGTCGTCACATACGAAGATTTTTCGCCATGCACCATATGGAAATCACGAAGCAGCACGCCTTCCCGATCCACGCGCACGCCCATTCGAAGTGCCGTCAATTCATTCAAAGGGGCGTCCCGTTGCAGCCCCAGAGCCGCAGCCAGCAAGCCGACCACGCCGCTCTTGGTCGGTTCGCGATTCGTCTTTCGGATGTCGAACCGCGAATCCGCGCCCCACGCCTGCATCGGTGTTGCAAAGCGCAGAAGCAGCGTACTCATGCCTGACCTCCGATTTCCTTCACGCTGTTTTCCACTGCGTCGAGCAGCAGCGGCAGCGTCGTCGTTTTTTTCACCAATTTGTCCATGCCTTCGCCGATGGCAAACGCCTGATCCGGCTCGCCGAGATAAGCGCAGTATACCGCCTGCGCATGGCGCGTCAGCGCGTGTACGGAAGGCTTCACATAGCCGCCCTGTCCGGCTCGCACAGGCATTTCAAACGCGCCGACGAGGTTGATCGGCTGGTCATGGCGAACCGTCACATAGACCGCATCAGGCAGCACATTGTTGGCAAATGTGTTGATTTTGCCTTTGGGCATACTGCGAATAAACGCTTCCGCAAACGCACGGACGGCTTCCGGCGTGCGTTCGCCGAGACTCTTTTCCAGCTCCGTCACGTTGACGGTCGCATAGCGGTAAAGCGTCGCGGAGTTGTATTCCACCGTGCCCAGATGTCCTGCACCCGCATTGTCTGCCGGAGAGCAGTCATCCACCGCCGTAAAGTAGTCATATTCGTTCTGAACCGCGTGCGTCGAAATGGCATGCGCAACCTGCGCCGCCGCGTCAAAATTGAGGGACGGATCATCCGCAACCATGCGCCCAAAGAGCGCCACATCGACAGCAGGATTCACCTTGAGCGCCGCCTGACACTGCTTCTTGTCCGGCTTTTCTTCGGTTACCGCCAGCTCCGCCAGCGCTTCAAGCTGTCCGTGGCTGATGAAGAACAAGGCGCCGGTTTCATTCTTATCGTTCTTGTTTTTGAGCGACAGCCCCGCCGTCTTGAGCATATTCTCTGCGAGCTTTTCCGCTTCCGCCTCCGGATCGCGTGCCCGAATCGCCGCCGTCAGCAGCTCATGCACATGCTTCGTTCTCACGCCGCTTTCGGTTTCGGGCAAAAAATCCTTGAAGCTATCGCGAATCGCTTTCTTCCAGCACTGGGAAGAAACGCGTGCTCGGGTTACGCCGCCATAAACGGCGGTCTTGGGTCTGCCCGTATCGTCGCGATTGACGCAGCTGGGCGGCACGGTTTCCACAACATGAAGATCGATATATACATTTTTACGCATGGCTCTCATCCTGTCCTTTCTGCTCGTCATGGGCTTCGTTCGCCGTTCTCGGCTTATCGTAAAAATCCTGTCCCCACTCCAGCCGCACGCTCGGTCTGGAATCCGGATTCTGGAAATCATACAGGTTTTCCGCCAGATGCACATAATCCAGCGGAATCTCTTCAGCACGCAGGAGCTGAATCAGTCCCCGCAGATGATGTGCCGCCGTCAGCATGTCGTCCGCCGTCGCGAAGGCATTCAACCTCTTGGCAATCCGATCTCGGTCTTTTTCTTCATTCTTAACCAGCCGCGCAACCGCCCTGCCCAGCCGATTCTCCGGCTTTCCCGCCTCATGCATGTTTTGTTCGCTGATTTTGCTGCTCTGCTGGTGCAGGGCATACAGCGTCAGTGCCGTATAAATCGCCCATTCTTCGCGTGTCGGCTGTCCGTTTTGGCTCAGCATCTCCTCAGGCATCTCCGCAAAGAGCATGCCCCAAAGCTCCGGCATATCGCCGGGTTTTCTGCCAATGCCGCGCCGAAGATTAGCCAACTGCGCACGCACGCGGCTCTCGTTGGGATCCGCGCTCAGTTCGCCAAGCCGGTTTCGCATATATGCCGCGACAGCCTGCTTCCGTTGTGTCATTCCACTGCTCCTTTCTCATTCTTCAAAAGACGATTGATTTGATACTTAAACTGTTTATATGCCTCGGGCACACTGTAACGGTTGGATACATCCTTGCCATTCTGCTTTTCCTTGATCGTGTTTCCGATGATGAAGTTTGCGCGATCTTCCTGCGAAACGATTTCCCTCGCAATTCCATAGGCAATGCGCCATTCTTCCTCATGCCAGCGTTCCAAACGCTCATGCATTTGGTCTTCATCATCCTGCGGATCGACGGCTTCCAAGAACCGTCTGAACGGCACGTCAATTCGATCGTAGAACTGTTCCTTCAGCTGTTTTCCAATCGCATCTCCGTCGCCGCCCGCCGCCTTGTCGATATCCATCCCCAAATACAGAACCGCCGCTGCCACTTTATCCGTCAGCCGAATCTCGGATTCGATCGCTTCCACCCAATCCGCGCCGGCATCGGTCAGCAAATCCAAATGGAAGCTGAGCGAATCGCTGAAAACATCCTCCACAAAGAAATCTTTGTCTCCGTATTGAACCGACGCGACCATGAACCGCGACATCCTCTTTTTTTCCAGCTTTCCGCGTCTTTTAAGCCGCTCCTGCCACTTCACAACGCCGGGCTTTTCCCTGTTATTCGCTCCATCGATCACGGAAGAAAATTCACGCCAGATCTGTTTGCTGGCGTCATGCCGTTTAGGCTGATAAAATCCCGGCTGACTGCCCTTGCCCTGCACATATGTCCAGAGTGTCATTTGTTCCTTCAGCGCGTTGACCTTGCTGAAAAAGTCGCCGCCCAGCAGCTTATAGCCCGTCACGCCGCATGCATCGCGAATCAGCAGCAATCGACGGGATTGCAGCGTCAGCAGCTCTGCCTGATTATCCGGCATCGTGATTTCGCATCGCTCCTGCACCCTCGGGCTGTCCAATGCCCAAATCGGTTTATTCTTTCCCCACAGTCTTTCCTCATCATCCAGCAGCACCCAGTTGAGCATCAGGGTTTCAAAAAGGTTATCTCCCTGTGCCGCAATCAATCCCAGCTTGCCCAGCCAGCCTGCGCCGGGAGAGGGAAGCCCCTTCTGTTTGGGTTTGGCGGATGTATCGTCATACCCATTCAGATAAATCAGCCACCGCGCCGCCTCCGCATCGGTCAAAACACCTTTCTGCGCACCCGTCCGCATCGAAAACAGTCGAATCTTATTGCTGCTTTCGGAAATCGCACCGTTTAGCTTGGCAGCCGTAAATTCTGTGCCGCCTGCCGCCTCTTTCACCTGATAAAACGGTCTTTCAGGATGAAACAGGTCAAACCGCTCCTCATACCGCTTCAAATAGGTCAAAACAGGTTCCATAGGAAAGCAGCCGAGCGTCCACAAATCGCCCCATCGCCTGTATGCGTCAGCCTTCGTTTTCAGCTCACTCGGCTTCCCGTTTTCATCGACCTCTGTGAACACTGAATGAAGCACCGCCAGCATCAATCGCAAAATCGCAATGTCCTGCGTGGGCAGTTCACCCGCCAGATTGCTGAACGTATGCGCCTGCGTCAATGCCTCTGTCAGCGATACCTCGTGCACCACGCAATCCGGCGTTGCGACTCGTATCCACGGCTCCTTCAACAGGTTAAACATGGTTTCTGCCATCACGATCCTCCTTTTCGACGCAAAGCCCCTTGTCCTGATCGTATCTTAACGGGATTCCCGCCAGCGTCGCGCATCCGTTTAAATCAAGCAGCAGGAACAGTTCGCGGCTCAGGCTTGGCGTTCTCACCCATTCACTCAGCGTATTTCGTCGAACTTCTTCCAGCTCTTCAATCGCCTTCGTTCCGTTTGAAAAGCTGAAGATTCGTGGCAGCCTGATGCTTTGGCGCAGAATGATCTTCGCCTCTTCTCGGCTCGGCGCATCGGTCGATGCAAGGCTCAGCGTTGCTTCATCCTGTGTGGCAGTATGAAGCCGCCCATCCTCACCCGCTTGCAGCACAAGCACCTCAAGGGAAGCCGCACCATCGCGAACCGACGCCTGCGCCTGCTCATCTGTATACAGAAAATCGCGGTCAAGCAATCCATTCAGGCTCTGCATGTCATCTTCTTCATCCCGCAGGGCATCTCTCAGACATGCCCCGTCCGCATTCTCCCATTGTTTTTCACACTTCCGGTTATATTCTTCATATTCTTCATATAATCCTGCCCATTTCGACAGTGCCACCATGCAATCCGAATCATATGTATCCTGAACAAGTCGAGAAATGTCGTCCGGCAGCCGCATGACATCCGGCAATAACGCCGCGGTTTTTCTCAGCAGATATGCTCCGTAAACCGCCTTCGCGCCCGGTTCAAGCTCCCGCGTGCCAAGCACAAGGCAGGCGGCTCGTTTCACCGGCGACGGGCGGTCATGGCAATGATGTCTATGCAGTCTGCCCAGCCGCTGCAGCAGCAAATCCATCGGGCAAAGGTCGCTGACCATCACGTCAAAGTCCAGATCTAACGACTGTTCCAGCACCTGCGTGCCAACGACAATCAGACCGTTTCTCTGCTTTGACGTGGATGACTTTCCAACCCGCTCCATAATCTGCTTTTCTTTTCGGATTCGATCCGGCATGATCAACTGCGCATGATCCAGCAGCACGTCATATTGCGGAAACGCCGCTTTCAGCCTCTCTGTCATCGCCTGCGCACGTTTCACGGTATTGACGATCACGCCGGCACAGCCGCCCTCTGTCAGCCGCTCGCGCAAATACGGGATAACGCTTTCCTCTTCTCCGCGCAGAATCTCCACATCCGTCTGCCGCGCATCCAACTCGATGCGCCGGGTACAAACCGTTTCGCCATCCGTCCACGTCAGCAGCGGATAGGCGCGTTCGCCCTCCAGCGCTTCCCGCCCTTCAAACGCCTCCTGCCCCAGATAGGCGCCGACCATTTCGCCGCGCCGTCTGCCCGGCAGGGTCGCCGAAAGCAGAATCACCGGCGTTTGATACGCGCCAAGCCAATTGAGCATCGCGTCCATATAACGGGACATGTAGCGATCATAGGCGTGTACCTCATCGACAACCACAGCCTTGCCCGCCAGCCCCAGATGCTTGAGCATGATGTGTTTCTGGCGCAAGGCACCCATCAGCATCTGATCGACCGTGCCCACGACGAAATTCGCAAGCAGCTGCGTCTTTCTCCCCATGAAGAACGCATTGGTCGCGATCCGCCCCGCCTCGTCCTCATCCACCAGCGCACCCGATTCGCTTAACTCGGTGAAACTCTGGTTGAGCGATGCCTTGCCGTGCGCCAGTTCGACGGTCAGCTGACCGTTGCTTCCCGCCGTTTCCTCCTCATCATCCAGCCAAGACTGCGGCTCCTGCGCAAACCCCTGAACCCAGCTCATCACGCGTTCAAACATGGCATTGGCGGTCGCCTGCGACGGAAGGAAGAACGCAAGCCCGCTTTCTCCCCTGCGATTCGCCAGAATTTCGCCTGCCATCAGCGCGGCTTCCGTCTTGCCCGCGCCCATCGGCGCTTCCAGGATGAAGAGCCCCGGTCTTTCCGCCTCTCCCGCCGCCTGCGTTATCGCCTGCTGAATGACGTTGCTTTGGTCGAATCCAAAGCGTTCCGCACCCAAATCGGCGTATCGCCAGCTGTCATCCGTGTTCCATCGATCCAAAAATTTCAGCTTTTTTACAGCGCGTTCAAACCGTTCGGGATACAGGTCGTCGTCTGCCATGCCGTCTTCCGCATCCGCCAGCGGGAAAAGCGCGGTGTTGCTGCTCAGCCAATCGGCAACAATAAGCAGACCGACGAGCAGCATCTGTGCAGGCTGGGTCATGCTCTGCGGCAGCTCCTCCGCGGAGTGATACCCCGCATATTCAAGCGCATCATCAAGGATTTCCCGCCAAACCAAACGATAGAGCGGTGCGTCTTCCTTTCGGGCAAAGAAGCAGCTTCTGTAATTTCTGGATTTCATCAGATGTTCCGGATCAAAGTTCTCCGGCAAAGGCTTTCCGTGATGCGCACCCACCACCGAAACCACCCAGTCAGGCATGCCCATGTCACTGAGGATGGCTGCACCCACCATCGTATGATGGGAAAACGCTTCTTCATTGGAGCTGAGATTTGCCAATTCAACCTGCTCGCGCAGTCGTTCACGAAGTTCCGGCATCGTTTTAAGGATTTTTGTTTGAAAGCTGTTGGATGCCTTACCGATATCATGGATTCCCGCAAGAAAGAGCGCAATGCGCTTCAATTCATCTTCGGAAAGACCGGCAACCGCGCAAACCCTTTCCGGCACCCACTTTTCAAGCAAAAAACGCATAACATCCATCGAGTCCCGAAGGTGCATTTTCAGTGTGAGCATCCGACCGGTATGTTCACGATCGCTCTTGGCAATCAGCAAGGGATACATGTCGTCCTTCTTCAGTGCCATATCCGCGTTTCCTCCTCAGCTTTTATCCTGCGTTCATTTCTACATTCACTTCTACTGTTTGTCATTTATACATTTCAACACAGATCTGGATTATCCTGCTTCATTTCTGTTTTTTATTTTTAAAGCATACATCTCAAACCCCTGCGATTGCAGGGAAAAAGCATCCCAATCACTTCTACTGGGATCACCCACCGCTTCTGCGGGGAAACGTCTTTCGGACAGAAGCATCTTATCATATTCATCTTTCGACTGTCAACCAAACGATTCTTTCAATTTTCTGCGCATACAAAAAGGAGAGCCCCTAAAGGCTCTCCCTCGCATCGCCCGACGTTTTCCGAATCGCGACTCGGAAAATCAAGCCATGCGTTAAAAATTACTTCTTCATAGCCTCTTCGACAGCGACGGCGACCGCAACGGTCATGCCGACCATCGGGTTGTTGCCAGCGCCGAGGAAGCCCATCATTTCGACGTGCGCCGGAACAGAAGAGCTGCCCGCGAACTGCGCGTCGGAGTGCATACGGCCCATGGTGTCGGTCATGCCGTAGGAAGCAGGACCCGCAGCCATGTTGTCCGGATGCAGGGTACGGCCCGTGCCGCCGCCGGAAGCGACGGAGAAATACTTTCTGCCAGCCTCGATGCGCTCCTTCTTATAGGTGCCGGCGACCGGATGCTGGAAGCGGGTCGGGTTGGTGGAGTTGCCGGTGATGGAAACATCCGCGTTCTCATGCCACATGATGGCAACGCCCTCGCGAACGTCGTCCGCGCCGTAGCAGCGAACCTTCGCACGCTCGCCGTTGGAGTAAGCGGTCTCGCTGACGATGGACAGCGCATGGTCTTCCTTCACGTCCGCGGAGAGGTAGTCGTACTTGGTCTGCACATAGGTGAAGCCATTGATACGGCTGATGATCATCGCGGCGTCCTTGCCCAGACCGTTGAGGATAACGCGCAGCGGCTTGGTGCGGACCTTGTTCGCGTTCAGAGCGATCTTGATCGCGCCTTCGGCAGCCGCGAAGGACTCGTGGCCGGCGAGGAACGCAAAGCACTCGGTGTTTTCATCCAGCAGCATCGCGCCCAGATTGCCATGACCCAGACCAACCTTGCGCTGGTCGGCAACGGAACCCGGGATGCAGAAAGCCTGCAGACCCTCGCCGATGAGCTTGGCAGCCTCGGCAGCGGTCTTGACGTTCTCCTTCATCGCGATCGCGGCGCCCAGCTCGTAAGCCCACTTCACGTTCTCGAAGCAGATGGGCTGCGTACTCTCCACGATGGAGTAGGCGTCTACGCCCTTGGAATTGTTGTAAGCCTTGACGTCGTCAAAGTCTTTGAAGCCGTACTTCTCCAGAACCGGCTGGAGCTGGGGCATACGACCTTCATAGTTTTCAAAAAGAGCCATTTTTCGTACGCCTCCTTCTTATTTATCAGTACGCGGATCGATCCACTTGACGGCGCCGTCTTCCGCCTTGAAGCGGCCGTAGGTGCCGATGTTCTTCTCGTAAGCCTCGTTCGGGGACATGCCCTTCTTGATGGCGTCCATCATCTTGCCCAAGGAGAGGAACTGGTAGCCGCAGACCTGGTCGTCCTTATCAAGAGCCATCTTGAGAACATAGCCCTCGGTCATCTCCAGGTAGCGGGTGCCCTTCGCCTTGGTGCCGTACATGGTGCCGACCATGGAGCGCAGACCCTTGCCCAGATCCTCAAGACCCGCACCGACGCGCAGACCATCGTCAGAGAACGCGGACTGAGTACGGCCGTAAACGATCTGAAGGAACAGCTCGCGCATCGCGGTGTTGATCGCGTCGCAGACGAGGTCGGTGTTCAGCGCTTCAAGGATGGTCTTGCCGGGAAGGATCTCGGAAGCCATCGCCGCGGAATGGGTCATGCCGGAGCAGCCGATGGTCTCCACCAGCGCTTCTTCGATGACGCCGTTCTTGACGTTCAGGCTCAGCTTGCACGCGCCCTGCTGCGGTGCGCACCAGCCCACACCATGGGTGTAGCCGGAAATATCCTCGATCTTCTTCGCCTGAATCCACTTGCCCTCTTCCGGGATGGGAGCGGGACCATGGTTAGGACCCTTAGCGACGCAGATCATCTCTTCCACTTCTTTGGAATACTGCATTTTTGGGTTCCCCCTTATCTTGGAAAGTTGGTTTGTATAGCTTGTAAAAGCAACCGATTCATTATACCACAATCTCCGACCAAAAAGGAACACTTTTCACGTATTTTTTCACGACCGGACAGTCTTTCGCGTTTCTTTGCCGTTTTTGAGCGTCAAAATGTCTGTTTTTTGTCGGATGCGTCAATATTTTTCCATGGGTCTTGTTTCTGTCCGGCGGGTATAGTATACTGTTTTATTATGGGTACTTGAAGTATTCTATAGGAGGGATTTCCATGGCAGAAGAAATCAGGGAAAAGACCAACTTTATTTGGGAAGCGATTAAATCCGACATCGCCGAGGGTAAAAACGGCGGACGGGTGCAGACGCGCTTCCCGCCGGAACCGAACGGCTATCTGCATATCGGTCATGTGAAGGCGCTTTCCGTCGATTTTCTGACCGCTGAACGCTTTGGCGGCATTTGCAATCTCCGCTTTGACGATACAAACCCCACCAAGGAAAAGGAAGAATTCGTCGAGGCGATCAAGGACGACATCCACTGGCTCGGTTTCAACTACGCCAATGTGTATTATGCGTCCGAGCAGTACGATCAGATTTATGAGTTTGCGCTCGACCTCATCCGCCGCGGGCTGGCATACGTCGATGACCTCTCCAAGGAGGAGATTCGCGAATACCGCGGCACGCTGACCCAGCCGGGCAAAAACTCCCCTTACCGCGACCGCACGCCCGAGGAGAACATGGATCTCTTCCTGCGCATGAAAAACGGCGAGTTCCCGGAGGGCTCCCGCGTTCTGCGTGCGAAGATCGACATGGCGTCCCCGAACATCAACCTGCGCGACCCCACCATCTACCGCATCAAGTATTGCACGCATCACCGCACCGGCGACAAGTGGTGCATCTATCCGATGTATGACTTTGCCCACCCGATCGGCGATGCGCTGGAGGGCGTCACCCACTCCCTCTGCTCGCTGGAGTATGAAATCCATCGTCCGCTGTACGACTGGGTTGTCAATGTCTGCAATTTCAAGGATAAGCCGCGCCAGATCGAGTTCGCCCGCCTGAACCTGACCAACACGGTCATGAGCAAGCGTTTCCTGCGCCGTCTGGTCGAGGAAGGCTATGTGTCCGGCTGGGATGATCCGCGTATGCCCACGCTCGCCGGCATGCGCCGCCGCGGCTACACGTCCGCCGCTGTCCGCGATTTCATCGACCGCGTCGGCGTATCCAAGGCGGATTCCGTCGTGGATGTCCGTCTGCTCGAATACTGCGTGCGCAACGACCTGAACGAAACCGCGCCGCGTGCGATGGCTGTGCTCGATCCGGTGAAGGTCGTCCTCACCAACTACGAGGAAGGCAAAACCGAGGACTGCGTCATCGAGAACCATCCCAAAAAGCCCGAGATGGGCACGCACACCATCCCCCTCACCCGCGAAATCTACATCGAGCGCGAGGATTTCATGGTCGATGCACCGAAGAAGTTCTTCCGCCTCAAGCCGGACGGCGAGGTTCGCCTGAAGGGCGCTTACATCATCAAGTGCGAGCGTTACGACGTGGACGAGAACGGCAACGTGACCTGCATCTACTGCTCTGTGGACTTTACGAGCAAGTCCGGCTCCGAGGGCGCGGATCGCAAGGTCAAGGGCACGATCCACTGGGTCAGCGCCGAGCAGAACGTGCCGTTTGAGGGACGCCTGTATGACGTGCTGATGCGCGATGACGAGCCGGAAGCCGCGCCTGCCGAGGGCGAAGAGGACGGCGAGGAAGAGAACGCCGCGCCCGCAAAGGACTTTATCGCCCGCCTGAATCCGGATTCGTTGAAGGTCATTCACGGCTTTGCCGAGCCGTATCTGGCGGAAGCAAAGGTCGGCGACAGCTTCCAGTTCCTGCGCATGGGCTACTTCTGCAAGGACAAGGATTCCACGGACGTGCTTTCCGTGTTCAACCGCGTCGTTCCGCTGAAGGACAGCTACAAGCCGGAGTAAGCAGAGAAATTTCTTTCTCTCCCATTTTTTACCGTTATTGTTTCAAAATTCTCCATGGATTGCGACGCAATCCATGAAGTGGAAAGTCCAGAAAACTCAGTTTTCTGGTGGGGTTTGGGGCAAAGCCCCAACGTTCCCCCGAGATAAGAAAGAGGAAATACTATGTCTGATGAAGTTCGTACGCGATTTGCGCCCAGCCCGACGGGATATCTGCATCTCGGCGGTCTGCGCACGGCCTTGTATACCTACCTGTTCGCCAAAAAGCACGGCGGCAAGTTCATCCTCCGCATCGAGGATACCGACCAGGAGCGCGAAGTTCCCGGCGCAGTCGATCTGATCTATAAGTCCATGCGCCAGGCTGGGCTGACCTATGATGAAGGTCCGGACGTCGGCGGCGAATATGGCCCGTATATCCAGACTCAGCGCCGCGACCTCTACCCCAAGTACGCTTGGGAGCTGGTCGAAAAGGGCGGCGCCTACTGCTGCTTCTGTACCAAGGAAGAGCTGGAAGCCGACCGCAAGGCTGCCGAAGCCAAGGGCGAAACCTATAAGTATAACAAAAAGTGCCTGCATAACGTCAGCCTTGAGGAAGCCAAGCGCCGCATCGCCGCGGGCGAGTCGTATGTCATCCGTCAGAACGTGCCGACGACCGGCAAGGCGTCCTTCGACGACATGCTCTACGGTCATGTCGAGGTGGACTGCGACACGCTTGATGACAACGTTCTCATCAAGGCGGACGGTCTGCCGACCTACAACTTCGCCAACGTCGTTGACGATCACCTGATGGCGATCAGCCACGTCATGCGCGGCACGGAATACCTCTCCTCCGCGCCGAAATACAACCTGCTCTACGAGGCATTCGGCTGGAAGCCGCCGATCTATCTGCATCTGCCGCCCGTCATGATTGAATCCGTCCTCAAGGACAAGGTGACCAAGCAGCCTATCCTCGACGAAAACGGCAACGAGCAGCCCATCGTCCGCAAGCTCTCCAAGCGCTGGGGCGACCCGTCCTTTGAAGATTTGCTCCAGAAGGGCTATCTCAAGGAAGCCATCATCAACTATATCGCTTTGCTCGGCTGGGCGCCGAAGGACACGAATGAGGAATTCTTCTCCATGGAAGACCTCATCCGCATCTTTGATGAAAACGGCATCAACAAGAGCCCGTCCATCTTCGACACGAACAAGCTGACGTGGTTCAACGCGGAATACATCCGCCGCATGACGCCGGAAGCCTACGCCGAAATGGCGAAGCCGTGGCTCTCTCAGGTTCTCGATCCGCAGAAGTTCGACCTTGACCGTCTGTGCCAGCTGCTTCAGGCCCGCACCGAGATCTTCAGCCAGCTGCCGGGCATGGTCGATTTCCTCGCCGAGATGCCGGAGCTGGACGTCGCACTCTTCACGAATAAGAAGAGCAAATCCACCCCGGAAACGAGCAAGACGGCGCTCGAGTTCGTCCGTCCGATTCTGGCGGGCATCACGGATTGGACGGAAGTCAATCTGCATGACACGGTCATGGCTGCCATTCCGGAATCCGGCATGAAGAACGCGACCGTTCTCTGGCCGCTGCGCATCGCCATCACCGGTCGTGCGGCAACGCCGGGCGGCGCGTTTGAGATGGCATATCTGCTCGGCAAAGACGAGACGATGGCGCGTCTTGATGCGGCGATGGCGAAGCTGTAAGAGGGCATGATCAGAGCTTTGCCCCAATCCATCACGCGGACGATTTTTCGCAATTTCCTATATCCTATACGTTAACAAAAAATCCTCAATACCGCAGAAAAATCTGTGATATTGAGGATTTTTATTATGCTCTTCTGGCTTGCCATGCACACAGGATGCGGTCAAGCCGATTTCTCGTGTTTGGGGCAACTCCCCGAGAACTTACATCTTCTCGATGACCGCGTCCAGCAGCGCACGGAACTGACCCTTGACTCGGTTCGCCGTTTCCGTCACTTCCGCATGGTTCAGCGGCTGATCCAGAATGCCCGCCGCCATGTTCGTGATACAGCTGATGCCCAGCACACGCGTGCCGCCGTGCCGCGCCACGATAACCTCCGGAACCGTGCTCATGCCGACGGCGTCTGCGCCCAGCACGCGAAGCATGCGGATCTCCGCAGGCGTTTCGTAGGTCGGTCCGGTCATCTGCGCATAGACGCCCTCCTGCAGCGTAACGCCCTGCTCCTTCGCGCAATCATGCGCCAGCGCACGCAGTTCCTTGTCAAACGCGCAGCTCATATCCAGAAAGCGCGGTCCAAACTCATCCAGATTCGGTCCGATGAGCGGGTTCTGGGCGGTCATGCTGAACATATCGCCGATGACCATCAGGTCGCCCGGATGATAGCTCAGGTTGACGCCGCCCGCCGCGTTGGTCACGATGAGCGTTTTGACGCCGATCTTCTGCATCACGCGCACCGGCAGGGTCACGTCCTTCATGCCGTAGCCCTCGTAGTAATGGAAGCGTCCCTGCATCATCACCACGCGCTTGCCGTGCAGCGTGCCGCAGCACCACATGCCCGCATGACCCGCAACCGTAGAGCGCGGGAAGCCGGGAATCTCGCTGTACGGCAGCTTGACGACATCTTCCAGCGCGTCGGCGTAATCGCCCAGACCGCTGCCGAGGATAATGCCGATATCCGCCTTGCCGCAAACGGAAAGCACCTTCTCCGCCGCGTCTTGAATTCTCTTCATCTCGTCCATAGTTTTCCCCTTTACTTCATCTCTGCAAGGAAGGATGTTCCGTGCAGCGGATTGTCAAGCCCAAAGAAATCCAGAACCGTCGCGCTGATATCCGCATACGTTTCGCGAACGCCCAGATTCACGCCGCCCTGCATCTTCTTGCTCCAAACCAGCAGCGGCGTATGCTCGCGGGTGTGATCCGTTCCCGTATGGCAGGGATCGCAGCCGTGATCCGCCGTGATGATGAGCAGGTCGTCCTCGCCCATCTTCGCCTGAATCTCCGGAAGCTGCTTATCAAACGCTTCCAGCGCGGCGGCATAGCCCTTCACGTCGCGGCGATGACCGTAGACCATGTCAAAGTCCACGAGGTTCACGAACAGCAGACCGTCAAAGTCCTTGTCCATCGCTTCAAAGGTCGCCTGCATGCACGCCGGGTTGCCCGCCGCGTGGTTGCTCTCCGTGATGCCGGAATGCGCGAAGATGTCTTCAATCTTGCCGACGCCATAGACCGTGCGTCCGCTCTGCGCCAGCACATCGCACATCGTTTTCGGCGGCATGGCGCTGAAATCGCGGCGACTGCCCGTGCGCTTGAACGCGCCTGCGTGATCGCCAACGAACGGACGCGCAATCACACGACCGACTTCCAGCTCGCCTTTGAGCATCTCGCGTGCGATTTCGCAGTAACGGTACAGTTCCTCCAGCGGCACGATGGCTTCGTTTGCCGCAATCTGGAACACGCTGTCCGCAGACGTATAGACGATGAGCTTGCCGGTCTTGAGATGTTCCTCGCCCAGCTCATCCAGAATCGTCGTGCCGGAAGCCGCCTTGTTGCCGATGGTGCCGCGTCCGATTGCCTTTTCATACTTCTCGATGAAATCCTGCGGGAAGCCGTTCGGGAACGTCGGGAACGCATGCTCCAGCTGAATGCCCGCGATTTCCCAATGTCCGGTCGTCGTATCCTTGCCGGCAGAAACCTCGCGGAGCTTGCCGTAGCAGCCCTTCGGCGCTTCCACCTTGCCCGGGAAGCTTGCGCCGTCGATATTCGCCAGACCGAGCCCCATCATATTCGGCAGTTCCGGATGGCAGGTGTTGATGATATGTCCCAGCGTGTCGGCTCCCTTGTCGCCGTAAGCCGCCGCATCCGGCAGTTCGCCGATGCCCACGCTGTCCAAGACGATGATGATTGCTTTCTTATTCATCTTTTTCCTCCTATTCATCACAAAAGGGATTCTCTCGGCTATTATACCGCAATAAGTTTGTTTTTTCAATCTTGTTTGACTATACGCATTACAAAAGAGAACGATGATGGGGCTGTGCAGCCGATACACCATTTTGACCTCGTCCAATACTGCGTGTCGGGCGGGCGATTTCCTGCAAATTCTCTGTAAAACAAAAAGTCGGCTGCTTTCGCAACCGACTGTCTTGGCAGGGGCAGAAGGACTCGAACCCTCAACAAAGGTTTTGGAGACCCACGTGTTACCATTACACCATACCCCTAAGCACTTGTTTAGTATAGCATAAGGCACACGCAGTTGTCAACGGTTTTTGTAAATTTCTGTCCGAAAAATATGTTGCTTGTAGTCTTGCCCCACGTTATTGAACAAAATCAGCACGATTCCACGGTTCCCGCTTTAGGCGCCAAGTCATATGCCTGCTGATAGAAGTACTCCTGGCTGTTGAGCGGCGCTTCATCCTTGCCGGGCTTGAGCCGGCGATACTGCCCATTGTTCTCCATCTCACGCGCCTGCACGTTATCGCGCAGCATCGTGTCAAACATATCGAGAATACGCGCACGGATATCCGCGTCGTAAATCGGCGAGGCGACCTCTACGCGGCGCAGCGTGTTGCGCGTCATGTAGTCCGCGGAGGCAATGTAGACTTTCGCCCGTTCGCCGCGCCCGAAGATATAAATTCGCGCATGCTCCAGGAACCGTCCGACGATGCTGACCACGCGGATATTCTCCGTTTCGCCCGGCACGCCTGCCACCAGACAGCAGATACCGCGCACAACCAGATCAATCTTCACGCCGGCGCAGGATGCCTCGATCAGCTTGTCGATAATCGCCTTATCCGTCAGCGAATTGATCTTGACGCCCAGATACGCATCCTCGCCTGCCTTGGCGCGGGCGATTTCTTCATCCATCATCGCCAGCACCTTGTTTTGCAGGCAGTGCGGCGCCACGAGCAGGTGGCGCGTTTCATGGACGGTTTCGCCCTTCGCCAGCGCATTGAACACGGCGTTGGCTTCCTCGCCGATGGCGCGGTTGGCGGTCATCAGGCAGAGGTCGGTATACAGGCGGGCAGTCTTTTCGTTGTAGTTGCCCGTGCCGATCTGCGTGTAATACGCTATGCCTTCCTTCTCGCGGCGGGTAATCAGGCAGAGCTTGGAATGCACCTTGTAGCCGTCCAGCCCGTAAATGACGTTGCAGCCTGCTTCCTCTAGCCTGCGGCTCCACTCGATGTTGTTTTCCTCGTCAAAACGCGCCTTCAGCTCGACAAGCACCAGCACGTCCTTGCCGTTTTCCGCCGCTTCGCAGAGCGCCTCAACAACCTTGCTCTGCTTGGCGACGCGGTAAAGCGTCATTTTGATGGAAACCACCCGGTCGTCATTGGCGGCTTCGGTCAGCATTTCAAGGAACGGGCGCATGCTTTCATACGGATAGGAAAGCAGCTTGTCCTTCTGCGCAATCTGTGCGAGAATCGGCTTGCCGGAAACAAACGCCGGGGATTTCTGCGGAATGCGGCGTCCATAGAACAGCTCGCTGCGCTGACGCAGAAAATCCTGAATCTTAAACAGGAACGACAGGTCAAGCGGCGTCGCATTCTGGAAAACGTACTTGCGCGGCACGTCCATGTATTCGCAGAGCGTATCGATGATGTCCCCATCCAGTTCGCGGGAAAGCTCCAGCCGAACCGGCGCAAGGCGCTTGCGGCGCTTGATCAGTTCGACCATGAACTCGCGGTAATCCAGATCGTCGTCATAGAGCGCGTCCGCATCGATATCCGCGTTGCGGGTCACGCGAATCAGGCTCTTCGCCCGAATCATATACCCCTCAAAGACCTTCGGAATAAAGTGCAGAATCAGGTCTTCCGCCAGCATATAGGTCTTTTCCTTGGCAGATACCTCGATCAGCCGCGGGAACACGCCCGCGTTGCAGGGAATGATGCCCAGCTTGTTCTTTCCGTTTTTGCGTCCCAGCACGACGACTGCGTAGATATCTCTGTTTCTCAGAAACGGGAACGGCTGCCTGCGTCCGACGATGGCAGGCGAAATCAGCGGCGCAATCTCCGAATCGAAATAGCGCTCGAGGCGTTCGCTCTCCTGTCTGCCGATCTTGCGGAAATCCACCAGCCGGACGCCCTGCTCTTCCAGCCGCTCCATCAGATTCGCATAGACGGCATCGCGGCGCTTATTCAGCTCATGCACACGGGCAATCACCGCGTCAATCTGCTCACGCGGGGTCATGTGCGTCTTGTTTTCCCGCATGGACGGCGACAGGCTTTCCTGATCAACCAGCGAGCCGACGCGCACCATGAAGAATTCGTCCAGATTGCTCTGATAAATGGACGCAAAAGAGAGCCTTTCGCAAAGAGGCGTTTTGTCGCTCTCCGCTTCCTCCAGCACGCGCTCATTGAATTTGAGCCAGGAAAGCTCGCGGTTCATGAAGACCGTCTTGTTATCCATGGATATTCCTCCGTTTTATTCCCACTGTACAGGGCTTTTTTTCATTATAATGGACGTGTGTTAAATCCATGTTATTTTTCAGCTTGATGATGAATAGTATACCATATTTGTTTTCTCCTGACCAGCCGCATGCTTCCCCGCCCGCAGAACATTTTAAGCTTTTCATTTTCGTGCGGATGGTGTATAATAAGATTTACCTGATTTTATCCATGAGGAGGATTTTTACCATGGCAAGAGGCGGTTTCCCCGGCATTCCGGGCGGCAATATGCAGCAGCTCATGCGCCAGGCGCAGAAGATGCAGCAGCAGATGATGAAGGCTCAGGAAGACCTTGATGCCCGCGAGTACGAAGGCACGGCAGGCGGCGGCGCTGTATCCTGCAAGGTCAGCGGCAAGCGCCAGCTTCTCTCCCTGACCATCGATAAGGACGCGGTCGATCCGGAAGAAGTCGAAATGCTTCAGGATATGATCGTCGCGGCGGTCAACGACGCGCTCAAGAAGGGCGAAGAAACCCGCGAGAGCGAGATGGCGAAGATCGGCGGCGCCGCCGGCATGGGCGGTCTGTTCTGATTATGGCTGGGCAGATTGAACCCATCGCACGCATGGCGCAGCAGCTTTCCCGCCTGCCCGGCATCGGCGCCAAGACCGCGCAGCGGCTGGCATATTACATCGTTTCTCTGCCCGAGGATCAGGTGCATGAGCTGGCAAGCGCCATTTGGCAAGGTCGCAAGGCTGTGAAGTATTGCTCCCTCTGCGGAAACTACACGGTGGACGACCCCTGCCCGATCTGTGCGGACGAAAAGCGCCATAACGGCGTGCTCTGTGTCGTGCGCGATCCACGCGACGTAGCCGCGATGGAACGCATGCGCGATTTCAAGGGATGCTATCATGTGCTTCACGGAACCATCTCCCCCATGGAGGGCATCGGTCCGGAGGACATCCGCATCCGCGAGTTACTCGCTCGCGTCGGTCAGGAGGATATTCACGAGGTGATTCTGGCGACCAATCCCGATATCGAAGGCGAGGCGACGGCAAGCTATATTGCGCGTCTGCTCAAGCCTATGGGGATCTTGGTCACGCGAATCGCCCACGGTCTGCCTGTCGGCGGCGATTTGGAGTATACCGATGAGGTCACGCTCGCCAAGGCGATGGAAGGCAGAACCAAAATGTAATTTTGCTTACAACCTAAGCATTCAAAAAAGCGTCCGAGCGATCGGGCGCTTTTTTGATGAAGAGGAGAAAGAAAGAGAAACACCATACACAGGAAACTTCTGCGCAAGCCCCTGTGCGCTACGACGGTTCTGCGTCCGTCGATGGATTCATTATAGCCATCAGCTATCCTTTTGTCAAGCTATATTTGCATTTTTATTTAAATTAAACTGCTTTTCTCTTCAAAAAGTGCGTCTGTTTCGCGCATGATTTGCATGTTTCACCTGATGTCATGTTCGTTTCCCTGCATTCTTTCTGCTTCATGTTGACATTTTCACTGTTCAGCGATTCATTCAGCAGCGGCACATTCTCCCTTTGCTCCATATCAAAGATGCCCACTTCCCCCGAAAATCGCTTTAAAGCAGGTTCTGCAGGCTCAACACCTGACGCTCCAAGACATGCTCCATGCCGCCCTCCAGCTCCCGCGCAAAAACGAGCGCTTCTTTGCCATCCCCGCCTTCAAGCGCCGCAACCAGCCGCGACAGCGTAAACCGCACATCATCCGTCGCTTCGTGGTTGATGAGGATCTCCACCTTCGGCGCCTCTTCGTCCCACCATGCGTCCATCTGCCGCGCCCGTTCAAGCCCCTGTTCGTTCTCCCCGCTTTCAAGCAGCTGAATGATCGTCTGCGTCTGTGCCATCGCCTCGTCCGTCAGCGTGCGCACGGCTTTTTGCTCCACCACGCTGAGCAGAATCAGAAGCGCCGATGTAAAAATGACCGTCCATATTTTCTTGCGCATTTTACCACCTCACCTGACCGGGTTTCAGCACCGAAAGCGTCAACAACCGCCCATTTCCGCCCCTTTCCTGCACGAGCAGACTGCCCTGCGTGTCCAGCGTCGCAATCAACACATCCCGGTCGCGCTCGATCCCCTGATCCTGCAAAATGCGGCGCAGCCAGCCCGCGTCCAGTCCGGCGATGCGCATGCTCCTCTCCTGCATCCGTCCGTCAAGAATCAGCGTCAGCGGAATGCCGTCGTAAATCTGCGGCAGATTCATTTCCTTGCGCGTCGCCGGTCGGTGATCCGCCGCCGGAAACACGCTGAGCGATCCATTCGTTTCCAGCACAACGCTCCCGGCTTCTCCCAGACCGATAACGCCGCCCGACCGCATGCCTTCCATCAGATCCGACAGATCAAAGCACAGCCGCGCCAGCTCTTTTTCGCATATTTTCCCGTCGCGCACCAACACGCTGGGTCTGCCGCAGATGATGCGCCGCATGCGCACGCTGCAATAGGATAACGCGCTGAGCAAGCTGTGGACAAGCAGCAGCGTCAAAATGGATACGACGCCGCTCAGCAGCGGGATCTCAACATCCGCCATCGGAAGCGTCGCCAAATCCGAAATCATCAGCGTAATCACCACTTCATACGGTTGAAGCTGAGCCAACTGCCGCTTGCCCATCAGCCGCAGGACGACCGCCGTCACGAAAAACAGTACAATTGTCCTCAAAAACCCCGTCAGCACGACCATTCCTCCCTTTTATGGAATAGATTGGTCGAACCGACGGGGTTTTATTCGCCGCGAGACGCGTCACTCCGACAGCATCCGGCTCATTACGATATACGCTTTTTCTTCGATGGGGCTGAATCCGTTCTTCGTCCAGAATGCGCGGCTTTGCGGGTTTCCCTTGTCAACGCCCAAGCGCACCTCGCTAAACCTACACGCCTTCAAATGCGCCGTGACCTCATCCACAATTTGAGAACCGATTCCCCTGCCCTGCTTTTGTGCGTTCATCATGAAAAAACCGATAAACGCGATGCCCGGCTTCGGATAATCCAGAATCAAATCCATGACGGCAGCCAGTTCATCGCCCGCAAAGAAACCCAAATAGAATTTGTCCTCTTCGCTCTTTTCAGGCGGCAAGGCAGTCATGTCTTGCAAAATGCTTTCCCGGGTCACAAAAGGCGGGTGATACTGATAAAAAAGCGGACTGAGTCCGCGTTCACTTCCGCCGAAGTCCGCCACGCATCAATGTTTTGCTCACGCGGGCGATTTTTACGCAATTTTCTATACGTTAAAAAAACGAATTTCCCCTGCATAGCGCATATACGGCGTCCACATCGCTTTGATTCAGACGGCGTACAGGGTAGCTTTTCGATAAGGCATCGATGTTCACGTCCGTCATTCCCCGTTTTACTCCATTCGGTCACAGCACGCCTTATGCCGGCGCCGCGCCGATTCAACTTTTTCTAAAGTTTTGCTTGCCAATCCGCCGCCAAAGAAAAAGCAGCTATGACGATATGAAGGTTTCCCTTCCAGCCATAGCTGCTTGATTTTCAACGGCTTTCAGCCCTTTATGTTGAGAATGTCGCCGCTTTCCAAATTCGTCCCCCGTCGCGAAAAACTGCCTGCCCGAAAGCACGAAGCTCCTGCGTCTTGGGAACAAACTCCAAGCGTTTTCCGATTACAGGATCAAATCATGCAGACCCAGCGGCGGAACATCCTCAGCCTTCTTGCCCAGCTTCACGCACTTCATCAGCAGCTTTGCCGTGTCGATGCTCGTCACGCAGGCAATGCCGTATTCAACCGCCATGCGGCGCAGGCGGAAACCCGCACGCTGCGGATCACGACCGTGCGTCGGCGTGGCGATAATCAGGCGAATCTTGCCCGAATCGAACAGCTTCGCCAGCGCGTCCGTGTCCTCGCCCGGGCGCGGCACAGGCTGTGCGCCGACGTAGTTGTGGTTCAGCATATGCGCCGTACCCGTCGTCGCATAGATTTCAAAGCCCAGCGACGCGAACGTTTCCGCCAGTTCCATGGCTTCGCGCTTATCGTGGTCGGCGATGGCAAACAGCACGCCGCCCTCTTCCGGCTTCGGAATCGCCATCTTCGTGGAAGCAAAACCCTTGAGATACGCTTCCTCTGCCGTTTCCGCCAGACCCAGCGCTTCGCCCGTGGACTTCATTTCCGGTCCAAGGCTGACCTCAACCTCAGGCAGCTTTTCAAAGCTGAATACCGGCATCTTGACCGCAACCGTCGGTGCCGGCGGATACAGACCCGTACCAAAGCCCATCTCCGGCACCTTTTCGCCCAGCGAAGCGCGGACGCCCAGCTCGACAATCGGGATGCCCGTGACCTTGGAGATATACGGTACCGTACGGGAAGAACGCGGGTTGACCTCGATGATATACAGGTCGCCGGCGTACTCGATGAACTGGATATTCACCAGACCGCGCACATGCAGGCTGCGTGCAATGTTGATCGTATAATCCGTCACCATGCGCTGGATGCGCGGCGCGAGATGCTGCGGCGGATAGACAGAGATGGAGTCGCCGGAGTGAATGCCCGCACGCTCGACATGCTCCATGATGCCCGGGATCAGCACGTTCTCGCCGTCGCAAATCGCATCGACTTCGATCTCGCGACCGAGCAGATACTTATCGACCAGGATCGGATGCTCCTGAATGTTCATGTTGATGATGGACATGTATTCGCGGATATGCTTTTCGTCATAAGCGATTTCCATGCCCTGACCGCCAAGCACATAGCTCGGGCGAACCAGAACCGGATAGCCAAGCTCCGCCGCCGCCTTCGCCGCTTCGTCCGCGGTGAATACGGTCGTGCCCTTCGGCTGCGGGATGCCCAGACGATTCAGCAGTTCGTTGAACAGCTCGCGGTCTTCCGCCGCGTCGATGTCGCCCAGATCCGTGCCGAGGATGCTGTATCCGGCTTCACGAACCGTCTTGGCGAGCTTAATCGCGGTCTGACCTCCGAACTGGCAGACCACGCCGACCGGCTGCTCGATTTCCAGCACGTTCATGACGTCTTCCGGCGTCAGCGGCTCGAAATACAGGCGATCCGCGGTATCAAAGTCCGTAGAAACCGTTTCCGGGTTGTTGTTGATGATGACGGTATCAAAGCCCGCACGCTTGAGCGCCCAGACGCAGTGAACCGAGCAGTAGTCAAACTCAATGCCCTGACCGATACGGATCGGGCCGGAACCGAGGACGACAACCGTCTTGCGGCCGCTGTTCTTCGCTTCCGTCGCCGTGCCATAGGTGCTGTAAAAATACGGGCTGACGGCGTCAAACTCGCCGCCGCAGGTATCGACCATGCGGAAGGACGGCAGAATCTTGAGCCGCTCACGCAGCAGGCGGATATCCGCCGTTTTGCAGCCGACAAACCGCGCAATCGCGCTGTCCGCCATGCCCATCTTCTTCGCGGACAACAGCAGGTCATGATCCAGCGCAGCGATGTCGCCCAGCCCGCGGAGCTTCTGCTCCATGCGGACGATGTTCTGCACCTTCTTGAGGAACCAGATGTCGATCTTCGTGATCTCGTGGACATGCTCCATCGTCATGCCGCGGCGCAGCGCTTCCGCAACGACGAACGAGCGCTCGGTGTCGATGTCATGCAGCTTGGCTTCCAGCGCTTCGTCGCTGAGCGCTTCCAGCGCAGGCGTAACGAGGCTGTCCCTGCCCATTTCCAGAGAACGAACCGCCTTGAGCAGCGCGTTTTCGAAGTTCGTTCCGATTGCCATGATCTCGCCGGTCGCCTTCATCTTGGTTCCGATGTGCTTATCGGCGTAAACGAACTTATCGAAAGGCCAGCGCGGGAATTTCAGCACGACGTAGTCGATCGTCGGCTCGGCGCAGGCATAGGTCTGCCCGGTCACGCCGTTGACGATTTCGTCAAGCGTATAACCCAGCGCAATGCGCGTCGTGACCTTGGCAATCGGATAACCGGTCGCCTTGGACGCCAGCGCGGAAGAGCGGGATACACGCGGGTTGACCTCGATGACATAATACTGCATGCTGTCCGGGCTGAGTGCGTACTGCACGTTGCAGCCGCCCTCGATGCCCAGTGCGCTGATGATGTTCATCGACGCGCTGCGCAGCATCTGATGCTCCGGGTCGCGCAGGGTCTGGCTCGGCGCCACAACGATGGAGTCGCCGGTATGTACGCCGACCGGATCGAAGTTCTCCATGTTGCAGACGGTGATGAAGTTGCCCGCGCTGTCGCGGATAACCTCGTACTCGATCTCTTTCCAGCCGGCAATGCAGCGCTCGATCAGGTTTTCATGCACACGGGAGGAACGCAGACCGTCCGCGCAGATTTCGCGGAGCTGCTTTTCGTCCTCGGCAATGCCGCCGCCCGTTCCGCCCAGCGTATATGCCGGACGAACGATGACCGGATAGCCATATTCGTTGGCGAAATCCACAGACGCCTGTACGTCGTGAACGATGACCGAATCGATGCAGGGTTCGCCGATGGCGAGCATCATGTTCTTAAAGTCCTCGCGGTCTTCGGCGCGGCGGATGGAGTCGATCTTGGTGCCCAGCAGCTGCACGTTGTACTTTTGCAGAATGCCCTTTTCGTCCAGCTCCATCGCCAGGTTCAGACCGGTTTGTCCGCCCAGAGAGGCGAGCAGGCTGTCCGGACGCTCACGATCGATGATCTTTTCCAGCGAGCCAACCGTCAGCGGTTCGAGATATACCTTGTCAGCAATCTGAGTATCGGTCATGATGGTCGCCGGATTGCTGTTGACCAGCACGACCTCCACGCCCTCTTCCTTGAGGACGCGGCAAGCCTGTGTGCCGGCGTAGTCGAATTCCGCCGCCTGACCGATGACGATCGGGCCGGAGCCGATGACCAATACCTTTCGGATATTCGGATTCTTAGGCATGCGCTTGTCCCCCTCTTACTGCTCTTTATTTGCCATGACCATGGCAAGGAAATCGTCAAACAGATACTTCGTTTCGCACGGGCCGCCGCAGGCTTCCGGATGGAACTGCACGGAGAATGCGTTCTTTCCGGTATAGCGGACGCCTTCAACCGTCTGATCGTTCCAGTTGAGATGGCTGACGACCGCGCCTTCCGGCAGCTGCTCGGGATCGACCATGTAACCATGGTTCTGCGCCGTAACAGAGCAGGTGCCGCGGCTCAAATCCTTGACCGGATGGTTTGCGCCATGATGGCCGTATTTCATCTGAACCGTGCGTCCGCCCATCGCCAGCGCCATCAGCTGATGTCCCAGGCAGATGCCGAACATCGGCTTTTTGCCCATCAGTTCGCGAATTGTTGCGATTGCCTTCGGGTTATCCTGCGGATCTCCGGGGCCGTTGGTCAGCATCACGCCGTCGCAGCCCGAATCGAGGATGGTCTGCGCATCCGTATCCGCCGGGAACACGCGCAGCGTGCAGCCGCGGCTGAGCAGCGAACGCAGGATGCCGCGCTTGAGACCGAAGTCCATCACGGCGATGTTGTACTTGCCTTCGCCCGGCACGTCATACGACTCTTTGCAGGTGCACTGAGCGACCTGATCGTGCATTTCAAAGCTCTTTGTCTGCGCGAGATCCTCTTCGGTCGGCTCGCCTTCGACGATGCGTCCGCGAAGCGTGCCGTACACGCGGACATGACGGGTCAGCGCACGGGTATCCACACCGTAAATGCCGGTGACGCCCTGCTCATCCAGATACTGATCGAGCGTCTTTTTCATCTGCCAGTTGCTCGGCACGTCGCACAGCTCGGATACGATCAAACCGCGCATCCGGACTCTGTCGCTCTCGTTATCGATATCGTTGATGCCCACGTTGCCAATGAGCGGATAGGTCATGCAGACGATCTGACCGCAATAAGACGGGTCGGTCAATGTTTCCTGATAGCCGGTCATGCCGGTCGTAAAGACGACCTCTCCCGTTACCGGAGCCTTGTGCCCGAACAGCGTTCCCTCGTAGCGGGTGCCGTCCTCCAGAATCAATGTTGCCATCGGCGCACTCTCCTTTTCCATGAATACGTATTGGATATTTCATGCATACAATCGCCCATTATACGGCAATCCTATGCGTTTCGTCAACCTGCCGGATATGCAAAAAGAAAGCCGCCCAAAACGGCGGCTTTTCAAAAAGAATGACAAAAAGACAGGAAAAAAGGAAACAGCGCTGCCATCATGTTCGAATTTGCAGAACCGATGCGCTTCATGCTGTTTCCTCCTTCATGTCACTATGTTAAGATGTCAAAATGCTCAGCGATAGATGATCTCGTCGCGGCGAGGACCGTTGGAAATGAGTTTGAACGGGCAGCCGACTTCCTTCTCGAGGAACTCGATGTAGTGGCGGGCGTTCTCCGGCAGCTCATCAAAGTTCTTGATGCCGCGGGTATCGCACTTCCAGCCCGGCAGCTTGACGTAAATCGGCTTGCACTGCTCGAGCTTCGGCGTTACGGGGAAGTTGTCCACACGCTCGCCGTTGAATTCATATGCCACGCAGACCGGAATCTCATCCAGATAGCCCAGCACGTCGAGGTTCGTCATGGCGACCTCCGTCGCGCCCTGCATCTCGCAGCCGTAACGGGTTGCCACGCAGTCAAACCAGCCGACGCGGCGCGGGCGACCGGTCGTCGCGCCATATTCGCCGCGATCTCCGCCGCGCTTGCGCAGCTCCTCGGCTTCCTCGCCGAACAGCTCCGTCGTGAACGGGCCGGCGCCAACGCAGGAAGAATATGCCTTGGTCACCGCGATGACCTCTTTGATGCTCCAAACCGGAACACCCGCGCCGACCGGGCCATAGCCCGCCAACGGAGAGGAAGAGGTCACCATTGGGTAAATGCCGTGATCCGGATCGCGCAGGGTGCCGAGCTGACCCTCCAGCAGGATCTTTTTGCCCTCGCGGACAGCCTGCATCATGTACGCGTCGGTATCCGCAACATACGGGCGGATGCGCTCGGCGAGGTCGGTCAGCTTGGCAATCATCTGCTCCAGATCAACCGGCTCTTTGTGATAGAGGTTGACGATGATGGCATTCTTGATATCCAGCGCATGCGCGAGCTTCTCACGCAGGACTTCCGGATAATACAGCTGGCAGAGCTGCAAGCCAATCTTCTGGAACTTGTCGCCATAGAACGGCGCAATGCCGGACTTGGTCGAGCCGAAGGAATTCTTGCCCAGACGCTCTTCCTCGTAGCAGTCCAGCGCCACATGGTACGGCATGAGTACCTGCGCACGCTCGGAGATCAGGATCTTCGGCGCAGGCAGTCCCTGCTCTTCAATGGAAGCCAGCTCTTTGAGGAAAAATTCGATATCCAGCGCAACACCCGGGCCAAGCACGTTGACCACATTCGGCGTGCACACACCGCTGGGCAGGAGATGGAGCGCAAAGCGGCCATAATCATTGATGATGGTATGACCAGCGTTCGCACCGCCCTGAAAGCGAACCACAATATCGGATTCAGACGCCAGCATATCGGTAATCTTACCCTTGCCCTCGTCACCCCAGTTCGCACCGACAATTGCGCGTACCACGGAAGGTTCAACCCCTTTCACAAAGCAAAAGCAGCAAAAGCTGCAAAGTGATTCTCGTTTAACCAGTCGTTTATGATACAGGAAAGCGCATCCTTTGTCAAGCGGTTTCGCACTTTTTGCGCGAATTGCCCTTTATACGGCGTATGCGCCTTCCGGATTGCTTTCGTTCTGCTCGTCGGGCGCAAGGCTTTCGACCCCGTCAAATACCTGCCCGACCAACTCATCCAGCTCCTGCCACGCAGGCGTATCGCCCAATTCGCCCTTCAGCCCCGCCGTACAGCTTCTGTAATACCACGCATGGCGCCGCTTGTCATGCTGATGGAATTTCTGAAACATCGCTTCGCCATCCCGGATAAAATCGCGGCTGATGGCACGCATGTTGCTCAGCTTATCCCCCAACGCAATGATCTTCGTCTCCCGGCAGCCTGCATGGATGCGCCGAACGGCGCCAAGCTTGCGCCTGTTCCACGTCTGGCAGGGATCGCCGCAATATTGCTGGCTTTCCTGGCAGATCAGCTTCGCCACGCGAACCCCGAAGCGCCTGCTCAGCTCATCAAAGCCGACTCCGCAGTCCTCCATCACATCGTGCAGCGCGGCGGCAGCCAGCACCTGCTGGTCGTCTGTCAGCGTAGCGCAAATCGCCACAACCTCCATCGGATGAACGATATACGGGATCATCGATCCCTTGCGTGCTGCGCCGTCATGCGCCTGCGCGGCGAAAATAACGGCTTCCGTCACCAACGTCATGGGCTTTCCTCGCTTTCCGTGTTATCCGTCGTATTCCCCATTGAACACAAAGGCAGCCGCGCCCGTCATCAGGACATGACCCGTTTTCTCGTTCCATTCATCCTGAAGCACGCCGCCATCCAACACGATCTCCGCCCGCCTGTCCGACAGACCGCACAGGCTTGCCGCCGCAAGCACCGCGCAGGAACCTGTTCCGCATGCCAGCGTGATGCCGCTTCCGCGCTCCCAAACGCGCATTCTCAGCCGCGTCGGGGAAAGCACATTGACAAATTCGATATTCACTTTTTCAGGAAAAGCCGGATGATGCTCAAGTTCCGGCCCGTACTTGTCCAGCTCAAACTGCTCGACGGGTTCATCGATAAAAATGACGCCGTGCGGATTGCCCATCGATATGGGCGTGATCTCAAACGTGCGCCCCAGCACCGTAATCGGCGCTTTTTTCACCAGCCCATGCCCCAGCAGGCAGGGTACGCGCTCACATTCCAGAATGGGTTCGCCCATGTCCACGCAGACGCTTTGCGTCACGCCGTCCCGAACCGTCAGGTGAAGCGTTTTGATTCCGGAATCGGTTTGCAGCTTGATGACGGTCTTTTGCGTCATCCCTCTGTCATAGACATATTTGGCGACACATCGCGCCGCGTTTCCGCACATCGCTCCGCGTGATCCGTCCGCATTGTACATCACCATGCGGAAATCCGCCGTTTCGCTCGGCGCAATCAGCACCAGTCCGTCGCTGCCGACGCCAAAATGCCTGTCGCTGATCTTCTTCGCCAACGCTGCCGGATCATCGACGCGTTCTTCAAACGCATTGATATAGATATAATCGTTGCCGAGTCCCTGCATCTTGGTAAACTTTATCACCGCAGTACCGCCCGCCTTTGCCCTGAAAATCTCGAAAGCGCCTGTCGAGCCCCCGCATTCTGCGCAGTTTTTTGCTCGCCTTTTACCAATTCGCCCTCATCCCTGTATTTCCTGCCCATTTTTGCTGAAAGTGCAAACTTCATGCGATGTCCGTCGCCGAAAGTCGCTCGGGCATACCGTCAAAAAAGCGGCTTCCCGCCGCAAAGCAGGAAGCCGCTTTCATTTCAATCTGGAGAATTAGTCGATGTAGTTGACGGTCACGTTCTCGGCAACAGCCGGATGCTCCGCGATCTCGTCAGACACGACCAGCTTGCCGGAGCGGATGTCTTCGATCAGTTGGTTGTACTCGTCCATGGTGAAGGTCTTGAAGCCCCAGGAAGCCTCAGCCGTCGGCAGACCCACAAAGTCGCCCGCCTGCAGGTTCAGGGTTTCAACCTTGCCGCCGATGTCCGCCCAGGTGCCGTCAAAGAACTTGCCCAGAGCGCTCTCGGTCGCTTCCTTCAGACCCTTCATGGCAGAGGTCACGAACGGGTTGTAGCCATACTCGGCAACGGCGCTCTCGCCGACCGGATGCTGGTCAACGTCAACACCGATGACATACGCCTTGTGGTTCAGCGCAGCCTCAACAGCGGAGGTGTAGATGCCGCCGCCGCAGGCGAAGACGATCTCGGTGCCGGCAGCATACCAGCCGTCCATCTTCGCGGTGATGTTCGCATCGCCGAAGAACTGACCGCCGTAGGTGTAGTTCACCTCGACCGGAACGTTCAGCTCAGCCGCCGCAGCGCTCACGCCCTGCACGAAGCCGTAGCCGTAACGCTGCACGGCAGGAACCGCCATGCCACCCAGGAAGCCCAGCTTGGTGTATCCTTCCTTCACAGCGGCATAACCGGCCAGATAGCCCGCCTGCTCCTCGCCGAACACGGCGCAGTACAGGTTTGCCTTCGCGTCGGTGCCGAGGTCGGCCGCAGACACGTCAACCGCGATGAAGCTGACGTCCGGATAGATATCCTGAACAGCCGCCATCGTTTCGCCGAACAGATAGCCCGGGCAGACGATAACCTTCGCGCCGTCGGAAACAGCCTGATCAACGGAGTTGATGCGCTCATCCGTGCTGTCAGCCGCCGGCTGATAGTACTGGCACTGGAGATTATTGGCTTCGGTGTAGGCGACAACGCCCTCCCAGCAAGCCTGGTTGAAGGATTCATCGTCGATGGTTCCGACGTCGGTAACGAGCGCAACATCGGCAGCCAGAGCGGACGACGCGACCAGCGCGAGCAGCGCGGTCAGAACGAGCAGTGCGGAAAGGATCTTTTTCATGATACATTCCTCCTGAGTTGATTATTAGGCGTCCTCACACAGACGCTTTGTCGATATGATTATACCATTAAAGCCATTCGTTTGCAAACGCTTTTTTCATTTCACAGCCACAAATAAGCGGGGTCAATCTCCGTGCGGAAAAATCACTTTTCCGTAGGCTGGTAGGTGAATCCCTCGCCCAGTGCTTCATGCACGTCGCAGACCGTCACAAACGCACGCGGATCGACTTCGGAAACGATTTTCTTGAGCTTTGCGGCTTCCATGCGCGAAACCACGCACAGCAGCGCACCGTTCTTTCTGCCTTCGTAGGTGCCCGTCGCCTCAAGCCGCGTGCAGCCGCGCTCCAGCTCGCCGTGGATGCGGCGGACAATCTCCGCCTGATTCGTGCTGATGATGAGGAACTGCATCGCCGTGTTGAATCCCTTGATGATGGCATCCATCGCTTTCGTCGATGTAAACAGCGAAAGCAGCGCAAACAGACCCGCCTGCAAACCGAACGCCATCGCCGCAACGATCACAACCACCGTATCAATCGAAAACAGCACCATCGGCACGGTCAGGAAGTTCCAATGCTCGTGAACGATCATCGCCGCCATGTCCGTGCCGCCCGTCGTCGCGCCGGAACGCACGACAATGCCCAGCCCGATGCCCATGATGACGCCGCCGAAGAGCGACGCAAGCATCATATCCCCCGCGAGGTCATATACCGGCAGTCCGTCGATGAACAGCGACAGCAGCATCATGGCAACAAACGACCGCGCCGCAAACCGCCAGCCGACGCGCCGCCAGCCGATGGCGAACAGCGGCAGGTTGATCAAAAAGCTGAGCAGACCGACGTTCAGCCCCGTCCAGCTCGACAAAACCGTTGCGATACCCGTTACGCCGCCCGGCGCAATGTCATTGGGCAGCAAAAACATGGCAAACGCAAACGCCGTAATGAGTGCGCCGAGCGTCAGCAGCAGGTAATCCCTGATGATCTGCTTTCCTTCCGCCTTCCAATCGATCTTCCCCATATCTTTTCCCTCCGTCGCTTGTCCGTCCTTTGATTTAAACGCCCCGCCTGTCGGCAGCGGCTGTTTGCGTCATTCCCGCAAAAGGGAGCTGTCAAGATTAAACCAAACATTTCAAGAAACAAATATCTAAGCATTTGTGGATATGGGGCTTTGCCCCATCGCCCCACCAAAGGGCTTTCCGAGCGTTTACGGCGCCCGTTTGGCGCATCGCCCTTTGGAAACCTTCGGGCGCAAATACTTTATTTTATTCTTGAAACATCGGTGTTGCGAGCTTGACAGCTCCTTCTAAGCAACTTCTTTTTTTACAAAAAAGAACCTTCTATCTTTGCGCCATGCCCAGCGCACAAAGCAGTGCCCCGTTCACACGCGCCATCGCCATGTTTTCAATATGCCCGGCTTTCGCACGCAAGCGCCGCTTTTCAATCGTCCGAATCTGTTCGCATAAAACCAGCGAATCGCTTTTCAGACCGCTGTCCCGTGCGCTGATCCATACATGCGTCGGCAGGTCGTTTTTGCCCACGCGTGAGGTCATCGCCGCACAGATCACCGTCGGCGAAAACCGGTTGCCCCGGTCGTTCTGCACGATCAGCACCGGGCGAACGCCGCCCTGTTCACTGCCCTGCACCGGGTTCAGGTCTGCGATAAAGATATCTCCGCGAGTGATCTCCATGCTCTCACAACCCTAAGGGAAGAAATCATGGAGCCACGCCCCCGCAGTTCTATTCTATGCCCCCGGCGCGTCACTCGATCCTCAGCGCGTCGCATACATCCCATGCGGTCACGCCGCGTGCGCCCAGATGAGCCTGCGCCGTTTCGCCTGCGCGTCCGTGATAAAACGCGCCGACACGCGCCGCGTCCCATGTGCTCATGCCTTGCGCCATCAGCGAAGCGATGACGCCCGTCAGCACATCGCCGCAGCCGCCGGTTCCCATGCCGTCGCAGCCGACGATGTTCATCGCCACGTCTTCACCCTGCGCGATGATGGTCGTCGCGCCCTTGAGCAGCACGCACGCGCCCAGATCCGCCGCAAGCTGCTGCGCAAATTCCACCGGCGCGGCGAGAACCGCCTGAACCGTCGTGTCGCACAGCCTCGCCATCTCGCCCGGATGCGGCGTCAGCACCGTGTTCGCCCCCACGCCGCCGCCATGCTTCGCCAGGAGGAAGAGCGCGTCCGCGTCGATGACCTTCGGCGTATCGCTCCGGACAAGGGCTTCAACCGCAAACCACGCGCCGTCCGTCCGCCCCAATCCGGGACCGATGGCAAGCGCCGCCTTGCCCTTCGCCAATTCCATAAGCAGATCCGCCGCGCCCGCATCCAGCTCCGCGCCGTCGGAAACAACCTTCGCCATCGCACACGGCGCCTGCGCCTGAAGCGTACCCAGCACCGCAAACGGACACGCCGCCGTCACCAGCCCCGCGCCCGACCGCAGCGCCGCCCTTGCGCAGAGCGTCGCCGCGCCCGCCATGCCTTCGCTTCCCGCCACGCTCAGCACATGACCGAACGTGCCTTTGTTCCCGTCTCGCGGACGGACGGGAAGCAGGGCGCGTGCATCGTCCTCTTCCAGAATATCATATCCCTGTGCGCCGTCCCACTCGGGCAGGATGCCGATATCGCAGACCGTCAGTCTGCCGGTATACGCCCGCCCGGGATAGATCATCAGCCCGTGTTTGGCGCGGTGAAAGGTCACCGTCTGCGCGGCATGCACCGCGTCGCCAAGCACCTGCCCCGTTGCGCCGTCCACGCCGGACGGGATATCCACCGCAACGATCGGCAAGCCGCTCTCGTTCATCCGCTGAACGGCATAGAGTGCAGCGCCCTCCAGCTCGCGGCTCAGTCCCGTTCCATACAGCGCATCGACAACCGCCGCGCAGTCCGCGGGAATCTCGGGCGCTTCATTGTATAGCACATTGAGCGCAGCGCCGCAGCTGTTGAGCAGACAGGCGTTGACCCCGGCATCCCCCTTCATCTGCGAGGGGCTTTTGA
The DNA here is from genome assembly GCA_934643825.1 of uncultured Clostridia bacterium. GTDB lineage: Bacteria > Bacillota > Clostridia > Christensenellales > Aristaeellaceae > Ventricola. Next base: position 16,358 of record CAKUCW010000014.1, on the reverse strand, counting down.
GCAGCCAGACATCCGCCCTGCCGCCCTGCTGCATCCAGAGCCGCGCCGCCGCGCATCCGTCGCCGCCGTTGTTCCCCGCGCCGCAGACGAACAACACGCGGCTTTTTGAAGGCGCATATTCACGCAGGGCAGTCACAACCGCCTGCGCCGCATGCTCCATCAGCAGGATCGAGGGATAGCCCGTTCCTTCCAGAAATGCGCGTTCCATCTCCCGCATATCCTGCGGAGAAATCGTATGGTTCATCAAAAGCCTCCTATCACCGCGAACGCTATGGCGCTGTCCCCCTCGTGGCTCAGCGAAATCCGCACGCCCGCGCCGCCCATCTGCTCCAATCTCTCTTTCGCCGCGCCCGACAGTTCCGCGCCCGGCGCACCCTTTTCGTCGTGAACGACGCTGATATTCCACGGCATCACGCCGCCCGAAAAACCCGTGCCCAGCGCCTTGGCAACCGCTTCCTTAGCAGCGAACATCGCCGCCGCGCTCTGCGCCCTGCTCTTGCCCTTTTGGTCAAGATAAGCGCGTTCTTCCGGCGTAAAGACCCGCTCGTAAAAATGTGCTTTTTCGATTGCCCTTTCAATCCGCGCAATGCCGCACAAATCGACGCCCACGCCCAGCAGCTCAGGCATAGCCCATCAGCCCCCGGACGGATACGTCCGCCGCCAGCACCTCGCGGTCTTCTCCTTCGTCCGTGCGGACGATCAGGCTTCCGCTGTCCGTCACGTCCATCGCGGTGCCGGTAAAGCTGCCTGTCGCGGAAATGACCTGCACGCGCTGCCCCAGCGTCGCCGAGCGTTCCCGATACGCCTGCATCAGCGCATCCGTTCCCGTTTTCGCCAGCGCATCCACCGCCTCATACTCCTCAAGGAACGCACGCACCACGTCCGCACGGCAGATCGTCCTGCCCGTCAGCAGATCCAGCGACGACGCGGTTCGGGCGATATCCCCTTCAAACGCTTTTTGATGGACATTGATGCCAATACCCGCCACCACGTCGTGAACGCTCTGCTCATCGGCGTTCATCTCCAGCAGCATGCCGCAAACCTTTCTGCCGCCGCAGACGATGTCGTTGGGCCACTTGATGCGTGCATCCAGTTCGCAGGCGCGGGAAATCGCCCTCGCGACCGCAAGCGCCGTTTGCAGCGACAGCACCGCAACATGGGACGGATGGGCATGCGGTCTGAGAATCAGCGTCATGAAAATGCCCTCGCCCGCCGGAGAGATCCAGCCCCTGCCGCGACGGCCGCGTCCCGCCGTCTGCTCATCCGCCAAAACCAGCGTTCCCTGCTCCGCGCCGTCGGCGGCAAGCTGACGCGCATAACGGTTGGTCGAATCCACGCTGCGCAGATAGACGATCTTCTTTCCCGCCCATGCCGTATGAAGCCCCTGCTGCACAACCGGCTCCATCAGGCTGTCCGGGCAGGCGAGCAGCCGATAGCCCTGACCGCCGCATGCCTCGATTTCAAACCCCATTTCCCTGAGCTGGCTGATCTGCTTCCATACCGCCGCACGGGTCACGCCCAGCTCTTCGCTGAGCGCCTGTCCGGAAACGCTCTGCCCGCCCAGCAGACGCGATAAAATCTGCTCTGTCATGTTGCTTGCTCTTCCCCGTGTGACCGGGTTCCTCCCCGCGGCAAAATGCCGCCTTCTTTTTTTCCTTTATTTTAACAAAAAAGGCGCTTTCTTGCAAGGCGTGGCACGCGGCTTGCCAAATTCCCGCCCTGCCCTTATAATAGTAGAAAGATGTTTATCCCCCGCCCCCGCGGCGCACATTAGGATAAACGCAAGCCAAAGGAGTGTATTATGACCAATTTCAGCATGATGGTTTCCGCTCTCAAGCAGAATATAGCCCGCGCCGTCGTCGGCAAGGATGACGTTGTGGAACTGATGCTCACCGCGCTGCTGTGCGAAGGGCATGTGCTCATCGAGGATGTTCCGGGCGTGGGCAAGACGACGCTCGCCAGTGCGCTGGCGCGTTCGCTGTCCTGCTCGTTTAAGCGCATCCAGTTTACGCCGGATATCACCCCGTCGGATATCACCGGCTTCACGATGCCCAGCCTGTCGGGCGAGATGCAGTACCGCCCCGGCGCGATCATGAGCCAGATTGTCCTCGCCGACGAAATCAACCGCACGTCGCCGAAAACGCAGTCCGCGCTGCTCGAGGTCATGGAAGAGCGTCAGGTGACGGTTGACGGCGTGACCTATCCGCTGGCGCGTCCGTTTATGGTTCTGGCAACGCAGAATCCGGTCGATTTCGTGGGCACCTATCCCCTGCCGGAAGCGCAGATGGACCGCTTTTTCATGCGCATTTCCATCGGCTATCCGTCCTTGCAGGATGAGATGGACATTCTGGACAGGTACTGCGGCGAACAAAAGCCCATGGAATCCGTCGTCCCCGTCTGCTCGTCGGAGGACGTCATCGCCATGCAGCAGGAGGTTAAAACGGTCTACTGCTCCAAGGAAGTCCGGGCGTATATCGCCGCCATCTGCGCCGCCACGCGCAGCACGCCGCTGCTCAGTCTGGGCGCAAGCACGCGTGCCGCGATTGCGCTCATCCACGCCGCGCAGGCAAACGCCCTGCTCTGCGGGCGCGATTATATCATTCCCGAAGACGTGCAGCATCTTGCGCCCAGCGTGCTGTGCCATCGCTTCGTGCTTTCCGCCGAGGCACGCATGCGCGGCTATACCAGCGAGCAGGCCTTCGCCGAACTGCTCCGAAACGTGCGCATCCCGGTGAAGCTGAAATGACCTCACGCGGGTTTTATACGCTGATTTTCGGCGTACTGATGCTCTTTACGGCGCTTTCCGTCGGCAGTGCGGGCGCATTTCTGCTGGGCGCGGCGGCGCTGACCTGCTGGCTGTTGGCGCTGCTCAGCGTGCTGCTTGCTGCGCTCTTTGGCAAGGTCAGCCAGTCCATTGACGGCGGGCAGATCACCCGAAGCGGATCCTGCCCGTATCATCTGAGCCTGCGCATGCCCATTCCCGCGCCGATTGCGCCGCTTTCGCTGAAGGTCTGTCTGCCCAGCGGACGGCAGAGCGATTTTTCACTCAGCGCCAATCTCTTCGGCGTGACCGAGAGCGACAACACATTTCCCTGTCCCCATGTCGGCGTCTATCCGGTCGGCATCACGCAAATCACGTTTTCCGACTGCTTCGGGCTGTTTTCCCTGCGCAAAAAATCGCCTCTGCCGCCGGTTTCCGTGACGGTTCTGCCCAATCCGATCGAAACGGAGCCGCTTGCCGTCAGCCCGGGCGAAGGCGAAAGCACGACCACCCAGCGTGCGCTCGCCGACCACAGCGTGCCGGAGGACATCCGCGCCTGGCAGGACGGCGACGAACTCAAGCGCGTCCATTGGAAGCTCTCCATGCGCCGTCAGTCGCTGATGGTGCATACCTATGAAACGCCCCAGCGCCCCGATGCGCTGGTGCTGCTGGACTGCGCCGCGCCGAAATGTGCGCCTGCCGCCCGCGCCGCGCTCATCGATGCGCTGACGGAAGCCTGCGCGGGTACGCTCAAGAGCCTGCTGGAAGCCGGTCGTGCAACGCGCCTGCCGCTCAGCGCATCCGGTCAGGGCGAATTCAGCGGACACGACACGCAGGCGCTCCCCGCCATGCTTCACGCCGTCGCCGGGGCGGGATACACCAAACCAACCGATTTTTCCCGCGTACTCTGGCTCTCGTCGCGGCGCATGCAGCGCACCGGCTCAACCGCCATCCTGACCACGCGGCTGACGCCCGCCGTGGCGGACGCCGCCCTCGCGCTCTCCCGCATGGGCTCCAAGATGCGTTTCACGCTCGTCACCGCGGGCGAACTGAGCGAAGAAGAAGCTCAGCTTCTCCAGCTGCTCTTTGCCGGCGGCTTGGAGACCGCGCATATCCGTGCGGCATAATTTCGCGCCAGAAAGGCGAATATCTTCATGAAAAAAACGTTCTTTTCCATGCCGAACGCCCTGCTTCTGCATACGCTGACCACTTTTTTGATCGGCATCGGATGTACCTATCCGCTTTCCCTGTCGCTGGGGCTGACGGCGCCGCTTTCGCTGAGCGTCGGCTGTTGTGCGCTGGTCGCGCTGGCGTTCGCGCTTCTTTCCTGCCTGCCGCGCCTGCGTGCGCTGGCGTATCCGCTGCTGCTCGTTGTCATCTGTGCGCTCGTTTTCAGCCTGCGCGGGCAGATGAACGCCGTCAGCGCCGCGCTGACCCTTCTTTTGAATGGGCATGAGCTTGCACTTGCGGCGTATTCCCGTGCGCTCGTCGTGCTGTTTTCGCTCATTTTCACCGGTGTCGGCGCGGCGCTTTCCCGAAGCGAACAGGCGTTTTTCCCGCTTGCGCTTCTGGTGATCGTACTGCTGTTTATCGTTTCGTTTCTGGGCATTGAGGTCGGCGCATTCTCGCTCCTCCCTCTCGTGCTTGCGCTGATTCTGAGCGGACGCGCCCCCGGCGTATCCGCAAAGCGGCTCCTTCCCATGGCGGCGGCAGCGCTGGGCATTGTCGCGCTGATGATGCCGATGGCGTCGCAGACCGTGCCCGAGCTGAACGACCTCGCCCGGCGCATGCGCCAGAAAATCGACGATTATCTGTTCTTCACCGAGGCACGCACGACATTTTCGCTCAGCACAACGGGCTATCAGCCGCTGGGCGTCAGCCAGCTCGGCGGACCCGCCAATCCGGAGGAAACCCCCGTGATGCAGGTTCGCACAAGCGGCAGAACGCTCCTGCGCGGCGCGATTAAGAACGAGTATGACGGCTCCGCATGGACGGATTCCACATCCGGCAGGCGCTATCTGCTCGTCAATCCGCGCTTTATCCTTCTGCGGCGCAACCTGTTCGACCTGGATCGTCCGGAGAAAGCCCTCCGTTCTCAGCTTCCGCAGAGCGAACCCATCACCGTGCTGATGCGCTCGGACAGTGTCAGCACGCTGTACCTCACCCAGCGTTTTTCCGCGCTTTCGGGCGACGGGATCGTCCCCTATTTTTCGCCTGCCAGCGAGGTTTTCGGCACGCGCAGCCTGACCATGGGCGACAGCTATACCTTCAGCGGCGTGCGCATGAGCTATGAAACGCAGGGCGTTCGGGATGCCGTGCTTGCCGCGTCAAAAAGCCCCGATCAGCCGCTTGAAGGCATCCGGGAAACCTATCTTTCCGTTCCGTCCGGCGTTGAACCGGATGTCTATGCGTTGGTCACGCGCATCACGCAGGACGCGCAAAACGATTTTGACCGCGCCGCCGCGCTGTGCGCCTATCTGCGAAGCGCCTATTCCTATACGCTTGACCAAAACATCCCGCCGACAGATCGCGATTTCGTGTCCTGGTTCCTGCTCACAGAGCGGCAGGGCTACTGCACATCGTTCGCCAGCGCCATGGCTGTCATGGCACGCATTGCGGGATTGCCTTCCCGATACATCGAAGGCTATGCCGCCGTTCCGGACAGCGACGGCACGGCACGCGTCACGCAGCGAAACGCGCACGCATGGACGGAGATCTACTTCAACGGCTTTGGCTGGCTGAGCTTTGACGCCACGCCGGGCTATGGCACGGAAAACACATCGGACGACGGTGATCTTCCCGATGATCCGCCTGCCGCGTCGCCGTCGCCCAGCCCGACGCCCACGCCCGATGCGACGCCTTCTCCATCTCCTTCTCCGGAGGTGACGCCGACCCCCGATCCGGATCAGCCGGACGCCACGCCGACGCCTTCCCCTACGCCGGAACCGACGCCGGAACCGACACCCTCGCCGGATGGTCCCGATGTCACGCCGACGCCTTCCCCTACGCCGGAACCGACGCCGGAACCGACACCCTCGCCGGATGGTCCCGATGTCACGCCGACGCCTTCGCCCACGCCGCCCCCGGACGATTCGCAGAAGAATCCCCCGCCGGGCTGGCTTTGGCTGCTGCTCATCCTGCTGATTCTGGCTGCCGCTGTCGCCGCTCGGCTGTACTTCTGTGCGCCCGCTCGCGTGGCAGGCAGGCAAAGCAGCCCGAATGACGCGCTGTTTATCTGGTATCGCGCCATCGAAGAGGCTCTCCTGTGCATGGGCATCGCCGCAATGCCGGGCGAAGCACCCGCGACGTTCCTGCTCCGCGCTCAGACGCAGTTGGGCGATGCTGTGAAACTGACCACGCTGGGCAAAGCGCTCTGCGTCGCGCAGTACAGCGCCCATACGCTCAAACGCACCCAGCCGGAACACGCCGAAAAGACCTATTCCGCCCTGCTTGCACGGATGAAGCCGATGCAAAAGCTCAGGCTCTATGTGCGCCGGCTGCTGCCCAAAAGGGGCATTCACTGAGGACGCATTCGCAAAACGCTCCCGTTAAAACCGCTGTGAAGCGAAGTAGGGCGTAAGATTGCTCTTCTTGTTCCGCTATCTATAAAAAGGGCTGTCAGGCTTTGTTTGTCTGACAGCCCTTTTTCGTTCACAGAAGATTGCGGAGAATTGCCCGCGTGAGCAAAACTTCAGCCTTGCGGAATCTCCCCGCGTCTTTCCTTATATCTTGTACCACTTGATCTCGTTCGACGCCATCTGCAATTCAAACGACGTTCCGTCACCGCGATAGACCACCGTGGACTGCGGCGTGTAGGTGTTGTTGACCACGCAGTATTTGCCGTTCTTCACATAGGCATGGACTTCTACGTTCGGATTCGTGGAGAACCAGCGATGCAGCTCGTCTTCGGCGTGTGCGCTCCAGAGTATGGCGCGATACAGGAGTCTGCTGTTGGCAAAGCTGTACGGCAGACCGGAGATGTATACCGCACGCCCCGCCTCAAAGTCGTTTGCCGCCAGCTGAACCTCTTGATCCCGCTGGCAGAGGATCGTCGTGCCGGGCAGCGCGTAGATGTTCTTCTTTCCTTCGCCAAAGTCGATCGGATCGGTGCAGTCCTCGGTGATAAAATGCGACTGCGCCTCGTCCCAGTTGTACTTGTCATAGCCGAGGGTGAAGCCGTTTTCCTTCTCCACGCCCAGCGCGGAAGCCAGCTGGAAAATATGCCCCTGATACGGGTGTCCGCTCGGCTCGCCTACGCCGATCAAGCCGCCGCCGCGGGCAATAAACCCGCGCACCGCCGCGCTGATCACCGGATTCTCCCAGTACGCGCCGCCGGTGTGGGCGGTATCGCTGTCGCCAACGTTCAGGATGACATCCACATCATCCAGCACATGCGCATCGGCGAGGATATCCTCAAAGCTGATGAACCGCACATCAAACGGTGCGCCGGAGAGCGCTTCAATCACGCCTGCATAGCTGTAATTCTGCTTATAATACAGCGCATGATGCACCATATGGCAGCCCCACGCACGCATCTTTCCCCAGCAATTCAGCACGGCAACGGTTTTCACGCAATACGGCGTCGTACCGCGGATATTTTCATACAGCTCGCGGAACTCATCGCATACGCTCTGCACATAATCGAGGAACTCCGGGAACTGGCAAGCCAGTTTGAGATAGCCGCCATAGCCGATGCGGTCAATCGGCTTGCGCAGAATGGCGCGGCGTGCCGTCACCCAGTTTTCCCGCGCTTCCTTCACGGGGTCTCCGCCCTCATGGAATGTATCCGGGAAGAAATACGGCAGCAGACGCCCTTCCGTATATTTCACGCCGGGGATGTCGCTGATGAGCCTGAGCGTCGAGCCGTTGCCCACACTGCCGACCACCGCATCCAGACCGATCGTCTTGAATTCCGGCATAAACGGTTCCGTGCCGATCCAGTGGTCGCCAAGGAACATCATCGCTTCTTTTCCGCACTCATGGGTGATTTCGACCATTTCCCGCGCCAGAGCGGCGACTTCCCGACGCTGGAACGCCTGGAAATCCCGGAATTCCCTGCTGGGCACGCGATACTGGTTATTGAAATATCCCTGATCGATGATATACTCCGGGCGGAAGCGATATCCGACTTCCTTCTCGAATTTCTCCAGAATATACGGCGAAACGGATGCCGAATAGCCGTACCAATCGACGTACTTCTCCCGCCTGAGCGCATCGAACACCAGCGTAAACTGATGGAAGAACGTCGTGTAGCGGATCACATCCACATAGGGATGCTCCTTGATGAAGCGGCGCAGGCGCTCCATGGTGAACTGATGCGTCTTGGGCTGGCGAACATCGAACGTGATCTGATGCTCGACATTCTTCCAGTCGTTGACGACGGCGTTGTACATGTGAACCGGATCCCAGATGAGATAGCACAGGAAGGAGACCGTGTACTCATGATATGCCGCGGGATGTTCGATCACGACGCATCCGTCCGCATAATGCCATTCATCCGGGGACAGCGGCTCGCCGGTCGTGCGGTCGATGACCTCCCACCAGCGGCGGATATCGTCGCGGGTATTGACCTCCAGCAGCTCGGTCGAGAGGTTTTCCATCAGACGGATCGACAGCGCACCCTCGCCTGCCGTCTTGAATCCGGTCATGATATAGCACTGCTGCACCTCGTCTGGGTTCGCCTTCGCCCATGCGTTGTCCTTGCGGGTGGTGTAGTAGGTCGCATACACCTTTGCGCCGGTATCGCGAAGCTCCTGCGGGAAGTCGGTTCCGTCGCAGTCGCGGATCGCGTCCGCGCCCCATCGTTCGCACAATTCAAGTGTTTCGGGCACAACGTCCACATCGGTAGGAATGGTTACGCGCCCGCGGTGCTTCTTTTCGTTCATCATCGCTTTTTCTTCCTTTCGCAGTTTGGTCATACCGTTTTTTAAGAGCTTTTCTCCCGCTCTTTGGAAGCCGCCAAGGGATTTACGCCCCGCTTCCGAATCTACTTTCTTCGTTCGGTTTCCCCGCGGCTTTCTCCTGCCGTAAAGCGAAAATGTGCAGATCCTGACCGGAATTGCAAAGCGCCTTGCGCATACTTGCTTTTCTGACGCCGATACGCTATAATGATCAGACTTGCGTTTGTATTGACCTGTCAGGAGGGAAACGTTATGAACGATCAGGAAGTTACGCGCATCACCAGCTTTTCCATCAACCATGATAAACTGCTGCCCGGTCTGTATGTCAGCCGCGTGGACGGCGACGTGACCACATATGACATGCGCACCCGCCGCCCGAACACCGGCGACTTGATGGACAACAGCACCATGCACTCGCTGGAGCATATGTTCGCGACCTACATCCGCAACGGCAGTCTGAAGGATTCCGTCATCTATTTCGGACCGATGGGCTGCCAGACCGGCTTCTATCTGCTGATCCGCAACGCAGACAACGATGAGGTTCTGCGCCAGATCCGCCTGACGCTGTGCAAAATCATCGCCCACGAAGGCGAGGTGTTCGGCGCAAGCAGCCGGGAATGCGGCAACTACCGCAATCTGAGCCTGGACGCCGCCAAAACGGAAGCTCGCCGCTATCTCGCCGAGCTGGACGCACGCCCCGTGACTTTTATCTATGAGGAGTAAAACCATATGATCGGTATTATCGCAGCAATGAACGTGGAGATGGAATCCCTGCGTTCCTACATTCAAAACCCCGTAACCGAAACCATCAGCGGCATCACCTTCGTCAGCGGCACGCTGGAGGGCAGCGAGGTCGTGACCGCCGTGTGCGGCATCGGCAAGGTCTTCGCCGCCATGTGCGCCCAGACGATGATCCTGCGCTACAAGCCGGACTGCATCGTCAACACGGGCGTTGCCGGCACACTGACGGACAAGCTGGGGATCGGCTCGATCGCCGTGTCTTCCGCCGTCGTTCAGCATGACATGGATACCAGTGCGCTGGGCGATCCGGTCGGCATGATTTCCGGCATCAACAAGGTTCTGCTTCCGGCGGATCAGGATCTCTGCAATCAGCTGAGTGCCTGCGCGACCGTTCTGGGCATCCGCACGCAGACCGGCGTTATCGCCTCCGGCGACCAGTTCATCTCCTCTTCCGAGCGCAAGAGTGCCATCGTCAAGACCTTCGGCGCCATCGCCTGCGAAATGGAAGGCGCTTCCATCGGTCAGGTCTGCTACGTCAACCGCGTGCCCTTCTGCGTCCTGCGTGCCATTTCCGACAGTGCGGACGGTTCTTCCCACATGGATTACCCGACCTTCGTGGGCATGGCAGCCGAGCAGAGCGTCAAGCTGCTGCGCATGTTCCTGAAAAACTAATTTTCTTCGTTCTTTCTCCCCTTCGCCGGTGCTTGGCGAAGGGGTTTTCTTTTTCCGCATTTTTCCCGCAGGTTTTCTCTCGACATTGTTCGCGCAAGGGACTATAATGGTAGGCAGAAAGTTTGCCGCGTTTTTTCACACGGTCAAGGACAGAAAGGAATCAATCGTTCCATGAAAACCACAGCAGCAAAGCCCATCAGCACACTTGAACGCTATCTTCTGCTGACTGTCGGCAGCCTGATTATGGCGGTCGGCGTCTACTTCTTCAAGTTTCCGAACAACTTTTCTACCGGCGGCGTCAGCGGTCTGTCGCTGATTCTGGGTCGCATGCTGCCTTCCGAAATCCTGACGCCCAGCACGTTTGTTCTGATTATCAACACCGCGCTGCTCATCGTCGGCTTTATCTTTTTGGGAAGAAACTTCGCGTTCAGCACGGTGTACTGTTCCATGCTGCTGTCGCTTGCCGTCAATGTGATGGAGCATTTTTACCCGATGGCGCATCCGCTGACCAATCAGCCGCTGCTTGAGCTGTGCTTTGCCGTCCTGCTTCCGGCGTTCGGTTCGGCGATTCTGTTCAACCTGAACGCATCCAGCGGCGGAACCGACATCATTGCGATGATCGTCCGTAAATATACGAGCATGAACATCGGCATGGCGCTGATGGTCGCCGATGCGCTCATCACGGTCGCGGGTCTGTTCTGCTTCGGCATTCAGGCGGGTCTGTTCTGTATTCTGGGTCTGCTGATGAAATCCGTTCTGGTGGACTATGTGATGGACAGCTTCCGAACGAAGAAGTGCTTCCAGATCATCACGACCAATCCCGATCCCATCGTTGAGTTCATCACCGTCAACCTGCATCGCGGCGCAACGCTGGAGGATGTATACGGCGCATTCCATCATGAGCGCAAGACGATGATCATCACCGTTTTGACGCGTGCGCAGGCGCTGGCGCTTCGCCGCTTCATTCACACCAATGATCCGCACGCCTTCATGGTCATCACCGCATCGACGGAAATCGTCGGAAAGGGATTCCTGGCGAGCTGATTCATCCCGCAATCGGCAAAACATAAGCGTTTCATGCATGCAATCAAGCAAAACAGGCGGTTTGCTCTCCCAGTCACAGAGAGCGAAACCGCCTGTTTTTGATATGCTTATTTGCTGAAGCCGACAATGCCAAACGAGCCGGGTCCGCTGTGCGCCGAAATGACGCATCCGGTCTGCACCCATGTCAGATTCTGATAGCCCTGATCATGCAGATACGCTTCGACCTCGCGCATGATGTCTTCGCCCAGACCCGCGCCGTAAATCAGCCAGAGCGCATCCTTTTCAAGGTTCTGCGCGGCGGGGAATTCACGGGTCATCTGCATGATAACGCGCTTCATGGTTCCGCGATATTTCTTGGTCGAGATCAGCTTGCCGTCCAGAATTTCGATCAGCGGATGAATGCCGAGTATTTTGGCGCCCAGATATGCCCCGTTGCTGACGCGTCCGCCTGCGCGAAGATAATCCAAATCGCCGGGGATAAAGCCCATACGCACCCGCGCAATCAGCCCCTTCGCCGCATCCGCCGCCTGCTCCAGCGTCGTTTCCGGATGCTCACGCAGAAGGCGTGCAATCGTCAGAACAATCGCCGCCTGTCCCGCCGTAACGCTCTTGGTATCCAGCGCAAGGACGTTCTCTCTTCCCTGCGCGGCAATCAGTGCGCTCTGCATGGAACAGGTCGTGCAGGAGGAATATGCCAGATACAGGATCGGAACCCCGGGATACTCCCTGTCCAGCCGCTCAAACACGACCTCAAAGTCATGCGGCGTGCATCCGCTTGTGCGCGGCAGCTCGCGATGCTTCTTATAATACTCAAACATTTCCGTCACGGGGAACGATCGGTCATCGTGGGTTTCTCCGCCGAAGGAAACGTGCATCGGCACGATGATAATTCCATTTTCTTCCGCCAGTTCGGGCGTAATATCGCTGCCGGACTCTGCCAGCAGGATCAGATGATTCATATTCACAGTCATACCTCTCATTCAAGCGGCTTAACCGCCGCAAATCGGGGTTATCATACCACCCACGCATTGCTGAATGATTGGCAAAATATTGCAGAAATGTAAATCTTACACCTTTTCGTCCTCGATATACGGCAGACGGACGGTAAATTCCGATCCCTCGCCCGGTGCGCTGGTCACGCTGATCGTTCCGCCGGCGATTTCCAGAACGCGCCGCACGAGCGCCAGCCCCAGTCCGTTGCCCTCTTTGCTGTGGGACGTATCGCCCTGATAGAACTTATCGAAAATATGGCTCATCGTCTTTTCATCCATGCCGCAGCCCGTATCGCCCACGGTCACGACCACGTCGCCGCCCTCCTTGAGTTGGCGAAGGATGATGCGTCCGCCCGGCTCCGTAAACTTGATCGCGTTGGAAATGAGGTTATTGAAGACGATCTCCATCATGTTCTCATCCGCCAGCACCATCACACGCTCTTCAAGCTGAGCATCGAATTCGATGTTCTTCTCCTCCCAGCGTGCCTCATGCGCAAGGGCGCAGTCGCAAAGCTGGCGCGTAAGGTCATACGGTTCGGAATGCGGAATGATCTGCTGGTTTTCGAGCTTGTTGAGCCGCAGAATGTTGGAAACCATGGCGCTCAAGCCCTCGCTGGCGGACGCGATGGTCGCGGCATATTCGCGCTGAGTCTGCTCGCTCAAGCCGCCTCGGGCAAGCGCCGACGCATAGCTGTTGATGATCGTCAGCGGCGTTTTGATTTCATGGGACACATTGGTGATGAAATCGTTCTTCATCGTTTCCGTGCTGCCCAGCTCCTGCACCATGCGGTTGAAGTCCTCAAACATGATATCCATGTAATCAAACTTGTTGGGTCGATGAAAGGGCGTCACCCGAACGGAAAAATCGCCGTCCGCAACCCGGCGCATGGCGCGGCTGAGCGTGCGCATCGGCTTATCGACCTTGTTGCAGCTGTACAGATGCAGAATGATAGCGGCAAGCAGCGTCATGGCAACCCAGTATGAGCCGACGCCCATGCTCGCCACCACGCTCAGCACTTCCATCTTCAGCAGCCCTTCCAGCATCAGCACATTGCCTATGCTCAGCACGCTGACCACCAGCAGGATAATGAAGAACATGCGCCACGAAAACAGACGCCTGCGGACTCGCGGATCGCGATCTTTGTTGCGCCGCTCTAAAACAGACTCAAGTCGGTTCATACGTTTGGCACCGCCTTATACCCCAGACCATGCACGGTCACGATCTTGAAATCCTCGCAGCCGGAGAATTTATCGCGGATTCGGGTGATATATACATCGACCGCACGCAGGCTGGCGCTCGTTTCGCCGCTCCAGAACTCATCCATCAGCTGAGCGCGGGAAAACGTGCGCCGCGGATAGGAAAGCAGCTTATAGGTGATCTGAAACTCGCGGAGGGTCAGCATGACGGGCGTGCCATCCACATACACGCTCACTTCTTCCGCGTCAAGAACCGTCTTTCCGACCGTCAGTCGCTTTTCATCTTCGATGCGTGCGCGGCGCAAAAGCGCCTCAATGCGCAGCAGCAGCTCATCCAGATCGATCGGCTTAACCATATAATCGTCAATGCCGGCACGGAAGCCCTGCCGCTTGGCGCTCAGGTCGTCCCTTGCGGTCATCAGCAGAATGGGAATCCGCTTGTTGATCCGGCGGACATCTTCGACGAACTCAAAGCCGTCGATGCCCGGCATCATGATATCCGAAATAATGATATCCACACCGCTTTCATGCAGCGCTTCGAATGCCTCCGATGCGTTGGTGCAGCCCTGCACGGCATAGCCCGCCGCATTCAGGCTTGCGCAAACGATTTGATTGAAGCGCACATCGTCTTCTACAACGAGAACGTGAACCATGTCATTTCCTCCGATTTATAAAAAGGATAACGTTAGGGCTCTGCCCTAAAACCCGCCAGAAAACTGAGTTTTCTGGACTTTCCACATGATGGCTTGCTTCGCAATCCATTGCAGATCAATTATTTCTGCGAATATCAAAGACACTTTTCATTAAATCGTTGCTGTTAAATGTCTCAAAAAGTTTTTTGTAGCATGCCATCGTCCTATCCAATCGGAGTATACCAGAAAACTGTTGCTGATTTGTTACAAACGCCAATTCTTTCCGAGCGCTTGACTTTTTTGCGCGAAATGGATAGCATATGGGATGCTGATATTAGGAAAGGAAGACGCACGCCATGTTCGATTCGCTGCTCCGCCCCACGCAGATCCGCACCAATAACGACGCCGGGCTTCTTCGCCTGATCGCATGCGTATGCATGTGCATCGACCATGCGGGAAAGATGCTCTTTCCGGAGCTGACATGGATGCGGCTTGTCGGGCGGCTGGCTTTTCCGCTTTTCGCCTACGGCATTGCGGTCGGCGCGGCGATGACCAAAAACCCGACGCGCTATCTGTCGCGTGTGATGGCGCTGGCGCTCATCTCCCAGCCGCTCTACGCGGTTGCGCTGGATCACACGGTGGTTGCCATGTATGATGTGCCCTTCACGCAGAACCCGCTGCTTGCCGCGTGGAATTTCTATATAGAAAGCTGGCATACGCCGAGTATCCTGCTGTCGCTGTTTCTGGGGCTTGCTATTCTACTGTGTCTGCGGGAGAAAAAGGTTGTTCTCGCCATAGGCCTCTATGTGCTGTGCGAGCGCTTTAGCGGCACGCTGGATTACGGCGTAGAGGGCATTCGCCTGATGCTGCTGTTTTACGTCTTCCTTGAGCATCCCTTCATCGCCCTGCCCGCCGTCACGCTGTATATGCTCGCGTGGGCGCACGGCGGCTACGGCTATCCCTTCTTCGGGGTACAATTCGGCATGCGCATCTATGCCCTGCCCGCCGCCATGCTCGCCTGTCTGCCCATTCGCAGGCAGACGCGGATGCCGCGCTGGCTGAACTACGCTTTTTACCCGGCACATCTGCTCATTTTGCTGATTCTGGAGCAGATGCCGATGTTCCCGATCAGCTGATTGAAACAAGTTTCAATTTAACTGAATGGCAAAATGAAGAAATTCAGTTATCCACTCATTGGCGGAAGGTGCGATTTTCCCTCCTTCGGGGGAAATCGCTTTTCGTTTACAGTCCGGATTGAAATAAATTTCATTTTTTTCAAAAAAGGGGTTGACATTCCCGTGAGGATGCGATATACTACTACTCGTTCAAAAGCTGCGGCTCGCGCAGGCAGCTCAACAACTTGATATTGGGGAATTGTGTAACGGCAGCACCTACGACTCTGACTCGTATTGTCTAGGTTCGAATCCTAGTTCCCCAGCCATTTAAGCCTCCATGGTCAAGCGGTCAAGACGTTGCCCTCTCAAGGCAAAATCATGGGTTCGATTCCCATTGGAGGTGCCACCAAACAGAACGATATGTTCTGTTTTTTCTTTTATCCAATTTATTTGCATTCCCTTCTATCACATTTTTATGCAAAATCACTGACCGGCGCAGGCAGACAGCTTGCGCCGGTTTTTGTTAGCGCTCTCATTTTCAAACATTTCTCCGACGAATTTTTTACCCAATTTCTGTCTTTTCTTTATCAAGAAGGCACAATTCCAGTCATTAAAAGCCTTTTCATTATGTCTCCCATAACATCAGACCAATTAATCATTCTTGACAGTTTTTTACGGAAATGTTATACTTGCAATAAACGCCGGTTGACATGAATTTTGATACCGGTCACATATTGAAGGAGGATTTCTGTTATGAAGAAGCTTCTCGCTCTGATGGTTGCACTGACCATGGTCTTTGGTCTGGCTGCTGCCGCTTCCGCTGCGGATTACCCGACCAAGGGTATCTCCGTCATCTGCCCGTGGGGTGCCGGCGGCGGAACCGATGCTGTTCTCCGCGCTTTCTGCGAAGCGATGGGCAAGGATCTGGGCGTCACCCTGACGGTTGACAACCGCACCGGCGGCGGCGGAATCATCGGTCATCAGGCGATCGCGGATGCCGATCCGGATGGCTACACCATCGGTATGATCACCTTCGAGCTTTCCACCTATACGCATCTGGGCACCTCTACCCTGACCTACGAAGACTATGAGCCGCTCTGCCGCGTCAACACCGACGCTGCTGCGATCACCGTGAATGCTGATTGGGCGAAGTCCAACAACATCACCGATCTGGCGAGCTTCATCGACTACTGCAAGGCGCATCCGGGCGAGGTTCAGATGGGCGGTTCTTCCAACGCTTCCGTTTGGCACATCGCCGGCGGCTACCTGATGAACGCTGCGGGCATCGAGCTGCAGATGGTTAC
>CAKUCW010000013.1 GCA_934643825.1 uncultured Clostridia bacterium | reverse complement strand
GCCTCCATGGTCAAGCGGTCAAGACGTTGCCCTCTCAAGGCAAAATCATGGGTTCGATTCCCATTGGAGGTGCCAGAGCTACCATTCGCAGTTGCGGGTGGTTTTTCTTTTTATATAATTGTGCAAAATCGCCCACGCGAGCAAGAATTTGATGCGTGGAGGACTTCGGCGGATGTGAAGGCGGGCTCAGCCCGCTTTTTATTTTTAGATGATTGCGCGAAATTGCCCGTATGTGCAAAACTCCCGTGTTTTGCTGACTGCGGCGCGGCGGGGAGGGTTCGGCACGTTTTTGTTGATGGGATCAAAACGTGCGGACAGGAAAATCGGCTTTCAGATTGCTTCCTATTATATGGCACCTATGACGGTAGATTTCAAAAATAAAAATTCAGCAGACGCTGCCCGTGATCCGGTGGGGAGAAGAGAGAGCGGGCTTTGCCTGCTTATTGTGTATGCAGAGAAAGATGTGCGATGGATGCGATTGGAGGTGATCGGCAGAGCGGAAGAACAAAAGGCTGGCGACAAAACATGCCCGCCAGAGCAGAATTTCGGGCGCGTGGATGTGCGGTTGAAGAACAAGGGAAATCGTGACTTGAAATTAAGACATGAAATGGGTGAAGGAAATGCAAAAGCGCAAGTTGACAGATGAAAAATATGCAAAGGATGCGAGAACGAACCCCGGTTTTCTCCGTAAATTCGGAAAAATCGACTGAACGTGATGCAAAAATGGCAGAAATGCGAATTTTTATGATTGATTTTTCCGCGTTATTCGAGTATAATCAACTCTAGGGAAAGCCCGATACGCGGATGTGCAAGCAGATGGGTTGACAAAAAGGCTTGAAACGGCAGATGGGCTTGAGGCATAAAGGCTGCGGCAGCAGCCTGTGCCAGATTCTTATTTTGAGAAGGAGAGAGTTCTATGAAGAAGCTTCTCGCACTTGTTCTCGTGATGGCGTTCGCACTGATTGCCGGCGGCGCCGTTGCCGATCACACGGACAACATCCTGTACAGCTGGACTACGTCCCCCAAGACGCAGAACCCGCACATGTACACTTCGACCACTTCGTCCAGCCGCTTGCCGCATTTGGGCACGTTCGTGCGCCAGATGGTATCTAAGGATGGAACCCAGCTTGAATTCGTTCCGGAGCATGCAGCGGAGCTGCCGACCAGCGAGGATGGCGGTCTGACCTGGATTGTCAAGCTGCGCGAGGGTCTGAAGTGGACCGACGGCACGCCGATTGATGCGTATACCTACGAGTATTCCATCAAGATGCAGATCGACCCGAAGCTGGCGAATACCGGTGCGACCTACGTCTTTGATCCGGTCGTGGTCAAGAACGCCAAGGAATACTTCCAGGGCAAGGTGACCGACTGGTCTGAGGTCGGCGTGAAGGTTCTGGATCCGTACACGCTGGAGTTTGATCTCGAATACCCCTGCACGGATATCGACTTCTACACCACGATCTGCCAGTACATCAACCCGGTCAAGGAAGATCTGTATGAGTCCCTGATGAATGCGGATCGCACCTCCACGACCTACGGCACGACGCTTGAGACGAGCCCGTCCTGCGGCTACTACATCATGACTGAATGGGTCATCGACGGCTATCAGATGTTCGTTCTCAATCCGGATGATCCGCTGGTTCAGGATGGCTGGTTCTCCGTGGATGGCGAGCATATTCTGTTCACATCTTCTCAGAGCACCCGCAGCGAGCTGTTCTGGAGCGGTGAGCTGGATTATCATACCCTGACCGGCACCGAGTACGACCAGTACAAGGATGACCCGCGCGTACACAAGAACATGACCGCTTCCGTTTGGGGTCTGTTCGTGAACTCCACTTCCTCCAACACCGCAATGGCAAACAAGGATCTCCGTCTGGCTCTCCAGTACGCTGCTCCGCGCGAGGAAATGGCTTACGACGTTTACAAGATGTACACCGCTGCTTCTTACATGGTTGCCGAGTCTATCTTCGTTGACGACGGAGAGGGCGGCACCATCTACCGCAAGACGGAAGAAGCTGAGAAGATTAAGGAGAAGTTCGCCACCAACCGCGAGCTGGCTCTTGAGTACTTCGATAAGGCGTATGAAGCACTGGGCGGAAAGAAGATCACCGTCGGCTACATCTACTTTGATGAGCAGGAAGACATGAAGCGCACCGCCGAGGTTGCCAAGGAAATCTACGAAGGTCTTTTCGGCACCGACCGCTTTGAGCTGAAGCTCGAGGCTGTCCTCCCGACCGCCGCTTATGACCGCTATCGCGCGGGCACCTATGACATGGGCATCGGCGTGCGTCTGTGCAGCCCGTTCAACCCGTACACCTCCATGGCGCCGTGGACGACCGACTACGCGGATAAGTACATCACCGGCTTTGACAACGAAGAGTTTGACAAGCTCCAGTATGACTGCGTATACGGCGAACTGCTCAACGATCCGAAAGCCAAGATTGCGGCGCTCAACCGCATGGAAGAGCTGCTGCTGGGTGAGGTTGCCTTCATCCCGCTGATGCAGAATGACAACTCCGTCATCTACAACGAGCGCATCTGGCTGCCGACTGAGGAGTTCCTCACCGGCGTCGGCTACGGCTGGCAGCAGTCCACCATCGAAAATCCGGCAAACTGATGTACTGAATTGTAAAACAGGATAACCGGCAAAAGAGTTGGGCAGCGCAGGTTTGTCTGCACTGCCTGACTTTTCTTTGCATTATAGGAGAGCTTCTCAAAAGAACTTTTTTCTGCGATTAAATTCCTTTCCGCGCGGGGTTGCGCGGCATTAAAGGAGGGGCAACACCATTTGGGCAAGTACATTGTAAAACGACTGTTTGCGATGGCACTGACATTATTTATCATCATTACCATCAGCTTTTTCGCCATCAGGCTGATTCCCGGCGACGTGCTTGGCGAAGGCGCGAATCCGGAGCTGCGCGCTGCGATGCGCGCCCGCTATCATCTGGATAAACCGCTGGCTGAGCAGTATGCAATCTTTCTGCGCAATTTCATATCTTTTGATTTCGGCGAATCCATCACGCTGTATCCGCGCCGCCCTGTCTTTGAAATCATGGCGGAAAAGATTCCGATGACGCTGGTGCTGAATCTTTTCTCACTCATCATCACCATCCCCATCGGCATTGCCTGCGGCATCATCGCCGCGCTCAAGAAGAATACGCTCGCGGACAACGCAATCTCTACGATGGTCGTTATCAACGTATCCGTGCCGTCGTTTGTATTCGCGTCGCTGCTGCAATACTTCTTTGCGTATAAGCTGGGCTGGTTCCCGATTCTGCTGAACCTGAAGGCGGCGTTTATGTCTCCGGCACAGCTGTGGAGCATGATCCTGCCGGTGCTTGCGCTGTCCTTCGGCGGCATTGCAACCATCGCCCGCTATATGCGCGCGGAGCTGTTTGAAGCTCTTGGCTCGGAATACATGCTGCTTGCGCGTGCAAAGGGTCTGACGCAGATGCAGGCGACCGTTCGCCACGCGCTGCGCAACTCGTTCATCCCGCTGTGCAACATCATCGTTCCGATGTTCATGAACGTGCTGGGCGGTTCCGTCGTCGTCGAGCGAATCTTCAATATTCCCGGTCTGGGCTCGCTGATGACCGGCTCAATCAGCACATCGGACTACTATCTGACGATCGCCATTCTCTTTGTCTACTCCCTCATCAATTTGGCTAGCGTCCTGTTGGTGGATCTGAGCTACGGCATTGTAGACCCGCGTATCCGCATGGGAGGGGGAAAGACTCGTGAGTGAGATTAAGCGTAAACTGACGGCTGAGGATTTTACCTTCGTTCAGGTCGATGACAAAATCTACGACCAGAAATTTGAAGGCAAGCCCATCGGCTTTTTCAAGGATGCGTGGCTGCGCTTTAAGCAGAACAAAGCGTCCGTTGTCGCGGCGCTCATCATTCTGTTTATCGTGCTGATGGCAATCTTCGCGCCGATGTGCGCAAAGTACAGCTATCGTGAGCAGCATACCGCCTTCGGCGTTCTGCCGCCGCGCATTCCGGGGCTGGAAAAGCTGGGCATCTGCGACGGCTCCACGGTCATTGAGATTCAGGCATCCAAGCTCGGCGAGTACGAGGAAAAGGGATGCGTGATGAAAGTTCTTGAAGAGTATACTTGGATGTACCGCAACAAAGAAATCCCGATGCTTCGCGTGAAGATCAATCAGTATATCTACAGGGGCGCGGGCGACCACTATTTCTGGTTCGGCACGGACAATATCGGTCGTGACCAGTGGGTTCGCCTGTGGCGCGGCACGCGCATCTCGCTGCTGATCGGTTTCTGCTCGGTACTGATTAACTGCCTGATCGGCGTCATTTACGGCTCCATTTCCGGCTATTACGGCGGACGCGTGGATATGGTCATGCAGCGCATTGCGGAAATTATCGGCGGCGTTCCGTTTCTGGTTATGGCAATCCTGTTCGTTCTGTTCCTGGGCGCTGGCGTATCGTCGTTCGTCCTGGTTCTGGTGCTGACGGGATGGATCGGCATGAGCCGCATGATCCGTGCGCAGTTCTATCGCTACAAGGATTACGAGTATGTTCTGGCTTCCCGCACGATGGGCGCCAAGGACAGGGTTTTGATCTTCCGTCATATCCTGCCCAACGCGATCGGCCCGATCATCACGCAGGCGACGTTCGCCGTTCCCTCCGCGATTTTCTCGGAGTCCTTCCTGTCTTATCTGGGTCTGGGCATTCAGGCGCCCGAACCGTCCATCGGCGTTCTGCTGGCGGAAGGACAGGGCTATCTGACGACCGATCCGCATTTGACCCTGTTCCCGGCACTGGTAATTTCTGCGCTGATGTTGGCGTTCAACCTGTTCGGCAACGGACTGCGCGATGCGTTTGACCCGCGTATGCGCGGACAATAAGCCGTCTGTACGACGAAGAAAGAGGAAAAAACAATGGCTGATATCAAAGCTTTTTATGAAGTATCTACGTCCGCGAACGGCGTGTTTATGAAGGACGGCAGCTTCCTGTTTCTCTCCAATAAGAGCGGTATGAATCAGGTTTGGCGCGGCAGAGTGGGCGAGGAGCCGGTTCAGGTGACGAACCTGCCCGACCGCGTTTGGAGCCTCAAGGCTGCGCCGAACGGCGAGGATGCGCTGCTGACGATGGATCACGGCGGAGACGAGCAGGAGCAGATTTTCCTGCTTCGCAAGGGTGCGAGCGAGCCTGTGAACCTGACGAACAACCCCAAGGCACGCAACCAGCTGGGCGGCATGACGCCGGACGGCAAGACGGTCGTCTTTGCGTCCAATGCACGCAGCGCCGCACATTTTGACCTCTGCACCATCGATGTGGAGACCGGCAAGTGGACGACCGTGCTGGAGAACGAGGATAGCTACAACTGGCCCGCGAAGCTCTCTCCGAACGGACGTTATCTGCTCTACAACAAGCTCAAGGGCTTGAGCGACAACCATCTCTGGATGTTTGACCTCGAGACCGGCGAAGCGAAGGACGTTGGAACGCCCGGCGCATATGCCGCGTATAAAGCCCCGGCATTCCTGCACGACAGCACCGGCTTCTATCTCTGCACCGATGAGGACGCGGAGTTCCAGTATCTGGCGTATTACGACATCGCTTCCGGAAAGATGACCAAGGTTTATGCGCCGGAATGGGATGTGGAATCGCTTGCCCTCAGCCCGGATGACCGCTATCTGGCGATGTTCATCAATGAGGACGGCTATTCTACGCTGAAAATCTACGACCGCAAGCGCGATTTGTTCCTGAATATCCCGTCTGCGCCGAAGGGCGTCAGCGATTATTGGGGAATGTCTTGGGCGCCGGAAGGATACAAGCTGCTGTTCACGCTGACCAGCGGCACGATGCCCGAAAATCTCTGGCTGCTCGATCTGGATGCGCAGAGCGTTCAGCGCGTAACCACCTCCGCGATGGAAGGCATCGACCCGGATGAGCTGGTGGACGCTGAGCTGTGCCACTATACGTCCTTTGACGGGCTGACCGTTCCGTACTGGTATTACAAAGCGCCGGGCAGGCAGGAAGGCCCGCGTCCGGTGCTGATCGATATCCACGGCGGTCCGGAAGGGCAGGAGCGCCCGATGTTCGCGGCGCTGACGGAGTATCTGGTCAGTCAGGGCATGAACATCATCGCGCCGAACGTCCGCGGCAGCGTGGGCTATGGCAAGACGTATACGCATCTGGATGATGTGGAGAAGCGTCTGGACAGCGTGCATGACATTGACGCGCTGGTCAAGCATCTGATTGAAACCGGCATTGCGGATAAGGACAGGATCGCTGTCATGGGCGGCAGCTATGGCGGCTTCATGACCCTCTCCTGCGTGGCACGCTATCCGGAACTCTGGGCAGCGGGCGTAGACGTGGTCGGCATGACCAACCTCGTGACCTTCCTTGAGAACACGAGCGAATATCGCCGTGCGCATCGCGAGAGCGAATACGGCACGCTGGCGCATGACCGCGAAACGCTCTACAATGTTTCCCCGATTGCCAAGGTGGGTGATATCAAGGCGCCGCTGATGGTTATCCATGGCGCGAACGATCCGCGTGTTCCGGTGACGGAAGCGGACATGATCGTTGAAAATGTCAAATCCCGCGGCATTGAAGTGAGCTATCTGCGCTATGAGGACGAGGGACACGGACTCGCCAAGCGCAAGAACCAGCTGGACTGCTATCCTCAGGTGGTTGCGTTCCTGAAAAAGCATCTGCGCATGGAAGATTGATGAAAGGGGCGTCACCATAGTGAGAGAATACCAGAAAGGCGAACGCATCCTTGAGGTGAAGAATCTGGAACTCGGATTCAATACCTACGCCGGTCAGGTGCAGGCGCTTCGCGGTGTTGATTTTCACCTGAACAAAGGTGAAACGCTGGCGATTGTCGGTGAATCCGGTTCCGGTAAATCCGTGACCATCAAAGCCGTCACCAAGCTGCTGGCGGCAAACGGCGTCATCAAAAACGGAAGCATTACCTATAAAGATCAGGACATTCTGCACATGAGCGACAAGGAATTCTCCGTGCTTCGCGGCAACGAGATTTCCCTGATCTTTCAGGATCCGCTGTCTTCCCTTGACCCGGTCATGAAGATCGGCAAGCAGATTACGGAAACCCTGCGCATCAAGCTCAAGATGCCCAAGGAGCAGGCGAAGGCGCGTGCGCTGGAGCTGATGGCGGCTGTCGGCATTCCCGAGCCGGAAAAGAGATATAACGAGTATCCCTTCCAGTTCTCCGGCGGCATGCGTCAGCGCATCGTCATCGCCATCGCGCTGGCGTGCGACCCGGAGGTGCTGATCTGCGACGAGCCGACAACCGCGCTGGACGTGACGATTCAGAGCCAGATCCTCGAGCTGATCGGCAAGATTCAGCGCGAAAAGAATCTGTCCGTCATCTTCATCACGCACGATCTCGGCGTTGTTGCCAACGTTGCGGATCGCGTCTGCGTGATGTACGCCGGCAAGATCATCGAAACCGGCACGGTGGATGAAATCTTCTACGACCCGCGCCATCCGTATACATGGAGCCTGCTGACCAGCATGCCTTCGCTCGCAACGTCGTCGGAGGATAAGCTGACCGTCATCCCCGGTTCTCTGCCGAACATGATCCATCCGCCCAAGGGCGACGCGTTCGCGCCGCGCAACCGCTACGCGATGAAGATCGACTTCGAGGAAGAGCCGCCGATGTTTAAAATCAGCGACACGCATTACGCTGCCACCTGGCTGGAGCATCCCGACGCGCCGAAGATCGGCATTCCGGAACCGCTCAAGAGCCGTATCGCCGCGCAGCTTGCCAGGGAGGTCAATCCATGAGCGAACACATTCTTGAGGTCAAAAACCTCTGCAAATACTTCTATTCGGGCAAGCACAAGCCGCCGATGAAGGCAGTGGACGACGTTTCCTTCTATATTGAGAAGGGTGAAACGGTCGGTCTGGTCGGTGAATCCGGCTGCGGCAAGACGACGACCGGACGCACCATCATCCGCCTGTATCAGCCGACGAGCGGAGAAGTCTGGTTTAACGGCAAGCGCATCGACGGCAAGCTGAACGCGGAAGAAACCCGTCAGGTGACCAGCAAGATGCAGATGGTCTTTCAGGATCCGGTTGCCAGCCTGAATCCGCGCATGACGGTCGAGGAGATCATTTGCGAGGGCGTTAAAATCAATAAGCTGTATCCTGACAAGACCGAGCGCCGTAATCAGGTTTATAAAATGCTCGATATGGTCGGTCTGACCCGTGAGCATGCGACCCGCTATCCGCACGAGTTTTCCGGCGGACAGCGTCAGCGCATCTGCATAGCCCGCGCACTGATCACGCAGCCGGATCTGCTGATTGCCGATGAGCCGATTTCCGCGCTGGATGTATCCATTCAGGCGCAGATTCTGAACATCCTCAACGACCTGCGCAAGGAGCTGGGGCTGACGATTCTGTTCATCGCACATGACCTGTCCGTGGTTAAGTATTTCTCCAACCGCGTGGCGGTCATGAATGCGGGGCGCATTGTTGAGATGTCCTCGTCCGATGAAATCTATCAGGATCCGCAGCATTCCTACACCAAGTCGCTGCTTTCCGCCATCCCTGTTCCGGATCCGCACATCGAAAAGAAGCGTCAGCGCATCCATTACGACAAGGCGAGCGGCGCGTATCAGCCTGGGGACAATCCGCTTCTGCGCGAGATCAAGCCGGGGCACTTCGTGCTGATGAGCGACAGCGAGTGGGCGGCTTATCAGAAGGCGAACGCATGAGGATACCGGAGTGCGTCAGCGTCCGAAAAAAGGCGCTGGTGAAAAACGGCGTGTCCGCCGCTGTGCTGACTGCGGGATTGGTTTTGTACCTGTATAAAACAGAGGGCGCATGGAAGATCGGCGATGGGTTGTTTCTCTCCGGTCTGCTCTTTCTGGTCATCGGCTGCTGGAATCTTGTTCGCTGGATGGGGCTGTTTGACTTCACGGTCTACGGATACAGGAAGCTCATCCACCATATGGAAGCGACGAGAAAAGACGCGCCGCCGATGGATCCGATGCCGTCCTATGTGGATTATTTGAAACAGCCGAAGGTCATTCCCTCGGCAGGAGAGCCGCTGCTGACGGCAGTTGTGCTCGTCGCGCTGAGCGTTTTGACAACGGTGGTCTTTTGACCGACGGGGCTGTTTTTGCAGCCCCGTTTTTTGTTAGGCGTGAGGACGATTGGAACACTGACCCAAACCCCGTCAAGAACCTGAGGCTCTTGGATTTTCTACTACGTTGTCGCGTTGCGACAACTGATGATAGGCATATTGAAACCGCCGCGAAGCAAAGCGGAAGGTCAAGGGAACTCGGTTCCCTTGTAGGGTTTGGGGCAAGCCCCAAAATCGTTCATTGATATCAAATAATGGAGGGATTACGATGATTTACAAAAATGCCATGATTCATGACGGTCTGGGTCATGCTTTTGTCGGCGACCTGCGCATTGAGGACGGAAAAATTGCCGAAGTCGCAGAGCATATCGAGGGCGATGGCGTTGATCTGGCAGGCAAGCATGTGCTGCCGGGCTTCATCGATACGCTCAGCAAGTGGGGCATCAACGGAACGCCGTATGAGATTCGTCCGTCCAGCGACGATAACGATGAAAAATCCGATCCGGTCACGCCGGAGATGGACGTGGTTTACGCGTTCAATGGCCGCGCCGTTTCCGTTCAGCAGCTTCCGGCTTACGGCATCACCGCGTGCGGCGTTGCGCCGTCGGATAACAATGTATTCGGCGGTCAGGCGGCGGCGTTCATCACCGACGGCATTAACGGCTATCGTATGTGCCTGCGCCGCGGCGTTGCGATGAAATGCAGCGTGTCCAAAGAGGTCAAGCGCGTATACGGCGGGCGCAATGTGATGCCGACGACGCTGATGGGCATGTTCCATCTGCTGGAGAGCAACCTGCGCAAAGCGGCGGAGTATGACCCTGAGAAAGAGGGCGTCGAGCCGAATGAAAAGCTGGCGGCGATCCGCATGGCGATTGACGGCGAAATGCCGATGATGATTGCCTGCGACGACGCCAACAGCCGTCAGCTGGTGATGGAGATCGTCAAGCCGTATGAGAAGATGAAGGTCATCTTCACGATGATGGCGGGCTTGAGCGAACTTGACCTGACGCTTGATCCCGAGCGCGTTTCCTTTATCGACGGCTTTGCCGGCGGCGATTATGATCCGCGCAGCATGCACAAGGATTATCGGATCATCAAGGCGTTGGTGGATAAGGGCATGCGCATCGCCGTATGCGGAAAGACCGCCGGAAGCTACAGCCGCGAGTGGGTGCTTTGGGAGGGCATGGAGCTGACCAAGCACATCGATGACGAGGAAAAGGTGCTTTCGATGATGACGAGTGAGCCGGCGCGTATGCTGGGCATCGACGAGATGACCGGCAGCATCGAGGTTGGCAAGCGTGCCGATCTGGTCGTGTGGAGCATGAATCCGCTCAGCGATTTCCGTGCGCGGGTGCTTCAGACGATGATCGCGGGCAAGACCGTCTATCAGGAAGGGGATGAAATCAAATGCTACTGCTGAAAAACGGAACCGTTCTGACGATGGCGGATGAGGGCATCATCGAGCAGGGAGACGTGCTGATCGACGGCGGAAAGATTGTCAAGCTGGGCATCAACCTGTCGGAGACGGGCTGTGAAGTGCTGGACATGAAGGGTAAAATCGTCATGCCGGGCATGATCGACGCGCATGCGCATCGCAGCAATTTTCCGGAAAACGGCGAGGGTGGGGGCGATATCAACGAGCTGACCAACCCCGTAACGGCTGAGCTGAACGCATACTACGCTATCGACCCGAACAACATCGGGTTCAAGATTGCCTGCGAATACGGCATCACGACGAACTGCGTCATTCCGGGAAGCGGCAACGTGGTCGGCGGTTACGGCATTGCCATCAAGTCGGCGGGAAAAGGGCTGGCAGAGCAGACCATCGCCAATCCGGTCGCGCTCAAGGCGGCGATGGGTATCAATCCCAAGGGCGTCTACAACGGAAAGAACCGCTGCCCGATGTCCCGAATGGGCATTGCGCAAACCCTCCGCGATTACCTGACCAAGGTCAAGGCATATATGAAGAAAAAGGCGGATGCGGCGGGCGATCCGGAGAAGATGCCGCCGTATGATCAGGCGATGGAACACGGCATTCCGGTCATGGAACATCGGATTCCGCTCAAGGTACATTCCTATCAGCAGGATATGATGACCGTACTGGAAATCGCGGACGAATTCGACATTGACGTGACGCTGGATCACGCGCTCGGCGCTTCCGACTTTGTGGAGGAGCTGGCGAGCAATCCGCATGTCAAGGGCGTCATTTACGGTCCAATCTATATCGGTCTGTTCCCGGGCGAAGGCTGCAAGGTGGACTTTGACGCGATGAAAATGCTCGATGACGCGGGCGTGAATACGGCGATGATGACCGATGCGCTGCTCTCCGGCTCTCAGATGCTGGTCAATCAGGTCGGCGAGTGCGTGCGTGCGGGCATGGATCCGATCCGTGCGCTGAGAATGCTGACGGTCAATCCGGCGAAGATGCTCGGCTTGGAGGATCGAATCGGCATGCTGCGCCCGGGCATGGATGCGGATATCGTCGTATTTGACGCGATGCCCTGCGTTGTGCCGAAGGCACAGGTCGAAATGACCATCATCGACGGCAACGTGGTATACAAGAAGCCATAAGGGAAACGATCGGGGCTTTGCTCTAACCCCCGCTAAGAACCTGAGGTTCTTGGATTTTCCCACTACGCTGCCGTACTGCGACAGCTCAGAATGTAAACAAAAAGCTGTGCCGTCGCGCTGCGACAGCTGACGAACATATTGAAACCGCCGCGAAGCGAAGAAGGGAGTCTGAGGGATAAAATCCCTCGGGCGGGTTTGGGCGGCAGTCCAATAAAAGGAGGACACTATGCGTAATTATCCGAAGGTTCCGCGTACCGATGTCAAAGATACCTACTTTGGCGTGACGATTGAGGATCCGTATCGCTATCTGGAAGACAAGAAAGCCCCCGAAGTGCTGGATATCGTTGCGCAGGAAAACGCATATACCAAGGCGTTCTTCGATCACCAGCCTGAGTTCCATTGGCAGGAAGTTGAAAAGCGTCTGCGCGAAAAGCCGGTGCATCATGCGCTTTCCGGCGTGCAGGAGGCTTGCGGATGCCGCTGTGCCAGCCGCAAACTCGACGGCGGCATGCACGACATCGTTACGCTGGACGAAAACGATCAGGTCAGCGGCGTGCTGATGAATGACGCCATGATGGATGACCGCATGCACGTTTACAGCGCGAAGCCCTGCCCGACGCATGCCGGCATTTACGCGATCATGGGCGTGAAGCACGGCGCACCGCGCTGCTGCATCGTGGTGTATGACGCCAACGCCAAGCGCGTGATTGCCGAGCTGGACGACGTGTTCGGCTTCAACTGGTCGGATGACGGCGAAGGCGTTCTCTATTCCAGCGCAGTCGTCGATACGCAGAACAACCGGAACATCAACCGCGTGCATCGCTTTGATTGGCAGAGCGAAGTGAACTATACGCTGTATGTTTATCCGGATAACGCGGTCTTTATTGGCGTAAGCCCCGCGCCGAAAGACGGATGCTTCCTCGGCGTCAAGGTCAATTACGGCGACACGCTCATGCTGTATCTGAACAGCGAGGGCAAAGCGACCCGCCTGAGCAGCGGCAAGGGCTTCTTTGAGTATATCGGTGAAAAGAACGGACGCTGCTATTTCAGCACGGACGAGAATGCGCCGATGGGTCATGTGCTGTCCATCGCCGCCGAAGACGTCGAGCGGGAAGGTGCGCTGGTCGATGGCTTTGCCGTCGCGCTGGCGGAAATGGATGCGTCGCTGGAGAGCGTCGGCTTGACGGATGAGGGCATCCTTGCCGTGCATAGCCGCAACGCCTGCTCGGAGATGGCGCTGTATTCCTTTGAGGGCAAGAAACTGCGCGAGATCGCCATGCCCAGCGAGTACGGCGCAATCAGCACCGGCGGCACGATGGAGGTTTCCGACGAGGGGAACATCTTCTTCGGCTTCCAGAGCTTCACCATGAAGCCGGTTCTGCTCAAGCTGAATGTGCATACCTTTGAGCTGACTGTCATCGATAAGGAAGAGGATCGCGATACGAGCGACATTGCCGTGTCGCAATGCTTCCTGAAGGCGCGTGACGGCGAGCGCATTCTGGTGTATCTGGTACACAAAAAGGATCTTGTCAAGGACGGCAACACGCCGACGCTCATGTATGGCTACGGCGGATATTTCAACATTCTCAGTCCGATGCCGGAGAATATGTCGGGTTACGATATCGTGGAATGGGCACGGAAGGGACGCATTTACGCCCACTGCATCCTGCGCGGCGGCGGAGAATACGGCACGAAGTGGCACGAGGCAGGCATGAAGCTGAACAAGAAGAATGCCTTCTATGACTTCATCGACATTGCCGAATGGCTGGTTGAGCAGGGATATACCCGCCCGGCGAAAATCGTCGCCAACGGCGCGAGCAACGGCGGTCTGCTGATGGCGGCAATCTCCACGCTGCGTCCGGATCTGTTCGGCACGGTGATCGCGTCCGTTCCGCATACGGATATGATCCGCTTCCGCAATGACGATCGCGGCATGATGTATGTCACCGAGTATGGCGATCCGCTTGAAAACGAGGAAACGCTGAAGTATATGCTGTCCTATTCGCCGTATCACAACATCAAGCCCGGCACGCTTTACCCGCGTCTGCTGGTTCAGACGGGCGAAAACGACAACAATGTGCCGCCGTATCACGGCAAGAAGTTCGCGATTCGCTTGCAGCATGACGCCGACGAGCGTCATCCGGTGCTGCTGACCGTGCTTGCGCATGGCAGCCATGACCGCGGTGTCGGAGAGGAATACTACTACAACATCGCGCAGATGCAGACGTTTGTTGAAATCGGTCTGGCAGAAGCGGAGAGGGAAGACAAGTAAAAAACGGTCTTTTCAACCGAAAAAGCAAAGGAGCGAATCTGAAAAAACGGTTTGCTCCTTTATCATATTAAGCGCTATGGCGGAAAGGTTTCCATACATAGGCTTTATGACAAAATAAAACGAGAAATGCACGAAAAAGCAATAAGATCATGCGTTATTTGACGTCTAAGTGTATAATAAAGGAGATTAACGGTTTCAGGAAAGGAAGCTGCTGAATATGCGGAAGAAAATCGGGTCCTATGCCTGCACGATCGTGTGCGTGCTGGCGTTGGCGGCTGTGTGCATGATCTTCATCGGTTATCGACCGAATGCGGAAAACCCGTACAGGTCGTATGCGCTCCAAACCCAGTCATGGCTGGAGGGGCGTCTGGATCTGGGGCAGGATTATCCCTGGCTGGAGCTTGCCATTTATGAAGACCGATACTATGTCAGCTTTCCGCCGTTTCCGTCCTATGTGCTGATTCCCTTCTGTGCGCTGTTCGGCGTTCAGACCCCGGATCATTGGATCGTGCTGGCGCTGCTCTGCCTGAGTACGTTTTACGCGCAGCGGCTGTATCGGCTGATGAAGGGAAAACCGGAAGATGAGTGGATTTGGGTGGTATTCCTGATTGCTGGAAATGGGCTGCTGAATATCAGCTTGCAGGGCTGGGTGTGGCATATGGCGCAGGATATGTGCTTTGCGCTGTCGCTGATGGCGCTGTATAATGCGCATAGGGGCAGGGGCGGCGTTGCGCTGACCTGCTGGATGTGCGCGGCAGGGTGCAGACCGATGGTCGTGGTGTATCTTCCGTATCTGATGTGGGTGCTGTATAAAAAAGAAGGCAGGCTGGATATCCGACGCTGGCTGAAATGGCTCATCGTTCCCGCGCTGCTGGCGATTTCCTATATGGCGCTCAACTATGCGCGGTTTGGCAATCCGCTTGAATTCGGGCATAACTATCTTCCAGAGTTCCAAAGGGCAGAGAACGGGCAATTCAGCCTTGAATATCTGAGCAAGAACTGGTCGGATTTGTTCAGAATACCGACATTTGATGCGGAAAGCGGAAAAATCAAACTCTATAAGCATGACTGTCAGGCAATCGAGTTCATCAATCCCATCTGTGTGATGGCTCTGCTGGCTTTGGCGGCGGTGCTGATTCGAAAGCGAATGAAGCCGTCGCCGGAAGCGGTTTTGCTCGTTCTGGGCGCGGCGGCGCACCTGATGATCGTGCTTTGCCACAGGACGCTGGGCGGCTGGCAGTTCGGCAACCGATACATCGTTGATCTTCTGCCTTATGTCTTTTGCGGAATCGTTTGCGCGATGCCGCAAAGCAGGGCATACGCCGCCTTGTGCAGGGTGCTTTGCTGTGTAGGCGTCGCGGTTAATGTTGTCGGAACGATACTGGTCTACGGGCATTGGATCTGATGAAAAGAAAAACAGCGGCGCCGGGCATGAAACCGGCGCCGCTGCAGCTTGGCGATATAAGCAAACCTGGCTTGAATAGCAAAATCAAGAAATTCAGCTATTCTTTCATTTGCGGAAAGGGCTATTCTCCCCCCCTTCGGGGGAGAATAGCTTTTTGTCTACAATTTGCAGCGGCGTCGGGTGTGAAACCGGTGTCGCTGTTTTGATGATCGGAAAACTTGTGCGCAAGTGCGTGCGGACTCAGCCCGCTTGCTGTTCCGTAGCTTCTTTTTGAAAATGCCGCGGGGAGGGAATGCGCTGAATCAGACCGATGAGCTGACCGGAAAGGATGACGGTCAGAAGCGAGCAGCCCAAACGGTCAAGGGGGAGATAGGTCGCCGACAGTGCAAGAACGATCAGATCGCTGGCGAGATAGATGCGCTCAATCGGCTGATGCAGCACTTCGTGCAGCGCCATGGACAGCGCATCATCGCCGCCCGGAGCGCCGCCTGCACGAACGCTCAGCCCGACGCCGATGCCGACAAACAGAGCGCCGATGATGGCGGCGACAAGAGGCATTTGCGCCAGAGAAGGCCAGAGCGGATCGAACCGCTCAAAAATCGCATAGAACGCCGAAAAACCGCCGCCCGCGATGATGGAATAGAAGATGAAGGATTGCCCCAGCGTTTTCCAACCTGCCACATAGCAAAGCGCGTTGAGAATCAGCCCCGATACAGAGGGGGAAATGCCGAACCAATGATGCAGCAAAAGGGTCAGTCCCAGCACACCGCCTTCCGTAACGCCGGAAAACGCATGAATATTGTACAGACCGAATGCCAGAATGGCGCTGCCCAGCAGGGCAAGCACGGTGCGTCGGACAGAGAAATAGGGAAAACGCTTGGAAAGAGACAAAATAAAACGACCTTTCTAAATATTTTGAAAAAATCCATTATAGTTTAATCAGAAAGGAGAGAATTGTCAAGTGGAAAACCCGGATCAGAAAACAGCGTGGTGGTTTTTAAACGTGAATAAATGCTGTAAAAATAGATTATAGTGGAGATTTAGTTGTATATTTTGCAAGATGTTGACAATGAAGTGGTGGAAATATGGAAAAATGGCGTGAAATGAAACCGCGTTGTGCTTTTTACGATGCTGTGGTAAAATGAGGATACACATGAAAAGCCGCCGAAAAGCGGAAAGCAAAGGAGCGAGATTCTGATGAATATATATGAAGAGCGCCGCAGCCGCGTTCTCAGCCAGCTTGCGTTTGGCGAGATGATGGTACTTTACAGCGGGGAGAGCGTGCCCTGCTCGATGGATGAGGGCTATGCCTTTGAGGCGAATCACCATTTCTTCTATCTGACGGGTCTGCGCCGTGAGAACATGGCGCTGGTCATCGCCAATACCCATCGCCCGGCGCATGTGGTTCTGTTTATCGAAGAGCCGATTCCCACGATGGAACGCTGGACGGGGCGCCGCGTGACCCTTGAGGAAGCGCAGAAGATCAGCGGCATTCAGGATGTCCGTTATATCGACAGCCTCGATGCTTTCATCGGGCGCTGTGTGGCGCGTGAAACGGTGGATGCAGCTTACTTTGACTGCTATCGCAACGCGGTCGGCGATGCGGACATGTACAACATGACGAAGGCGAAGGCGTTCATGGCGCAGTATCCGACCATCACGCTCAAAAACGCGCATCAGATCGTTTCTGCTATGCGCATGGTCAAGGACGACGCGGAGATTGCGACGCTTGAACGTGCGATTGCCGTGACGGATCAGGGCTTGCGCCGCGTGCTGGCGACGCTTGAGCCGGGCAAGATGGAGTATCAGGAGCAGGCGGAGTTTGAATATGAGATCCGCATGCAGGGCGCGGAGGGCGTGTCCTTCCCGACCATCGCGGGCAGCGGCATCAACGGCTGCATGCTCCATTATGGCACGAACCACTGCAAGCTGGAGGACGGCAAGCTGCTGCTGCTCGACCTCGGCGCACGGGTTGACGGCTATTGCGCCGATATTACGCGCACCTATCCGATCAACGGCAAGTATACGCCGCGCCAGCGCGAAATTTACGATATCGTTCTGCGTGCAAACCGTGAGGTGGCGAAGGCTGCCCGCCCGGGCGTAACCCTGCGTGAGCTGAATGAGCTTTGCAAAAAGGTGCTGGCGGAAGGGCTGATGGCAATCGGCAAAATCGAGTCTGCGGATCAGATCGGAACGTATTACATGCACGGCGTTTCTCATCATCTGGGCATCGACACGCACGACTGCGCCGTCAACGAGAGCGAGGGTCTGCGTGCGGGCATGGTCATCAGCGATGAACCGGGTCTGTATATCGACGAGGAAGAAATCGGCATCCGCATTGAGGATGACCTGCTCATTACCGAGGACGGCTGCCGCGTGCTTTCCGAGGCGATTCCGCGCAACGCGGAGGAGATCGAAGCGCTGATGGCACGCTGAGAAAGGGTGTTGAGATGAAGCTCAGGATACAGGCGCGTGCGAAAATCAACTGGACGCTTGACGTGGTCGGCACGCTGCCCAATGGCTATCATGATCTGGATATGCTGATGCAGTCCGTGACCCTCTGCGACCAGATGATCATCGAGGAGGCGCCGGAGCTTTCGCTGTTTGTCCGCACGCACGGAAGGGCATTTGTTCCCGCGGACGGGAACAACCTCGTCCTGCGGGCGGCGGCGGCGCTGCAAAGCGCGACGGGCTGTACACGCGGTGCGCATATCACCCTGCGCAAGTATATCCCCGTTGCGGCAGGCATGGGCGGCGGAAGCAGCGACGCGGCGGCGGCGCTCGTCGGTCTGAACCGCCTGTGGGGACTGGGGCTTGGTGAGGATGAGCTGGAAAAAATCGGCTTGGCCATCGGCGCGGATGTCCCGTTCTGTATTCGCGGCGGGCTTCAGCGGGCGCAGGGCATCGGCGAAAAGCTGACGCGGCTGGAGATGAAGAAGCCGCTGTATCTGGTCGCCTTCCAGCCCTGCCGCGGGCTTTCGACCCGCGATGTTTTCGGTGCGCTGCACGAAGAAGGCATCAAGCCGGAGGACAGACCGGACAACGAGGCGGCGCAGAAGGCGCTCGCCGAGGGCGACGTGCGTGCGCTCGGTCAGGCGCTGGGCAATGTGCTGGAACCCGTTTCCCGCAGGATGCGTCCGGATATCGACCGCGCCATTCGTGCGATTGAAGATACCGGTGCGCTGGGGGCGCGGATGACGGGCAGCGGCTCGGCGGTGTTCGGCGTATACATGCACGCGGGTGCCTGCCGCCGCGCTGCCGATCGGCTTTTGACCGCTTATCCGACCTGCCGAATGATGCAAACGGCGGCACACGGCATTGTCATCGAAGAAGAATAATTTTAAAGCCTTTGGGCGATCCTTGTCTTATATCCGGAAATGGAGGAATGGACATGGATCGCTTTTTGATTGCGCTCATTCTGGCGGCGCTGCTTTTGCTTCTGCCCGCAAAGGCGTTTGGAGGCGCGGTGCAGCCTGCTTTTTTTAGCCTGATTTTTCCACAGCTGCTGCCCGAATTCCGGACGGAAGACCCGGAACATGCCTGCCCGCAGGAAAAGGCGGAAGGATGGATGTTGTTTGGAGGACTTTGCCGATTATGAAAAAGACAAGGTTTGCCGCGGGATTGCTTGCGGGGCTGCTGATGCTGTTTTCGCTGTCGCCGGATGCCATGGCTGCGGTGTATTGGGGGCAGCGCGGCGAAGAGGTTCGTCAGGTGCAGCAAAAGCTCAAGCAGTGGGGATATTATTCCGGCAGTGTGGACGGCGTTTTCGGACAAAGCACCTATAACGCAATCGTTCGCTTTCAAAAAAAGAATGGGCTGACGGCGGACGGCGTGGCGGGGCAGGCAACCCTCGCCGCGATGGGGATTTCGCAGACAAGAGCGGCTGCGGCGTCGGCTTCCGCATCGTCGAGTTATGCGTCGGATATCGAGCTGCTGGCGAAGCTCATTCATGGCGAGGCACGCGGCGAACCCTATGTCGGCATGGTGGCGGTCGGGGCGGTTGTGCTGAACCGGGTCAGGAGCAGCCGGTTTCCCAATACGCTGGCGGGCGTGATCTACCAATCCGGCGCGTTTGACGCGGTCAGCGACGGGCAAATCAACCTGACGCCGAGCGAGCAGAGCCGACGCGCCGCACGCGACGCGATGAATGGCTGGGATCCGACCGGCGGATGCTTGTATTACTACAACCCGTCCACGGCGACATCCTCGTGGATCTGGTCGCGTGAAGTGCGGCTGACCATCGGCGAACACAGCTTTGCCGTGTAGGGAGGGAGAATGGAGCGCAAGATCATCGCTATCGGCGTGCTTTCGGTCTTGCTGGGGGCGTCTGTCGGCGCGTGCGGAGCGTTTGCCCTGAGGGAAGTGAGCATGCAGCGCGAAGCCATGGCGCATCAGCAGCGGGATCTGGCAGATATCGTGGCGGCAATGGCGGATATTGAGGTCAACCTGTCAAAGCTGCTCGTCGTGTCGGGCGCACGGCAGAGCGTCGAACTGCTTGGAGAAACGGCGCTGCTGGCTCAGCACGTGGAAAGCGGTCTGGCGCATATGGACGCGGGCGAACGGACGACAGGCAGCGCCATGAAGTTTGCGGGGCAGATGGGACAGTATTCGCTCGCGTTGGCGGCGCAGGTTTCGGGCGGCGGGATGATATCCGGTTCGGACGAAAAGCAGATTGAAAGCATGCGCAGAACCTGTCGTGCACTGGGCGAACAGCTGGCGCAGGGACAGACGGCGAACGCGGCAGATCCGCTGGGCGATGAAGGGCAAAGTGCCATCGAATATCCTTCGCTCATCTATGACGGGCCTTTTTCTGACGGCAGAACGGACGGAAAAACGCTCGGTTTGACAGGCGAACGCCTGACCCGTCAGCAGGCGCGTGAGGCGGCGGCAAGGTATGCGGGCGTGACCACATCGCAGGTGACGGATGCGGCGGACAGTGGCGGTCGGTTTGAAGCATTCGGGTTTACGGCAGATACGCCCGACGGGAAGATTGCCGTGCAGGTTACGGGGCAGGGCGGGCACCTGCTCTGGATGATGCCTGAGCAGGCGGCGTTTACGGCGCGTTACAGTCAGGAAACGTGCCTGCAAAATGCACGGGTTTATCTTGCCGACGTGGGTTTTGGACAGATGGAGCCCTGCTTTGTTCAGCAGTACGACGGCATGGTGGTGGCGAACTTTGCGGCGGTGCAGGACGGGGTGACGCTCTATCCCGATCAGGTCAAGGTGCAGGTCAGCATGGAAACCGGCAGGGTGGTCGGCGCGGAATGCTCGCAATATCTGTCGAACCATACGACTCGAACGGATATAGAGCCGAGCATCACCGCAAAACAGGCGGGCGACATGGTTTCAGCCAAGCTGACCATTCGCACTCGAAGGCTTTGTGTGATTCCGACGGAAGCGGGCGAATCGCTTTGCTGGGGATTCGAGTGCGCCGAGGGAAATGAACGGTATTGGGCATTTGTCAGTGCCGAAACAGGCGAGATGGAGCAGCTTCTGCGGGTCATTGAAACGGCGCAGGGTGAAACCGTGATATAAAGCGGGCTGAGCCCGCCTTCACCTCCGCCGAAGTTCGCCATGCATCAAAGTCCTGCTCACGCGGGCGATTTTTGCAATTACCTATACGTTAAAAAACGGGCTGAGCCCGCCTTCACCTCCGCCGAAGTTTACCTCGCATCAAAGTCTTGCTCACTACGTTAAAAAGGCTATTCGCCTCTTGCGGGGAGAATAGCCTTTTGAAATCGTCAGAAGCACATATGCGTCCGCGGGCAGACGCCGCAAAGCCGCTTGCGGTTGACGATGGTCACCACGGTCGGCGGGCAGTTGGCGACGAGCGAAACCATGTTGCCGCCGCAGACAGGGCCGGTGATGGTCGTGATATATTCGTTCGGTGTGGAGAAAATCTCCTCGATGGTATAGTTGCCCGGCGTCAGACCGCTGATGACCAGCGGCTCATCCAGCTCGGTACAGCTCCCGGCACGAAGGGTGAAGAGCGCACCGCTTGGGTAGCTCGGGCCGGTGATGCGCAGGGTAAACGTCTTGGGTGTGCAGCTCTGGCTGCCACAGGGTTCCAGAACGATTTTATGAATCACGAGCGTCGGGCCGTTTTCGTATCCGGCGCAGCAATAGTGGGTCGGATTGCAGCACAGCGGGTGGATCCACTCGGGATAGGGACAGTTGGGTCTGCATGAGCAATCATGATGATGGAAACAGCATGACATGACAGGCACCTCCGATATCTATGAAAAGCGCATGATGCGCCGAATGTTGTTTGGAAGCCTGCGGGGGCTGGCTCCATGATAACCTATGCGCAGACGCGGCGAGAGGTGAAAAAAGTTGGCAATCGGCGCATCGCCACAAATGCCGATCAACCCGAAAAGAAAAAATTGCAAACGGGATGAATACGCGGTATAATTATCTTTGAGTGTTTATGCCGACAGGGAGGAAGGGGCTTCCGTGCGGCAGGAAATAAAACTGTCAGAAAGGACTGCGCTCATGAATGTCAAGCGTATCATCCGGCGGATGACGGATAACGATTACCTGTTTACGATCTTCACCAAGATCATGGCTGTATTCATCGGTTTGATTGCGTCGTTTTACTCCAACCGCTTTCTGG
Source organism: uncultured Clostridia bacterium (assembly GCA_934643825.1). GTDB lineage: Bacteria > Bacillota > Clostridia > Christensenellales > Aristaeellaceae > Ventricola. The sequence continues at coordinate 36,972 of CAKUCW010000013.1, read as the reverse complement.
GGCCTGAACTGAAAGGACAGCTGGGGCGCATTTCGTCCATGCTTTCCATCGTCGCGGTGACGGCGAATTTCGGACTGTATCAGCCGTATCCCTATTATAAGCGGCAGGGCGAAGCCGATGTACTCAATAAGTTCCTGCGCATTTTTCTGCTGCAATTTATCGCTTATACGGTCATCGGCGTCATCGGCGCGGTCTGCTTCCATTCGTTTGAGCTGACGGCGGTCTGCCTGCTCGCGCCGATTCAGGTGCTTGCCAATCAGCTGAGCTTCATGATGATGGTTGAAGACGTGAAATTCAAAAACGCGATCTTCTTTACCGCACGCATCACCAACACATTGATTACCATCATCGCGTTCTATACGATGGACAGAACCATCCTCGTCGCGCTGGCGCTCATCGTCGTCGGCGACGTCATCACGGTGGTCATGGCGCTGATGCGGATGAAACGATTCCCGAATCCGCTGAAGGCAGATTTGCGATTCGCGGCGAAAATCGTTCCGTTCGGCTTTGTGTCGATGATTACGACGCTGATGCTGACGCTCAACTACCGCGTCGATACGCTGATGATGGGCTACATGTATCATATTCCCGACGCGGAAATCGGCTTCTATTCGCTGGGCGTATCGCTTTCCGAATACGGCTGGCTGATCCCGGATGCCTTCCGCGAGGTGCTTTTCTCGCGCACGGCAAAGGATGACGCGATTGAAGAAGTGACGATGAGCATGAAGATCAACTTCTATCTGACGCTGGTCATGATCGTGGGCATCCTGCTGCTGGGCAGACCGGTGATTCGGATTCTCGCGGGCGCGGAATATCTGCCGGCATATCCGGTGACGGTGCTGCTGATTGCGGGCATCATTCCGATGAGCTATTTCAAAATCATCGGTACGCTGCTTCTGGCGCAGGGCAAAAAGGGCGCGTATCTGGGCATGCTCAGCGCATCGGTCGCCGTTAACATCCTCTGCAACATGATTACGATTCCGCTGTGGGGCAAGATGGGCGCGGCGATGGCGTCGGTCGTTTCCTATGCGGTGGCGGGTTTTGTGTTCCTTGGCTATTACCTGAAAACGTATCAGATTCCGCTGAGCGCGGTGTTTGTATTCAGCCCGAGTGAAAAGGAAAAAATGATGGGCAAGCTGCGTGCCGTGCGCCGCAGACTTGGCAGAAAAGCAAACTGATTCTTGCAAAATACACAGGGGGAAGCACCCCGGAAAGGGAATTACCATGGATGAAAAGCAGTTGGCAAAGGGTCGCGCCGCCTATCGGATGATGGATGAGGCGTGCAATCAGCTGGTGACGAGCGGCAACTGGCAGCGCGTCGGTTCGAGCGATATCAAGCTCTTTCTGGATATGTATGTGCAGGCGCTTCTCCTCAAGATGGCGCAGACGACGGGGGAAATCTCCGAGGCGATGCTGACCTATATCGCCAGCATACCCGAGCGGGATATTCTGGGTATCGGCAAGGCGAGCGCAACACAGGCACTCAACATCGGCTTTAAGAATCGCTCCTTCGCGGAAGGAACGCCGCTGCTCCTGCGCTGCTGCGTGGCGATGGACGACAAGGAAGGCACGGCGACCGCCCAGCAGTTTGTCGATGGCGTGAGCCGCATGCTCTATGCCGCGGCGGATGTGGACGGCGATATGAGCGGCAATGAGCTGAATTTTATCACTTCGTATGCGGGCGGACTGCGGACGTTTTTGATGACTCGGGCTGCCGGTCGTCATGGCGGCGTACAGGGGGCGACAAGGCGCATCGACGTATTCGGAGAGAACACGGCGCAGAACAACACAACCGCGGAAAAACCGAAGGACGAAAAGAAGGCGGACGAGAAGGAAGAAACGCTCGATTCGCTAATGGAGCAGCTGGACAGCCTGATTGGCCTTGAAAGCGTCAAGAAGGAAGTCCGTTCGCTCATCAACCTCATCAAGGTTCGTGCGATGCGCAAGGAGCATGACCTCAAGGTCATGGATATGAGCTTCCACATGGTCTTTACCGGCAATCCGGGCACGGGCAAGACGACGGTTGCGCGTCTTGTCGCCAAGATTTACAAAAAGCTGGGCTTCCTGAGCAAAGGACAGCTCATCGAAACCGACCGAAGCGGTCTGGTTGCGGGCTTTGTCGGGCAGACGGCAGGCAAGGTAACGGATGTGGTCAACAGCGCGTTGGGTGGCATCCTGTTTATTGACGAGGCATACGCGCTGGCACGCAAGGGCATGGACAATGACTTTGGTCATGAAGCGATCGATACGCTGGTCAAGCTGATGGAGGATCACCGCGATGATCTGGTGGTTATCGTGGCGGGCTATACGGAAGAAATGCATGATTTCCTGACGAGCAACCCCGGCTTGATTTCTCGCTTCAACAAGTACATTGACTTCCCGGATTATACGGATGACGAGCTGATGGCGATTCTGGAGATGAACGCCAAGCGGCAGGGGTATGCGGTTACGGACGAAGCCAAGCAGGTTGTGCGCGGCATGCTGACGGGGATGACGCTGAGCGAACGCATGGATTTCGGCAACGCACGCGGCATGCGCAATACGCTTGAGAAGCTGGTGCAGGCACAGGCAAACCGACTGGCGGTCTGCGAGGGCGAAATCACGCGGGATATGCTGCTCACCATCACCGAGGCGGACGCAAAAGCGGCGCTGACGGACGAAAGCGAGCAGAAGCACGCGGACGGCGAAAACGCCGAGCAGCTGGCGCTTCAGACGGAAGAAAACAATAAGTGAGGAAAACCAATGGCGGCAATCTTATCTGCGGAACATATTACCAAAGCCTATACGCTCAAAAAACTGCTGACCGATGTGACGCTCTATATCGGCGAACATGACCGAATCGGCGTCGTCGGCATCAACGGAACGGGCAAATCGACGCTGCTCAAAATCCTTGCCGGTCTCGAGGAGCCGGACAGCGGAACGGTCATGCGCAAAAACGGACTGAGGGTCTCTTTTCTGCCGCAAATGCCGGATTACAGCGTGGAGCGCACGGCGGTTGAGCAGGTGCTTTTTGACGCGCCGAAGGACGTGGGCGCACCGGACGAATACGAGGCGAAAACGCTGCTCAGCCAATTCGGCATCAGCGATTTTGACGCGGATGTCCGAACGCTCTCCGGCGGTCAGAAGAAGCGCGTTGCGCTTGCTGCGGCGCTGATCCGCCCGGTCGATCTGCTGCTGCTGGATGAACCGACCAACCATATTGACGCGCAGACCATCGCTCTGCTGGAGGAAAAGCTGAGCAAGTATCGCGGTGCGCTGATGATGGTCACGCACGACCGTTATTTTCTGGATCGCGTATGCAACCGCATTGCGGAAATCAGCGGCGGCGAGTTGTATCTGCACGACGGCAACTTTTCGTATTATCTGGAGCAGAAGGCGGCGCGGCTGGATATGGAGAATGCCGCGGCGCGAAAGAGAAGCTCGATTCTGCGCCGTGAGCTGGAATGGATACGCCGTGGTGCGCAGGCGAGAAGCACCAAGCAAAAGGCGAGAATCCAGCGTTTTGAAGAGATGAGCGCCATCTCCGGCCCGCAGGAAGAACAGAAGCTCGCGCTCGGCTCGACCAGCTCGCGGCTGGGACGGCGCATCATTGAATGCGAAAATGTCGGAAAATCCATGGGCGGGAAGCGGCTTCTCCGCGACTTCACCTATACGATTCTGCGTGATGAACGCATGGCGGTCGTCGGCGAAAACGGATGCGGCAAGACGACGTTCCTGCGCATGCTTGCCGGACAGCTTGCCCCGGATGAGGGAACAATTAACATTGGCGAAACGGTCAAAATCGGCTTCTTTACGCAGGAGTTTCCGAAGGTCGATCCGCATATGCGCCTGATTGACTTCATGCGCGATATCGCGGAATATGTCGAAACGCCGGACGGACGCTTTTCTGCCTCGCAGATGCTTGAGCAGTTCCTTTTCCCGTCCGATGTGCAGTACACGCCCGTTGAGCGGCTTTCCGGCGGCGAAAAGAGGCGTCTATATCTGGCAAGCCTGCTGATGGCATCGCCGAACGTGCTGCTGCTGGATGAACCGACCAACGATTTGGATATTGCGACGCTGGAAATTCTGGAGGATTATCTGGCGACGTTCAAGGGCGCGGTGATCGTCGTTTCGCATGACCGCTATTTCCTCGACCGCATTGCGCAAAGGCTGTTTGCGTTTGAAAAGGACGCGCATCTGGTGCAGTACGTCTGCTCGTTCAGCGATTATCTGGATGCGCAGCGGGATCAGGAAAGCGAAAAGGATGAGAAGGCGGAGAAGTCCGCTGTCATGCCGCGCAGAACGAAGGAACGCGAACTGCGCATGAGCTATAAAGAGCAGAAGGACTACGAAACCATCGACGCACGCATGGAACAGCTGCAAGGCGAGCTGGAGCGGCTGGACGGCGAAATCGAAAAGAACGCCAGTGACTTTGTGAAGCTCACCGAATTGACGCAAAAGCGTGAACAGACGCAGAAAGCGCTTGATGAAGCCGAGGAGAGATGGCTGTATCTGACTGATCTCGCCGAGCGAATCGAGGCGCAGAAAAAGGACTGAGCCTTCCCGAACTGCCCCATGCATCATGGTTTCCCTAACCGCATATACTGTCTGCGTTTCCATCATTCAAATAAACGCGCAGTGCGCAGGAGGGAAAAGATGAAACGCAGAAAGAAAGCGATTCTTGCAGCGGGTATGCTCATGGGAGCGGCGGCTCTGACCGGCTGTGCCGCCGGAACGCCGTCCACATCGTCCACATCAACCCCGCAGACCGCTCAGCAGCAGACCGCAGAGGCAACTCCGCAGACAAGCCCGAGCGTGGAGGCGACCGACGAGGAAACGCCCGCGCCGATCCATCTGCGTGTCGAGGACAGGGACATAGACATCGGTGCGTTTGAGGAAGAGGGCAGGCTCTTTTTGCCGCTTGCGGAGACAGGCGAAGCGCTGGGCTGGAAGGCGGAAAGCGAATCCATGGAGGATGAAAACCGCACGCGCAGGAGCATTTCTCTGACGAAGGAGGACAGCCGCATCACCGTGACATGGCTGGTCAGCGACAACACGGCAAGCCAGATCACATGGCAGAAGGACGGGCTGCTTGTTCCTGTGGATCCCGCGCTGACGACGCTTCATGACGTCGTTTATGTGCCTGCGGCGTTCTTTGAAGAAGCGGCGGGCGTGTCCGTCAGCCGGACGGCGGAGGGGATAGACGTGCAGCCGCCCGCATCCAAGGATACGCCGCCCATGAAGACAGAAGACGAAAAGTAGTTGAAGAATACAAAAAAGCGTTGACAGCATCGGGCGACACTGCTATAATAATCACAGAAACCGACGGTGTTCACCGACGGGTCAGATTCCTGGGGTGTGCGCCAGTCGTCTGTATTTTCTCCTACATTTTCATAACAGGAGTCCGGAGTCGGTTCATGGATGTCATGCCCCCGTCTTTGACGCCAGGGGACGGCAGAAGTGCGCCGCAGGGCACCGACCTACCGCGAGCGGTGGGTGAAAAACGACGACAGCGGCACTTTGGGATTTTTTAAGTAAAAGCAACGCAGACCAATGGTGGGCTGCGTTTTTTCTATACGGATAAAATTGCATGGTGGAAAAACTGACAGAGACAGCCTGCACTTGGCAGGGGTTCGCAGGATTTTGAAATTCTCTGCCAATAAAAAAGGAGCTGTCAAGCTAACAACACCGATATTTCAAGGAAAACTAAGTATTTGCGCCCGAAGGTTTCCAAAGGGCGACCGGAAAGCCCTTTGGTGGGGCGATGGGGCAAAGCCCCATATCTAATAAATGCTTAGATAGTTGTTTCTTGAAATGTTCGGTTTAAGCCTGACAGCCCAGAAAAGGCGGATTTACTTGTTGGTTGCGCCGCAGGATTTTGCCACCAGCTTGGCGCCGTCGGTCATCTCAATTCGCCCGTCGGGGAAAACCCAGAGGGCTTCCACATCGTCGAGGGACTCGATGAATGCGCGGCTTTCGTCATACGGCATCAGGAACGCCGCGGTGGAAAGCAGATCGGCATAGCCGGAATCCTTGGTGATGATGGAAACCGAGCGGAATTCCGTGTCCGGCATCAACGTATCGGGGTCGATGAGGTGATGATAGCGCTGACCATCCACGATATAATAGCGCTGATAATCGCCCGAGGTGACGACCGAGGCGTTGACCAGGAACAGCGTTTCGACGATATCGCTCAGCCCCAGCACCGCGCCGTCCGGATCCTGAATACCGACGCCCCATTTGGCGCGTCCGTCGGCAGGAGCAATGCCCATGCGCACGTTGCCGCCCGCACTGATGATGAAAGAGGGCATATCGCCTGCCAGCAGCATCTGACCGACGACCTCCGTCGCATAGCCCTTTGCGACCGCGCCGACATCGAGCTTCATTTCCGGATCGGCAAAGGAAACGGTCATGTTCTCGCTGTCAAGGAGAAGATTGTTGATGTCGATATGCTGAGCCGCTTTCTGCAAGTCTTCCATCGGCGGAAGCTTGGCGTTTTCGGGATCGTCAAGACCGGCTTCGCGATACTCATGCCAAATCGAGAGAACGCTGCCCATCGCGATGTTGGTCTGCCCGTGCGACAGTTCATAATTGTTCTTGCTGAACGTCAGCAGACCGAACAGGATGGGATCGACCTGCACCGGCTCGGTTGCGGCGCGGCGGTTGACGTCGTATACGCTGACAATGCCCTCATCGGCATAGCTGTTGTAGCAGTCAAAGAGTTTGTGCATGTACAGATACATCTCATGCACGTTGTTCGCCTGCTCGGTAAATGCTTCTTCGCTTTCGGTGTAGCCGATGAGCGAGATCACCGTGTCGAACGTATCCATAAAGACCGTGCTGTATTTGTTCATGTCCGCGCTGCCGGGCAGGGCGAGGGCAGCCAGAAGGAGCAGAAGCAGCGCGAAAGCGGCGGTTTTTTTCATGGTAAGTATAACCTCCAACGATCAGGATTTTCTTATTATAACAAAAACCTGCGGATTCTACAAGTATACGCTGCTGTCAGGGATTGGCATGGGGAAAACGATTGTCAAAGATGGCTGAAATATGTTACAATGCGATTGCTTTCATGAACGGCATGATCGGGCGCGGCGGATGCCGAAAGGACGGCTTTTGCGGCGAGTGAATTTGAAAACGACGAAAGAGGGTTTATATATGGCAATGGCACAGACGAAACGGCTTGCGGCAATGCTGCTGGCTCTGCTGCTGACGCTTTTTCTGCTTCCATCAGCCCATGCGGACGGCGGCGTCGTCAGCGGGACGACGGTTTCGGGAACGGTTCGCGTTTATTTATCATCGATATCGAACCTGACGGCGGTGGATCTGACCATCGCGGGCAGCTATTCGGTCGGCGGCGATGCCAACCGGGCGCTTGCGAGGGGGCAAAACGTTCGGGTCAGCAACAGCGGCGGCGTGCTGAGCATGACCGTCAACGGGCAGACGCAGACCATGGGCAGCCGATTTAAACTCAGGCGCCATCAGACGACGGGCGAAAACGGCGTGCGCATCGCGCAGGCGCGGTATCCGGCGAGCCTGTATCCGGGGGATATCGAGTTTATCGCAAGAGGCGGCAATATTCAAATCATCGCGCATGTTTTCATGGAGGATTACATGCTCGGCGTTCTGCCTTATGAAATGGATAATTCCTTCCCGCTGGAAGCGCTCAAGGCGCAGGCGGTTGCGGCGCGAACCTATGCGCTCAAAAAGATGAGCGCACAGGCGGCGACGTATGATGTTGTGGACACGACGAGCGATCAGGTCTACAACGGTACGCCTGCGGGCAATGACCGCTGTGCGCAGGCTGTGCGCGAAACGAGCGGCATCATCGGTACGGTTGGCGGGGAATACATGGCGAGTTATTACACCGCATCCAACGGCGGACAGACGGAATCGGTCAAAAACGCGTGGGGAAGCGGTTCGTACAGCTATCTGCAAATCAAGGATGACCCGTACGATCTGCGCAACGGCGCATCCATTGCCAAATCCGTTACATTTTATCGCAACGGCACGACGAGCGTTTCCGCGTTGACCGAGCTTTTGCGAACGGAAGCCGCGGCTGTCGTCGGCGTACCGAGCGTGCAGATTCGTTCAATCAACTTTGTTGCGCCGGACGAGCCGAAATATGCCCCGCCTTCCCGCGTCTACAAGAATGTGCTGGTCGGCATGACGCTGGAAGGCTATGGCGATGTGACGATTTCGCTGGATTATTTTTCGCAGGTCGAAGGGCTCTGCTCCATGTCCATCAACGTGCTGAAAAATGAAACGCTGACCGTTACGGAAACGGTCGGCGGGTACAAACTGACGGCGCGGCGTTTCGGTCATGGCGTCGGCATGAGCCAGCGCGGCGCACAGCAGATGGCGAACGAGGGCATCAGCTACGACCAGATTCTCGAATTCTATTATCCCGGGCTGACGCGCACGCGCTACACGATGACGCGAACCCTGCTTGCCGCCATCGACGGCACGACGCAGACGCCGGATGAACCCGTGACCGACGCGAAGATTGCGGTCATCACCCTGCAAAACCCGCTGGACAGCCTCAATCTGCGTCAGCAGGCAAGCACGGCTTCCCCGGTTCTGGCGCGTATGCCGCACGGAACGCAGGTCAATCTGCTGGAAAAGCTGGGCGATTGGAGCAAAATTCAATACGGCACACTTACGGGCTATGTGATGACCGGCTACCTGACCATTCAGGAGGACAGCGTGGAGGAAACCCCGCCTGCGGCGAGCGGCATAGGCACGGCGACTGTCGCCCTTTCGGACGAAAGCCAGACGCTCAACCTGCGTGCCGCACCGACGACCAATTCCTCTGTCCTTGCCAGACTGAGGCACGGTCAGACGCTGACGGTGCTGGAACGCTATGAAAACTGGACCTATGTGCAGTTCGGCACGGCGAACGGCTATGTGATGAATGATTACATCGTCTATGCGGCGGATGAGGAAGAAAAGGACGGCAGTACGCAGAATCCGCCGCCCGGCGCATCGCAAAATGCGGTTGTCAGGCTGCAAAACGCGGATTCCAAGCTGAATCTCCGCGCAGGAAAGAGTTTGGCATCCGGCGTACTTGCGCGGCTTTCCGCCGGAGAAACGGTTTCTGTGATCGAATGGGGCGCGGAATGGTGTCAGGTCAGCGCACGCGGCGTGACGGGCTATTGCGCGACGGCATACCTGAGCTTTGATCAGAATACGACGGGCAACGGAACGCCGGTGTCGTCGGTTGCCATCGTTCTGCCCGCTTCGGGGCTGAACCTGCGAACGGCGGCGGATGAAAACGCGGGCGTCATCATGACGCTTCCGCAGGGAACGATGCTGACGGTGACCGGAGAGGTCAGGGACAACGGCATGCTTCCGGTGCTGCTAGGCACGCTGGCGGGCTATGTGAAGAGCGATTATGTTTATGTGACGGATCAGGCGCTCGCGACGGCAACGCCCGCTCCCGTGCAGACGCCTGCGCCGACGGTTGCGCCGATGGAAACCATGCAGCCAAGCGGCAATATGCGCGATGCGGTTGTAACGGCGGCGGGCGGATTGAAGCTCCGCGAGCAGCCGAGTACGGATTCCCGGTCGCTGACGACGATGCCTTACGGAACGACGGTTGCGGTCAGCGGCGAGGCGGTGTACGGATTCTATGCCGTGAGCTATGGAGAATTGTCCGGCTATGCAAGCGCACGATACCTGCGGTTTGACGGCGGAGAAGCGGCGCCGACAGTTCAGCCGACTGCTGTTCCGGCGGCAAGCCATCCCGTTACGGGGAGAATCGGAACGGTGACTGCGGCGAACGGGCTGAACCTGCGTGCGGATTCGTCTGAATATGCGAATGTGGTGGCGACGCTTGGCTATGGCGTAGATGTGACGGTGACGGGCGAGCGCATCAACGGGTTCTATCCTGTGCGCGTCGGTACGCTCAGCGGTTATGTCAGCGCGGATTACGTCAGCTTTAATTCCTCCGAAACCGCCGCACCGATTGCCGTGCCGACGGCAACGCCTGAGCCGGACACATCCGGTCGGCGCGTTGTGGTCAACAGCGATAACGGGCTGAACCTGCGTGCCCAGCCGAACGCGGTCGGCGATGTGCTGTATGTTCTGCCCTACGGCATGGTGCTGAATGTACTGAGCGAAAACGAAAACGGCTTTCTCTATGTTCAGTGGGGCGGCTACACGGGGTATGTCTCCGCAGAGTATGTGACGCCGTTTGGAGACTAATCAGCGCGGGTCAGTTGCAATCGACCCGCGTTTTTTATATAATGGATGAGAATTCCATCTGCGGCAGGATTGCCCACGTGCTTGATGATGTGGTTTTAAAAGAGTGAAGAGAATGACAAGTCGAAAGCTATAAAGGAGAATAATTTAGATGAAACTGTTCTTGTGTTCGCACTTTTCAAGCGTAGGAAGTTTAATTAAAGAAGAAATTGATAACAAGAAGATTGCATTTATTCCCACAGCTTCGCTTCGTGAAGGCTATACGGGTTATGTTGGTTCGGCTAGAAAGCTATTCAAAAAACTAGGGGCAACCGTAACTGAAATTGATATTTCAACGGAGGCTTATTCAACAATCAAGTCTGTTTTTGAAGATGTGGATATTATATATTTTACGGGTGGAAATTCCTTTTTCCTTATGGATCAACTGCGCAAAACGGGAACGGATGAACTGTTGAAGAAGGAATTGGAAAATGGAAAACTGATGATTGGTGAATCGGCAGGTGCCATTATATGTGCCCCAACCATCCAATATATTGAACAAATGGATGAGAAGCCGGAGGATTACTCACAGGAAGACGATGCGGGGCTTAATCTGATTGATTTCTATGTTCTTCCACATTATCTTACAGCACCATTTAAGAAAGTTACTGAGAAAATTATGACGGAGTTTTCAGATTTGAATCTATGCCCGATTAACAACCATCAGGGAATTATCGTGGATGGTGAAGGCTCGAAGATGATTTGCAAAGACTGATTTGAAAGCTCCGACTTTCGAACGAATGAAATTCCTTTGGAAACGACGCACTTTGATGTTTTCTGCTTGGCAATACTGTGTGTTCGGCAGAGCGCATGCCCTTGCGGTGCTGATGCGTCTGTCTATTGCGGACGGCAGGGGTTAAAGACGCAAAAATATCAGGAGTTTCGTATGCTGAAACGAATTCATAAGCTGATGAACAGCGTCATCGGGGATTCTGCCGCTGTGTCAATACAAGGCATTTGTTGTCACTGCCGCGAATGAAGGGCGGGAGGGACGATGAAGCCGCTTGCTTACTATAAACAATCGGAGGAGAGACGATGCAGCGGATCGACGATTTGCAGCGCGGTGGATTGCGCATCATTCAGGATGAGAAGGGCTTCCGCTTCGGTACGGATGCCGTGCTGCTCGCGGATTTTGCGGCAATCAAGCCCGAAGAGCGGGTCTGCGATATGGGAACGGGCACGGGCGTTCTGCCGCTGCTGCTCAGCGCACGCGCAGAGGGAACGACGTTTGATGCGTTTGAGATTCAGCCGGACGTGGCGGATATGGCAAGCCGAAGCGTGGCGCTCAACGGCTTGCAGGAGCGTATCCGTGTGCATTGCGCGGATTGCCGCGACGCTGCAAAGATCATCGGACATGAACGCGTGCAGCTTGTCGTGACCAATCCGCCGTATACCAAGGCGGGGGCGGGGTTGGTCAGCCCGGAAGCAACGCGAGCCGTATCCCGAAGCGATTCGGATTGCACGCTGGAGGCGTGGATGACTGCCTGTGCGCAGGTTTTGCAATACGGCGGGCGGCTTTGTGTGGTTTTTCCGGCATCGCGGATGCTGGAACTTTGCGATGCGATGCGCACCGCGCAGGTTGAGCCGAAAAAGGTGCGCCTGATTGTGTCTCGCCCGGAAGCGCAGCCGAAGCTGGTGCTGGTCGAAGGAAAAAAGAAGGGAAAGCCGGGGCTTCATTTCCTGCCGATGCTGATTACGCATGACGAAAACGGCGGCTCTACGGACGAAATGCGCCGGATATACGGAGAAACTACAAACTGAATGCCTTTTGATTGCGTCTGGCGCAGAGAATGGCAAGCACAAAGGAAACAATTCCGAAAATCAGTGCGGAAAACGAGCCGAACATCAGATAGAAGCTCGTCAGCAGGAAGGCGCAGAGCAAATAGCGTTTCTGCTTGGCGGGGGACAGCGCGAGAGACAGAATGCGCTGCCGGGTAAAGGGAGAGCGCTGACGTCGTGCGCGTCGGGCGATTTCTTCATCCGTTGCGGGATGTCGCTGACCGAAGAGAAGGGCCAGCTGTCTGCCGGAAATCAGCCGGACAGGAGGATCGAGCCATTCACCGGCACGCAGAGCGGCGGGAGAAAAGCCGCCGGTGCCGGCAAGAATACACATCTCCGCTTTCGCGCTGACCTTGGCACGGTGGGCAGAAAGGACGTCGCCTTCGCCGGCGGTTGAACCGGGCAGACACTGTGCGCATCGCACCAGATAGGTTTTGCCGTCATAAAGCAGCATGGAGCTGCCGAGCGGCTTTGCGCCGAGCGATTCGCAGAGCAGCGAGCAAACGGCTTGCGATGCCTGCTCGGTGGGCAGAATGAGAAGCTCTTCAAGCGCAATCGCGCCGCCGATGCGCACGCGCAGGGCATGATCCCGCATGGTGAGCGTGCGCCGCTCCAGCAGAAGGATAAAGAGCAGAACGAGCAGAAACAGGGCGATGCCCGCAATCAGGCTGCTGATGCCGCTGTGCCATAAAAGATAGAAGTAAAGGATGCACAGCACCAGCAGCAGAAGGCGCAGAGCCAGCCTGTCCAGTGCGGTTGCGATGCGGTTTTTGCTGTCAAAAGGCGATGTCATGTCGGAAAACCTCCCGGGAAAACGGGTTGATAGCTTTAGATTTTGCTCTTTTTTTAAAATGTATACGGTTTCCCCTTTTCGGAGCGCTGAAAATTTGATATAATGATACATCATGTGCTGTTTTGCGTGAAGAAGGAGGAAAAGGCAATGCCGAGAATCGGTTTGATGGGCGGCAGTTTTAACCCCATTCATTGCGGGCATGTGTATTTGGCAAGGGCTGCGCTTGAAAGCGGAAGCGTGGACAGCGTGCTTTTTTTGCCGACGGGCAACCCGCCGCATAAGCATGACGGGCTTGCGGATAAATTTGATCGACTGCGTATGGTCGAGCTTGCCATCGAAAACGAGCCGGGCATGTCGGTTTCCCGAGAGGAGATCGACCGGGACGGCGTGATCTATACGGTCGATACATTGGCAAATCTGCATGCAAAAATGCCGGACTGCGAGTTGATCTACCTCATTGGGGCGGACACCCTTCGCGCACTGGGAACATGGCATCAGGTTGACAAGGTGATCGAGCGCTGTCGGTTCCTTGTGATGATGCGCGAGGGAGAAACGTCAGAGGATGTCGCGTCTTTGGCAGGGCTCTGGACGGAGCGCGGTGCGGATATTGCGTTTTTGAATGCAAGAAAGATGGATGTTTCTTCTACGCTCATCCGTGAGCGGGTCAGGGCGGGGCAGAGCCTGACGGGGCTGGTGCCGCAAGCCGTTGAAGCGTACATCCATGCGCATAATCTTTATCTGGAACCGGATGGAGCTGAATGGATGAAACGCGAAAAAATGATATATAAGCTGAAAAAAGCACTCGATGAACAGCGCTTTGCCCATACCCTTGGTGTGGAAGCAACCGCAAGGGAGATGGCGCGTTGTTTCGGAGAGGACGAGGAAAAGGCGGCGCTCGCCGGGTTGCTGCATGACTGCGCAAAATGCCTGCCGCTTTCGCAGATGGTGAAAGCCGCCAAGGGAGAAAAGCTCGACCCGGTGATGAAGGAATCCAAGGCGTTGATGCATTCGGTCGCGGGCATGCACCTTGCAGAAGCTGTTTACGGCGTAACGGATCCTCAGGTGCTGGGCGCAATCCGCTGGCATACAACGGGGCATGCGAACATGACGAAGCTCGAAAAGATCGTCTATCTGGCGGACATGATCGAGCCAAGCCGCAAGCCGTATCCGGGGCTTGAAAAGCTGAGAGAGCTGTGCAGGACGAATCTGGATGAGGCGATGCACACGGCGCTGCGCACGACGCTTGAGCATGTGCGCGAGCAGGAAAAGCCGCTTCACCCCGATACACTCGCCGCATTGCTTGAATATGAGCCGGAATTAGCGAAGACGGAGTGCTGACAGGCTGGCGTTCAAACGACAGCTTTCGCGTACCGATAAAGGCTCCGAACCCTTTTTAAAAGAAATGGACAGCATGAATCCATGCGGACGGGGCTTAAACAACAGCTTGAACATAGAGGAGGAAACAAAAAACATGGATCAGAGAGAAATTGCGCTGGCTGCGGCTAAGGCGCTGGACGACAAGCGCGGCAAGGATATCGTGGCGCTCAAGGTGGACGAAATGACCGTGATCACCGATTATATGGTCATCGCGTCGGGTCGTTCCGTTCCGCAGGTCAAGGCGCTTGCCGAGCAGGTTGAGGAAGAACTGGCGAAGCACGATGTGTTTGCCCGCCGCCGTGAAGGCATCACCGAGGGACGCTGGTGCGTGCTGGATTACGGCGATGTGATGGTGCATATTTTCCACGAGCAGGATCGTGAATACTATCAGCTGGAGCGCCTCTGGAGCAACGGCACCAACGAAATCGAACTGGCGTTTGACGCGGACGAAAAGAGCGAGGAGTAAACGATGTTCAAGAAGAAGGACAGCCTGATCATCGTCGCCATTTTGCTGATTGCGGTGGTTTTGTTTATCGTGTCGCGGTTTATGCCGAAGACGGATCTGAGCCGGAAGACGGCGGACGTGACCCTCGCGCCGGACGCAGTCGAGTATCTGGACGCGACGCCGGAAGCCTCTGCCGAGCCGACTGCTGTTCCGGAAGAAACCGCATCGGCTGAGGCGACGGCTATGCCGACCGCGGAAGCATCTGCGCCGATTGAAGTGACGGTTGAGCCGACTGCGGAAACGACGAAAGCACCGGAATCCGCGAACATGATGGGACCCATGCCTGTGCCGCAGACGGAAGAGGTCAAGGGTCATGTCATCATCACGGTCGGCGGGCGTCAGTATGGCGATCCCATTCCGATGGACAGAGATAAGATCATCACCATCCGTCAGGAGAACGGCGAGATCAACAAGATTCGCATCACGCCGGATTCCGTAGATATGGAGTATTCCACCTGTGAAAATCAGGACTGCATCGGCGAGGGAACGATCACGCTGGACAACTACAACGAGCGCATTCTGGGCACATGGATCATCTGCCTGCCCAATCAGGTGACGATCGAAATGGTCCCTGCCGACAAATAAGCTGAAAAGAGGGAGATTCATGCGTAACAAGAGCGCCCAGAGGGTTGCGGTTTCCGGGCTTTTGACCAGCCTGATGCTGGTGCTTGGCTTGATCGAGCGCCAATTCCCGCTGACCGCAGCTATTCCGGGCATCAAACTCGGCTTGGCGAACTCTGTTCTGCTTTATGCGCTGTATATGCTGGGGATCAAGCAGTCCATCGTGCTGATGCTGCTCAAGGCGCTGATGAGCTGGGTCATTTATACCAACATGAGCGCGATGTTCTATTCGCTTGCCGGCGGCGTGATGTCGCTGCTGGCGATGATCCTGCTGAGCCGCATGAAAGGAATCAGCATCATCGGCGTGAGCGCATTGGGCGCGGTGTTCTTCAATGTGGGTCAGATTCTGATGGCAGTCGTCATGCTGAACACGCCGCAGCTGCTGGTCACCTATCTGCCGATTTTGATGGTTTCGGGTGTTGTAACGGGCGTTTTGACCGGCGTTGTCGCACAGATGGTCATGAAGCACCTGAAAGTGCTGGAGAAGAAATAAGGCGGATGAGGCGCGGCTTTCCGCGGTTCTCCTTCGGTTCAGGACTTAAAAAATGAATCAGAAAAAAGCAGCTTACGGATTCTGCGTGTCAGAATGCCGTAAGCTGCTTTTTGTGTGATAAGGCTATTGCGTAAGAGCGACCGCGAGAGCGGATTCTGATTACGCTTTTGCGATAAATGCCAGTCCGAATGCGCCCGGACCGATATGTGTGCCGATGGTCGAGCCGATGGCGATCGCCTGTTCCGCGTCGCAGGAAATTCCTGCCTGCGACGCCTGACGAAGAAACGCCAAGCAGTTTTCCGGGATACAGGTGTAAAGCGGCAGAACCGGATAGCCTTCGTCGATGCCGGATTCCTGAGTCATGCGGATTAAAGTGTCGCCTGCGCGGTGACGCCCGATGGCTTTGCCTGCCATTTCGACCAGTCCCTCGCGGCTGACGGTGACAATGGGTTTGAGCTTGACGAGCATGCCTACGCCTGCCGCCGCCTTGGGGATACGCCCGCCGCGTGCCAGATATTCAAGGGTATCCAGACAGGCGAAAATGCGCACACGCGGAACGAGCTCAACCAGCTCGGCGGCGATGGACTGCGCGTCCCTGCCTTCGTCGCGGAGCTTGCATGCCTGAAGCACGAGCAGGCGCTCGCCCGCCGCGGCAGAGAGGGTGTCGATAATCTGAATCGAATCGTCTTCCGCCATATCCCGCGCAATCATGGCGCTTTGCAAAGTCCCGGAGAGCGCGGTCGAAATCAAAATGCAGATCACGCTGTCGCCGCAGGACTTGGCATCCTCAAATTCAGAGAGAAAGGCGTCCGGCGAGGGCTGAGAGGTCTTTGGCGTTTCGCCTGCCTGCATGCGCTGCCAGAAAGTTTCAGACGTCAAATCGACGCCGTCCCGATAGGTTTCATCGGAAAACGAAATGGTCATCGGGACACAGCGGATATCCAGTCGGCGCAGTTCTTCCTGCGTAAAATCAGCGGCGGAATCGGTGATGATGCGGATCATGATTGGAGTTCCTTTCCTATGCGTTATTCGGGGGATTCAAGGATGTTCTCCAATGCGGCGACGGTTTCGTTGATGCCCTGCGTAAGCGCCTGAGCTTTATCTTCGCCAATCTGCGCAATCAGCTGGCTGACAATCGCTTCGACATGCGCGTGTTCGGCGAGATAAGCGGCTTCGCCCGCTTCGGTCAGCGCAATCAGAATGACGCGCTTATCCTCGCTGCTGCGGGTGCGGGTGATATAGCCCTTGTTTTCCAGCGTGGTCAGGAGCTTGTTCATCTGGCTCTTGAGCAGGCGGGTATATTGAATGAGCATGGTTGCGGTGCAGGGAATAGGGCTGCCCTTTTTGCGCAGAAGGATGCCCAGCACATGCGCTTCGTTATAGGTCAGGTCGGAAACCAGGCGCTTGTTCCAAAGCGTAGAGGTGAGAGACAGCCATGCGGAGAGCAGGCGGTCGCCGGTGGTCGGAGTGAATGACATGGGGGAAAAACCTCCTTGAAAGTTCACAAAGTGAACAACGTTGCTTATCATAAACCGATTGACGATAAAAGTCAAGCGGTTTGACTAAAAAGTTTATAAAATGAACGAATAATCACATAAGCAGGCGCGTTTTTTCTGCCGTTGCATAGGAATCGCCGAAATGAGAGAGATCGTTGAGCGTCAGAAGACGGCGCTTGCCGTTCGTGCTTTCGATCACGGAAATGGAGCAATTGCTGATGTCGAAGTGGGAAAACCGATCGAGCGGCATGTCCATGATGGAGCAGATGAGCGTTTTGATCGTTACGCCGTGGGAAACGAGCGCGATGCGTCGGCAGCCGGCGGCGTCTTTTTCCGCCGCTTCAAGTGCGGCGAAGGCGCGGCGCTGAACAGCGGGCACGCTTTCTCCGTTCGGCGGAATGACACTCTCCGGATCGGAAAAGTATGCGGTAGCTTCTGCCGGATACGCCGCCTGCGACTGCTCGCGGGTCAGCCCCTGAAAGACGCCCAGACAGACTTCGCGCAGGTCATCGCAGGGGATCAGCGGCGCATGACAGGCGTCGGCGACGAATTCTGCCGTCTTTGCCGCACGGATCAGCGGACTGTGATACACGCGCTCGATGGACAGCGATGCACAACGAGCGGCAAGCGTCTGCGCCTGCGCGATGCCCTCGGCATTGAGCGGAATATCGGTTGTGCCCTGGCAACGGTGGGCGGCGTTCCAATCGGTTAAACCGTGACGGAGCAGAAAAATGAGCATATCGGCCTCCGAAAATATACGTTAATTTTGTTTTTTGCTGGATGACGGGCTTTTTTCTGCCCACACCTTTCACAAAGTATAGCAAATATGAACGCTTTCAGCAAGGTTAAATTCAATTCTATTGACAAAGCGGCGAAAAACGGCAATAATAGAGTTAACATAGAACGCTGGGCAAAGTCCCGCATGAATATGGAGGAACGAGAGATGAACGAGCAGTGGGCTGCGTATCAGAAGTCGGAAGTGTTTGCCGCACGCGTGGCGACGCTTTATGGCGCGGGAGAGGATGTTCTCGCACGGCAAAAGGCACGTTACGGCAAGCTGGTTGAACGCTTTGAAGCGCGATTTGGCAAGCAGAATGGCGGATTGTACTTCTTCTCCGCGCCGGGTCGTACGGAGATTGGCGGCAACCATACCGACCATAACAACGGACGCGTGCTGGCGGCGGCGGTTGATCTGGATACCATCGCATGTGTAAGCAAGACGGATGACAACAAGATCGTCGTGGACAGCGAGGGCTTTGCGCCGATCACCGTCACGCTGGACAGCTTCGAGGTTCGCGAGGCGGACTTTGGAACGACGTTCTCCCTGATTCGCGGCACGGCGGCTGTGATGAAGGATATGGGCTACAAGATCGGCGGATTCCGGGCGACCGTTTCCAGTTCCGTGCTTCGCGGAAGCGGACTGTCCTCTTCGGCGGCGTTTGAAGTGCTGATCGGCGCGATCATCGACGGTCTGTACAATGGCTTCGTCGTGGACGCCAAGACCCGCGCCGTTATCGCGCAGAAGGTTGAGAATATCTATTTCGGCAAGCCCTGCGGACTGATGGATCAGATGGCGTCCTCCGTGGGCGGCATGGTCACCATTGACTTTAAAGAGGCGGATGCGCAGGTGGAAGCCATTGCGTGCGACTTTGCGGCGCACGGTTACGCGCTCTGCGTCGTGAATACCGGCGGCGACCACGGCGACCTGACCGATGATTATGCGGCAATCCGCACGGAAATGGAAGCGGTTGCGGCGCATTTCGGCAAGAAGGTTCTGCGCGAAGTGGCGCAGGAAGAGGTCGAGAGCCGGATCGGCGAGGTGCGCAAAGCCTGCGGCGACCGCGCTGTTCTGCGTGCACTGCACTTCTATGATGAGAATGCGCGTGTGCTGGAGCAGGCGGCGGCGATCCGCGGCGGCGACCTGCCGGCGTTCTTTGATGCGGTCAAGCGTTCGGGCGAGAGCAGCTGGAAGCTGCTTCAGAATGTCTATGCGCGTCCGACCGAGGAGCAGATGGCGATGGGCATCGAGCTGAGCCGCCGTTTCCTCGCGGGCGACGGTGCGCAGCGTGTACACGGCGGCGGCTTCGCCGGAACGATTCAGGCGTATGTGCCGCTGGCACGGCTTGCGGACTACAAGCGCCTGATGGAAGATGTGTTCGGTGCGGGCAGCTGCACGGCGCTGATGGTTCGCCCGGAAGGCGCTGTGATGATGGAAATGTAAGGAGA
Organism: uncultured Clostridia bacterium; assembly: GCA_934643825.1. Lineage (GTDB taxonomy): Bacteria > Bacillota > Clostridia > Christensenellales > Aristaeellaceae > Ventricola. The sequence continues at coordinate 17,464 of CAKUCW010000013.1, read as the reverse complement.
AGACCGGCAATCCGGACTTCTTTGATGCATGAATCGCATAGGTTCATTTCAAACCGCTTCTGGAAAACAGAGGCGGTTTTTTAACGTGTGGGAAATTGTCTAAAATCGTCCGTATGAGCAAGACTTTGATGCGTGGCGGACTTCGGCGGAGGTAAAGACGGGCTCAGACATATTGAGAACGTTGGGATGGAGGCGAGAGGGGAGTCTGCATGACAATGGATAGGTTGACTTAAAAATGGGGAAAAGGGAATCGCATGCGTTTTCGGATATTCATATGATGCGTGAAATGCCGCAGAAGGCTTGAAAAGAAAGTCATAAATATGTTATAATCTACAATCAGGTAGTTAGGGCTGTCAGATTGACCGAAGGATGCCCTTGAATGGAAAGCTGATTATGCGCGGATCGGATCCGCGCCTGCATATGGAGAGAAACAAGTGATGAAACGTTTGATGAATATGGGATGGATGAGAAAAGTCGGCATGTTTTTGCTGGATATCGTGCTGGTGATTTCGGCGGTATATCTGAGCATGGAACTGCGCTTTGAAATGTATATTCCCGAAAGACATCTGCACACGATGTTTGAAGCGCTGCCGATGGTGGTCATCGTATACATGGCGTGCTATATCGTCGGCGGTATTTATCAAATCATGTGGAGATACGCAGGCGTGCGCGATGTGGCGAGGCTTTGCGTATTCAGCGCGATTGCTTGCGGCGCAACGCTTGCCATCAACCAGTTCTTTGGTTTGGAACTGTTCAGAAGCGTGCTGATTCTGACGGCGCTGCTGGCGATGATTGCCATCGGCGGAAGCCGTATGATCTGGCGCGTCTGCTCCAAGGATAGAATATCCAGCGAACTGGGCGACGCGATGCCGGTGATGATCGTCGGCGCGGGCGAAGCGGGCGCTTATGCCGTCAATATCTGCAACAAGAACCCCGAGCGCATGGGCAAGCCGGTCATTCTGGTGGATGATGCACGCAATAAGCAGGGACTCAGAATTCAGAACGTGCCGGTTCGCGGAACGACGAAGGATATTCCCAAGCTGGTTTCGCGCTATGGCATTCGAGAGATCATCATTGCGATTCCGTCGCTGGGAACGGGCAAGCGCATGCAGGAGATTCTGGAGCTTTGCAACCAGACGCACTGCCATACGCGGATGTTCTCCGAACCGACGGATACCGACGTGGCGGGCGGCGAATCGACGCCATTCATTCGCGAACTGAATATTTCCGACTTCCTTTCCCGCGATGAAATTGAGCTGGATATGGGCTCCATTGCGGGCTATCTGTCCGGAAAGACGGTCATGGTCACGGGCGGCGGCGGCTCGATCGGCTCTGAGCTGTGCCGACAGATCATGCGCTTTAAGCCGAAGCTGCTCATTATCTTTGAAATCTATGAAAACTGCGCGTATGAGCTGATGTATGACCTGCGCCAGCGCTACGGCAAGGATTGCCCGGTCATCACGCTGATTGGCTCGATCCGCGACAAGCAGCGTCTGGACGAGGTCTTTGACGAGTATCATCCCGAGGTCGTGTTCCATGCGGCAGCGCACAAGCATGTGCCGCTGATGGAACTCAGCCCCGCGGAAGCCATCAAGAACAACGTGTTCGGCACGCGCAATCTGCTTGAGTCTGCCAGTGCGCACGGCGTAGAGCGGCTCGTTCAGCTCTCCACGGACAAGGCGGTCAACCCGACGAACGTCATGGGCGCGACCAAGCGCATTACGGAAATGCTGATTCAGCGTTACGGCGAAAAGACCAACATGAAGTGTATGGCGGTTCGGTTCGGCAACGTGCTGGGCAGCCACGGAAGCGTGATTCCGCTGATGGAGAGCCAGATTCGCCGCGGCGGTCCGGTTACGGTCACGCATCCGGACATCACGCGCTATTTCATGACCATTCCGGAAGCGGCGCAGCTCGTTCTTCAGGCGGGCGGCATCGCCAAGAGCGGATCGATTTTCGTGCTGGACATGGGCGAACCTGTCCGCATCATGGATTTGGCTGAAAAGCTCATCCGCGCTTACGGCTATGAGCCGAATGTCGATATGCCGATCAAGATCATCGGTCTGCGTCCGGGCGAAAAGCTGTACGAAGAACTGCTGATGGATTCCGAGCGCGACAAGATGACCCGCACGGCGCACAAGAAGATTTTCGTTGCGAACGTGGATAAGATCGATGACGCGCAGTATGACCACATGATGCAGGTTTTGCAGTGCGTTGAGGACAAGAACGACGAGCGTGCGGTGGAAGCCATCGCGGAAATCCTTCCGACCTATCATCCCGCGAAGAACCGCCCGGGAAATAAACCGGAGCAGGCAGCGGGCTGAGCCCGCACGCACTTCCGCCGAAGCTTGTAAAACGTTATAGATTTGCTCACGCGGGCGATTCTGTGCAATGACCTAAGCTTTTGAAAAGAACGGGCTGAGCCCGCACGCGCTTCCGCCGAAGCTTGTAAAACGTTATGGCTTTGCTCATACGGGTGTGCTTACGCAAGGATCTATGTATGATGAAGAAAGGGGATTGTCGCCGGACAATCCCTTTTTCTTTTTGCAGCGTTACATTTTGAGCTGAATGGCTCGTCTAATGGGGTGAAAGGAGGGAACAAAAGATGGAATTCGCTTCGGTACCAAGTGAACATCGTGAAACCCGGCTGAAAGAATGGATCAGCCGTTACAGTGACGACGTATTGCGCACATGCTTCGTCCTGTTGTCCGACAGGACGCTCGCAGAGGATGCCACGCAGGATACATTTTTGAAGGCATGGAAAAGCATGGAACAGTTTGAGGGGAGGCATGACGCCTCGCCCAAGACATGGATCATGCGCATCGCTGTCAATACCTGCAAGGATTATCGCCGCACGCAGTGGCTGCGAAACAGGAATCGGGTTCGTTCGATTGACGAATTGCCGGAATCCATTTGTCCCGTGGCAGGCGTGTCACGCGAGCTTTTTCTGACTGTGCTTGCCCTGCCGGACAAGTATAAGCAGGTGGTTCTGCTGCACCACTATCAGCAGATGACGATGGAGGAGACGGCTGACGCCCTGCGCATCAGCCGACCCGCCGTCAGTCGCAGACTTAAAAAGGCGTATGAACTTCTTCGCGCCGAGATGGAAGGAGGAGAAGAGCGTGAACTGGGATAAAGACATCAAGCAAAGCCTTGACGAAAATCTCTCCGGCCTGCATATCTCGAAGCGGGAACAAGCTCAGATGTTCAACCGCATCATTCAGGGAGAAAAGCCGATTATGAAGAGAAAGGTTTCGGCGGCACTCGTGTTTGCCATCGTATTGATTCTGGCGATGGGCGGCATGGCACTCGCCGCAGGGCTTGGGCTTTTCGGGCATTTCAGCACGGAACCGAACAACAACGGAAACCGGCTGAACAGGCTTGAAGACAATGCAAGCACATACGAAATGACGAAACAGGTTTCCGCACCGACGCCGCAGGCGGAAATCGTTGACGATACACTTTATGATAAGCTGCTTCAAGAAGCCTATGGTCACACGTTTACACTGACGCTCGACCAGGCGTATTGCGACGGACACAAGCTCTATTATTCATACACGCTGACCTGCAACGAGCCGCAGAGCAGGACCTTCGGAGAAGGCGAACCGACCGGCAATTTTGATTGGTACTGGGTGGAGGAAGGCAAAAAAGCTGCGGACTGTATGTATTTGGAAGGCGAAGAGGCGGACTGGTTTAATCAGCATGAGACTGCGTACATGGTGAATCGCTGGTTCGGCCTCGGCGACGGCGCACGCATGCTGGATGGAACAGACCTGATGATTTACGACAGTGCCGACGAGAGCATCGACGAGAACACCATCCGCGGCTTCCAGGAGGTAGAGATTCCGGAAGAGGTCGAGCTGGGCGATACGATTGATTTCACGCTCACCGTACATGATTACACAAGCATATGCTATCAGTCGGAACGCGGATTTGAAAGAGCGATTGTCCAGACGCCGGAAAACCGCGGCTTTACCGAGGTGCCGTTTACCGTCAAGGTCAATACGGACGCGGAACTTCACGCGGGCAGCATCACCACGGATGATTATTCCGCGCAGGCGACGCTGTTCATCTCCGACGTGGATGTTTACGGTCAGGTGAGCTACGACGCACCGGAATGGGTGAAGGCTTGGGAAGAATATGACCGGAAGGTGATGAATGGCGAACAGGCGGAGATGCCGCGGGTCATCACGGAATACAAGCTGATTGCCGATGGCAAGGAAATGAAGCCGATTGACGGCGGATTCGGCATAGACAGGCAGACGGGCAAGTATATCGTGCATTTGCGCTATGATGTGCCGGAAAGCCATGAGATGCTGTCCCTGATTCCGCTGCGCGGCGCGGACGAAGCAGAAAATCCGGATGAAGAAATCTATCTGAACTAAAACGGAATAAGGAAGGGCTGTCGGATGCCCTCTCCTGCTCTTCGAGCCACCTCCCCCAGAAGGGGAGGCAAGGAGATTGCGAATCAAAAAGATTGCGAAAACTCCTTGGCTCTCCCTTTGGGAGAGCTGTCCCGAAGGGACTGAGAGGGATCAGACAGCCCTCGTTTTGATCTTTTTTCCAATTTCGGGAAGAAACGTTGATGTTTATCCGTTATATGATGAAAGGGTGAGCCGCACTTTTCTTTCGTTACCGCAAAGCGGAAACGATTACGGGAAAAGCAAGAGCATCAGGTTCTTGGCGGAGCTTGCGGCAGAGCCATAAACGTATCATAAATAAAAAGACCGCCGAAGCGGTCTGGTGAATTACAGAGAGGAGAGGATGCGAACGACGCTTTCCAGAGAATCGTGCAGCTCGCGGAACTCGGAAACGGAAAGGTCTTCCGCCTGCGTCTGAATCTGGCGGGCGATGGTTGCGCGAATCGCCATCAGCTTTTGAGAACCGGCGGGAAGCAGAACGATGTTCACCACGCGGCGGTCGTTCTCATCGTGCTGACGATCGACATAGCCCGCTTCATACAGGCGATCAACCAGCGGCGTGATGTTGGGCTTGGCGATGCCCAAACGCCGGGAAATCTCGGAAACGGACATCGTGCCCGCATCCTGAAGCATGGCGAGAACCTGAACGTGGGAGAGGGGCGTTCCGTGTTCCCTCTGAATCATGTCCATATGGAGCAGACGCTTTTTAATCAGCGGCAGGGCATGAAACATATTTTGTGCGACAGAGTCAATCATCTGGGGGTCAAGCGTACGTTTCTTACTCATAAGGGCGGCTCCTGATCTAAAGTTATTCGTTCGTTTCAAAAAGCAATCGCTTTTAATATAAATCGCAAACGATCATTATTTTACCTGTTTTATTCTGATTTGGCAAGGAAAAATTCTGATGAAATCACAATATTTCTATAATTCGGCAAATGGTTATAAAAAAGTTGTTTCGTTTCGTATATTTCTCATGTCATGCCACACGATTTGAATGGGGCATGAGAAGTTTTCCCGTTGCTTTACAGAATGCGGGAAATCGGTTACAATGGATACAGCATTATTCGTGCCAGCTCATATGGAGGACGATTCATGATGAATGCACTTTCGATTCTGAAAACATTTTTCTCGGCGGATATGGTGATTTATGCGGCAATCATCATCATTGCGCTTACGGCACTGGTGCGCTGCACCCTGCCGCTCAGCCGCGTTGCGGGCAAACTGCGCCGTGCGGCACGCACGATCGTGACGGAAAGCAAGCAAAATAAGGAAAAGAAATCGTGGAACGATATCCATTTCCTTGGCGATGAACTTTCCGGGACGTGGGCGGATTTTTTGCAGAATGCCGAAATGCGCGACGCGCATGGGGAAACCTGCGACGTATCGCAATATGTCAATGAAGACAGCGTGATTTATGCGCTGGGGAACACGGGCTTTGCCGACCTTGCGCCGGGCGTTATGACCTCGCTGGGCATACTGGGCACGTTCCTCGGTCTGGTCATGGGTCTTTCCGGCTTGAGCCTGAACGGTGCGGATACCGAGGTCGTGCTGAAAGCCATGGATCAGCTCATTCGCGGCATGAGCACCGCGTTTTTGACCTCCATCGTCGGCGTATGCGGCTCGCTGCTGTTTAATCTGCTGAATAACCGCGCCGTGAACAAATGCCAGAAGGCGATTGACCGCTTCTGCGAAGTGTTCGGTCTGTATGCGATGCCCAAGCCGGTTTCCGAGGACACGGCGATGCTTGCGCTTCAGCAGGAACAGACGGCGTATATCCGTCAGGCGGTTGAAGACATGAGCCAGAAAATGGCGGTGCAGATGGAACAGAGCATCATGCGTGCCATGCTGCCCGTGCAGCGCTCGATGGATAACTTCATCCTCGCGGCGACGCAGGCGCAGGTGGAAGGCGTAGACCGCATTGCGCAGGTTTTTGTGCAGCGGATGAACGTCGCGCTTGGCAATGAATTCGACCATCTGCGTCAGGTGCTTGCCGCAACCGGCGAAGAGCAGCAAAAGACCCAGCAGGAACTTCGCGCCGCGACGGAAGCCATTGGGCAGATGACGCAGGATGTCGTCAACATGCACCAGCTTTCTCAGGGTGTGCTGGAGCATTTCCGCGCATATGTCGCGGATATGGACGCTTCCCGTGCGCAGGTGGATCATACGAATCAGAAGACGATCGAGCTGCTGGAAGCGATGAGCAAGACCAGCGGACAGCAGGCGATGTATCTGTCCAAATTGCAGGAATATCAGGCGGCGCTGACGGCGAATTCCCAGCAGTATACCGCGTGGACGGATCGCTTCCTCGCCAGTGCGCAGGAGCAGACCCGCATCACCGCCAAGGAAATGGATCGCGTTGTCGCCGAAATGCACGACGGATCGCAGACGCTCTCCGGCGCATATGAGCAGTTTACGCGCCAGACGCAGGAAAACCTTGCGCGGACGACGGCGCTGTTTGACGAGAGCATTTCTTCCTCCATCAACCAGCTTAACGAAACGCTGGATTCCATGCGCGAGATGACCCAGAGCATGCCGCAGCTGCTCAGCCAGAGCCGAGACCGCTACGCTGAGCAGGTGGATCAGTTCGTGACCGCGCTCGTCCGTCTGCAAAAGTCGATGGAGAAGCTCGGACAGACGGCGGACAGCCTGAAAAACGGAAAGGAGTAAGCCATGCGACCGGGGAATAAGCGGAGCAGGCGCAGGAGCGACGGCAGCTACTGGACTTCCTATTCGGACATGATGGCGGGCATGCTCTTCGTTTTCGCGCTGATTCTGTTTGCGGCGGTGTATCAACTGGTGGATTTGCAGCAGAAAAAGACGATTGAGCTGCAAACCAAGGAAGCGCAGCTTTCCACCCAGCAGAGCCTGCTCATCGATCAGGAAGCGGAGCTGAAGGACAAGGAAGCGTTGCTCGCCGCGACGACGCTCGCCCTGCAAAAGCAGCAGGAAGAGCTGGACGAAAACAAGACGGCGCTCACCAGCGCACAGGAGAGCCTTTCCTTGCAGCAGAGCAAGATTGAAGAACAGGCGGCGCTGCTGGCGGCGCAGCAAGCCCAGATTGATAAGCTGGTCGGCTTGCGCAGCCAAATCATTGAGGATCTGCGCGATAACCTGAGCAATGTCGGTCAGCGCGTCACGGTCGATCAGAAAACAGGCGCAATCACGTTTGAAAGCTCCGTTCTGTTTGATACGGGCAAGAACGAAATCAAGGAAGCGGGCAAATGGACGCTCAATTCCTGCATACCGATCTATATTCACACGCTGCTCAGCGAGGAATACCGCGACTATGTGGGTGAAATCATCATTGAGGGACATACTGATACCACGGGCGCATACCTCAACAACCTTGCGCTTTCCCAGCAGCGTGCGCTGGCTGTGGCGACGTATTGCCTGAGCGACGAGATGAGCGGGCTGAGTGACATGGACAAGGAAACGTTCAAATCCATTCTGACGGCGAACGGACGTGCGGATGCCGATCCTGTCTATAACGCTGACGGAACGGTGAACCTGGACGCGTCCCGCCGCGTGGTGATCAAGTTCCGCATGAAGGATTCGGATATGATCGACCAAATGAGCGCGATTCTGGAAGGCAGCAGCCGACAGGGGGAATAAAGTGAGAAAATTCATGAGAATACTGGCGATTGTTGTCCTGCTGGCGACGATTGCGGGCGCGGGCGTTGTGCTTTACGGGCTGAATACGCTCAGCCCGAAGGTTGTGCAGACGAGCGTTGTCGTGACCCCGGCAACATCAGCCGCGGATTCGTTTGATTTGATCATCAGCCAACTGGAAAACGGTACATTCGGCGGGAAAATCTGCGGAGAAGCCGATGATCTGCGTGCAGAAGACTGCGCGTTTCTGACCTATACGGTTCGATTGCAGAATAAGGGCTTTTTCCCGGCGGAGTGGATTTCGCTGGAATTGACGGATGCGGCGCAGGATGATGTGCTGATTCTGCCGGATGACAGCAGACATGTGCTTGCAGCGGGCAGCATGGGAGATATCCAGATGACCGTGCTGAATCGCACCAATCAGCCCGATCCGGCAAGGACGCTTCGCGTGACCTGCTATGTTTTCGGACAGAAAATCGTATTCGATGTCCGTGTGTCGTAAAATGCGGGATTGTGGCAAAATGCGACGATGCGATTCGCGAGGATTCAATAAAAAACCGTGCGAAATATGGTCAATTCTGAGCTTGCGCCAAAACAAAAAGATAGCCTATAATGAGAACACGCCTTCCGATAGGGTGGGCGTGTTTTTTCGTGCCCAGAAAAATGGCATGGAATGATTTGTGAGGCAGGACTGCAACGGTTTGCAGATTTGTGCGGAAGTGAGGACGGGTTCAGCCCGGGGAGAAGTTGGCGATGAATGAAAAGCAGCTTGAACGGAAAATACTGGATAGCGGAAGAACCTTGCTTTTTTCGAAGGATGATCTCAGAAGGCTGATTATTCCGCTGGTGATCGATCAGGTGCTGGCGCGTACGGTCGGCATGGCAGATACGATGATGATTTCCGCGGTCGGTGAGGCGGCGATTTCGGGCGTTTCGCTGGTGGATATGATCAACATGCTGATTAACGCAATCTTTGCGGCGATTGCAACCGGCGGCGCGGTCATTGCGTCTCAGTATTTGGGTCACCGCGAGCGCGGAAAGGCGTGCGAAGCCTCCAGCCAGCTGATGGTTGTGACAGCGTTCTGCGCACTGCTGTTTACCGTTCTTTCGCTTGTGGCAAGAAAACCGCTTCTTTCGCTGCTGTTCGGTCAGATTGATGCGGATGTTATGGATGCCGCGCTGACGTATCTGACGATATCGGCGATCAGCTTCCCGTTCCTTGCATCGTTTAACTCCAGTTCGGCGCTCTTCCGCGCCATGAATGACTCCAGAACGCCGACGATCGTTTCGCTTGGCATGAACGTGATGAACCTGATTGGCAACGCCATCCTGATCTTTGGCATGGGCTGGGGCGTTGCGGGCGCAGCGATTTCGACGCTGCTTTCCCGCATGATGGCGGCGGTTGTCATGTTTGCGCTGAGCCTGAACCGTCAGAGGCAGCTCTGCGTCCGCATGGATGAGATGATGAGGGTTGACACCAAGCTGGTCGGGCAGATTCTCTATATCGGTATTCCGAGCGGTATCGAAAATGGCATTTTCGAGCTGGGACGCATTGTTGTGGTCAGCATGATTTCCACATTCGGCACGGTGCAGATTGCGGCAAATGCCGTTGCGAACAATCTGGATGGCTTGGGCGTGCTGGCGGGTGCGGCGATGAACCTGGCGATTCTGACGGTTGTGGGACGCTGCGTCGGTGCGCACGATAACGATCAGGTGCGCTATTATACGCGTAGGCTGCTCAAAATTGAGTATGTGATGATGGCTGTGGTGAATATCGCGCTGCTTGCCGCGCTTCCGCTGATTCTGAATCTGTACACACTGTCGGATGCCTCCCGCGAGCTGGCGACTCAGCTGATTTTTATTCATGACGGCTTTGCCATGCTGCTCTGGCCGCTGGCTCTGTCGCTGCCCAACGCCCTGCGTGCAGCCAATGACGTGAAATATACGATGGTGCTTTCTATCGGCTCGATGGTCTGCTTCCGCATTGTGCTGAGCTATATTGTCGGCGTAAAAATGGGATACGGCGCATTGGGCGTCTGGTTTGCGATGCTGGTAGACTGGCTGTTTCGGGCGATTGTCTATGTCTGGCGATTTAAACAGGGAAAATGGGAGAGCATGGCGAGAATTTAATGCGCAATCGTATGCGGCTACATTGACAAGCGGTTACTTCATTTTGTATAATCATTTCAGCAAAACGCTGGGGAGGGAAAGAGTTGTTTGATCAGATCAAGGCGCTGCTGCTGGAAGAATACAGCGTCAGTCAGTGGGTGCTGCTGTTTTTCTTTTACAGCTTCTGCGGCTACTGCTGGGAGGTCTTTCTGTACATCGTGAAGGAAAGGCGCTTCGTCAACCGCGGCTTTCTGTTCGGACCGATTCTGCCGATCTATGGATTTGGCGCGGTCAGCATTCTGTTGACCTGCGTGCCGGTGGAAGACAATGTCGCATGTGTTGCGCTGGTCGGAACGGTGGCTGCGTCGCTGCTGGAGTATATCACAGGCTTTGCGATGGAGTCGCTGTTTCATGTCCGATACTGGGATTATTCGAAGCAGCCGCTGAACTTGCACGGCTATATCTGTGCGTTGTCCGCGGCGACGTGGGCGGTGTTTTCCGTGCTGATTGTCAGCGTGGTCAATCCGCTGGTCAAGCCGTTCGTGTATAAGATTCCGCTGAACATGGCGGATGTTGCGTCGGTTGTGCTGGTCTGCTTTGCGGTGCTGGATACGGCATTCGCCGTGCGCCGTGCGCTCGACCTGCGTGCCTTGTTGGAATCCATGGAGCGTTATGCGAAGGAGCTTCAGGCGCTGCATGGCGGTCTGGACAGCATCAGCGATCGCGTCAGCGGCATGATCCGCGATTTTGCCGCGCATGTGGACAGCAGACAGGAAGAATTCAATGCCAGCGTCGGGCGGATTACCGCTGCCCGCGACCATGTGCGTGAAATGATGGCGGAGAAGCGGCTGAGCCTGGAAGACGGCGCGAAGGAACGCTTTGCCAACTTTGAGAAGATCCTTGCGGAAGCCGCCAGCTATCTGCCGGATGTCAGCATGCTGAAAAATGAAATCGCCGAAGCAAAGGCAAAGTATGATCGCCAGAGCGAGGCGCTTCGTCAGGCGCGTGAACGCCGCCTGCTCCGTGCGGAACATGCCCTGCGCAATAACCCGAGCGCGGCATCCAGCCATTACAGGCTGACGTTTGAACAGCTCAAGCGCATGCAGAAGCACGACGAACAGCAAAAAAAGGATAAAAAGAAAAACGCATAACGCGAACCTTGCACACGCCGCCCGAGCAGGCATATGGTGAAATCGTGAGGGATTCACCTCATGAAACCTGCCCAAGGAGGCGTGTGCAATGAGTTTCTACAGCTATAAGAATAGTGGATCGACCCATTGTCCGTGCAATGTGAGCGGCAGCGACGTATTGAGCGGTCTGAATGAAAAAATCTGCGTTCAGGTGCAGCGCGTGTATGACAGCTGTCTGATGCAGGAGCAAAAAAAGGAACAGAAGGTGACGCTGCTCAGCTACGGACTGGTGCCCGGCAGCGGATGCTCGGGTGAGCAGACGGCAGAATGCACCAATACGCAGCCCAGCATGCCCATTACGTTTGAAAGCTGCCGCTCCACGACGACGGAGGGCGTCATCCGCAATCTGTCGGTTGAGCGCCTGTGCGACAGACCGTGTTTCGGGCGCGTTCGCTGTCAGGTGGATGTGCCGATCGACATCCTGTTTACGGATTCGGCATGTCGGGAATACATCGGGCGCGGCACGGTGACGGTTGATCGCGACGTACTGCTTTCGATTCCGGATGAATCTATCGTACCTTACAACATTGATGCGATGGTTTCCGCAATCTGCGTATCCGGTACATATTTGCGCAATAACGTGTTTGAGCTGGAAATCTGCGTAACCGTCGTGCTCAAGGTGCTGGCGAAAGTCGAGATTCTCGTGCCGAGCTACGGCTACTGCGAGGTTCCGCCGTGCGAAGAATTCGCGGATTCCGTATGCGATGAATTCTTCTCGTTGCCGTTGTTCCCACAGGCTGTTTGCGACGAGAATGCCCTGCGCGGTCGCAACGTCAGCTGTACATGCGGAACGTATTCCAGCACCACGGGACTGGGATGCGGCGGAAACGTCGGACAGACGTCGGGAACGACGTGCTGCTGCAACAGATAGGCTTAATTGAAAAAGGCTGCTTTCCGAAAAGGGAGGCAGCTTTTTTGACGTTTTGATGTATAGATAAGATGGCGAGAAATCGCCCGCGTGAGCAAGACCATCGTGTTTTTGAAAACTGCGACGGAAGTGAAGGCAGGCTCAGTCCGTTTTTGAACGCATGGGAGATTGCGAGAAATCATCCGTGTGAGCAAGGCTTTCATGCTTTTGCAGACAGCGGCGGAAGTGGAGGCGGACTCAGTCCGCTTGCCTGCCGCATAACGGATGCACTGCCTTCATAAACTGTAAGGACATTGGGGGCAGGGGGCGAAGGCATGAGAAGACGCAGGGCGGGCGGCGTACTGGCGTTGTTTGCGATAACGGCGGTGTGTGTGGGCGGAGCGGCGTATAGGCAGAGCCGACGTCCGCCGCTGGTGATGACTGTGCTGAATCAACCGACCCAGAGCGTCGCGCAGGCAGTTGCGCAAGAGGAACAGCCGCGTGTGCTGATTTATCATACCCATACTTGGGAAGCATACGAAATCACGGAAAGCGAACGATATACGCCGACAGAAACGTGGCGAACACAGGATGACCATTACAATATGGTCGCCGTGGGCGAGGCGCTTGCCGAAGAACTGACGGCGCGAGGATTCGTGGTTGTACACGATACGACGGCATTTGAACCGCCGAATTTATCCACCGCATATACGCGTTCGCTGACGATGCTTCGCAGTCGGCTGGATGCGGGAGAACAATATGACTATCTGTTTGATGTTCATCGCGATGCATACAGCGGTTCATACAACGGCGGAAACTGCTTACAGATTGACGGGCAGAATGCGGCGTATGTCATGCTGCTTGTCGGCAAGGGTATCGGCGCGACGGGAGCAGGGTTTGACGAGCGCCCGGATTGGCAGAAAAATCTCGTGTTGGCACAATCGATCACGAATGAAATCAACGCGCTTGTGCCGGGACTTTGCCGCGAGGTGAAGGTCAAAAACGGGCGGTTCAATCAGCATGTTTCAACCGGCGCTCTGCTGATCGAGGTCGGAAACAACCGCAATACGCTTTCAGAAGCGATTGCGGCTTGTCCTGCGATTGCCGAGGCAATTGTTCGCGTGCATGCGGCAAAGCATTAGACCAGTTTTCGCATGTGGCTGAGCGCCGCTTTTTCCAGCCGTGAAACCTGCGCCTGACTGATGCCGATTTCGCTGGCGACTTCCATCTGCGTGCGTCCCTGAAAGAAGCGAAGGGTGAGGATGCGCTGTTCCCGTTCGTTCAGGCGGCACATGGCTTCGCGGATGGCGATGTTTTGCAGCCAGCTTTCCGCGTTGACGCTTTCGTCACGCACTTGATCGCCGATAGTCAGCGCATCGGTTCCGTCCCCGCCGATGGGTTCGCACAGGCTGACCGGATCCTGAATGGCTTCCAGCGCAAGCGTCACATCTTCCGCGGGCAATTCCAGGCGGTCGGCAATTTCGGCGACGGTGGGTTCCCGACCCAGCTCGGTTTGAAGCCTGTCGCGTGCGGCAAGCGCTTTATAAGCGACATCGCGAAGCGAACGACTGACGCGAATGGCGTTATTATCGCGCAGGTAACGGCGGATTTCGCCGATAATCATCGGCACGGCATAGGTTGAAAAGCGCACATTCTGCGATACATCGAAATGATCGAGCGCTTTAATCAGACCGATGCAGCCGACCTGAAACAGATCATCCACATTTTCTCCGCGATGATGGAATCGCTGAAGCACGCTGAGAACAAGGCGCAGATTGCCCCGAATAAACTCCTCGCGTGCCTGCAGATCGCCGCTGTGAACGAGGGGGAAGAGCTGGCGCATACGTTCGTTGGTAATGACGGGCAGTGAAGAAGTATCCACACCGCAAATCTCAACTTTGCCAATAGCCATGAGGTCGCCTCCCTTGTTTCGATACTGGGATTATGACGTCAAAGCAGGCAAAATATTCTGACTGAGCATGGTTATAATTGGGCGTGAGCCGCATAGGGATGATGAAAAAAGAACCGATTTTGCGCTGCCTGCCGTTCTGAAACGCTGAAAACAGCCGGCTTTTTCACGCGGTGAGGGGATTTTGTTTCTGATGATGTGAAAAAAGATGGAAAGGCGGGCGGAAGCATGACATTTTCCGAACTCAAAAAGAAGGACATCATCTGCATCGGCGACGGCAGACTGATCGGCAGGGCAAGCGATTTGGTGTTGGATCCGGGCAGCGGGCAGATTCGCACGCTCGTCGTCAGCGAAGGCGGCGGGTTTTGCGGCGTGTTTCGATCGGAGAGAAATCAATTGGAGATTCCATGGCGGCAGATTGCCTGTATCGGGGACGATGTGATTCTGGTTTCAACGAACGGATGCGGATAAAATAGGTGTTTACCTTTCAGGCTGGAAACGTTATAATAAACCGAATGACAAAATTTGCAGAATAAAGGGGTAAACCATCATGAAGTGCATATACTGTAACTGTACGGAGAGCCGTGTGGTCGATTCGCGCCCGACGGAAGACGGCGCGATTCGCCGCCGCCGCGAGTGCGAAGAATGCAAGCGCAGATTTACGACATACGAAAAAATCGAGATGCTCCCCGTGCTGGTGGTTAAAAAAGATAAACGCCGTGAGCAGTTTGATGCATCCAAGGTGAGAAACGGCATCCTCAGGGCATGCGAAAAGCGTCCGGTTTCGCTGGAGGAGATCGAAAAGCTTGTCCGTAAAGTTGAAACCAGTGTGTGCCAGCAGCCGGAAGAAGAAGTGACGACCGAGCAGATCGGGCGTATCGTCATGGATGGGCTGAAAACGCTGGATGATGTGGCATATATCCGCTTCGCATCTGTCTATCGCCAGTTTAAGGACGTGCAGTCCTTCATGCAGGAACTCCAGCTTTTGCTGGACAGCCAGAAAAAACCGGAGGAATAAGCCGAACGACAGAAAACCATGCTAAGCCGTGAAAAGCGAAACGGAGGCTTGAGCATGGAAATCAAATCGCGGCAAAAACTGGGCATTTTTCTTTCGGCGCTTGTGTTCGTGGGAAACTACCTGCCGTGGGTGAGGCAGGCTGTGTCGCTGCCGGATACCCTCACGCTTTCCTCGGGACAGATCCATTTGATTCAAACGGGGCTGCCGATGGATGTCAGCGCACAGGGAGAAGCGGTCAGCGTGATGGCTTCGCAGGATGAGCACGTCGGTGTAGCGCTGAGTGCACGGCAGGGCGGAGAAACAAGCGTGACGTTTTCGCTGCTCGGCTTGATTCCCGTCCATGAAACGCGTGTCCATGTCGTAGAGGAAAGAAAGCTGATTCCCGGCGGACAGGCGGTCGGCGTGGCGCTGAAGACACGGGGCGTGCTGGTCGTTTCAGGATCGAACCGACAGCAGGGACGTGCGCTGAAGACGGGCGACGTCATCCTGTCGGCGGAGGGAGAAGCCGTTTTAAGCACAAAAGAGCTTGCGGAACAGATCGGAAAAACGCAAAACGAAACCGTGCGGATGGAGATTCTGCGTGCCGGGCAAAAGCTGACCGTGGATGTTTCAGCGCCGGTCGACGAATCGGACGGCAAACGCAGGCTGGGCGTCTGGGTGCGGGACAGCACGGCGGGCGTGGGCACGCTGACTTATATTGACCCGAAAACCGGGGCGTACGGTGCGCTGGGACATGCTATTGTCGATGGAGATACGGGCAGGATTCTGGATGCGAGGGAAGGCGCGATTTTGCAGGCGAATGTCGTCGGCGTGACGCGGGGACAAAATGGCAGAGCGGGCGAATTAAAGGGAAATTTCCTTAAAGAAGGCGTGCAGATCGGCAGCCTGCTTGAAAACGGCGAGTATGGCATCTATGGCGTGATGTCGGCAGAAGAAAATGATGCGCTGTATCCGCAGGGATTGCCGATCGGAACGCGGGATACCGTCCATGTCGGCGCGGCAAGCATACTGGCGACGGTCGATGCGGAAGGACCCCGGGAGTATGGTATCGAGATCATCCGCTGTTTTTCGCAAAGTGAGCCGAGTCAAAAGGGCATGATTCTCAGGGTGACGGATGAAAGGCTGCTGCAAAAGACGGGCGGCATTGTGCAGGGCATGAGCGGAAGCCCGATTTTGCAGGATGGCAGAATCGTCGGCGCGGTGACGCATGTATACCTGAACGATGCGACGCAGGGATACGGCATGTATATCGAATGGATGCTTTGCAGAAGCGACGCACTGGAGCAGACGGCAGAGGACGCCGCCGCGTAAGGCGCATACGGAAAGGCGGTTCATGGATGAAGACACAGATCCTCTGCGCGATGCGCGACAGCAGAATGGTCATCCACAGGCTGCGGCGGATCGAGGACGACTACGACTGCATATGCCGCATCGTTCAAACCGGAGAAGCGGCGATGGCGGCTGCGCAAAAATGCCGGCCGGATATTCTGGTCGTCGATGCGGTGTTGCCGCTGATTGACGGTTTGGGCGTTGTGGATCAAATGAAGGATAGGTTCGGGGAGCGGATGCCGAGGGTCATCGGCGGATGCATGATGCCGTTTGCGCAGGAAGGATTTATGCGCCGGGGTGTCATGACATTGGTTCGCGTGCCATGGGAGGAAAATCAGCTTGCCGCCGCGCTGGAGGAAATGATCGCCAAGGTTCGGGAAGAGATCGACTGGAAGGCGCTGGCGCCTGCATGCCGCCGCGCCGGAAACATGCTCTCGGGGATGGGCATGAAGCCGACGCTGCGCGGATATGAGTATTTGTCTCAGGCGGCGGCGCTGGTGTGGAAGGATGAATCCCGGATGTATGCCGTCGGAGAACGGCTCTATAAGCCCATTGCCAGGCATGCCGGGACGACGGAATCGACGGTTGAACGGCTGATCCGCCATGCAATCGAAAGCACGATGGACTCAGTCGGCGCACATCGTGTGTATGATTTCTTCGGGAATACCATCGATCCAATGCGCGGAAAACCGACGAACGCGCAGATGATCGGCATGCTCGCTCAGCATATGGATGCGGAAGCGAATGAAAAAGGGTGAAAGCCGAAATGCAAAGGAAAATTCAGAAAAAAGAAAAAAGCGCTTGACAAAAGCGTCCGCATATCGTATAATTTCTCAGGTAACGAAGTAGAAGCCTGCCCGCTTCTCGCCCGGCGACCACATTGCCGCGGCACATTGGCGTTCTTTAGCTATGCAAAGAGCGGGCATGCTTGCCCGCTCTTTTTTTGCACATCTGTGCAAGAGATTTTATGGAGGTGTATCGCAAACAACATGGCAGATCTGATGATGAACGAGGAAATCCGCGACCGCGAGG
>CAKUCW010000012.1 GCA_934643825.1 uncultured Clostridia bacterium | reverse complement strand
CCCGGACGCATCCGAACCGCATCCAGCCCTTCAAGCACCTTGAGCATGCTGGCAGAGTAGGTTTTCGCCATGAATAAAGCCCTCCTTACAATCGTACGAATGAACATTATAACGGATTTTCCCAGTTTTTGCAACGCCTCATGCGAAACTTACACATCTTTACCCGCTATGATACACTTGCACGCAGTCGAACGAAACGGGATAATATTCGTTTTTTTCGTCCATAATGATTGTGCAATGAATCTGGCAAGGAGGTTTTTTTCCATGTCTATCGGCATGATCTTTCTGCTTGTGTTGACGCTGCTGATTCTCTTCGGTGTGCTTCAGCGCGTTCTTGACCGCATGGCGCTGACTGACAGGCAGGCGCTCATTCTGGTTGCCGCCATTTTTATCGGCGGATGGCTGCCCGATCTGCGCATCGGCATGGTATCTTTGAATATCGGCGGTGCGCTTGTGCCGTTTGGCGTATGCGTCTACCTGTTTTTTCACGCAGGTACGGCAAAGGAGCGCGTGCGGGCACTGGTCGCCTCTGTGCTGAACGCCGCCGTCATTTATGTCATCAGCCTGTTCTTCCCTTCAGATCCTGTGGCGATGCCGTTTGACCCCATGATTCTCTACGGATTATGCGGCGGCATCGTTGCGTGGCTGCTCGGTCGTTCCCGCAGAAGCGCATTTATCGCCGGCATACTGGGCATCCTGCTTGCCGACACGGCAACAGGCATGGTCAACTGGACCCGCGGCATCCGTCAGGTTCTCTATCTCGGCAGCGCAGGCGCACTGGATGCCGTTGTGCTTTCCGGTGTAACCGCCGTGATGCTGTGTGAGCTGTTCGGCGAAATCATCGAACGCATGACAACCGGAAAAGCCGATTCGCCACATGAAGACGGCGCCATACAGGGAGGTCAGCGTGTATGAAGGACAAGTTCACCCGTTTTCTCCTCTCCTTTTTTCTTGCGCTTGCGCTTTATTGCGCCTGCGCCGTCAACGCATCAGCAGATGACCAGGTTGACGCGGAAGCCCTGCATGTCGCCGTAGACGGTTCGGGCGCGTATCTGTTTTCCATACACGGCGTTCTTTCGGAAGGCGATGAATATATTGCCGGCGACAATGTGCTTTATCGCATCGCCACCGTCAACAGCGGCAATGCCATCGCAGAAAAGATCGGCGAAGAACCCATGCCAGACGTTTCATGGCTGGATGTCGGCGAAGCACAGGCGGTCTTTGCCTCGGATGAGACCACTCAGGCAGTAAGCGCGAAAGCGAACGCAGACAAAAGGCTCATCGCTCTGTACGTCACCCACAGCGACGAAAGCTACATTCCCTCCGACGGCTCGCAAAGCATCAACGGGCAGGGCGGCATATACGATGTGGCGCGTGAATTCCGCGATGCGCTTCAAAAGCAGGGCGTTGACGTCATTCTCGATGAATCGACACACCTGCCCCACGACTCCGGCGCATATCGCCGCAGTCGGCAGACGGCAGAACGCCTTTTGCAAAAGCAGCCCGATGCCATTATCGACATCCATCGCGACGGTATTCCGGACGAGAGCGAATATGCCCGCACCATCAACGGTGAAGAAGCTTCGCGTGTGCGCCTGCTCGTCGGGCGAAGCAACCAGAACAGCAGCGTCAACCGCGAATTCGCCAAACAGCTGAAAGCCGTTGCGGACAAGCAGTATCCCGGTTTGGTCAAGGATATTTTTATTGGCAAGGGCAACTACAATCAGGATCTTGCGCCGCATGCCATCCTGCTGGAATTTGGAACGCACACCATCAGTAAGGAGCGCGTTCTCAATTCCACGGATATGATGGCGCAGGTCATGTCCACCGCGCTCTATGGCACGCAGACAGGGAGCGCCGCTTCCGAAAAAAGCAGTTCCAATCAAGATGCCGCCGTTCAGAGCAGCAAAGGCGTATCCGGAGGCATGATCTTCCTCGTTCTTTCCGTGATCGCAGGCGTCATCATCTTCCTGTTGGCGCAGACCGGCGGCGGCAAGGCGATGAAAACCAAATTCACCCGCAATGTCAGCGAATTGACCGGCGGATTATTCGGAAAAAAGCCCGAGGACTCCGAGCCATAATCCTTACAAAACGCATGCCGTACAGCTTTCTTTCTGTATGGCATGCGTTTTTTCGTAGTAAAAGCTTGACTTTATCCGCTGAATCCATCATAATATGTTGGGTTATTTTGAAAAAGAAGGTGTATCGTATTCATGCCCCAGCGTATTGTACACGTTCATCCCGGTTCGCTTGCCGCCAGAAGCAGCATTCGTGAGGGAGAAACGTTGATCTCCATCAACCGCACGCCGGTGCTCGATCTGGTCGATTATCAATATCTCACTGCGCGTCCGTCGCTGGAAATGCTGCTGGAGGACGAAAGCGGTACGCAGCATATCGTCCATATCCATAAGCTTACGGAAGAATCACTCGGTCTGACGCTTGAATCCTCGCTGATGAGCTGCCCGAAGACCTGCGCCAATCACTGCATGTTCTGCTTCATCGAGCAGATGCCGCCGGGCATGCGCCCCAGCCTGTATGTTCGGGACGATGACTGGCGTCTTTCGCTGATGGCGGGCAATTTCGTCACGCTGACCAACCTGCCCGCACGCGAAATGGATCGCATGATCGAGCGCAAAGCCAGTCCGCTGTATATCTCGGTTCACACGACGAACGGCGAACTGCGCAAGAAGATGCTGCATCACATCCACGCCGACCGAATCATGGAACATCTGCATCGCTTCGCGGACAACAACATGAGCTTCCATTGTCAGGTCGTGCTTTGCCCGACCATCAACGACGGACCGGAACTTGACCGCACGATGCATGATCTGGCTTCGCTGATACCGCATGCGCTGACGGTTGCACTCGTGCCCGTCGGGCTGACCAAATACCGCGATCACTTGTACCCGCTTCGTCCTTACACAAAGGAAGAAGCCGAGCAGGTGATCCGACAGTCAGAAGCTTTCCAGCAGGAGATGCTCGCCGCGCACGGAACGCGGTTCGTCTTCCCATCCGATGAGTTCTATCAGATTGCGCAGCATCCCCTGCCCGATGTGGACAGCTACGAGGATTTTCCGCAGTTTGAAAACGGCGTCGGGCTTCTGTGCCGCCTGCGGGACGAATATGAAACCGCTCTGCGCCTTGACCCGGATGAAGGGCAGTCCGTCCCTCGCAAGGTCATCATGGCTTGCGGAACATCCGTCGCGCCGTTCTTGCAGGAGCTGACCACCTGTCATCCCGTCATCGGCGTTGATATCCGCGTTAAACCCATCCTCAACCGCTTCTTTGGCGAAACCGTGACCGTTTCCGGCTTGATTACCGGTCAGGATCTGGTTGCACAGCTTCAAGGTGAAGAAGCGGATGAAATACTCATTACCGAAAGCATGCTTCGTGAAGGAGAAGCCATTTTCCTTGACGACATGACGCTTGACCAGGCGCAGGAAGCCTTGGGAATCCGCATCACGCCCGTTCCGGACGACGGCGCGGATCTGCTCTATGCCCTGCGCGGAACGGAGGAATAATCACCATGGCAAAGCCCCTTGTTGCGGTCGTCGGTCGCCCGAACGTCGGCAAATCGACCTTTTTCAACAAAATCGCGGGACGCCGTATCTCCATCGTAGAGGATACGCCCGGTGTCACCCGTGACCGCATTTACGCAGACTGTGAATGGCTCAACCACAAATTCACGCTCATCGATACCGGCGGAATCGAGCCGCGCACGGACGATATCCTGCTCAAGCAGATGCGCCGTCAGGCGGAAATCGCCATCGACACCTGTGACGTCATTCTCTTTTTCACCGACGGACGCACCGGATTGACGGCAGACGACGAGGATGTCGCCACCATGCTGCGCAAGAGCCGCAAGCCGGTCATTCTGGTCGTCAACAAGGTCGATCATCAGAGCATGAACGACACCATTTATGACTTCTATACGCTCGGTTTGGGCGATCCCTTCCCCATTTCCGCGACCAACATGCTCGGTCTGGGCGACCTGCTCGATGAAATGGTCAAGTATTTTCCCAATGACGATCAGCAGGACGAAGAAGAAGATCATACCATCCAGATTGCGGTCGTCGGTCGTCCGAACGTCGGCAAATCGAGCCTTGTCAACCGCATTCTCGGTCAGGAGCGCTCGATGGTATCCGGCATTGCCGGCACGACGCGTGACGCCATCGACACGGCTTTCGTGCGCGACGGACAGCGCTATAACATCATCGACACCGCCGGCATCCGCCGCAAGCGTGCCATTGAAGAAGAATCCATCGAGCGTTACAGCATCGTCCGTGCGCTGGCTGCCGTACGCCGCTGCGACGTTGCGCTCATCGTCATCAATGCCGAGGACGGCGTGACGGAGCAGGATACGAAAGTTGCCGGTTATGTTCACGACGAGGGCAAAGCAGCCATCATCGTCGTCAACAAATGGGATGCCCTCGAGAAGGACACCAATACCATGGAAGCCTTCCGCAAGAAGGTCATTGAAGATCTGAAGTTCATGGACTATGCGCCGGTTCTCTTCATCTCCGCGCTGACGGGTCAGCGCGTGCCGAAGGTGCTGGAGAGCGTGCGCGACGTTTATGAACAGGCTTCCCGCCGTATCACGACCGGCTTGCTCAACGATATCCTTGCCGACGCCACCACGGCACTTCAGCCGCCGTACATCAGCGGTCGCCGCCTGAAAATCTATTATGCAACCCAGCAGAGCGTCTGCCCGCCGACCTTTGTGCTCTTCGTCAACGACGAAACGCTGATGCATTTCGCCTATCAGCGATATTTGGAAAACCAGTTCCGCAAGTCCTTCGGCTTTGAAGGAACGCCCATCCGGTTTATCCTGCGCAACAAGAATCAGAAGGGAGACGACGTCAAATGAACGATGTCATGAAGCTCCTTCTGACGCTGGTTGTCGGCTATCTGCTCGGCAGCATTTCCACCGGCGTTATTCTCTCCCGTGCATTCGGGCACAAGGATATCCGCAGTCAGGGAAGCGGCAACTCCGGCACAACCAACATGCTGCGCGTGATGGGCAAAAAATTTGCTCTGCTGACATTTGCGGGCGACCTGCTCAAGGGCATCATCGCCGTGCTGATCGGCAAAGCGCTGCTCGGCACGCAGGCAGGCGAGATTGTCGGCGCGTTCGGCGCAATTCTGGGACATAACTTCCCGCTCTACTTCGGTTTTAAGGGCGGCAAGGGCATCGCAACCAGCTTCGGCTGCCTGCTGATCGTGTTCCCGCTCCAGACGCTTTGCGCATTCGGCGTGTTCCTGCTTCTCGTTGCGACGACGCGCTATGTATCCGCCGGTTCTCTCGGCGCGGCGGTCACGCTTCCGTTTTTCATCATGTTCACCACGCCCTGCGACCCGGTCATCTGGGGTTCTGTCATCGCCATCTGCCTGCTGGCAATCTGGCGGCATTATCCCAATATCAAGCGACTGATGAATCACACCGAAAGCAAACTCAGCTTCGGAAAGAAGAAATCCGCCTGACCTTTCTTAAAACCCAATGAAAACAAGCTGACAGTGTTTTGTGCTGTCAGCTTGTTTGCTTATAGGCGATGCGGGCTCAGCCCATTTTGCAGCGTATGACAAGCCGCATAAATTCAGCCGCGTGCGCAAAACTTAAAAGCTCTGCAAGCATCGGCGGAAATGAGAGCGGGCTCAGCCCGCTATGTTTGTCAGCCTTCCAATGAATCGATTTCTTCCCCCTGCACCCTTCGGCGCGTCGGCAGACAGATGACCTGCCCGGAAACAAAATCGCTGGGCAGAAGGTTCGGATTCAGCCGCAGAATCTGCTCGACATTCGTTCCGTTTCGTTCGGCGATTTCATCGAGTGTGTCGCCCTCCTGAAGCCGATAGACAGGTCCGCCGTTTTCGCACAGTCCCCGGTCGCCGCTCGGCGGCACACAAAGCACATCGCCCGGGCGAAGCGCTGTCAGACGAATATCCTCATTGTATTCCCGCAGGGCGCGAAGCGATACGTTGGAAGAAAGCATCACATCGACAACGCTCTGCCCCTGCTGCACCGTATACGCCGATGAACCGACCGGGCAGGAACGTCCCTCGCCCACCGGCACACACAGGATATCGCCCACCAACAGCCTGCCTGCCGCAATCGCGGGGTTTGCATTCATCAGTGCGCGTACACTGATTCCGAATTTTCGGGCAATCAGATAAAAACTGTCGCCCCGCTGCACACGATAGCTTTCGCTTCCCGCAGGACAGGCGCTCGAATCCACTTCAATCGCAGTCTGGTTGATGCGCTCGCTTTCAGCCTGATGGATATTTTCCATAAAAGAACAGCCCCTTTCGACGTTCTGCTAAAAGCCTATGCGTCGCGGGGCTGTTTGTGCTATGAAATTAGCCGAGTACGGTGCCGTCCGGGTTAAAGAGCGGCAGCTTCTCCAGATAGATGATATCCTCGCGCTCCTGTGCGTCGCCTTCGGCGAGAATCGCCATACGACCGCAGATATTGCCGCCAGCTTTTTCAACCAGCTTCTCCAGCGCAGTCAGGGACTCGCCGGTGGAGATCACGTCATCCACGATGAGGATGCGCTTACCGCGCATCATAGCGGCTTCTTCGCCGTCAAGGTAGAGCTTCTGAACGTGATCGGTGGTGATGGAGCGGACTTCTACGCCAATGACATCCTTCATGTAGAGCTTGACGCCCTTGCGTGCCAGCATCCACTTCTTAGCGCCAATCTGACGTGCCATTTCATACGCCAGCGGAATGCCCTTGCTCTCGGCAGTAATCAAATAATCAAACTCCGGCGCCTTCTTCAGCAGCTCGGTCGCGCACGCCTGCGTCAGCTCGCAATCGCCGAAAATGACAAAAGCACCGATAGAGAGCTTGTCATTGAGCGGGCAGATGGGCAGGTCGCGTTCGCAGCCGGCAATCGTCATATGGTAATGCGTGTTCATGAGGTTGAACCTTCTTTCCTGTATCCGGGGTTCCCGGGGCATAATAACAGATTTATTATACACTGATTTCCATTGTTGTCAATGAATCCGGCGACGGTTTTTCCTCTTTATTCGATATTTTCATCCAAAAACAAAACAAAAGCAACTAACCGACCATCAGTCTGAACAAATCTACGAACTTTTCAAACCGTTTTGCTTGCAATTGTTCGCATTTTCGGCATTTCCCTTCTGCATAATCCCGTTTCATGAAATCGAATTCCCTGCAAGCTCTTTCCCCTTTTCTCAGATGAACCGCCAAAAACAAGCGAAAACCGACATCACATCGCTTCATATTCATTCATATTTCTGCACATCCGCATATTTCATTCTTTTCCTTTGCGAAT
Source organism: uncultured Clostridia bacterium (assembly GCA_934643825.1). GTDB lineage: Bacteria > Bacillota > Clostridia > Christensenellales > Aristaeellaceae > Ventricola. Next base: position 56,068 of record CAKUCW010000012.1, on the reverse strand, counting down.
ACCAAACGTTCGCGCAAACATTTTTTCCTTTTTAAAACCCGAACCGCTCTTGACGCCTCCCCTGCTTTCGTGATAAGATGGTCATCAGTAGCGCATCTAAATATTGTGGTCACAGTTTACCGGGTTACACCATATATTGTGGTCATTTCCATTATTTCAACAAGAGAGGGACGTGTGTGTCGATGTACATCATCAAAAAGGACGGCACCAAAGAGTCTTTTAACGTTCAAAAAGTCGTCGCCGCCGTAAATAAAAGCGCCGAACGTGTGCTCTATACCTTTACGCAGGATGAACTGGATTTCATCTGCCGTTTCGTCACAGAGAAGTGCGAAGCACTGAACTGCGAAGGCATCCGCATCGCACAGATGCACAACATCGTTGAAGGCGCATTGGACGCGATCAACCATGAGGTTGCCACGTCCTACCGCAATTACCGCAATTACAAGACAGACTTCGTGCAGATGCTCGACACGGTCTATAAAAAATCGCAGTCGATCATGTACATCGGCGATAAAGAGAATTCCAACGCGGACAGTGCGCTGGTTTCCACCCGCCGCAGCCTGATTTTCAATCAGCTCAACAAGCAGCTCTATCAGAAATTCTTTCTGACGGTCGAAGAGCTTCAGGCGCAGCATGACGGATATATCTATATTCACGACATGTCTGCCCGCCGCGACACGATGAACTGCTGCCTGTTTGACGTCGGAGCCGTTCTGCGCGGCGGTTTCGAAATGGGCAACCTCTGGTATAACGAGCCCAAGACACTGAACGTCGCTTTTGACGTCATCGGCGACATCGTGCTTTCCGCCGCCAGCCAGCAGTACGGCGGCTTTACGGTGTCCTGCGTCGATCAGCTGCTGGACAAGTACGCGGAAGCCAGCTATGTCATGTTCTATGACCGCTACCGCTCTCTGGGGCTTTCCGATGCCCGTGCGCAGGAAGAAGCGATGAAGGACATCGTCAACGACTTCGAGCAGGGCTTCCAGGGCTGGGAATACAAGTTCAACACCGTTGCATCCAGCCGCGGCGATTACCCCTTCATCACCATGACGCTCGGCTTGGGGCAGACACGCATGGCGAAGCTCGCCAGCAAGCTCTTCCTGAAAGTTCACGCAGGCGGACAGGGCAAGAAGAACAACAAAAAACCCGTCCTCTTCCCCAAGCTCGTCTTCCTCTATGACGAAAACCTGCATGGTCCGGGCAAGCCGCTGGAAGACGTCTTTGAAGCGGGCATTGACTGCTCATCCAAGACGATGTATCCGGATTGGCTCAGCCTGACCGGTGAAGGCTATGTCGCGTCGATGTATAAAAAGTACGGCGCGGTCATCAGCCCGATGGGCTGCCGTGCGTTCCTCTCCCCGTGGTATGAGCGCGGCGGCATGGAACCCGCTGATGAAAACGACAAGCCTGTCTTCGTCGGGCGCTTCAACATCGGTGCGGTATCGCTGCATCTGCCGCTCATTCTCGCCAAGGCACGCAAGGAAAGCCGCGATTTCTACGAGGTGCTGGATTACTATCTGGAATTGATCCGCCGCCTTCATATCCGCACCTATGCCTATCTGGGCGAAATGCGTGCAAGCACCAACCCGCTGGCGTATTGCGAGGGCGGTTTCTACGGCGGTCATCTGGGGCTGTACGATAAGATTAAGCCGATTCTCAAAACGGCGACTGCGTCCTTTGGCTATACGGCGCTCAATGAGCTTCAGGAGCTTTACAACGGCAAGAGCATCTATGAAGACGGTCAGTTCGCACTGGAAGTCATGCAACATATCAACGAAAAAGTCAACCAGTTCAAAAAAGAAGACGGCAATCTCTATGCCATTTACGGAACGCCCGCCGAAAGCCTCTGCGGCTTGCAGATTGAGCAGTTCCGCAAACTGTATGGCATCGTTGAAAACGTGTCCGACCGTCCGTATGTGTCCAACTCCTTCCACTGCCATGTAACCGAAGACATCACGCCGATTGAAAAGCAGAACAGCGAAGCCCGCTTCTGGAACCTTTCCAACGGCGGCAAGATCCAGTATGTCCGCTATCCGGTCAGCTACAACAAAGAAGCCATCCGCACGCTCATCCGCCGCGCCATGAAGATGGGGCTTTATGAGGGCGTCAACCTTTCGCTCGCCTACTGTGATGACTGCGGCTATCAGCAGCTGGAAATGGACGTCTGCCCGAAGTGCGGCAGCACAAACCTGACGAAGATTGACCGCATGAACGGCTATCTTTCCTATTCCCGCGTCCATGGCGAAAGCCGTCTGAACGACGCAAAAATGGCTGAAATTGCGGAAAGAAAGAGTATGTAACATGAATTACCACAATATTACGATGGATGATATGCTCAACGGCGATGGGCTGAGAACCGTTCTCTGGGTATCGGGCTGTGCGCACCATTGCCGCGGCTGCCAGAATCCGCAGACATGGAACCCGAAGAGCGGCATCCCGTTTGACGACGCGGCAAAAGAAGAGCTTTTTTCCAACCTTTCCCGCGATTACATCAGCGGCGTAACCTTTTCCGGCGGAGACCCGCTCTGCCCCGGAAACCGCGAAACCGTCGGTCAGCTCATCACGGAAATCCACGAGCGCTTTCCGCAAAAGACGATTTGGCTGTACACGGGAGATCTGTTCGAGAGCTTCCGAAACGAGCTTCCCTTCCTGCCCCTCATCGATGTGATCGTAGACGGTCCGTACGTCGAAGAGCTTCGCGATGTTAAGCTGTATTGGAAGGGCAGCAAAAATCAGCGCGTCATTGATGTGCATCGAACGCTCGAGAGCGGAAAAATCGTTCTGTGGGCGTAATTTAACCCAATCAGCAAGGAGTGTTTCCTTTTTATGGTTCGCATTGCCCGATTTGAAAAAGTTTCTGCCCGCCGCTTCGTCGCGGATTGGTGCGCAACATTCCCCCAGCAGTCCATCGAGCAGGCGGTTGCCGCCTATGAGCGCATCCGTCTGCCGGAACGCGCAACGGGCGGTTCTGCGGGATACGATTTCTTTGCGCCTGTCGGCTTTGAGCTTGGCGCAGGTGAAGGCATCAAGATCCCCACGGGCATCCGCGCCCTGATCGAAGACGGCTGGGTGCTGTCCATCTATCCGCGCAGCGGTCTGGGTTTCAAGTATCGCTTTCAGCTCGACAATTCCGTCGGTATCATCGACAGCGATTACGCCCATTCGGACAACGAAGGTCACATCTTCATGCGCATGACCAACGACAACCGTGAGGGAAAGAGCCTGCTCGTTCCTGCCGGAACAGCGTTTGCGCAGGGCATCTTCCTGCCTTTCGGCATCACGGTAGACGATGACGCACGAGGCATCCGCAACGGCGGCTTGGGCTCGACAACCGGCCGCTGAGTCCTATCACATTGCATCAGGAGGCTGTTTATGTCCTTTTCCCGTACTTCGTATCCGGAGGACAAAGCGGAACGCTACGAAGTCCTCCTTGCCCAGGCTGTTTCCCTGCTGGATGACACACTCAATCCGATTGCCAACCTCGCCAATATCGCCGCGCTTCTCTATGATGCGCTCGATACGATCAATTGGTGCGGTTTTTACCTGATGGATGACGGCGCATTGACGCTCGCCCCATTCTGCGGGCTCCCCGCCTGCACACGCATCCCGATTGGACGCGGCGTATGCGGAACGGCCGCGCAGACAGGCACCATTCAGCGTGTAGACGATGTGCATGCCTTTCCCGGCCATATCGCCTGCGACAGCGCATCGCAAAGTGAAATCGTCGTGCCGATTCATCAGGATGGGCATGTCGTCGGCGTTCTGGATATCGACAGCCCCGCTCTGTCCCGGTTTGATGAAACGGATGAGCTGTATCTCGTCCAGCTCGTTCGCCACATTCAAAACGCTTGCCGCTTCGACCAAACGGCATATCGGATTTGAATCCCAATCTCAATAGATACAAATGGAGCCATCACCCATTTTCAAGGTGATGGCTCCAAATTTATTCAGGCATGAAGTTCAGCCTCTTCTTCTTTTGCCACAGGCGCAACGATGTTGTGGATCCAGACGCCTTTTTTGACCAGCATAAAGCCGATGACGACCTTAATCATTTCCAGCGCCTGCACGCAGAAATACAGCGGCACAATATCCATGCCGGTCTTATAGGCAAGCAGGCAAGCCACCGGAACATTGACTCCCCATGTGAACACGCTGTCAAACAAGAACGTGATCATGGTTTTACCGCCCGATCTGAGCGTAAAGCAGCAGCAATGCGAGAACGAATACGCCGGCATGAAGACCGCGACGACGTAGAGCAGCTTGGTCGCAATCGCCCGAACATGCGGCTCTGTGTTGTAAATATGCGGAATAACCGGCGCAAGCAGCGCCAGCATCGTGCCCATAATCAGGTTCGATCCAACCGCCAGCAGCATCAGCCGCCATGTGCAGTTTTTTGCACGCTCGACATCGTTTGCGCCAAGCGCCTGTCCGACCATAATCGCCACCGCATTGCCCATCGACAGGAACACGACCTTAAACAGGTTGCTGACAGTCGAAGCAATGTTGCATGCCGCCACAACATCCAGCCCGCGGACGGAATAGCATTGCAGCAAAACCGCCATGCCCGACGACCAGAGGAATTCATTGACCAGCAGCGGCATACCGCGCACGAAAACACTTTTCATCAGCGGCATCGGCACGCGCATGCTGCGATAAGCTCCCAGTATAAACGGGAAATGACTCGCTTTGGCATGCGTATAGACAACGATGATCGTCGTTTCGACATAACGGGAAAGCACCGTTGCGATAGCCGCGCCCGTCACGCCCATCTCCGGAAAGCCGCACTTGCCGAAGATCAGGAAGTAGTTGAAGACCAGATTGACCAGAATCGCCACAACGCTGGCGAACATCGGCAGGCGCGTTTCGCCCACCTCGCGCAGCGTGCTGGCATAGACCTGCGATACGGCAAAAGGCAGAAGCCCCCACAGCATGACGTACAGATAATCCAAACTATATGTCATGGTTGCGGCAGCATCGGCGCTGGCAGTCCCCTCCGCCAGATACAGCCTGATGAGCTTTTCCGGGAAACCCAGAAAAACGCCCAGCGCACACGCAAACATGGCAAGCGCAATCATCCACTTGATTCGGAAACAATCACGCACACCTCGGTCATCCTCTGCGCCCGCATACTGCGTCGCGAAGATTCCCGCGCCCGCCAGACCGCCGAATATGCAGAGATTGAACACAAACAACAGCTGGTTGACGATGGCAACTGCGGACATTTGCAGCGTGCCGACGCGCCCGACCATCACGTTATCCAGCAAACTGACGACATTGGAAACCGTGTTCTGAATGATGATCGGCACGACAACCGCCACCACCTCGGCGTAAAACGCCTTATTGCCGATCAGCCTCTCGCGCAGTTTTACGCCTTTTGTTTGACCCCTATTCATTTCTCTTTTCCCCTCTGTTTTCTTTCTGTCAATATAACACATTCCGTTTGAATTGTAAAGCAGGGCGACTGCATCATGACCGGAATAATTATCGTTCAAAAAACCATGTTTTCGTTTTTGATTTTCTGAATTTATGGTATACTGAAACTGATACTTACACAATTGAATTTAAGAAAGGATGATAACCCATGAATTTCCGCATGATCCACGAAAACTATAATGTCAGCAATCTGGAAACCTCCATCGCCTTCTATCAAAAAGCGCTCGGTCTGCACGAGGTGCGCCGCAAAAACGCCTCGGACGGTTCCTTCATCATTGTTTACATGGCAGACGATTCGCTCAGTTTTGAGCTTGAGCTGACGTGGCTGCGCGACCATCCTCAAAAATATGATCTCGGCGAATGTGAATTCCATCTCGCCTTCCGTACGGATGATTTCAACGCGGCACACGCGCTGCACAGCGAAATGGGCTGTATCTGCTTTGAAAATGCATCGATGGGCATTTATTTCATCGAAGATCCCGACGGATATTGGCTGGAGATCGTCCCCACGAGGTGAACATTCCTGGCTTTCGGCGCATATTATCGGATTTAATGTTCGTACTTTCACGAACATTATAAATATCGTATACTCATTTATTCGATATTTCTCGCGTTATTTTTCATTTTGCTCTTTACAACATCGTGAAGATGCTGTATCATGTCAACGTTATCATTTTTTTGTTACTTGTTGACTGCAAGGAGGAACAAAACCTATGAAGAAGCTGATTGCTCTGATGCTCGCCGCGATGCTGTGCATGACTGCCTGTGTCGCCCTCGCCGCCGACCTGAAGATCGGTGCGGTTATGCTCGGTGATGAAACCGAAGGCTATACGCTGGCTCACATGGAAGGCATCAAGCAGGCTGCTGCCGAGCTTGGTCTTTCTGATAAGATCGTTTGGAAGTACAAGGTTCCGGAAGATCAGACCTGCTATGACAGTGCGCTTGACCTCGTCGGTCAGGGCTGCAACCTGATCATCTCCAACTCCTATGGTCATCAGAGCTATATCGCTCTTGCCGCTGAAGAGTATCCGGACGTCACCTTCGTCGCCATGACCGGCGACTTCGCGGCGATCTCCGGCTGCGACAACCTGAAGAACGCTTTCACCAAGGTGTTCCAGTCCCGCTATGTGTCCGGTGTGGTTGCCGGCATGAAGCTCGCTGAGCTGATGAACGATGGCACCCTCACCGCCGAGAAGCAGCCGAACTCCTTCGATGCTGACGGCAACGTGAAGATCGGCTATGTCGGCGCTTACAACTACGCTGAGGTTATCTCCGGCTACACCGCTTTCTTCCTCGGCGTTCGCTCCATCGTGCCGAACGTGACCATGGAAGTCATGTACACCAACTCCTGGTTTGATATCGACAAGGAAGGCGCCGCCGCCGAAGCGCTCGTCGCGAAGGGCTGCGTCATTATCGGTCAGCATGCTGACTCCACCGGCGCTCCCGCTGCCGTTCAGAAGCTCCAGGATGCCGGCACCGTCTGCTTCTCCATCGGCTACAACATCGACATGCTCCCGACCGCTCCGACCGCGGCGCTGACCTCTGCGACCAACGTTTGGTCCGTGTTCTACAAGGAGCTGTTCACCGCGATGCTCAACGGCGAAGAGATTCCCGCCGACTGGGCGAAGGGCTATGATGACGGCGCTGTTGCCATCACGACCCTTGGACCGTCCTGCGCCGCCGGCACTGCCGAGAAGGTTGCTGAGGTTGAAGCCGCTCTGCGCGACGGCAGCCTGAAGGTCTTCGACGTCAACACCTTCACCGTGAACGGTGAGACCGTCACCTCTGCCCCGTGCGACATGACCATCATGGACTGGGCGACCGGCACGGTTTCCTATCAGGGCGAAACCTACGAAGCCATCGTGGACGGCGCTTTTGAGGAGTCTACCTTCCGCAGCGCTCCTTACTTCACCCTGCGCATCGACGGCATCGTTGAGGACGCGCAGTAATCTGCAATTCCTGCATCGAAGCTTTAAACGAAAAGGGAAGCCATCCGCTTCCCTTTTCGCTGTTTATTTACTTTGAAGGAGTGAACGGCACCTTATGCAAAATGCCATTGAACTGCGCCATATTACCAAGACATTCGGCAGCGTTGTTGCCAACAGCGATATCTCCCTGACCGTCCGCCGAGGAGAAATTCTCTCCCTGCTGGGCGAAAACGGCAGCGGCAAAACGACGCTGATGAACATGATCGCCGGTATATACTACCCTGACGGCGGTGAGCTTCTGGTCGATGGAAAGCCTGCTGAAATTCGCAGCCCGAAGGATGCCTATGCCCTGGGCATCGGCATGGTTCATCAGCATTTCAAGCTCATCGACGTGTTTACCGCCGTGGAAAACATCGCGCTGGTCATGGATCAGCACGAAAAGTACGATCTGAAAGCCATCCGCGAGAAGGCGCGTGCCATCTGTGACAAATACGCATTTGATATCGATCTGGATCAAAAGGTCTATGAGATGAGCGTCAGTCAGAAGCAGACGCTTGAAATCATCAAAATGCTCTATCGCGGTGCGCAGATTTTGATTCTCGACGAGCCGACCGCCGTTCTGACTCCGCAGGAAACCGAAAAGCTCTTTAACGTCATGCGCAATATGCGCAAGGATGGGAAATCCATCATCATTATCACCCATAAGCTCCACGAAGTGCTGGAAATTTCCGACCGCGTTGCGATTCTGCGCAAGGGCGAATACATCGGCACGGTTGAAACCGCAAACGCCAGCGAAGCTTCTCTGACGGAAATGATGGTCGGCAAAAAGGTCGAGCTGAATATCGAGCGTCCCGAGCCGGTCAACCCCCATCTGCGCCTGAGCGTACACAACCTGAGCGTCACCAACAGCGAAGGCGTCCGCGTGCTGGACAGCATCTCTTTCGACGCATTCAGCGGTGAAATTCTGGGTATCGCAGGCATTTCCGGCAACGGACAAAAAGAGCTGCTGGAAGCCATCGCCGGCTTGCAGCTGACCGACCCCGATTCCAGCGTCGTCTACTATCCGGATGACGACCGCGATTCCACGGCGGAACAGCTGATTGGCAAATCCCCCAAGGACATCCGCGACATGGGCGTTCATCTCTCCTTCGTTCCGGAAGACCGTCTGGGCATGGGTCTGGTCGGCTCGATGGGTATGATCGACAACATGATGCTCAAGAGCTACGGTCAGGGTCATTCCCCCATCGCCGACCGCCGCGCACCGCGTCATCTCGCCGAAGAGATCAAGGATTCTCTGGGCGTCGTCACGCCGTCGGTCAGCACACCGGTTTCCCGTCTTTCCGGCGGCAACGTGCAGAAGGTGCTTGTCGGACGCGAAATCGCCGCAAGCCCCTCCGTGCTGATGACCGCTTATGCCGTACGCGGACTGGATATCAACACGAGCTACACCATCTATCACCTGCTCAATGAACAAAAGCGTAAAGGCGTCGCCATCATCTACGTCGGCGAAGACCTGGACGTGCTGATCGACCTCTGCGACCGCGTGCTGGTGCTTTGCGGCGGTAAGAACAACGGTATCGTTGAAGGACGCAAGACCAACAAAGAAGAAGTCGGTCTGCTGATGACCAAACTGCGTGAACCGCAGCAGAAAGGAGGCATCGCCTGATGCAGACGGCAAAACACAGCGAGCCGCTCATTCGCGTCGTCAAGCGCGGAGAGATTTCCACAGGCAAGAAGATCGCGATTCGGCTGATTGCGGTCGTTCTGGCGCTCATCGTAGACGCCCTGTTCATCTATTTTGTCACCGGACTGAATCCGATGGATGTTTACAAAGCCATGATTCAGGGCACGTTCAGCACGACGATGCGTTTTTCATGGGCGATGCGCGACCTCGCCTCCCTGCTTTTGATCGGCATCGCGCTGGCGCCTGCCTTCAGGATGCGCTTCTGGAATATCGGCGCGGAAGGTCAGGTCTTGATGGGCGCACTGGCAACCGCCGCCGTGATGGTTTATTACGGCGGAAAACTGCCGAACTGGTTGCTGTATACCGTGATGCTCGTCGCGGGCGTTCTCGCCGGCGCAATCTGGGGCTTCATTCCCGCGTGGTTCAAAGCCAAGTTCTCGACCAATGAAACGCTGTTCACCCTGATGATGAACTATGTTGCCATTCAGCTCGTCGCCTGCTGCGTCAACATCTGGCGTGGCCAGGCTTCCAGCTTGGGCAAGCTGAATATGAAGAGCAAGGCAGGCTGGTTCCCGCAGATCATGGGTCAGCGTTATACCATCAACCTGATTGTCGTCGTCGTACTGACCATTGCCATGTATTGCTATCTGCGCTATTCCAAGCAGGGCTATGAAATTTCCGTCGTCGGCGAAAGCGAAAACACCGCTCGCTACGCGGGCATCAACGTCGGCAAGGTCATCATCCGCACCATGATTCTTTCCGGCGCCCTCTGCGGTCTGACCGGCTTCCTCATCGTCGGCGGACGCGATCAGGCGATTTCCACCGGCACGGCAGGCGGCAACGGCTTCACCGCGATTATCGTCGCCTGGCTCGCCAAATTCAATACATTCACGATGGCGCTGATTTCCTTCCTGCTCATCTTCCTGAATAAGGGCGCGGCTGAAATTGCTTCCGCGTATAACCTGAACGACTTCGCCAGCGACATCATCGCAGGCATCATCCTCTTCTTCATCCTCGGAAGCGAATTCTTCATCAACTATAAACCGGTATTCCGCGTACACGCGGGAAAGGAGGCTGCCTGATGGATACGCTTGTCGCATGGATCATGCGTGCCATTCCCTTCGGAACCATCATCATGTATGGCGCGATGGGTGAAATCATCACCGAAAAAAGCGGCAATCTGAACCTCGGCGTACCGGGTATCATGTACCTGGGCGGCTTCGCCGGATTTGCCAGCTCTTACATCTACGAAAACACCGCCGCCAACCCCAATATGGTGCTGTGCGTTGTCATCGCGCTCGTCTGCGCGTTCATCGCTTCCATGCTCGGCGGACTCATTTACAGCTTTCTGACCATCAGCCTGCGTGCCAATCAAAACGTCACCGGTCTTGCGCTGACGACGTTTGGCATGGGTGTCGCCAACTTCTTCGGCGTGTACATTCTCAACGGACGCACCGCAACGCAGAGCATGGTTTATAAGACGTTCCAGACCAAGCTTCCTTTTCTCCCCCAGCTCGGCATCATCGGGCAGACGCTGTTTAACTACGGCTTCATGGTGTACGCCGCCATCATTCTGGCAATCGTTCTCCACCAGATTCTGAATCACACGCGTGTCGGTCTGAATCTGCGTGCCATCGGCGAAAACCCCGCAACTGCCGATGCCGCCGGCATCAGCGTCACCCGCTACAAGTATCTGGCGACCTGTCTGGGCGCCGGCATCTCCGGTCTGGGCGGTCTGTACTATGTGCTGGATTACAACCAGGGCATTTGGGCAACCACGACGCAGATCGAGGCGCTGGGCTGGCTTGCCGTCGCCCTGGTAATCTTCACGACGTGGAAGCCGCTGAACGCCATCTGGGGTTCCTATCTGTTCGGTCTGCTCTATTGGCTGTATCAGTTCATGCCGACGCTGATGGGCATCTCGGTTCCCGGCTATGTGACAGACCTGATTCAGATGGTTCCCTATCTGGTAACCATTGTCGTACTGGTTGTCACCTCGCTTCGCAAAAAGCGTGAGAATCAGCCGCCAGCCAGTCTGGGATTGGCATATTTCCGCGAGGAACGCTGACCACATTCCGGTAAGCTCTTTCAGAGTTTATCGGAATTTTTCTTTTATCCGTTGACTTTTTTACGAATTCCCTTATAATATGTGGGAATTAGGGAGTAGTCAGCGTCCATGCGTCCGGACGTGATAAAGTCAACATACTGGGGTTTTGCCTCTGGCTTTATACGAAATGACAAGACTAATCTGCGCATACTATGCTTTGCGACAGATTGGTCTTTTTTCATTGCATGAGAAATGCGTATAATCGCCCGCGTGCGCAAAACTTCGGCTTCTTGCTGACTTCGGCGGAAGTGCAGGTGGGCTCAGCCCACAAGGAGGTATTTTCTTGGGTCTTTGGGAATTGTTCGTTATCGCCATCGGTCTGTCTATGGATGCGTTTGCCGTATCCATCTGTAAGGGTCTGTCCGTCGGCAAGTGTACGTTGAAGCACATGCTGATCTGCGGTCTATATTTCGGCGCGTTTCAGGCGATTATGCCGTTTATCGGATATCTGCTCGGCGCACAGTTTGACACACTGGTGTCCTCGCTGGCGCCGTATATCGCCTTCATCCTGCTTGCGCTCATCGGCATCAACATGATTCGCGAATCGCGCAGCAAAGACGAAGAAGAAGAAACCAACGCGGACTTTTCATGGCGTGCCATGCTTCCCCTCGCCGTCGCAACGAGCATCGACGCACTCGCTGTCGGCGTATCTTTCGCCTTTTTGCAGGTCAGCATCCTTCCCGCGGTCTGCCTAATCGGCTTGACAACCTTCGCTTGCAGCATCTTCGGCGTCAAGATCGGCAGCATCTTCGGCGACCGCTACAAGGCACGCGCCGAGTTTTTCGGCGGGCTCGTTCTGATCGTCATGGGTCTGAAAATTCTGATCGAACACTTCTTGGGATAAACAAAACACCGCCGCAGTTCAATCGCCGCGGCGGTGTTTCTATATGATCCCGTATCTAAATTCGCGCTCAAAACGCAGATCCGTTTTTATTCGATTCCGTAGAAACGCTTTCCATTTGCCCGCGTGATGTCACACAGCTCCTGCGCGTCCATTTCTCTCAGATTCGCGATAAACCGGCAGATATGCGCCACATTGCACGGTTCATTCCGACGCCCGCGAACGGGTTCTGGCGCCAGATAAGGGCTGTCCGTTTCAATCATCAGGCTTTCAATCGGAACATTCTTTGCGACTTCCTGAAGATTGGCAGAACGCTTGAATGTCACCGGTCCTGCAAAGGAAATCATGCAGCCCAGGGACAGATATACTTTCGCGCTCTCCCAGCTTGCCGAACAGCAGTGGATGACGCAATGCGGAAGCCTGTTCTTGTTCGCACGCAGAATGTCTATGGTATCGCCGTGCGCATCGCGGATATGAAGGATGACCGGCTTTTTCAGTGTATACGCCAGCTCCAGCTGACGGACAAAGACATCCTTCTGGACATCACGCGGCGACAGGTCATAGTAATAATCCAGACCGATTTCGCCCAGTGCCTTAACCTTCGGTTCTTCCGTCAGCCAGCGTGTGAGCGTCGGAATATCCTCCTCGCGAAAGCTCTTCGCGTCATGCGGATGAACTCCGACCGCCGCGTAGATCTGCTCATTTTCGCGGGCAAGTTTCAGGCTCTGTTCGCTGGACGCCATATCGGATCCCACGCACATGCAGAGCATATTCCCCGCCCGCATGCGAGCGAGAACCTCTGCCCTGTCTTCATCAAAGCGATCGTCCGTCGGATGGGCGTGCGTATCAAACAGACCGATGAGTGTATCCTGTTCCATCGTTATCCCTTCTTCTAAAAGAAGCGCTGACCGCTCTCAAGGTCAGCGCTTCTTAATCATCATATTTTCAATCAGCCGATTTCGCAGCCGTCTTCCATATCGGAATCCACCGTCAGCAGGCTCAGCTTGCTGTCATCCGCGTTCGCGGCGCACAGCAGCATGCCATGCGACTCCACACCGCGAATCTTACGCGGCGCGAGATTCGCCAGCAGAACAACCTTTTTGCCGACCATCTCTTCCGGGGTATAGAACTTCGCAATGCCGGAAACGACGATGCGCTCCGTATCGCCGACCTTCAGCGTAGACATCAGCAGTTTATCCGCCTTGGGAACCTTTTCGCACTTGAGAACCTTCGCAACAACCAGCTGAACTTTCTCAAAGTCCTCGAACTGAATCAGGTCGCGCTGGGTGAAAACCGTCTTTTCCTCGTCGGCAGGCGCGGGCAGTTCGTCCTTCGCCGCGATCTCTTTTGCATGCTCCAGAGCCGCCTGCTTTTCAGCCTCCAGCAGCTCCAGTTCCTTGGCAACGTCAATGCGCGGGAAGAGCGCTTCTCCCTTATGCACCTTGCTGCCCGGAACAACACCGCCGAACACCTTAACGGAATCCCACGTCTTCAGCGCATCATCCGTCACGCCGATCTGCTCAAAAATGCGCTCCGGCGTACGCGGCATCGTCGGGGAGATCAGTATGGCAACCATACGCGCACATTCAAGCAGCACATACAGCACCGTGCCCAGACGCGGACGGTCTGCCTCGTTCTTGGCAAGCACCCACGGCGTCGTCAGGTCAATATAGCGGTTGCACTCGCCAACGAGCTTCCAGATTTCCGTCAGCGCATTGCTGAACTGAAGCGCATTCATGCACTTTTCGACGTTCAGCCAGAGGCTCTGCGCCTGATCGATGAGCTTCTTGTCCAGCTCGGTATACTCAGCGGGTGCCGGCACAACGCCGTCGAAATACTTTTCGATCATCGCAACGCTGCGGCTGACCAGGTTGCCAAGGTCATTCGCCAAATCCGCGTTGATGCGCTTGATGAGCGCCTCGTTGGAGAACTCACCATCCGCGCCGAACGGCATCTCACGCATGAGGAAATAGCGCACAGCATCGGAAGAATAGCGCTCGCAGAGCTTCACCGGATCGACGACGTTGCCCTTCGATTTGCTCATCTTGCCGCCGCCCATGACCAGCCAGCCGTGACCAAACACCTGCTTGGGCAGCGGCAGACCGAGCGCATGCAGCATGATGGGCCAAATGATGGTATGGAAACGGACAATCTCCTTGCCGACCAGATGGATATCCGCGGGCCAATACTTCTTAAAGAGGGAATCATCATCAGAATTATAGCCCAGCGCATTGATATAGTTCGTCAGCGCATCGACCCAGACATAGACCGTGTGCTTCGGGTCAAAATCGACCGGAATGCCCCACTTGAGCGACGTGCGCGATACGCACAGATCCTGCAAGCCGGGGATGAGGAAGTTATTGAGCATTTCAGCGGTGCGCGTCGGCGGCTGAATGAAATCCGGATGGGTTTTGATGTAGTCGATGAGCCAATCCTGATATTTGGAAAGACGGAAGAAATAGCTCTCCTCACGCGTCTTTTCAACCGGACGTCCGCAGTCCGGGCAGCAGCCATCCTTGAGCTGCAGCTCCGTCCAGAAGGACTCGCACGGCGTGCAGTACCAGCCCTCGTACTCGCTCTTGTAAATATCGCCCTGATCGTAGAGCTTGCGGAAAATCTTCTGAACAGACTTGACATGGCGCTCGTCCGTCGTGCGGATGAAGTCGCTGTAATCAATGTCCATCAGCTTCCACAGATCCTTGATGCCCGCGACGATATGATCGACATACTCCTTCGGGGTCACGCCGGCTTCCTTCGCCTTGCGCTCGATTTTCTGACCATGCTCATCCGTTCCGGTCAGGAAAAACACATCATAGCCCGTCTGCTTCTTAAAGCGAGCCATGGTATCCGCCGCGGTCGAACAATAGCTGTGACCGATATGCAGATTATCGCTCGGATAATAAATCGGCGTCGTAATATAAAACTTCGGTTTCTCGCTCATCCTTTTCCTCTCCTTTAAAAAAATCGCCCCCGCATGCGCAAGGGCGATTGCTTGTATCCATACCCTGTTGACCGCTCACAAGATGCGCTCGTGCGGCTTTCACCCATTTATTATAGGAAAGAAATGCCGCTGTGTCAAGCAAAAATCAGGTTTCCGAAAGATATCGCTGCCAGACAATCCGCTTGACATTGCCATCCGCATCCAGATAGTAGGAAAGCTCGACAAAAATGCTTGCTTTCTCATCCACGGGGTCATAATAATGGATGACAAACGTGCCGTCGCCCTGACTGCGGTAAGTTCCGAACTGCTGATTGGCGGAATTCCAATTATACAGCAGCCGGTCTCCCGTGTCATTCAGCGCCGCCTGCCCCAGATCGCGGAATTTAGCCATCACCTCTTCGCCGCTCATGCCGACTTTGGTCGTTCGCGGCGCAGTCATTTTTGTGCTGGTCGTATCCAGCGCATACAGTACCGGTGCGCTGCCTTCCTTTTTGACGCAGAACCGCGCCGTGCCCCAGCCATAGACAGCTTCATAGCTCTCCATATCGGCACTGTACCACTGGTCTTCCGGAAGGACGCCATAGCTTGTCGGCGTTCCCCAGCTCTTGGTGAATGTGTTATAGGTCGTCTTGTAAAGCGTCAGATTTTTGAACGTATCCTCGGATGTGAACATCTTCTTGAGGTTGCCCTCTACGTCAAAAGTCAGGTTCATCTCATAGCTGACCTTGCCGTTCTCCGCAACCGCGATAGCGCGAAGGGTCGTTTTGCCTGTCGGCAGCTGGATCGGCTGCCCTTCCACATACAGGGTCGATTCCGTCGTTGCCTGCCTGCCGTCAAGCGTGTAGTAGATAGCGACAATCTTTGACGCGTTTTTGTCCGTTTCCGTGCCCGGTCGCAGCGATACGAGCGGGGCTTTTTTGTATTTGCCGGATTGCTTGTTTGCCTGCGGCGCGGCGGGCGTCGGAATAATAACCGTATAATCGGCGGAAATCTGCTCGCTCGGCGTGCCGTTTTCGGTAAAACCAATCGCCTTGATGGTCATCTTTCCTTCCGAAACGTGCAGCTTCGTGTCGGCGGTGTAGATGAGTCCCGACTCGGAGGGATCCGTTCCGTCCGTTGTGTAATATACGGTTTCATTGTCAGGAACGCTGATGGTCACGTCGATCTCCGACGTATAACGGCCTGCCGATACGGAGAATGTCGGCGCGGTCGGCGTATATTCACGAAGCATGACATCGAATTCCTGTGTGCCGGTCGCATTCTGCGCCGCTTTTTTCATCAGTTCCAGCGCTTCCGCGTTATAGCCCTCATCCTGATAAATTTTGATGAGGTTGCGATATGCGCTCGGGTGCGCAGGCGCGATGTCGTTGATGAGCGATTCGTAAATCGCCTTGGCTTCATCAACGCGCCCCAATTCCGTATACGCCTGTGCCATCAGGATCAGCGCATCCACGTTTTCAGGCTCTCTGTCCACCGCAATCTGCAAGGTATTGAGCGCACGCGTATAATATGCCTGATCGACCAGCTCCTTGCCCAGCGTCACATAGGCGTCCGTCCGGGCAATGCTCCAGCCCCATTGCGCCATCAGCCGCTGACCATTTTCCGTCTTAAAGAGCATATATCCGCCCGCCGACATGCAAAAGAGGGTCAGAAGCAGAATGACAATCAGCACGCGCATCAGCCGCTTATGCGATTTTTGATAGATGGGCGGCGCATACATGGCGGGTTTCGCGTCAACCTTGCGGCGCAGGTTATCCGGCGCATGGCGGACATGCCGCACATTGGCATGTTCCCGTGCCGCCTGCTTTTCCAGCCCGACCGGCACGCGGCTGCCTGTCTTTCCCGTATGCACGCTCTGGTTTGACACCGGGACGCGTTTCGGCGTGGAAACCGTTCCGACGTTCTTCTCCCCCGTTTGTTCCCTCTTGTTCTGTTCCGCAGCGGAGCGCTGATCCGGCGTAACGCGACGGGCAACATGCGCACGCGGTGCGCCCTGCTCCACATCAGCTTCGGCACGCTTGCGCCTGTATGCACGCTGTACGGCGTTACAACTCGGGCATATACGCGCCGTATCCGGCAATTCCCGACCACAGTTTGGACAGATCACGAAAGCAGCTCCTCCTTTTCAGGGCAAAAATGCGCGATCGGACGCTTAAACGCGTCTGAGAGATTCATAATATGGATCGCCCGCAAACTCACGCTCAGGCGGACGTTCGCCGCCAAGCGCTTCGATGGCGTTGACGATTTCAACATAATCCAAATAATTGACGTCGGGATCCTGCGCCGCCTGCGTCAGCATGGGAATCGCACGCTCGTCGCCAAACTTCGCCAGATACGAAGCGAACAGGGCGCGGCGCTCATCGCGGGTCACAAAGCGCTCTTTCAGCAGCTCATAAATGCGGTCGTCGCCGGGATAATTGCTCAGGATATCCGCAAAGATATCGCGTCCCGCCTGACCCGCCTGCGCAAGTGCGCCAAGCACAGGCTCGACAACCTCACAGCCCATGGAAAGAAGCGCTTCCGCGCAGAGATCGCCCAGGTCGCTGGGTTCCTCCAGCGCCGCAATCCATTTGATGTACGTTTCCATCGGCTCGACGCACTCCATCTCGCGGAGCAGCGAAATCACGGTCATCCGCGTTTCTTCCGGCAGATCCTTCTGACCGAGCAGCGCCAGCAGGCTCTTCTCCGCCTTCTCGCCCAGCTCGGTGATGCGCTCAAGCAGCAGATCCGGAACCGGAATGCCCTCGCGGATGTACTGGCAGAGCCACTCGGTCAGCATTTCCGCATCGTCAAACTGTTCAAAGTAGTCCTGCGGGGCAATTCCATTAAGAAAATCCGCCGGCTTTTGCAGAAACTCCATGTAGACATCCGGCATCATATTTTCGATAACATCCATGTTATCCTTGTATTTTTCCGAATTCTCCTTGATCCATGCGCCCATGTACGTTTCAAACGCACGATCAAAATTGATGCACTTCATTGCACATGCTCCCTTTCGTTGTTTTGAACCGTTTCCCGAATGGCTTTCGTCATTCTGCGAACCATAACCCGGCAAAGCCGCACGGATACGCCGTTTCTGCGGGCGATGGTGCTCAGTTTCACCCGATGCTTTTTCAATTCGTGAAACAGATATTCAAGTGCCGCGGCACACGCAATTTTTTCCCGCGCCTGCGGCAATCCATACCGTTCCAAATAAGCGATATACAGCGGCAAAAGCACTCTCGGCGCCTGCGGAAAATCCGGCATCAGCGCATCCGACGCTGCCTGAACGATCTCCTGCGCCGCTTCTCCGCCTTCCTGTGTCTTTGCCGTTCCGCTCGCCGCCAATTTGACCAGCTTCCCGCCGATATCCACGTTGTACGGAACAAAAGCGCCATCTGCCGTCAACGCCTGCATCAGCATATATTTCAGCGCATCGCTCACCTGCGGATCGGTCAAGGCATCCAGCATCGTCTGATGCGCTTCCTCTGTCTTGATCATATTCAGCAGCAGCACACCGGCAATTGCAGCGTTCTTTCCGGCAATGGATGAGCGGAACGCCCATGCGCACAACCTGCAAAGTTCGCGGCTTTGCGCATCGTCCATGTCCTTTCCGCCCGCATACAGCGCACTCATCATGCGCATAACACGGTTGACCGCTTCTTCCCGCGGGACATCCAGCCCGAGAGTCAGCCGTTCCGACGGTTTTTTCTCCTCTCGTGCCAACGCGTAGGCATAGAGACAAACCGTGTTTTCCGGCAGGAGAACGCAGAGCTGCGCAAATTGACGCTTGGCTTCGTCCATCCTGCCCAAATTGAGCAGCGCACAGCCGCGCAGCAGCATGCCCTTTGTCGAATAGGGTTCTCTGTGAAGCAACGCCTTCGTCAATCTGAGCGTCATCCGGTCTTCGCCGTGCTTGGCGCTTTCAACCGCGATATTGAAAAGATCATCCGCGTTTTGCGCCCTCAGCACGGCGATATGCAGCATACGCTTGGCTTCTTCCATTCGCCCCGTCGTATAGAGAAGGTCGATCAGCACACAAATCGTCTGTATTCTCGCAGGCGCCAGCGCGTGCGCTTTGCTAGCATGCTCCAGCGCATCTTCCAATCTGCCCAGCAGCATTTCGCAGCACGCCAGCAGCGTCAGCCGCTGCGCATTCTCGCACCGGTCGAGCGCATGCAGCAGGGTTCGCCTTGCCGCATGCACCTTTCCTTCCTGAAGCCGATCGACAGCGCGGCGTTCCAGCTTCTTCGCCCTCTGCTTTTGATTTTTCGTCACGGGCGTCTGCATCACATCGCCCATCTGCCTTTTCAGCAGGGACGCCAGTTCCGGCGATACGCCCTGACGATCACTGCTTTCAAATTGTTCAAAGTATGAAACCGCACGCGTCAGATCCGCTCTCTGCGCACTGGACAGCGCCAGATTGAACCACGCCTGCGCACAGTATGTGCCTTTCAGACGTGCCACACGCAGATAGGAGCGGGCAGCTTCTTCTTCACAATCCATCTCGTCGTAGGTCAGCGCCATTTCCCACTCAATCGCTTCATCCAAGCCGAATTGATCGCGTGCCTTCGCAAGCAGTGCCATAGCCTCGCCGTATCGCCCGGCAAAACGGTGCTTCTGTGCGCGTATCACCCAGTATTCGCTTGTACGCGCCATGGAGACCACCTTCGTCATGACACTCCTCCTTTTGATTTATTCGTTGTCCTGCGTATGCGCCTGCTCAATCAGTCCTTCCAGTTCCTGCTCTGTAAAGGCATAGCGCTTGCGGCAGAAATGGCACTGTACTTCACAGCCGCCCTGCTTTTTGATGATATCGCGAAGCTCATTTTCGCCCATGGACAGCAGCACCCGCTCGATATAATCGCGGGAACAGTCACAGTGCAGACGAAGCGGAAGCTCTTCCAGAATTTCGGGCTGAAGTCCGCGGAAGCAGCCTTCCACGATCTCCTCCAGCGTCATATCGGAAAGCATCTGAGAAATGGACGAGAACAGCTCTGCACGAATCTCCAGCGCATCCAACAGCTCTTCCGAGCAATCCGGCATCGCCTGAATCAGAATGCCGCCTGCGGAAATGATCTTTTCGCCAACCAGCGTACCCAGTGCGCAAAGGCTCGGCGTCTGTTCAGATTCCAGGTAGTACATGGCGAAATCCTCCGCGATCTCGCCGGATACCAGCGCAACACGTCCCACATACGGCTCGCCAAAGCCGAACGAACGCATCACTGTCAGCTGTCCATCCTTGCCCAGTGCGCCGCCGACATCCAGCTTGCCGTTAGGCTTGAGCGGAAGCTCGACCTCCGGATGTTCAATTGTCACCTTGACCGTGCCGTCCGGACCCGCAATCGCGCAGATCGGACCCGCAGGACCGCCGCCGTTGATGGTTGCGGTGATGCGGTCGCCGTCGCTCTTGAGGTTTGCGCCCATGATTGCCGTCGCGGCAAGCATACGCCCCATTGCCGCGCTGCATGTATTGCTGGCTTCGTGAATATCACGCGCCTGCTGTGCCATTTCCGTCGTATCACAAAGAAAAACGCGTGCCTGACCGCCCATCAGGGTCAGCCGCAGCATTCTGGATGCATGTTCCATATCTTTTTATCCTCCGATTGAATCTTATCTTTATGCTTGTTGCCATAAGCAAACTTGGCTTAAATGGCAAAATCAAAAAATTCAGCTCTTCTCCCCATTCGGAGGGAAGGGCTTTTTATCTACAGTCTGCTTTATGTCTGGGGCTTTCGCGCCGTAAAATGAATCCGCAAATCATCCTCTTTCGGCGCATCCATGCGCATTTCACCGTAAACATGGATATCTTCAAAGCCTGCGTCTGTCAGCCACAAGGTCAGCTCCTGCTGACTGTGCGCACGCTGGCGATGCTGTTCGCGGAAGCGTCGATAACGCCCATCCTCTTCGCGGACAAAGAAGGTCACATCCATGGACAGCACATGCGTTTCACGATTCAGCCTGTTCTGCCAAAGCACCGCCGCGCCGTCCCTCTCCTCTCCGAAAAAGGAATCCCCCATCTTATCTTCCAGCTTATGCCGGGTCGAGCAGTCAAAGCACAGAGCGCCGCCGGGCAGAAGGCTCTGATACGCCGCAGCGAAAAAAGCCTTCACGTCCTCCTGCGTCGTCAGGTAGTTGACGCCGTCGCATGTTGCCAGCACCGCACCCACGCGTCGTGGCAGCGTCAGCCTGCGCATATCCTGCCGAACAAACGCAGGCTCTACGCCCCATTCACGCGCCTTGCTTTCCGCCTGACGAAGCATGGCAGCAGAAAGATCCACGCCGGTCATCGCCATGCCGCTCTGCGCCAGCCGAACCGTCAGGCTGCCCGTTCCACAGGCGCATTCCGCCGCACGGCGCGGCAGTTCGCCCGTCACGCTGCGGATCAAATCGAGATAATACCCGCTCCACGCATCATAATCAAAGTCATCCATCAGCGTATCATATACGCTTGCAAAATCCTCGTACATATCGCTCACATTTCCATATTTTGATCCTGTCTGTGGGCAAGCATGCCGCCGATTCTTCCGCTTTCTTTGGCGGTCAGACCTGCCCAGCCGACCTCAAGCACGCGTTCGAGCAGCCCCGCTTCTTTTGCGGCGCGGTATTTCGCCCTTTCGCGTTCCGTCAGCGGTTTCATTCCCTTCATAGGCTCACCTCCCGGCTTCATTGTTGCCGAGAGAACCCGTTTTCATGTGAAGGGGAATTACTCCTCATCCTCTTCCTCGTCGTCATCCTCGTCATCCATGTCGTCTTCATCCATATGCGGACGCAGTCCCTGCCCGACCTGTGCGCCCTCGATATGCGGATTGAGGTATTTGTCAAACACACCATTAGCGAAAGACGCATAAATCAAACGGGAGAGCGCGAAGCCGAACAGCAGATAATACAGTGAGATCACCAGAATCGCAATGCCGTTGCCCGCATAAATGCCGAACAGGAATACGGCAACCGGAATCAGCGTAATCAAACGCGCCAGAAGCATGTTGGGCAGACGTGCAGCGCTCAGCAGGAACGCATTCTTGAGCAGATTCTTGAAGTTCAGCTCATAGCCGACCATCAGCGGATAGAGCAGCGGAAGCATCAGGGCAAACATCAGCAGGGTCGTAAAGACAACCATCAGCGGAATGAGCAGCAGCATATTTCCTTTTGCAAGATTCCCGTAGTAGCTCACCCCGGTATACGCCACGACCGGAACAAACGCCGTAATCGTGGATACGCCAAGTGCCTGCTTCCAGTTGGACTTAAACGCATCCTTAAAATCCGAGAAAAGGAAGGCATGCTGGTCGCGTGCCCAGTTGCGCATGACATACGCCGCACCCGCAGAAGACGGACCCGTGATCGCGATGCAGGGAATCAGCCCCAAAAGCCACATCATCACATAACCGGAGATTGCGCTCATCAGATCCGCTGCGCCGCCCTCCGTCGCGAGAACCGTTTCCATATCGATGCTCTGTACCGCCGCCAGATTGATATAGGTCCACAAGAGGAACGGAATCCAGAAGACAATCTGAAGCAGATTGACCTTCACCAGATCAAACACATGATCCTTCAAAACCATGAAGAAAAGGGAAATACGGTTTTTCGGCATATCCATCTCGCTGTAATCGCGCTTGCCTGCCTTGCCGTAATACAATCTGTCAAACAAACCCATGTACTTTTATCCTCCGTTATGCTCTTTGGTTTACAAGTCCGATAAACAGTGCCAATCCGGTGACCAGCGCACGCTCATCAAAATCAAATGTATCGGCATGCAGCGGGCTGGTGTGCTTTTCGTCTCCGCATCCGCAGAACACAAATGCGCCCGGCGCATTCAGCTGATAATAGGAAAAATCCTCAGCGATCATTCTCGGCTTTTCCTGAATAAAGCGATCGCCCAATATCGCCCGTATCCGTGCCACTTCGTCCGCGTCATTCTCAACACACGGATAAAAGACCCGCTTCAGCATCTCGGTCTTCGTTCCGAATGCCGCGTCCACCCCAGCCATATCCTGCAAAATGCAGGATTCCAGCCCCTCGTAGACGGTGTTGGAGAATGTGCGGATGATGCCCTCCATCTTCGCTTCGTCCGCGATGATGTTGCGCTGATGTCCCGCTTCAACATGTCCGATCGTCAGCAGCGCAGGCTGCGCCGGATCGATGCTTCGCGCCACCGTCGTCTGCAAAAGCGTCAGCAGATGCGCCATCGCCATGACAGCGTCCCTGCCCAGATGCGGCATCGCGCCATGGGATGCCAGACCATGGATGACAAAGTCCATTTCGCAGGTCTGCGCCATCATGGGACCCACACAGGTGGATACCTTGCCCAGCGGGACATCCGGCATCATGTGCATGCCGTAAACCGCCTGAACATGCGGATCTTCCAATGCGCCCTCTTCGATCATCCTCCGTGCGCCGCCTGTCGTTTCTTCCGCCGGCTGGAACAGGAGAACCACGTCGTCTTTGAGCTGGTTTCTATGCTCGGAAAGCCACTGCGCAAAGGTCAGCAGGTTTGCCATATGTCCGTCATGACCGCAGGCGTGCATTCTGCCCGGATGCTCCGACGCAAACGCACATCCTGTCGCCTCCTGAATCGGCAGCGCATCCAGATCCGAACGGAATGCAATCACGCGCCCCGTTCCGTCACCGCGAAAAACAGCGCGGATGCCCGTCTGCGCAAAGACACGCAGATCATCCGGCGCCAGCTTTTCAAGGTGCCGCATCAGATACGCATGTGTTTTAACCTCTTCATACCCCAGTTCCGGGATACGATGAAGCGCACGGCGATGTTCCCGGAGCTGACGCTCATAGCGGGACGCCTCTATTTCAAGACTGTTAAAATCCATCCGATAGCCTCGTTTCCGGATGCCGCGATTTATGCATCCACTTCTTCAAGATACTATTTTATCACACACGGAAGGAAATGAAAAGCCACAGGTCACAATTCCTATTGCGGCAGCGTATTTTTTATCAGGGCGGTCAGCCGCTTTGCCAATCCGCATCGCAAAAAGAAGCCGGCGGGGTTGACAAAGCGACATGCAGGGTGATATGATAAATATGCCGTTTTTACCCCTAAAACGGCAGTATTAACGGCTGAAGTTGAAAGGATGGATTCGTCATGGAGCGTAAATGGCGTGTTGCTGTTGTTGGCGCAACAGGCATGGTGGGTCAACGTTTTGTTTCCCTGCTTGCCGATCACCCCTGGTTTGAGATTGCCGTTGTCGCCGCTTCTGCCAGAAGCGCGGGCAAAACCTACGAGGAAGCGGTCAGCGGGCGCTGGGCATTTGACTGGGATATTCCCTCTGCTGTTCGCTCTCTGATCGTCCGCGACGCTGCGGACGTAAGCGGCGTAACAAGCGATGTGGATTTCGTTTTCTGCGCCGTCGATATGAAAAAGGATGAAATCCGTGCGCTGGAAGACGCATATGCCAAGAGTGAAACGCCGGTCGTTTCCAACAACTCGGCGCATCGCGGCACGCCCGACGTGCCGATGATCGTTCCGGAGCTGAACCCGGAGCATGCCGCCGTCATCGAATATCAGCGCAAACGCTTGGGCACCAAGACCGGCTTCGTGACGGTCAAACCGAACTGCTCGATTCAATCTTACGTTCCCGCGCTGACCGTCCTGTATGATCTCAAGCCCACACGCGTCGTCGTTTCCACCTATCAGGCCATTTCAGGCGCGGGCAAGACGTTTAAGCGCTGGCCGGAAATGATCGACAACGTCATCCCCTACATCGGCGGCGAAGAAGAAAAGAGCGAGCAGGAGCCGCTCAAGATCTGGGGACATGTCGAAAACGGCATCATCGTACCTGCTAAAGAGCCGGTCATCAGTGCGCATTGCGTGCGCGTCGCCGTTGCCGACGGACACCTTGCGACCTGCTGGGCGAGCTTTGAGAAACCCGCCTCCAAGGAAGAAATCATCGAACGCTGGCGCAGCTTTGAGGGACTGCCGCAGAAGATGAACCTGCCCAGTGCGCCTCATCCCTTCATTCAGTATTTTGAAGAGAATGATCGTCCGCAGACCCGCCTTGACCGTGATTTTGAGCATGGCATGGGCATTTCCCTCGGTCGTCTGCGCGGGGATTCCCTGTTTGACTGGCGTTTTGTCGGGCTTTCCCACAACACGCTCCGCGGCGCGGCGGGCGGCGCCGTGCTGATTGCCGAGCTGCTTTGCGCACAGGGCTATATTCCCAAGAAATAATCCACTTAAACCGCATCCGGAACACCGCTTTGGAAACACTGATGAATGTGTTTGAAAGCGGTGTTTTTTATGCGCGAAAGGTTTCGCAAAATCGCCCGTGTGAGCAAAACTCGAGTATTTTGCAGGCTTCGACGGAATACAGGCGGACTCTGTCCATTTCAGACTGTAGACAAAAAGCTATTCTCCCCTCGAAAAAAAGGAGAGAAAATAACCCTTTCTGCAAATGAAAGAATAGCTGAATTTCTTGTTTTTGCCATTCAAGCTAAGTTTGCTTATGTCAACAAGCCGAGGCGAACATCGTCCGTTTTTTTCTCTGAAGGAGGTCTTTTTATGAATGTTTCTCCCCTGTTTAAAGGATGCGCAACTGCGCTCGTCACGCCCTTTCTGCCCGACGGAACGCTTGACGAAGCCGCCCTGCGCCGCCTGATTGCCATGCAGCTCGACAGTCAGGTTGATGCGCTCGTGCTGCTGGGAACGACCGGCGAGCCCTGCACGCTGACCATGGATGAACGCAGGCGCGTCATCGAAATCGGGCTTGAAACGACCCACGGAAGCCTGCCCATCATCGTTGGCACAGGTTCCAACAACACCCGTCAGGCAATCGAATATGCTCGGCAAGCCGAACAGCTCGGCGCACAGGGGCAGCTCTGCGTCACGCCGTATTACAACAAGGCAACGCAGGCGGGGCTGGTCCGTCATTATCACGCCATTTTGGAAAGCTGTCCTCTTCCCATGATCGTCTATAACGTTCCCAGTCGAACAGGCGTTGGCATGAACGCCGACACTCTTCTCCGCTTGAGCGAACATCCGCTGATCGTCGGCATCAAGGAAGCCAGCGGCAACCCTGTTCTGACCGCGGAAATCCTCTCCCAATCGCAGAACCCGCTTCATGTATATTGCGGAAACGACGATCAGATTCTGCCTCTGATGTCTTTGGGGGCATGCGGCGCTATCAGCGTCGTTTCAAACGTCGCTCCCGCGCAGGTTCACGCGCTGACCGCCGCTCTTTTGAAGGGCGACATGCCGTCCGCACGGCAAACTCAGCTTGCAATGCTGGACTTGATTCAAGCGCTCTTTTTGCAGGTCAATCCCATTCCTGTTAAAGCGGCGCTTTCCATGATGGGGCTGATTCACGATTCTCTTCGTCTGCCGCTGACGCCGCTGGAAGAGCCTTACCGCGAAAAACTCCGTCTTGCCTTGCAAAAAATGAAGCTAATTCCGTAAACAACCCCCGTTTAACTGGCTATCCACGTCATTTTAAAAGAAAAACCGGACGGCTTTTCGGTCGTCCGGTTTCGATTTGATTGTAGAAAGATTACATGCCGCCACGCGTATAGTTCGGCGCTTCCTTCGTGATGTTGATATCGTGCGGATGGCTCTCGACCAGACCCGCGTTCGTGATGCGGATGAACTCAGCATCATGGCGCAGGGAGTCAATCGTCGGCGTGCCGCAGTAGCCCATGCCCGCACGTAGACCGCCGAGCAGCTGGAAGATGGTGTCGCTGAGAACGCCCTTGTAGGCAACGCGTCCCTCGACGCCTTCCGGAACGAGCTTCTTCGCGTCTTCCTGGAAGTAACGATCCTTGCTGCCCTTCTCCATCGCCGCGAGGGAACCCATACCGCGATAGACCTTGAACTGACGGCCCTGATAGATTTCCAGAGCGCCCGGGGCTTCTTCCGTGCCCGCCAGCAGGCTGCCAAGCATGACGGCAGAGCCACCCGCTGCAATCGCCTTCACGACGTCGCCGGAATACTTGATGCCGCCGTCGGCAATGATGCGCTTGCCCATTTTCTCGGCTTCCTCTGCGCAATCGCTGATCGCCGTCACCTGCGGCACGCCGATACCGGCGACCACACGGGTGGTGCAGATCGAGCCCGGTCCGATGCCGACCTTTACACAGTCAGCGCCCGCTTCAAACAGCGCACGGGTCGCCGCAGCGGTCGCCACGTTGCCGGCGATGAGCTGCACGCCCGGGAAAGCCACGCGAATCTTCTCAATCTGCTGGAGCACGCCGGCGCTGTGACCATGCGCCGTGTCGATGCAGATGATATCCACGCCCGCCGCAACCAGCGCGGCAATGCGGTCGAACACGTCGTGGCTGACGCCGACAGCCGCGCCGCACAGCAGACGACCGGAAGCGTCCTTCGCGGAGTTCGGATACTTCTGCGCCTTCTGGATGTCCTTGATGGTGATCAAGCCGCGCAGGATGCCCTCGTTGTCCACCAGCGGGAGCTTCTCGATGCGATGCTTCGCCAGGATCGCACGAGCCTGCTCATGCGTCGTGCCAACCGGCGCGGTGATGAGGTTCTCGGAGGTCATGACCTCGTGAATCGGGCGGGAATAATTGGTTTCAAAGCGGAGATCGCGGTTGGTCAGGATGCCGACCAGCTTGCCGTTGGCGTCCGTGATCGGCACGCCGGAAATGCGATAACGCGCCATCAGCTCTTCGGCATCGGAAACCAGATTGTCCGGACCGAGATGGAACGGATCGGAGATGACGCCGTTTTCAGAGCGCTTAACCTTGTCAACTTCCTGAGCCTGCTGCTCGATGGACATATTCTTGTGGATAATGCCCAGTCCACCCTCACGAGCCATGGCGATTGCCGTCTTAGACTCCGTAACCGTGTCCATCGCAGCGGACAAGAACGGAATGTTCAGCTTAATCTTATCGGTCAGCCACGTTTCGAGCTTCACTTCCTTGGGCAGCACCTCGCTGCGGCGCGGAACCAGCAGAACGTCGTCAAAAGTAAGTCCCTCACGAATCACATTCGGCAGCATCTTTCTTCCTCCTGTTATCTCTCCAGATGTAAACGGCGTTTCTCTTTCATTCATATTCTTATAAAAAAGCAGGCAGAGCCCGCAATTACTTTCGTTCGGGTTTATATACCGAGGCAAACCCGAAGCATTTATATGACATGAAAAAGACGCACTTAAAAAAGGATTTTGTATATTATAAACGGCTCACCGCATCTTGTCAATGCCGTGAGCCGCCATAAGTAAGCATTTAATTTTGTCAAATCTGCTTGAGTCCAAGTTTTTTCATCAGGTCTGCCGCATACCAGACCAGCGCCATCATCGACAGCGCAACCGATATCCACAACAGGATATCCGCCAGCGGCAAAACGGACATAAATCTCGCCACCATGGAAAGCACAAACGTCACCGTCGTAACCTTTCCAATCGGCAGCGCATAGACCACAATGCCATGCTTGAGCGCAACGCCGCCGCCGATGACCATCATCACTTCTTTAAACAGGATGATGGCAAGCACCCACAGCGGAATCTCTCCGTTCGAAACGAACAGCCCGAGCAGCGTAACCAGCGAAAGCTTATCCGCAATGGGATCAAGCAGCTTGCCCAGCGCCGTGATCTGATTGGTCTTTCGGGCGATAATGCCATCCAGCGCATCTGTCAGCATGGCGGTCATATAGACGATCAGCGCCCCCGTCGTATCGCCCAGCACAAACCGCCAAACGACGACGGGCAGAAGCAGAATACGAACCAACGTCAGCGCGTTGGGTACATTGATGATTCGATCTTGTTTAATATGTTCCACGGCAATCCCTTCTTCCCGTTCACTCAGTATACCACACTTTCAGCGTCATGCACTGCTTGACGGGCAAATTTTTCTCCGTGGATTACGCCTGCATCAATGCAGCACGCTGCTGTGCCGCAATTTCGCTTTCAATATAATCGTCATAGCTCTCGCGGCGATCCACCAGGCCGCCCGGCAGAATCTCCATGATGCGGTTGGCAACCGTCTGGATACACTCGTGGTCCTGCGTGGCAAAGAGCATGGAACCGGTGAACTCGATCATGCCCTTGTTCAGCGCGGTGATGGATTCCAAGTCCAGATGGTTGGTCGGCTCGTCCAGAATCAGCACGTTCGCGCCGGAAAGCATCGTGCGTGCCAGCATGCAGCGCACCTTCTCGCCTCCGGAGAGAACACGTGCGGGCTTGAGCGCCTCTTCTCCGGAGAAGAGCATGCGACCCAGCCAGCCGCGGATATCGCTTTCATACTGGCTCTCGGAGAACTGACGCAGCCAGTCGATCAGGTTGTACTGGCAATCGTCGAAGTAAGCGCTGTTGTCCTTGGGGAAATAGCTCTGGCTGGTGGTCACGCCCCACTTGAAGCTGCCCTCGTCCGGCTCCATTTCGCCCATGAGGATCTGGAAGAGCGTGGTGCGTGCCAGCTCGTCCGTGCCGACAAAGGCAACCTTGTCGCCCGGCGTCAGCACAAAGGAGATGTTGTTAAGCACCTTGCGCCCGTTGATCGTCTTGGAAAGGTTGGTCACGGTCAGCAGGTCGTTGCCGATCTCGCGATCCGGCTTCCACGCGATATACGGATAACGGCGGGAAGACGGCGTAAAGTTCTCCATCTGGAGGTTGTCAAGCAGCTTCTTACGGCTGGTCGCCTGCTTATGCTTGCTGGCGTTGGCAGAGAAGCGCTGAATAAACGCCTGCAATTCCTTGATCTTCTGCTCGTTCTTCTTGTTGATATCCTTCTGCTGGCGGGCTGCCATCTGGGTATATTCATACCAGAAATCGTAGTTGCCGACGTACATCTGAATCTTGCCGAAGTCGATATCGCAGATATGTGTGCAGACCTTATTGAGGAAGTGACGGTCATGGCTGACGACGATTACCGTATTCGGGAAATCCAGCAGGAAGTTTTCCAGCCAGCGGACGGACTGGATATCCAGATAGTTGGTCGGTTCGTCCAGCAGCAGGATATCCGGATTTCCGAACAGCGCCTGCGCCAGCAGCACCTTAACCTTCTGGCTGCCGTCCAGCTCGCTCATCTGCTTATGCTCAAGGTCGAGGCTGATGCCAAGACCGGTCAGGATCATTTCCGCGTTGCTCTCGGCGTTCCAGCCGTCCAGCTCGGCGAATTCGCCCTCCAGCTCGCTGGCGCGTTCGCCGTCCGCATCGGTAAACTCTTCCTTGGCGTAGAGTTCATCCTTTTCCTTCATGATCTCATACAGGCGCTTATGCCCCATGATGACCGTCTGAAGCACTTCGTACTGGTCGAATTCAAAGTGGTTCTGACGCAGAACTGCCATGCGTTCGCCGGGGGTGATGACCACTTCGCCCGTGGTCGGCTCCAGCTCGCCGGACAGCACCTTGAGGAACGTCGATTTGCCGGTTCCGTTCGCGCCAATGATGCCGTAGCAGTTTCCGGCGGTGAATTTGATGTTGACGTTCTTGAAGAGCGGCTTGCCGCTGTAAGAAAGCGAAATATTTTGCGTTGCGATCATGTGATAAGGTTCTCCTTTTTCCTGCTCCACATTCCAAGATTTACATACAGCTTTTATTATCTCACAAAAAACCGCTTTCTTCAAGCCCTTATTTCAGCCAAGTGCCTCGTTCCAAATCTATAAAATTCGAATAGAATCGCGTGCTTTCACCCAATCGCTTCCATCACGCGGCAAACCAGCCCCGTTCGCTGGAACGGCGTCATGATATAGTACCCATCCACAAACGGCGCAATGCGCTCGGCGGCATCGCGGCAGAGCCTGACCGCCAACTCTTCGCCCTGTGCCCGGTCAAGTCCTTCATAGGCGCGGATAATGGCGTCATCCACCGCAATGCCATGCACTTCGCTTTGCAGAAAGCGGGCGTTTTTCTCTCTGACAACCGGCAAAAGCCCGCCGATCAGCTTCGCTTTCAGGACATGCCGGGCTTCTTCCAGATTCAGCGCCGCCCTTTCGCTCAGCACAGGCTGGGTCAAAAACGCTTCCACGCCGCATTCCGTCTTTTCCTTTGCGCGTTCAAGCTCCAAATCAAATCGATTCGCATTGATGTTCAGTGCGCCGCAGACAAAAAACGGTTCGATTTCTCCGTTTTCCCGAAGTCCCGTGATAAACCGCGCCAGCACACGCGAATTAAACTGGTAGACGCTTTTAACGCTGCCGCGCTCCTCGGTCGGAATCGGGTCACCGGTCACAACCAGCACGTTGCAAACCTGCTCCATCGACAGCCCCAGCAGAAGCGCTTTGGTCGCGTTGACATTTCTATCCCGACAGGTCATATGCGGAAGGGCTTCTATGCCCAGCTCTCTTGACAGCTTGCACGCCAGAATGCTGGAATCCATTCTTGCCCGCCCGATTGGGCAGTCCGCGATGGTGACTGCATCCGCGCCCGCCTGAACCAATGCCCGTGCGCCTTGCATGAATCCGCCGAGATCCGCGCTTCGCGGCGGATCAAGCTCAACCAGAATGACTCGCTTTCCCTCGTCGAGCTTTTGCTTGATTCTGCTTTTGCAGACAGGCTGTTCCTGCCGCGCTTTCTTTTCCGGCGGCGCAGTCACGAGCGGAGCCGCCTGTCCTATGCGCCTTGCCATCTGCCGAATATGTTCGGGCGTCGTTCCGCAGCATCCGCCCACGATGCGCACGCCCTGCCGAACACAGGCTTCCACCTGCTGAGCATAATAGGCAGGGTCGCTGTCGTAGTACGTCCGCCCCTCTTCGACATGCGGATAGCCCGCGTTGGGCATTGCGCTGAGCCACTTTCCCTTTACATGGATGCCGGACAGCAGTCTGCGCATGTGATACGCACCGCAAATGCAGTTCAGTCCGACGGCGTCCACATCTTCACAGGCGCTCATTTTCGCAATCAGCTTTTCCGCCTGTTCGCCTGCCCGCGTAAAGCCATCCGCGCCTGCGGCAAAGGAAACCAAGATGAACGCCTGCGGACAGCGCTGTCGGATATGGGCAGCGGCTTCCGCCAATCCTGCATCCGTCGGCATCGTTTCAAAGAGAAAGCATGTTGCGCCCGCTTCCAGAAAGAGATCCGCCATGGCGCAATAATCCGCCGCGCCATTCTCCGTTTCGATTGCCGCCGGTCCGATATCCGCAAAGACAGCCGCCTGATATCCTTCCGCCGCACGACGCGCCAACGTCCACGCCGCCAAAATCACCTCGCGCTGCTGCTCCTCGTTCTCGCAAGCCAGCAAAACATGCGCCTCGAACGTGTTGGTCTTGATCGCCTGACAGCCTGCCGCCAGATAGGCTTGATGCAGCTTCAGCACGCACTGCGGCGCACGCAGGCAAAGCCGCTCGACCGGCTCACCGTCCTCTGTCTGCGCATGAAGCGCCGTTCCGGTCGCGCCGTCAAAAAGCAGCGTTCCCTGTTCCAGCAGCCGGCGAATGATTTGAGAATCTTCCATATGTTGTTATTCCTTTATCCCAGTATGGATTTTGCGATATCCGCGGATTGCTTTGCATCCTTGGCATAGTAATCCGCGCCAATCTGTCGGGCATAGTCCGGCGTCAACACCGCGCCGCCGACAATCACAGGAATATGAATGCCCTCGTCATGAAGCCGGGCAATCGTCTTTTCCATGTTGGGCACGGTCGTCGTCATCAGCGCGGACAGACCGACGATCTTTGCGCCGTATTCGCGCACGGCATCCACCACGCGCTGTGCGGGAACGTCCCTGCCCAAGTCAATGACATGAAAACCATAGTTTTCCAAGACCGTTTTGACGATGTTCTTCCCGATATCGTGGATATCGCCTTCAACCGTCGCCAATACGATCGGACCTTTGCCCTCTCCGGATGCGCCCTGCTTCTCAATCGCCCGCTTGACTTCGTCAAACGCAGCGCCGGATGCCGTCGCGGCATTCATGAGCTGGGGCAGGAAAATCTGCTGGCGTTCATATTGTTCACCGACCGCGTCGAGCGCGGGAATCAGTTCCTTTTCGACCAGCTCAAGCGGCGTCATCGTTTGAAGCAGTTCGCGTGCGGCGGCTGCCGATTCCCCCTTTAAGCCTTTGGCAATCGCCTCGCGGATGGATACCTTCCCGCTTTCCGCCGCCTTGGGCTTGGCGTCGGTCACAGGCGCATGGCGCTCGATATACGCCGCGCATCCTGCGTCCTCCCCGTTCAAAACGCGGCAGGCATCCACCGTGTCCATCATCTCTTTGACATTCGGGTTGATGATGGGCAGGGTCAGCCCTGCAAGAATTGCCTGCGTCAAAAATGCCTGCGTAACGATTGCTCTCTGCGGCAATCCGAAGGAAATATTCGATACGCCCAGCACGGTTTCAAGCCCCAGCTCTGTTCTGACGCGGCGAACGGCTTCCAGCGTCTGCCCGACCTGTCCCTGCTGAGCGGAAACCGTCAGCGTCAGGCAGTCGATGGCGATATCTTCACGCGGAATTCCCTGCTTAACCGCCGCATCCACAATCTTCTGCGCAAATGCCATGCGTTCGTCGCTGCTTGAGGGCAGTCCGCTTTCGCCAAGTGCCAAACCGACGACTGCTGCACCGTATTTTTTCGCCAGCGGAAGGACGGTTTGGAGCGAGCTTTCCGACGCGTTGACGCTGTTGATGAGGCACTTGCCCGGCGCGGCACGCAGTCCCGCTTCAATCGCCGCAGGATTGGAGGAATCAATCTGCAAGGGCAGACCGACCGCGCCGCCGATGGCGG
The DNA here is from genome assembly GCA_934643825.1 of uncultured Clostridia bacterium. GTDB lineage: Bacteria > Bacillota > Clostridia > Christensenellales > Aristaeellaceae > Ventricola. The sequence continues at coordinate 22,539 of CAKUCW010000012.1, read as the reverse complement.
TCACCACCCTGCGCATCAGATCGACCTCATCGATTCCGGGCAAACCAACGTTGATATCCAGAATCTGTGCGCCTGCGTCCGCCTGCTCAACCGCCTGCGCGACAATATAATTCATATCCTTTTCTCGGAGAGCCTGCTGAAAACGCTTCTTGCCCGTTGGATTGATTCTCTCGCCGATGACGCGCACACCCTGCCCGAACGCGCATACCTCGCTCGCCGAGCAAATGCCATGGACGGCTTTTCCCGTCCATACCGCCTTTTTCCCTGCCAATTTCAGGCGGAGAGCCTCAATAAATGCGGGCGTCGTTCCGCAGCACCCGCCGATATATGCCGCACCGATGTCGGTCAACTCCGCGCACGCCGCCGCGAACTCCTCCGGATCTGTATGGTATTCGCCCGTCGCCGGATCGGGAAGCCCCGCATTCGGCTTCAAAATGAGCGGCAAATCCGTACATGTTCTCATCGCACGCAGAATCGGCGCAACCTCAACAGGCCCGAGCGAGCAGTTGACACCCAGTGCCTTGACGCCCAATGCGCTGAGCGCCATCGCCGCCGCATCCGCACGGCAGCCGAGGAACGTGCGCCCCGATGCTTCAAAGGTCATCGACGCATAGACAGGCAGATTTGTGCATTCCTTCGCCGCCAAAATACCGGCACGCAGTTCATTTAAATCGGAGAAGGTTTCAAAAAAGACGCCCTCCGCGCCCGCCGCCTCGCCTGCACAGAGCATTTGCTTAAACAGCGCATACGCTTCATCGAACTTGAGCGTTCCCAGCGGCTCAAGCAGTTCTCCGATCGGACCCACATCCAGCAGCACAACCGCATCTGTTCCCGCACACGCACGTTTCGCCACGCGGACAGACGCCTCAATGACTTCCTCCACGCCGTATCCCGTTCCCGCCAGCTTATGTGCATTGGCGCAGAATGTGTTGGCAAGGAGCATACGTGTTCCCGCCTGAACATACTGACGCTGGATATGCGCTACAACATCCGGCGCCGTGATGGAAAGCGTTTCCGGTCTGTCGCCAAGCTGAAGTCCGGCATGCTGGAGCATCGTTCCCATTGCGCCATCCAGCAGTGTGATTTTCTGTGCCGCCATACGATCATCCTCCGTCATTCGTCCTTGTCTGCCCGCCGCAGGGGGCAGGTTGCCCTTGCCGAACAACCTTCGCATCCGGAAGGTCGGCGCGGAACAGGCGTTTTGCTGATGCCCATCACCGCCGTAACCGATTTGCGCGGGATCATGATTCCGCTTTGGCTGACCGTCAGCCCAATATTCTTGTCCGCAGACAGCACACGGCAGATGCCTTTTGACTGCTCAAGCGGCATATCGCCGTAGCCGGGGCTGAACCTGTCCGTCAGATACTTTCCGGATGCTTTCGCTTCCCTGCGCAGTTGGCTTTCCACATCATCGCATACGCTTTCAATCGCCGCGCTCAATACCGCGTCGAGCAGCAACGCGCTTTCCGCCGATACCGCCTGTTCGCGCAAAAGCATGCGTTCGCTTTCCGCGCCCAGCGTCGCCGCGAACAGCACCGCCTCCTCGCAGGAAGCCATCCATGCGCGTGCATCCTCGCCCTGTGCTGCCCAGCTCGTCCCCTGTAATCTGCCGCCCGACTCGATGGAAAAACGCCGGAATATCACACGCGGATGAACCTCTTTTTCGACCCGCTCGCACAAAGCGCGAAGCGTCGATATCCATTGCGGATCAAGCGGCGAACCATGCCAACCGAGGAAATGCAGCACTTCCCGCAGTGAAATCTGTTTTATCTCCGTCTGCATGCCTTCACCTCTTGGAGTCTGCCTTTTTCTTTTTTCTGATTTGGTATTTAATCGTCTTTTTTCCGCTCAAATCGATGGGCGAAGCGCCGCAGTCGTAGAGCGCCCGATTGCCGTCGCAATCTGCCCAAGGCTCATCCGGCGCAAAGACCGGCGAAAACCCGCCCTTCAAGCAATCGATCGCGCCGCGCCAGCTTCCGCCCATGCCGTTTCGGGATGCCACCACAATTGCGGCTCTGCCAAGCGCATAAATCGTATGATTGCGCCCCAGCGCCTTATGCGATGAAAAAGGCGAATCGGGAAGCGCATCGCATAAAACCAGCAGGCGTCCTTCGTCAAGCGCACGCCTTTCCCTTTCTTGCCGAATCACCTTCTCCGCAGACACGGCAGGCACGATGATGAGATTGCCGCCCGCATCCAGAATGGCGTTCTGCGCCGCCGTGTCTACGCCATTCGCTCCGCCGCAGACCATGGTCAGCTTCTCATTTGCCATCATTCTGCCCAGCCGCGCTGCCATTACTGCCGTTTCTTCCGTAATGATTCGACTGCCCGCCACGGCGACGCAGTCTGTTTTCAGCAGCTTTAAATTTCCCTTGGCAAAGAGAAAATGGGGTTCGTCTTTCCGGAGGACATGCAGCGCATCCGGCCAATTCGAGCTTTTGCGAACCAGACCGCAATACCCCTGCTTCTCATATTGCTGAATCTGCTCAAAAACCCCCGTCGTTCTGGTCAGCAGCAGCCGCGCACGAAGCAGCGTTTTCTGTGGAACGGATGCAGGCTCTCTCAGCACAAGTCCGTCAAGCACAGCGTTTTCGTCCAACGCCTGCAAAGCCGCTCTCGTAAACGTTCTGGGCAGGGAATCATCCCACGCCATATACGTCAGCAGGCACAGCCGTGCGCACAGCTCTTCCGAATAATCCTCCCGCATCCGATTCCCCGCCTTTCTCCCCGCCAAGTCATGAATGAGGCTATTATAACGCAAATCGGTTTGAGAACGCAACAAAATTGCGTGACATTCCGTGCTGCAAGTCAAAAATGCCCGAACGTGCAGGACACATCCGGACATGGTTTATTTTGAATTGTTCAGCAGCTTACGCCTTCATTTTGGGCTTAAACAGGACTGCCGCCAAATAGCCAAAGAAAATCGCCGCGGATATTCCTCCAGCCGTCGCCGTTATGCCGCCCGTAAACGCGCCCAGCACACCGATCTCCCTGACCGCCTCCAGCGAGCCGCGTGCCAGCGAATAGCCAAAGCCCAGCAGCGGCACCGTTGCGCCCGCTCCGGCGAAATCGACAAGCGGCTTATAGATTCCCAGCGCACCCAGAATCACGCCGGTCGTCACATAGCCGACCAATATTCTCGCGCTCGTCAGCTGTGTTTTTAGAATCAACACCTGTCCGATTGCGCAAAGAATCCCGCCGACGACAAACGCCTTGATATACATCAGCAGCATGCTCATCTACGCTTTCCCCCTTCGTGTTCAATCACAACCGCGTGCGCCACGCCGGGAATGCTCTCGCCCTGCATCGTGGTCGTCGGGCTGAGCAGCGCACCCGTCGCCATGAACAAAATGCGCCCCAATCTGCCCGCCGCCACCTCCGGAAGCAGATGTGCGCAAAGCATGCTTGCCGCACAGCCGCATCCGCTGCCGCCCGAATGCGCATCCTGCCGCGCATCGAAAATATGACAGCCGCAGTCAAAAAGCTTGTCCTCCCGAACGGTGATTTTTCTTTCCTTGAGCAGTTCAATCAGCAAATCGCGCCCCAAATGCCCCAAATCGCCCGTGACGACCAGATCATAATCGTCAAATCCTCGATTCGTGTCGCGGAAATGGTTCGCCAAGGTATCACATCCCGCGGGCGCCATCGCCGCGCCCATATTGTTCGCATCGCTGATGCCTAAATCAATCACGCGTCCGCAGGTCGCATGCGTCAAAACCGCGCCTGCACGCCTCGCCCGTTCTCCGCCTGCCAGCATAACCGCACCTGCGCCCGTGACCGTCCACTGTGCGGTCGGCGTTCGCTGATTGCCCAATTCCAGCGGGGCGCGGTATTGTCTTTCCGCCGTGCAAAAATGGCTGCACGTCGCGCAGATCATCGCATCCGCAAAACCACCGTCGGCAATCATCCCGCCGATGGACAGCGACTCCGCCATCGTGGAGCATGCGCCATACAGCCCATAAAACGGAATGCCCAGATTGCGTGCCGCAAAGCCCGCAGAGATGATTTGATTGAGCAAATCGCCGCAAAGCAGCATCTGGATATCGCCAAGCGCCTTATTCGCCTTCTGTGCGCAGCGAACAATCGTCTCCTCGAGCATCGCCCGCTCTGCGCCTTCGAACGACTGCTGTCCGTTCAGCTCATCCGGGATGATGCTGTCAAACTTTTCGCCATAGGGGCCTTCCTTTTCTTTTTGACCCGCTGTGCTTGCCCACGCAAGGATGCCCGGTCGGGATGGAAGCGCAACGGTCTGTGCACCCAGACGCTTGCTCATCCGATCACCTCCATGAGCGCCGCAATCAGCCCAACGAGAATCGAGCTTCCGATGCCATAAACCAGCACAGGTCCGGAGAGCGTAAAGATTTTCGCGCCGATCCCCATCACCAGTCCCTCGCGGCGAAACTCCATGGCAGGCGCAACGGTTGCATTTGCAAAGCCCGTGATGGGCACAATACTTCCCGCGCCGGCATACTTGCCGATTCGGTCATAAACGCCCAAGCCCGTCAGCAGGGCGGATAGAAACACCAGGCAGATGCTCGTCGCCGTTGCCGCGCTCTGTGTACCCCATTTCAACCCATATGAAAAAACGTCGTTGATGACCTGCCCGATGACGCAGATCAGACCGCCCACGGCAAACGCCCGCCAGACGCCTTTCGCCATATCGCTTTTGGGCGACAGCTTTTTGACCAATTCGGTATAGGCCTGTTTACTCTTCTTCATCTGTTCCACCTCTTTCGTGGCGTATGATCAAGCCATCCGGCGGTCGGCGCACCCGGCTTTCGCGTGAACCCGGTCTGGCAACCGTTTGAAGCGTATAAGGAATCAGGGTATGCCTATTTTTCATATTTATACGCCTTCCTTTCTCTTTTGCGCCTATTGTTTCCGATTCAGGCATGCCTTATTCTCCATACCGAATTCCATAGCATGCGAAAGCACGAAAAAAACTTGAAAAACACGCTTGCATTTGGCAACATAACGTGCTATAATAACTAACGCTGATTATTGACTACACCCGAGGAGGTGAATTCCTTTGCCGAACATTAAATCTGCTATCAAGCGCGTCAGCGTTATTGAGCACAAGACCCTCCGCAACAAGATGGTCAAGTCCGCTACCAAGACCGCGATCAAGAAGTTTGATACCGCCACGGCTAACAAGACCGCGACCGCCGAAATGCTGCGCTCCGCCTCTTCTGCCGTCGATAAGGCTGCTACTAAGGGCGTTATCTCTAAGAATGCCGCGAACCGTGAAAAGGCGCGCATGGCCCGTGAGCTGGCCAAGGCTGAGTAATTATCTCTGTCTTTCTTCCCTCTCCGTTTGGAGAGGGTTTTTTATTTCGCGGATTGAGCCCGCTTTCACATCCGCCGACTTCTGCAAAGGGTTGGCGTTTTTCTCTCGAAGGCAGCCTTCCAAAATCCCAATATACATGAAAAAGCGCCGAGAATGCTTCCCGGCGCTTTTATTCATATGAAATCAGGAAAACATGCGTTCCAGCTCTTCATACTTTTCATGGGTAATGAGCGCATCCTGATCCGTTCCCGAAAGGTGAACGACATAGGTCCATCGTCCGTAAGGCGTAATATTGTCGATCACATTGAGGTTGATGATATACGACTTATGGCAGCGGAAGAAAATCTGCGGATCAAGCCTTGCTTCCACATCGCCCAGCGCTTCGCTCGTTTCAAACCGGCGTCCGCCCGTGGCATAAAGCACCGTTGAGCGGTTCTCTCTCTGTACCAGCAGAATATCCGCCTGATTGACGAAATTCACGCCGTCCTTGTGGTGCAGCATGATGCGTCCATTGTTCACGCTTTTAGGCGGCATCGCCTTGATGTGTTCTTCGAGCTTTTCCGCCTGCGGCAGCTGCTGCGGCTGTGTGCGCCCGTCCACAACCTGACGGATGCGTTCAAGCGTCTTCATAACACGTTCGACCTTGAACGGCTTCACCATGTAATCAAACGCATAAACCTCAAACGCCTGCGCCATGTAATCGTCATGCGCGGTCGCAAAGACGAGGATCATTCGGGGATCGGTGTCCTGAATCGCTTTTGCGCACTCAAGCCCCGTCATTCCCGGCATTTCCACATCCAGAAAGCAGACCTGCGGCTTGTATTCTTCAACCAGCTTCAGCAGATCCTTTCCGTTATCCGCTTCGGCGCAGAGCGTAAAGCCGTCCGCCTTTTCGATCATTTTGCGCAGAATCATGCGCATGCCCGGCTCGTCATCCGCAATGACGACGCGAATCTCCTCGTTGCTCACGTTCTCTTTTCCCGCCTTATCCGTCGAAGCGCCGCTCTTTCTGCCGGGCGCATCAATACTTCGCTCATGATGACGCCGCGTAAAATTTCCGAATCCTGCCGCATGTTTTCTGCGTCAGTTTCCGGCATATGCTCCTCATCATGATGTTCAAGCCGCATGGTCACCGCGCCGCCCGCATGGCAGGGATCCTCTCCCTCCTGCGCCGCTTCAAACTCCTGCTCGGTCACCTGATGCAGATGAATGGGCGGCTGCTCTTCCTTATTACAGGGATCGTCGCCGGGATCGTCGGAAGCCGCTGTCGGCTGCTCTTCCTCCGGCAGATCGTCCGCTTCTTCCTCATCGCTTTCAAACGCCTGAGCCGGGAGAACGGTCTGTTTGGTTTTCTTTTCAGCTTTTTCTTTGCGTTTTTTCGTCTTTTCCGATATCGTCGCAACCAGATAGATGACAACGAAGATCAGAAATCCGAAAATTTCCCAATCCATACCGCTTCTCCCCTCCTTCAGCGCTCGTTACTCCTTTTTGCCGCGATGTGCGCCGTTGGCATCGCCCATGGACGCAATCGAATCCCGCATGGCCGTATCTGCCATCGTGTTCTTCATTTCGTAATAATCCATGACGCCCAGCTTGCCCTCGCGAAGCGCCGCCGCCATCGCACGCGGCACCTCGGCTTCCGCCTCGATGACCTTTGCACGCTGTTCCTGCGCGGCAGCCTTCATTTCCTGCTCGCGGGCGACAGCCATCGCACGACGCTCTTCCGCCTTCGCCTGCGCAATGCGGCGGTCGGCTTCTGCCTGATCCATCTGCAGTTGTGCGCCGATATTGCGTCCGACATCGACATCCGCGATATCGATGGAGAGAATTTCAAATGCCGTTCCCGCGTCAAGACCCTTGCTGAGTACGGTGCGGCTGATCAAATCCGGATTTTCCAGAACAGCCTTATGCGTTTCCGCAGAGCCGACCGTCGTTACGATGCCTTCTCCGACACGGGCAACGATGGTTTCTTCGCCCGCGCCGCCAACCAGGCGCTCGATATTCGCACGCACCGTCACACGCGCCTTCGCACGCAGCTCGATGCCGTCCTTCGCGATTGCGGCGACGACCGGCGTTTCGATCACCTTTGGATTCACGCTCATCTGCACCGCCTGAAGGACGTCACGTCCCGCCAGGTCAATCGCGCAGGCTTCCGGGAAATCAAGCTGAATGTTTGCGCCACGCGCCGTAATGAGCGCGGTAATGACGCGGTCGAGATTGCCGCCCGCCAGATAATGCGCTTCCATCTTGCTGATCTGCATATTCAGACCCGCTTTTTCCGCCTTGATCAGCGGACCGACGATCTTCGCCGGCGCAACGCGGCGAATGCGCATGCCCATCAGTGTAAAAATGGATACATGTACGCCGGATGCCAGCGCCGATATCCACAAATTCAGCGGAACGAACCGCAAAAAGACGAAGATTGCGATGAGAATCGCAGCAATCAGGATCATGCCCTCAGCCATAGTTTTCCCTCCATACTCTCGTGATTAGTCGATCGATTCCTGCGGAATCTGTCTGACGACGATGCGTCCTCCATCGACCCGGACAATTCGGATCGCAGCGCCGCTTTCCAGAAACTCGCCTTCCGTTACGACATTCAAACGAACGCCGTCGAAATCCCCAATACCCGATGGACGCAGAACGCTCGTCGTTCTGCCGCACTTTCCGACAAGCACCTGCATATCCTGCTGACGATCATTCAAATCGTCCTTCTGATTCAAAAACAGCTTGGATTTGCTGATATTCCCCCTTGCGGCGGAACGAAGCATCCACGAAATCAGAACTGCCAGAATCGCAATGATCACCAGCAGAATGCCGACTGCCGTCAGCATGCCGAAATGATGTGCCGCCAGAACCGTTCCCACGCCGACCAAGGCAATGCCCGAGATGCCCGGAAGACCGAACCCCGGCAGAAACACTTCCAGCACAATCAGCCCCATGCCCATCAGCAAGCTGAACACCATCGGCAGATTTTCAATCACAGTTTTAAACATCTTATTCATCCTTTCTCCGTAAACTCAGCATAGCATATGCCGCGCCTCAAAGAAAGTCCTTTTGTATCAATTATTCATTTTTGCGTCTGAAAAAACAGCCGCCGCTCCATGCAGACACCGTGCCAGTTCGTAAATGTCCTGTTCATAGACCGGCGTGAGCGCACGGTTGTAGATCAGGCTTGCGGGATGATACAGCGCAAAGAGCGGCTTGCCCGTTTCGCCCGCGGTCAGCATCCTGCCGTGCGCCTCGCCAATGGTGATTTTTGTATTCGTGACCGCCTGCAAGGGAACATTGCCCAATGTCACAATCACCTGCGGCGCGACGCGCTCGATTTCCGCCATCAGCCATGGACGAAACAGCGCAATCTCTTCCTTTGTCGGCGGACGATTGCTCAGCCTGCCGGTTGCGCCCGTCTTGGTCGGGCGATATTTAACGACGTTGGTGATGTAGATTTCGCCGCGCTCAAGCCCCGCCAGCTCCAGAAAGTGGTCAAGGTTCTTTCCCGCTTTCCCGACAAACGGTCTGCCCTGCAAGCTCTCCTGTTCGCCCGGCGCTTCGCCAATGAGCATCAGCTTCGGGTTCTGCGGTCCTTCACCGAATACGAGTGCGTTTTCCCTGCCGGGCATCACCCCCGCAATCATGTCGCGAAGCGCCTGTCTTTCCTTCTCTTCCATCCGCCGTCCTCACTCCTGCTCATATACGCCAAGTTCTTTGAGTTTATCCCGAATCGCCTGAAAATCCACCCATGCGGGGCGCTTTTTATCCACATCGCGAAGCAGCGCCGCCGGATGATATGTCGGCATAAACCATACGCCCTTTTTGAGCTGCCACACGCCCCGGTCCCGCGTAATGCGCATATCGTCTCCCAGCAGCATCCGCGTCGGCGTCGAACCCAAGCAGACAATGACCTTCGGACGCACAAGCGCAACCTGCTGGCGCAGATAATCCAGACACGCAGCACGTTCATCCGCTTCCGGAACGCGGTTCTGCGGCGGTCGGCACTTGACGATGTTGCAAATATAGACCTGTTCGCGTTTAAGCCCGATTGCGGCGAGCATCTTGTCCAGCAGATGACCTGCCGCGCCGACAAAAGGTCTGCCGGAAAGATCTTCCTGCTGCCCCGGTCCCTCACCGATGAACATCAGAGCGGCATGCGGATCGCCTTCGCCGAGCACAACGTTCGTCCTTGTCTGACAAAGCCTGCATTTTTCACAGGTCGCTACCTCCTGCGTCAGCGTTGCCCAAGATGTTTTCACGCCGATTGCCCTCCTTTGTTCTTTTGTACAGTATACCACAAAAGACAACCGCCCACAACAAACAACTCACGATATGCAAAAGGAGCTGCCGCATGCGCACCAGCCCCTATCTCTTATTTTCCGATAATCACGGCATCCGTGATATTATCCGATATGTCGGCAAACGTCATTGCCAAATCCTGCCGAAGCCACGAAAACAGGCTTCCCAGCATCAGCAGCAAAACGACAATCGCCAGCGCCGCCGCCGCGACCCCGAACACATCCATAACGCCCGCCGCAACATGGAAGCCGATCTGGCTTTTCTTTTTCTTTTTCATGCGGCTCTCCTCTTTTCTGTCTGCTCAGTGTCCTTATTGTAACAAAAACAAAAACGCCCTGTCAAGGATTGCCGAATTCTTACAGATAATCCATCCACGCGCCGGGTTCTTCCTCGCGTCCGGTCAAAGCGCCATGATCGAGCAGATGCTCAAAATCATGCTGTCTGAGCGCCTCATATGCCACAATTGCCACGGAATTGGAGAGATTCAGGCTGCGAGCGCCCTCAACCATCGGGATGCGGATGCAATGGTCATAGACCCTTTCCAGCAGGTTCTCCGGCAGACCGCGGGATTCTCTGCCGAACACCAGAAAAACGTCCTTCGGATAATGCACCTGCGCATAGCTGTGCGGCGCCTTCGTGCTGGCGTAATAGAATTCCGCATCCGGATATGCGGCAAGCACCTCGCCGAAATTCTCGTGAACGTGGATGTTGACCATGTGCCAGTAATCCAGCCCCGCACGCTTGAGATACTTGTCCTCCAAGCTATAACCCAGCGGCTTAACCAGATGCAGCTCGCTGCCCGTTGCCGCACAGGTGCGGGCAATATTGCCGGTATTCTGCGGAATTTCCGGCTCAATCAAGACGATATGAAGCATGTTTCTTCCATTCCTTTCCTGTTTCCACTCCATTGTATCTCAGTTTTCCGGTTTGCGCAAGCCGCCAAAGTTTGGGCTTGACAATCGTGTAAGCGCACTTTATAATACGTTTATACGCATTGAAGGGAACAAGTACGCGCATCGAATCGCGATGCAGAGAGTCGCCGGTTGGTGCAAGGCGATATCGCAGGAAGCGCGGAATACATCCCGGAGCACGATCCCCAACGCAGTGATGCCAGTAGGCGGTCGCCGGTACGCCGGATACAGCGTGCAGCCCGTGTCTGCGGGCGACGGAGGAGGCTTTCAGCAATGAAACCTTGAACGGAAGTGGTACCGCGTGTTTCACGCCTTCCCGACGACTTGTCGGGAAGGTGTTTTTTTATTTGGACAGCACCGCCTTCCCGCCCCATTTCGCTGTCCGCTTGATTGAAGGAGGAGAAACCCCATGGCACAGCACATTCTCGACCTGCTCAAGGAGCGCGGCTTTATCGCCCAGATGACGTTTGAAGATGAGCTTTACGAACAGCTCAAAAATCCGACCACCTTCTACGTCGGCTTCGACCCGACCGCCGATTCCCTGCACATCGGTCACTACATCCCGATCATGGCGATGGCGCACATGCAGCGTGCGGGACACCGCCCGATCGCGCTGATGGGCGGCGGCACCGCAATGATCGGCGACCCGTCCGGCAAAACCGATATGCGCAAGATGATGACCGTTGAAACCATCGACAACAACGTTGCGCAGATCAAAAAGCAGATGAGCCGCTTCCTCGATTTTTCCGAAGGCAAGGCGATCATCGTCAACAACGGCGACTGGCTGCGCAACCTGAACTTCATCGAGTTCATGCGCGACATCGGCTCCATGTTCTCCGTCAATAAAATGCTGACTGCCGACTGCTATAAGGCACGCATGGCGACCGAAAACGGACTTTCCTTCCTCGAGTTCACCTACATGCTCATGCAGTCCTACGACTTCCTCGAGCTGTTCAAGAACTACGGCTGCCGTCTGGAGATGGGCGGCAACGACCAGTGGAGCAACATGCTGGGCGGCGCGGATCTCATCCGCCGCAAGGAGCGCGAAAATGCGTTTGCCTGCACCTTCCAGCTGCTGCTGACCCATGATGGTCGTAAAATGGGCAAGACCGAGAAGGGCGCACTTTGGCTCGATCCGGCGAAGACCAGCCCGTACGACTTCTACCAGTACTGGCGCAATGTTGACGATCAGGACGTCGAAAAGTGCCTCGGTCTGCTGACCTTCCTGCCGATGGACGAGGTTCGTCGTCTGGGTGCGCTCAAGGACAGCCAGATCAACGAAGCCAAGAAGGTTCTCGCCTACGAGGTCACCAAGCTCGTCCACGGCGAGGAGGAAGCGCAGAAGGCGCAGGAAGCCGCTGCTTCCCTGTTCGGCGGCGCGGCACTGAGCGGCTCGATTCCGACGACCGAAATCACGGCGGCTGACCTCGAGAAGGACGCCCGCGTGACGACCCTGCTCGTAACCTGTGGTCTTGCGCCGTCTAACTCTGCGGCTCGCCGTCTGGTTCAGGGCGGCGGTGTGAGCCTTGGTGAAGAAAAGGTGACGGATGTGAACGCCGTTGTCACCGCCGATATGATTGGCGCGGACGGTCTGATGCTGCGCAGCGGCAAGAAGAAGTTCCATCGCCTGATCCTCAAGTAAGCTATGTCTGCTCAGCTTTCCTATAAAACACTGCGCGAAGAGAACAGTGCCGAATTCATCATCAACAAGTCTCGTTTTATCGGCTATGGCTGTCCCTGCGAAACGGAAGAGGAGGCGCTCGCCTTCCTCTCCCGCATTCGCCAGAAGCATAAGGACGCCACGCACAACTGCTATGCGTATATCATCGGTTTGAACTCCGGCATTATGCGTTACAGCGACGATGGCGAACCCGGCGGAACGGCGGGCATGCCGATTATTGAAGTGATGAAGGCACGCGGCGTAGTCAACTGCGCCGTCGTCGTTACGCGCTATTTCGGCGGTATTCTGCTCGGCGCGGGGGGACTTGTCCGCGCTTATGCGCAGGGCAGCAAAACCGCGCTCGATGCCGCAGGCGTCGTCGTGATGGAAAAAAGCTCTCGCTACTTGGTCGAAGTGGATTATTCCACTTGGCAGCGACTTGAGTATTTTCTCCGCTCCGCGCCCGTCATCATCGAGCATACGGAATTCGGTGCAAGTGTCGTCTGTACGCTGATGGTTCGCGTAAAAGACGAAACAAATCTGCTTTCAGAGATCACACGCGTCACCGACGGTACTGCTGAAATGCTGGAAGACGGTACACTGTTCTATCCGTGGGCTGAATAATTCGAAAGCACCCGCGTTTTTGCGCGAGTGCTTTTTCCTTATGCTTTTTTCACCGGTCTGACGTATTTTCAATACCGTTTGCAATCGTGATAAAAATAGAATACACGCCCCTGCGCGGTATCGAGCTGATACCCGCTTTGATGCAGCCGTCAATCTCATTCACAGGTTCCTGAATGCTTCTGCACCATTCCATCCTCTTTCTCCTTCCCATGATTGGATTATATCAAATCCAAATAGATTCTGCTTACTGAACCGCAAAAAGCGGGCTGAGCCCGCCTTCATCTCCGCCGAAGTCCGCCACGCGTCAAAGTCTTGCTCACGCGGGCGATTTTTCGCAATTTCCTATACGTCAAAAAAGCACAACCTGAGCCTTGCCCAAGCTGTGCTTTCTTTATAAGATTCGATGATCTTCAGTTATGGACCGACGGATTACACCGGCATGGTCTTGTTGTCCTTGTCAAGCATCGTGGAGTCAATCTTCGTCTGATGTGCAGAACGATACTCGAAGAACTTCGGCGCAACCTTCGGGAACAGGGCGTAGCTCAGCACGTCCTCTTCGCAGGTCGCCTGATCGCGAATCTCCTCGCGATACTTATCCATTTCCGGCTTGAGCAGGTCGGCAGGACGGCAGGTGATGACCTTGTCGTTGCCGATTGCCATCTTGCGGACTTCCTCGTTCACCGGCGCCGGCAGCTTGCCGTACTCGCCGCGCAGCAAGCCCTTGGACTCGTTCGGGAAGGTCTTATAACGACCGAAGAGAACGTTCATAACCGCCTGCGTGCCAACGATCTGAGAGGTCGGCGTAACGAGCGGCGGATAGCCAAAGTCCTTACGAACCTGCGGGATCTCCGCCAGAACGTCATAATACTTGTCCATGGCGTTGAACTGCTTGAGCTGACCGATCATGTTGGAGAGCATGCCGCCCGGAACCTGATACTTCAGGGTGTTGGCGTCTACGCGCAGAACCTTGCTCGGCACGAGCCAGCCGTCCTTCTCCAGGCGGGCAGCCACGCCGCGGAAATGCGTCGCGCACTCGTTCATCAGTTCCATATCCAGACCCGGATCATACTCCGTGCCCTTGAGCGTTGCGCACAGGGACTCGGTCGCCGGCTGGCTGGTGCCCTCAGCCATCGGGCTGAGCGCGGTATCGACGATATCGCATCCCGCTTCGATCGCCTTGAGGATCGTCATCGCGCCGGTGCCGGCGGTGTTGTGGGTATGCAGGTGAATCGGCAGCTTGGTGGTCGCCTTCAGCTTCTTCACGAGGCTGTACGCTTCATACGGAAGCAGCAGGTTCGCCATATCCTTGATGCAGATCGCATCCGCGCCCATCTGCTCGATTTCCTTGGCAAGCTTGAGGAAGTATTCCTCAGTATGCACCGGGCTGATGGTATAGCTGATGGCGATTTCGCAGTTGCCGCCGTACTTCTTGGTGGACTTGACCGCCTGCTCAAGGTTGCGCAGGTCGTTCAGCGCGTCGAAAATACGGATGATATCAATGCCGTTCTCGATGGACTTCTTAACGAACTCATCCACCACGTCGTCCGCATAATGCTTGTAGCCGAGGATGTTCTGACCACGGAACAGCATCTGCAGCTTCGTGTTGGGCATCGCCTTGCGCAGCGCACGCAGACGCTCCCACGGATCCTCGTTCAGGAAGCGCATGCAGGAGTCAAACGTCGCGCCGCCCCAGCATTCCAGAGAATAGTAGCCAATCTTATCCAGCTTGTCCGCGACCGGCAGCATTTCTTCCAGACGCATACGGGTAGCCGCCTGGGACTGATGCGCATCGCGCAGAATGGTATCGGTGATCAACACCTTGCCCATTGCTTATTCCTCCTTATTGTCTGTGCCCCGCTATTTCGGGAAGGCGGCATTCCCTCACGCGGAAGGAATGCCGTTTCATTTTTTAAAGGTTTAAGATGTCGTGCAGCCTGACCTTGTGAGCAAAGCCGTCACAATCCGAAAATCTCTTTCCGGAAGTGAAACCGACATCGGGTTGATTAGCCGAACATCGAGATGAACACGCCCGCGGCAACCGCAGAACCGATAACACCGGCAACGTTCGGACCCATCGCGTGCATCAGCAGGAAGTTGCTCGGGTTCTCCGCCTGGCCGACCTTCTGGGAAACACGCGCGGCCATCGGCACGGCGGAAACGCCGGCAGAGCCGATGAGCGGGTTGATCTTGCCGCCGGAGAGCTTGCACATCAGGTCGCCCAGCAGAACGCCGCCGGCCGTGCCGCCGCCAAAGGCAAACACGCCCATCGCGATGATCTTGATCGTCTGCGGCTGAAGGAAGGTCTCAGCCTTCGCAGTCGCGCCGACCGTCACGCCCAAGAAGATGGTGACGATGTTCATCAGTTCGTTCTGCGCCGTCTTGGACAGACGCTCCGTTACGCCGGATTCCTTAAACAGGTTGCCCAGCATCAGCGAGCCAATCAGCGGCGCGGCGCTCGGCAGCATCAGGGAAACCAGAACGGTAACCACGATCGGGAAGACGATCTTCTCGGTCTTGGAAACGGTGCGCAGCTGACCCATGACGATCTGGCGATCCTTCTTGCTGGTCAGAAGCTTCATGATCGGCGGCTGAATGACCGGAACCAACGCCATGTAGGAATACGCGGCGATAGCGATCGGTCCCAGCAGACCGGGAGCCAGCTTCGTGGTGACATAAATCGCGGTCGGGCCGTCCGCACCGCCGATGATGCCGATTGCACCGGCTTCGGCAGGCGTGAAGCCCGCAATCAGCGCCACGATGAACGCCAGGAAGATGCCCAGCTGAGCCGCGGCGCCGAGCAGCAGGCTCATCGGGTTGGCAATCAGCGGACCAAAGTCGGTCATCGCGCCGACGCCCATGAAGATGAGCGGCGGGAAGATGCCCAGCTTAACGCCCTGATAGAGGTAATAAAGCAGACCGCCGTTCTGTTTGATGTACTGATAACCGACCAGCAGGTCGCCATTGTAGATCGGAATACCGTTCTTGCCGTGGTACGTCGGGTTGGACAGAATCTCGTAAATCGGCTCGTCCATAATGCCCGCCAGCGGCAGGTTGGTCAGCAGCATGCCGAATGCGATCGGCATCAGCAGAAGCGGCTCAAACTGCTTAACGATTGCCAGATAGAGCAGAACGAAAGAGATCAGAATCATAACCGCGCTCTTCCAGTTGCCCTTGATGATATCGTAGATACCGGAATCGTTAACCAAGCCCAGAATCGTGCTGCCGACGCTGAAGTCTGCCATCGCCTGCTCAAGCGTCCCCGCGGCACCCTCTGCCTCCTCGTCCACATAGACGGGAATCAGATCATTCACGTCGCTGACCAGCGTTACATAGCCGTCGCCAATCTCGGCGGCGTCCGACTGCACGGGGACAGCGGCTTCCTCGGCGCAAACGGGCAGCGCCGCAAGCATGCAGCACAGCGCCAATCCGAGGATCACACTCAGAATCTTTTTCACAGCGCTTAACCCCTTTGCAGATTATTCGAGCACGACCAGCACGTCGCCCGTGTTGACCGTCGCGCCCTTGGCTGCCAGAACCTGCGCAACCTTCGCGTCGTGCGGCGCCATGATCTCATTCTCCATCTTCATCGCTTCCAGAACGACCAGCACGTCGCCCTTCTTCACGCTGTCGCCAGCCTTGACTTTGACATCGACCAGGTTGCCCGGCATCGGGGCGGTAACTTTCTCGCCCGCAACAGCCTTCGGCGCAGCAGCCTTCGGAGCGGCAGCCTTGGGGGCAGCCTTCGGAGCAGCAACGGGAGCGGCAGCAGCAACGGGAGCAGCGCCGGCTTCAACTTCCTCAACGGCAACCTCATAGCTCGTGCCGTTCACAGTGATTACAAAATTACGCATGATGGAGTCCTCCTCGCAAAATGAATCTTTGTCTTATGCAGCGCTTACATGCGGCTGTAAACCTGCTCTTCACGACCGGCGCGGTTCCACGCGGGCGCGTTGTTAATACGGCGGATCGAGCGCACGACAAAGCCCGTCGTGTTCTCCTCGCCAGCCTGTTCCATCGCCGCAGCCACAGCAGCTGCGATGACGGCAATCAGCTCGTCGTCGTCCGTTTCCTCAGCCTGTTCCTCTTCCTCAGCGGGAGCAGGAGCGGCGGCAGGAGCGGGCGCGGCAGCCTTCTGCTTGCCCGTGGCGGCGTTCATGGCTTTTTCTATCAGCTTGATCAACGCAATCAGGATGATCAAACCGACGAAAACCGTGCCGATGCCGACCAGCGTAACGGACAAACCATATTGAAGAATTGCACCCATTTATTTTTCCTCCCCTGGTTACAGCGGCATGTTGCCGTGCTTCTTGGGCGGATTGGAATCACGCTTGCTGGAGAGAAGCTCCAGAGCGGCGATGACCATCTTGCGGCTGTCTGCCGGGTCGATCACATCATCCACAAGTCCTTCGACCGCCGCGTTCACGCCGTCGGCGACCTCGGCTTCATACTGAGCGGCAAGCTCTTCGCGTGCATGAACGGCATCGCCCTTGCTCGCCATGATCTTGTCTTTCCACATGATCTGGATCGCGGCTTCGCCGGTCATCGGGCTGATGACGCTTCCCGGCCAAGCGTAGGTCATGTCGGCGTTCGCGCTGCCGCCCATGGCAACATAGGCAGAGCCGATCGCGTTGCCGATCACCAGCGTCACCTTCACGGTGGTCGCTTCGCTGTACGCATAAACCAGCGTGGACGCCGCGTTCATCACGCTCATCTGACGCTCGATGGTGTCAAACAGCTTGAGTCCGGTGGAATCGACCAGCGACACAACCGGAATGTTGTAGCAATCCGCAAAGCGGACAAAGCGGGCGATCTTCTTCATGCGCTTGTCGCAGGTGTCGCCCTTGCCGGTGTAAACGAACGCCGTCGTGCGGCCCGCCATCTTGCCCAGCGCGGTCACAGCGTCGGTATAGCCCTTGCCGAATTCCATCACAGAACCGGCATCGACCATCGCCGCAATCAGCTCGCGGCCGTCGCAGCCCGCCTCAAAGCCTTCCAGACGGCGGTTCATGTCCTCCTCAACGGAGAACGGCGCGTCTTCCAGGTTGTTGGCAGGCAGCATCGCCAGCACAGCCTTCGCCTTGGCAAAAGCGTCCGCTTCCGTCTCGCAGGCAAAGTGCGCCACGCCGTATTCCACAGCGACATCCGCGCCGCCCAGCTGCTCCGCCTTCAGATCCTTCTTCATCTCGGAGGAAAGCACCTGCGGGCCTGCGACCAGCAGCGCACCGGCAGGCTTGGACACGATCACCACGTCGGAAAGCTGCGCCATCAGCGCCGCCGCGCCGACGCACGGACCGAGAACCATCGTCACCATCGGCACAACGCCGCTCAGGCGAGCCATGTGCGCAAACACATCCGCATAGGCTTCCAGAGCCGCAGCGCCTTCGCCCACACGCGCACCGTTGCTGTCGCACATCGCGACGACCGGCGTTCCGGTCTTGCGTGCCAATTCCAGTACCTTAACAATCTTCTTTGCCTGCTTTGCGCCCATAGCGCCGTCCATCACGGCAAAATCCTGCGCAAAGACATACACCGGACGGCCATCCACCGTGCCGGAGCCAGCTACGACGCCGGTATCGTTTGCGAGCATGCTCTGCTCGACAAAGCTGCCGCCGTCCAGCAGCATCGCAATGCGCTCACGCGCAGTCTGCTTGCCGCTCTTCTTCTGTTTCTCAACGCCCGCGGCATTCTCATCGAGAATAGCCTGCTTGCGTGAGAGCACCTTGCTGAGATCCTGAAGGGTGCTCATTCCACTATCGCCTCCGTAATCGTATAGGGTCTGGTTCGTGCGGTTTTTGCGCCGCGTCTCCAGCTACAATTTATCCCTTTTTCTTTTGTTCCACAAAATCTTCCTATTTCCTGCCGGCACTTGTGAAAAAAAGCGAAAAAGATACATTCTTAACATCCGTATCAATTTCCAAACGTCTGACGACACCTTTTGATGAATTTGTTAAAGTTTTATCGTAAAGGAGCCCGAATCTCAGTTTTTCTGAATCAAAATCAGTTCCGGCGTTCCTTCCCGTGCGTTGATAAACGCATGATGCAGCACATTGTATTCACGAACAGGCAGCTTCCCCGCCCAATCCAGCAGCGCGTGCAGCTCTTTCGTTCCCTCTTCGTGTCCGGGATAAACACAAATGCTGACAAATCCGCCCGGCACAATCAGTTCAATCGCCGCCTGCACCGCCGTCAGCGTCGTTTCCGTCTTTGTCGTCACGATGTGTTCCGCGCCCGGCAGCCAGCCCAGATTGAACATCACCACACGCGGCGCACTTTGAACATGTTCCTTCATCGTTTCGTGACCGGCAAGCAGCAGCGTCGCCCGATTTTCATATCCCGCTTCCTTCAGCCTTGCCGCCGTGCGCTCAACCGCTTCCTTCTGAACGTCAAACGCATAGACATGTCCTTCCTCGCCGACAAGCTCGCATAAGAACTGCGTGTCCTTGCCGTTGCCCATCGTCGCGTCCACGGCGACATCCCCATGCCTCAATATGGCGTTCATGTATCCCGCCGCCAGATGCCGCGCATTTCTCAATACAAATCTTTCTTCATCACACACCGCTCAACGCCTCCTCTTGTCCTTCGTACATATGCCAATAGCTGACGCTTCCATTTTCCGCGCCCACTTCCAGTCTGCCGATTTTCCCCGACGCCATCATGCAGGCATAGCGAACCGTCGCCGTGCCCGACCGAATCGGCGTCATTTCGCCAAACGGCGGCTCGCCGTATGCTTCTCCTTCAATGTAGAGAACGCCGCCGTCTGCGCCTATGTCCCCGTCGCAGCGGAAGAGCGCCGTCGCCTCAGAAAGGCTCATACCGACATGCAGTCCTCGCGGTCCGGTCAATCCGGAACCCGTCACGCTGACACCCTGCACGACCTCAACGCCCGTCGCCTCATCCAGCCCGAGCGTAACCGCCGCGCCTTCATACAGCAGAAGACGTCCGCCGCCCGCCGGAAGCGTCTGCATCTCGACCGGCTCACCCATCGCCGCAATCCACTCATAGACCGGAACGCCGAGCGCCTTTGTGCCCATGACGATCAGGTCGTCTTCCGTCAGAACAGGGGCGTTGTTTTGCGGACAAAGTTCGGCGTTTCCCTGTCGCTTCTCCATCATTTCTGTCGCTGTCTGCAAGCCGTTTTCTGCCTGTGCCTGCGTAGAAGCCGCCGCCTTGACCCGAATTGCGTTGACCGTCCCATCCTGTGTCAGGACATAAGTCAGCGTATATTCCGTCACATCGTTCGGATCCAGCGTATCATAGGTCATCCATTCCACGCCATATACATTTCCGTCTCCCACATACGCCCAGCACCAGCCGATGCCGCTCTCCTGTATGCTCAGCACAGACAGATTCGCGTCCGTCTGCGGAATCTGTGTGTTGCCCAGCGCATCTTGCAGCGATGCACCGACGCGCATCCCGCGGCAATCTGTCACCTGCTGTGTGCAAACATCGATCTCCAAAATATCTTCCGCATTCGGCGTCTGCGGCGTCGTTGCCGTTACGGTTCCGAATTCATATTCGATCAGATATTCTCCCGGACGTGCCGGATCAACCGTCTGCGCCGGGTCGTTGAGCGGCGTGAGCATCACCAGCGCATCCGCAAACTGATTCATCCAATTGCGCATCACCGCCGCGTCCATGTCCTGCGCACAGGCACTCCCCGCAAAAAATAAAAACGCCGCCGTCATCGCCGCGCATACCGTTCTAAACCGCATGATCACATCATCCCTCCGTGAACTATTCTTGATTTAGCCTTGCTTTTTTTGTAATTCATGGTATGATAATAGTTGTATCTTACAGACATGACTCCGCTCTATGTATTATAGCAGAATCCATGTCTGTCCGAAAGGAGTAAATTTCCGTGTCTGACCAAATTAAGCAGGGCTGCGAGCCCAGCGAATGCGGCACCAAGCCCGCGTGCGCCGGATGCAGCCACAACCATAATCAGCAGCCGGAAGAGAAAAAGGAACCGCCGAAGGTTCGCAAAGTCATCGGCGTTGTCAGCGGCAAGGGCGGCGTGGGCAAGTCCCTCGTTTCCGGCGAGCTGGCGGTCATGCTCAGCCGCATGGGCTACCGCGTCGGCGTGCTTGATGCCGACATCACCGGTCCGTCCATTCCGCGCATGTTCGGCATCCACGATAAAGCGATGGGTGACGGCGTGCACATCTTCCCCGCCGAAACCGAGAAGGGCATTAAGGTCATGAGCATCAACCTGATGCTCGAGAGCGACGACGCTCCTGTCATCTGGCGCGGACCGGTCATCGCCGGCGCTGTCAAGCAGTTCTGGGAGGATGTTTCCTGGGGCGAACTCGACGTGATGGTGATCGACATGCCTCCGGGAACCGGCGACGTTCCGCTGACCGTTTTCCAGAGCATTCCGCTTGACGGCGTTGTCGTCGTGTCTACGCCGCAGGATCTGGTCGGTATGATCGTCCGCAAAGCCGTCAACATGGCGAAGATGATGAATATCCCGGTGCTCGGTCTGGTTGAAAACATGTCCTATGCGCTCTGCCCGGATTGCGGCAAGCGCATCGAGCTGTTCGGCAAGTCCCGCATCGCGCAGGAAGCCGCCGAGCTTCATCTGCCGGTATTGGCTCAGCTTCCGTTTGATCCCAAAGCGGCACAGCTGTGCGACGAAGGCAACATCGAAGCCGTCGAAAATCCGCTCATGGCGGATGCCGCCTCCGCTGTCGCCGGGGAAGTTCAGCTTTAATCAACAAAACAGCTCCGATTCTGCCGTAAAAAGGCGAACCGGAGCTGTTTTTTACTGATCGGGAAAAGCGCAGGGGTTGACCGCTGCTCAAACACACGCGGACTCAGCCCGCTTACGGATGTTGATACTGAAGGGTCAGACGCGGGCTTTCCTCGCCCATCCATCCGCTGACCGTGCTTTCCAGCGCGGCGATGACATACGCCCAGCCGTCTTCCGTCCGGGCGGCTTCAAGCTCCGCGGTGCGGCAGGCTGCACGCTCGTCTTCGAGCAGCTTTTCCCGCCTCTCATCGGTCAGGGGATACCAGAAATCCTTCCGGTCGATTTTTGTCGGCGTCAGGCTGTCGGAAATCACTTCCATTTCCGGAAGCATCAGTGTGATCCGGCTTCCTTCTGTGCGAATCTCCACCTTGGACAGATCAATTCCGATGCTGGCATGATAATCATAAGCGATCTGCACCGACTGAACCGTGCCGATCAGCAGCGCATCGACGGTCGATTCCAATATGCCTTCCCTGTCCGCCTGTATGCATTCCAGCCGAGCGCTCTGCGCCAATTTACGGCTCAGCGTCGCGGACGTCGTCATCGCCGCCCCCGTCAAATCCGGTATGACCTTTGCCGCCCAACGCGACGCGTACGGAAGCATGACTACAACCAGCACCAGACACAGTGCCGTCCCCACAACGCGCCCCAGCCATTTCAAAAACGCTTTCAATCTTGCTGTTCCTTTCTGTTCTTCAATGCGGCAGCAGCACCAGCAGCGGCACCACCACATATCGTCCGAATACGACAACCACCGCACAGGCGCCCAAGACCATCAATGCGGCTTTTCCCGCTTTTTTCATTATTTATCCTCCATAAAAGCCATTAAATTCACAAGTTTATTTCTGATTATACGACTTTTTGTGACAAAAAGCAACATTTGACCTTTGACCGCCGTTCATTTCCTCATAAAATGCAAAACAGCGGGCTGAGCCTGCCCAGCTTGTTGACATAAGCAAACTTGGCTTGAATAGCAAAATCAAGAAATTCAGCTATTCTTTCATTTGCGGAAAGG
>CAKUCW010000011.1 GCA_934643825.1 uncultured Clostridia bacterium | reverse complement strand
TCAGAGAACGTACTTGGTTAGGATTTTTCCTGCCGCCCGCAGTGCGGGATACAGGCAGGAAAAATCACCTGGGAGAGTAGGAGGAAGAACGCGGAAGGAGCGTTTCCATTCCATCTGCAACGTCCTTACTCTCCGGTCGTTTTCAATGAAGTCAGAGAACGTACTTGGTTAGGTTCATCTCCGTGCGCCGCCAGTGGCGGAAACACGTTTACCTCACTTGACGCATGCGGTTGACGGCGCTATGATATGGATATTCTGATATGGGAGGAAAACCATGATTTGTAAGACATATCCCCTTCACGCGCTGGAAGGGTCATATAAGTACGTCGTGATTTTGTCGCATATGAACGGGCATATTCTGCTCAGCCGCCATAAAGAGCGGACGACATGGGAAACGCAGGGCGGTCACATCGAACCCGGTGAAACGCCCTTGCAGGCGGCACACCGAGAACTGTTTGAGGAATCCGGCGCGGCGGAGTATACGCTGATGCCGCTGTGCGATTACTGGGCGGGCAGTGAGGATGGTTTGCGCGGTGAAAGCGGCGTGGTGTTTACCGCGAACATCCGCAAGCTGGACAATCTGCCCGAAAGCGAGATGGCGGAGGTTCAGTGCTTCGATGTGATTCCGGATAATCTGACGTATCCCCCGATCACAAAGGAGATTCTTCGCTACATGGAAGATGCGCCGACACGCATACTCATCGGAACGACGAACCCTTCCAAGGTAAAGCTGTTTGCGGACATGCTTTTGGGGACACATACGCAGCTCTTTACGCTCGCCGATCTGGAAATACACAGCGAACCGGAAGAAACGGGAAGCACGCTTGCGGAAAACGCTGAGATCAAAGCGGCGTATTATGCCCGATATGCGGACAACGTCATTTGCATGGATTCCGGACTGTATCTGGATGCACTGGAACTGGAGGACGCACGGCAGCCGGGATTGCATGTGCGCACGCCGGGTGGATGCGCACGGCTTGACGATGAGCAGATGATTGCTTATTATTCCGCGTTGGCGCGTGAACTGGGTGGACGTGCATTAGCCTATTATATGGACGCCGTAGCCATCACAAAGGATGGAGAAGGGACTGTTTTGGCGCAGACGCGCGAGGAAGCCGCGCAAAAAGCCTTTTATCTCACCGATACGGCAGACCCAAGACGCCGCATCGGATGGCCCTTGGACAGCCTTTCGTTCCGTCTGGACGGCACACACTTTTTGGATGAGGCGAAAGAAGAGGATTCTCCGCAGGAAAATCCCTATGCCGCAAGGGTGAAAGCGGCGTTGAGGGAACGGTTTGGACAATAAAAACAGCGGCTCTCTCCATGTGGAAAGAGCCGCTGTTATCGGTTATATGCCCATCTTTTCAATATACTCTTCGAGGCACCAGTTGTTCTGTGTGATCGTTTTTGCCGCTTCAACGCCCACATAGCGGAAATGCCAGCTTTCGGCGACAAAGCCGGTGAGCTTTTGTTTTTCTGCCGTAAATCGGACGATAAAGCCATATTCCGCGCAATGCTGATGAAGCCATTTCTGCTGTTCGGTTCCGGTGAAGCTGACGCCGGGAACCGTGATGTCAAACGCCAAGCCGGTTTGATGTTCGCTGGAGCCTGCGGGCGCAACGGTTTGATAGGTCGCGGAGAGGCATCGGTCACGCGACCAGCCGGGGTTATTCTTCTGATATTTGGCGACGGAGTTATCGACCAGCTTTTGCTGCTCGCTGTATGTGCGATAAGCGGAGGAGATCTGGAAATTGGAAACGCCTTCGCTGATGGCGGCGGAAAGCATCTTGCCCAGCGCTTCAACAGCGGTGCGGTTGGCTTTCGTTCCGGTATACTTGACCTTCACAATGTCGGCGGAGAGAACGGAAGCGATTTCAACCAGATCGGTCGGCACATCCGTCTTGCTGAGCTTATGGCTTCGGTTGACCAGCATGAGAAAATCGGTCGGCGGCGCCTGATCCGCTGAGAGTGCTGTACCGCTGAACAGAAGCGCCTGCGTTTTTGCGCCTGCCAAACCGTCTGCGTCCAAGCCGTTGACCGCCTGAAAGAGCGTGACGGCGTCCTGCGTCTTTGCGCCGAATGTGCCGTCCGCGGTATCGCTGAGATAACCCAAGTCGATGAGCGCCTGCTGAAGCTTTTTGACGTCTGCGCCGGTCGAACCTTTTTTCAGGGTGCGTGCGGCTTCGGAGGTCGGTGCCGAGGTTGGCGCGGCTGTCGGAATCGGCGTGCTTTGTGCGGGGTCGGGCGTCGGCGTTTTGGGAATGAGGTCTGCGCCGCCATAACCATACTGTGCGCCAAAGGGCGCATAGACCGCCGGAGTCGGGGTGGCAGTCGGCTCAGGCGAGGGCGTCGGGTCAGCGGTCGGGGCACTGTCCGTCGGCTCGGCAAGCACGTCGAGATTTGGCGGCTGCAAAAGGGTCGTCATGCCTGCGCTGAGCGCCACGATGGCGCAGAGTGCCAGCGCGGCGAACAGGACGCGCATGAGCCCATTCGGCAGCGCTTTCTTTCTTTTTTTAGACGTGGGGCGCATGGTTGATCCTCCTTTCAGGGCGGAGTCAGAAGATCCAGCCGCCAGCATCGATCTGCATATTCGCCCAGCTGCGGAGCTGTGCGGTTGCCTCGTCGAGCATTTCGCGGGAAGAAACGGCCGATTCGCCGTTTGCGATGCAGACGGTGATGGCGTCGTTGATCCACTGTCCGTAATGCAGCGTATCTTTGTAGTTTTCCAGATGCAGCACCCAATCTTCGCGTGCCGCAAAGTCGTAGAGGGTGACGTTGGGATAGGCGCTCAGCGCATCATAGCAAAGCCCGCGCACGGTCAGAACGGCTTCGAGCGAGCCTTTGCTCTTCATGGTCGCCCACTCCGCGGCGGAGTAGGGAGGGAAGAAGATATCAAACTGCGTATCCGGGTGCGCCTCGATGTAGGGAATCAGGTGCAGGGTCAGGTTCGCCTGCGCGGCGGAAACATAGCGGTCATCGGGCTGTTCGCTCTGCGGGGCGGTGAAGCTGGCGTTATACAGCGCGGCTTCGCCGTATTCATCCCGCCCCGCCCAGCAATACATGCTGTCGCGGATGGAATCATCCTGATGCTGTCCCCATGCCTTCAAACAGCGCGGCAGAAAGGAAGCCAGCACACTGCGGTTAAGCCAATAGGAAACGTCGTTAAACGGATTGTCATCATAGAGATAGAACGGTACGGTGCTTCCGGTCTTGTCCGTTGCACCGATAAAGGAGTAGACGTCCAGCCCATAGACAATGCGGCGGATGTCGTGCGTGCGGAATGCCAGATCCATCAGCAGCGCGTGGTTATACGCCGTTCCCGACTGGGTGCAGAGCTTGATGAAGCGTCCGCCGAGCAGCTCGTCCATCTGCGACGGGCGAAAGTTCTCCGTCACGGATGTGCCGACGATGGCGCTGTCATAGTCGTAATTCCGGGCAATACCCGCATTGGCGTATACCTGCGTCGTATTGTCGATCGGGGGCATATAGAGCGTGGCGAGCCGATAGACCTGAAACGGGTCTACGAAGATGACCAGCAGGCTTGCGCCGGCAATGGCGAGAATCAGCATCGCGCAGCTCAGGAGCGCCCAAGTTTTTCTTTTCATCATGAATACCGTGCGCTTAGAAGTTGAAATACAGGAAGACGCTGACGCTCGACAGGGACAGCGTGCAGTAGAGAATCATCAGAACGGTCGAAAGCGAGTTCGCGACCGTCGGACGGAATGCCATCGTCTTTTCGTAGGTGTTGCGCATGCCCAGGCACGCGAACAGCGACGCGAGATACCAAACCATCATGTATACGGCGTTGTAGCCTGGGTGAAAACCGCCCGGCAGGGCAAACGCCGACGTGATCGCCGAACGGATGGGCGCGAAATCCATCATGAACATCGACTTGACGATGGCGAGCGCGTCCGTCAGGCTTGCTGCGCGGAAGAACACCCACGCGACGACGATAAAGCCGAAGTTGATGAGCCATTGCAGCGCAGGGTGCAGGGCGTCATACTGCTTGCGGAACAGGCGGTAAAACACGCTTGCCGCGCCGTGCATCAAGCCCCAGAGCAGGAACAGCCATCCCGCGCCATGCCAAAGACCGCTGACCAGGAAGACGATCATCAGGTTGATGCAGGTGCGTGCCATGCCCTTGCGGCTGCCGCCGAGCGGGAAGTAGATGTAGGTCGTCAGGAAACGGGAGAGCGTGATATGCCATCTCTGCCAGAACTCGCGGATGTTCAGGCTCTTATAAGGCGAATTGAAGTTGATGGGCAGCTGAATGTTGAACATCAGCGCGATGCCCGTCGCCATATCGCAATAGCCGGAGAAATCGAAATACAGCTGGAGGGTATAGCCGATGGCGACGAACCACGCTTCCGCCGTGTTGAGCGTCAGCGCGGAAGCAAAGCCCGCATCCACCGCGACGGCAAAGGTATCGGCGATGATGACCTTTTTCACCAAGCCGCGGGCGAAGGCGTAAAGCCCCGGCGCGAAGTTATCAAAGTTGAAGCTTCGGTTTTTCGGGTCGGCAAACTGGGGGACGATTTCGCTGTGCAGCACGATCGGACCGGCGATGAGCTGGGGGAAGAACGTGACAAACAGCGAGTAATCCAGAATGTTATAGCGCGGCACGGTGCGCCGATAGCTGTCGATGACATAGGAAAGCTGCTGGAAGGTGAAGAACGAAATGCCCAGCGGGAGCGCGACGCGGTTGAGCGTCAGGTGCAGACCGAAGGCGTGGTTCATGTTGTCGAAGAAGAAATCGTGATACTTGAAGTAGAACAGCACGCCGATGTTGAGCGCCAGACCCAGCAGCATCAGCGGCAGGCGGACAGCTTTCTTTTCCTGAGAGAGCATCAGCTGGCTGAGCGCGTAATTGACGAGGATGCTTCCGGCGATGATGGGTACATAGCTGGGGTTGTTGTATCCGTAGAAGACAAACGACGCCAGCACGAGAAAGACCTTGTTGAGCTGAACGCGCTGGGGCAGCTTGCCCAGCAGAAAATAGATCAGCAGCGTCAGCGGCAGGAAAGCCAGCATAAAGACGTAGGAATTAAACAGCATATCGAAATTTCTCCTTGTAAAGCGTACATTTGAAGCATTGCCCAAAATCCCGGCAGGGAAGCCTGCTCCCTGCGCCCGGACTACGCGATTGCTTTGCGATAGCCGGGGGAGTATCGAAAAACGAAATTCCAATTCCGCCCGCGGGCGGCATCAATCAAAGATCCATTCTCCGGCATCGACGAGCTGCCCGACAAGTTCCTTGAGCAGCGCATCGTTCTGCGCGACCTGTCCGCCGTCCGTGATGCGGCAGTTTCCCGCGGCAATCTCTTCCGCCATCGCGGCGTTGATATCCGCGCCGTAATGCTTGGCGTCGATATAATGGTTCAGGTCGAGAATCCACTCCGTCCGCGCCTGAAAATCATAGACCTCGACATTGGGATAGGTGAGCAGGATAGCCGTCAGCGCTTCCTTTTGCTCCAAATGATAGTCAAGCGAACCGGCGGTGTAGAACTGATACCACTGAGCCAGCGAATAGGGCGGATAAAAAAAGATAAACTGAGTATCCGGGTGTTCCGTGATATAGGGAAGAATGTTGTGTTCGACGTTCAGCAGCGATTGCTGGGAAAGCTTGGCGGGCGATGAAACGGGAATCTGCTCGACAGGCTCGGAAGAGATGAATGTGTCGGCAAGCGCCGCGTCCCTGCCATAGGCATAAAGGTCGCCCCATGTATACATGGTATCGCGCTGATCGGGATCGGTCTGCCCCAACGTGCGCAGGCACTGCGGAATATACTGAAACAGGACGCTCTTGTTGAACCAGTAGGAAACGTCGTTGAACAGGTTGTTGTCATAGAGGTAATCCGGCATTTCACACTTGGGCGACTTATAAAAGTAGGTCAGCGCCTCGATATCCATGCCGTAAAGCACGCGCCGCACATCGTGGGAGGAAAACGCCAGATCCATCATCTGCTTGTGGTTGAAGGGCGAGCCGCCGTTGATGGGGAGCTTGACGAACCGCCCGCCGAAAAGGCGGTCAAGCTGGCTGGGCGTGAAATTTTCGGTCATCGACGAACCGATGACGACGCTGTCGTATTCGTAGTTTTTGGCGATGCCCGCGTTGGAATAATTCTGTGTGCCGTTGGTGATCGGCGGGATAAACGCTGTCGCTTGATGGTATACTTCAAACGGATCGACGAGCGCAACCGCGGCAATGATGCCGCCGATGCCCGCGCCGAGCAGCGAAAGGGAAAGCGCAGCCCATTGTTTTCGTGTCATTCGGGAATCCTTTCTTCGGAAGGGATAAACAGTGCGTATACGGCGTCGCGCAGCGCCTCAATCCGTCCGTCAATCTGCGATGCGTCGGAAACGAGGTACGTCCCTTCGGCGATAGCAGCTGCCATGCCGTCGTTGACGGGCGACGTATAGTGAATCGGGTCGTAATACAGGTCATCCTCGCTGACCCACGGCGCGAGCTGAAAATCATGCACGCGGACGTTTTCTTCGCCGACGAGCAGGGAGAGAAGCAGGCGTTTTTGCGCCATGCAGGTTTCAAACTGACCGCTGCGTGCCTGCTTTGCCCAATACAGCAGCGAGTACGGCGGGAAGAAGACATCGAACGTCGTTTCTCTGTGCGCACGGACATAGGCAAGCAGGTTGTTTTCTGCGCATCCCTGCGCAAATTCGAGCATGCGTTCGTCGATCGCCTGATCGGGAAGCGGAGAAACGAGATCCACGCCAGCCCAAAGCGCGTCGTGCCCCGGCAGATCCGGCGGCGACCAGTAGTACATTCTGTCCCGATCCTCGTCTTCGTCGGGCGTGCCGATTCTGGAAAGCGCTTCCGGAATCTGCGTGAACAGAACGCTCTTGTTGAACCAGTAGGAAACGTCGTTGAGCAGGTTGTCGTCGTACAGATACTCCGGAAACGGCGCTTTCAGATTGTTGTAGTATTGCGAATAGGCAAACAGATCCAGCCCGTAGACGACGCGGACGATATCCCTTTGCGAAAATGCCGCGTCCAGCATCTTGGCGTGGTCGCCGGAAAGCCCGCCGTTCATGCAGAGCTTGACGAACCGCCCGCCGAGCGCCGCGTCGTAAACGCTGGGCGTACAGTTTTCCGTAACGGAGGAGCCGACGATGACGCTGTCATAGTGAAAGCTCTTGGCAACGCCCGCATTGGAATAGACCTGCGTGCCGCTGGCGTAGGGCGGGGAATAGAACAGCGCCCGGTGATAAATCTCAAACGGATCGATGACAGCGACCGTCAGAACAAGAAGAAAGGAAAGCAGCGCAAGCAAGATTGCGCAAAGCACGCACCATCGCTTTGCAGCCATCAGGAAAAGCCCTCCGAATCAGAAAAAAATCATATCCATCCATTTAGAATTATACACCAAGCGACATGGGTTTGCAAGGGAGAGGCAAAGCCCTCCCGGGCAGAGAGGGCTTTCCGAATGATTTGCATTATTCCGTGATTCGCGTTATTCCGTGATGCGCCTGACGCGCCCGCCGACGGCGCTGAGTTTTTCCTCGATGCGGCAGTAGCCGCGGTCGATATGCCCGCCCTCGTCGTCCACGAGTGTTTCGCCTTCGGCACAAAGCCCGGCGAGGATGAGCGCCGCGCCCGCACGCAGGTCGGTTGCGCGTACGGCGGCGCCGGTCAGGTACGGTATGCCTTCTACGACGGCAACGCGGTTTTCCACGCGGATATGCGCACCGAGCCGCGTCAGCTCGGCGGCGTGCATAAAGCGGTTTTCAAAGATCGTTTCCAGAAATACACTGGTTCCGGGCGTCTTGCAGGCGACAGCCATCATCGGCGCCTGAAGATCGGTCGGGAAACCGGGGTAAACCATGGTTCGGATCTCAAAGGGCTGCTTGGCACGCCCGAAGATCATCAGTCCGCCCGGCGTATCCTTGATATGTACGCCCGCTTCGCTGAGCTTGAAAAGCAGCGAACGCAGGTGTTCCGCCCGCGCACCGGAAAGCAGCAATTCGCCGCCCGTGATGGCGCAGGCGCATGCCATGGTGCCCGCTTCGATGCGGTCGGAAATCGGCTGCCAGCTCGCGCCGTGCAGCGCACGCACGCCTTCAATGACGATGGTCGATGTTCCCGCGCCGGAGATCTTCGCGCCCATCGCATTGAGGAATGCCGCCAAATCGACGATTTCCGGTTCCTTTGCCGCGTTTTCGATGCGGGTTGTGCCGCTGGCGAGCGTCGCCGCCATCAGCAGGTTTTCCGTTGCGCCGACGGACGGCATATCCAGATAGATGACCGCGCCGCGCAGATGACCGGAAAGCGTGACGCCGCCGTGGTCAAACCGAACCTTCGCGCCCAGCGCACTCATGCCCTTGAGGTGCTGGTCGATCGGACGCTGACCGATGGCGCATCCGCCCGGAAGCGGAATGCGTGCCTCGCCCAGCCGCGCCAGCAGCGGACCCAGCACAAGCACCGATGCCCGCATCTTGCGGACGTCCTCTTCATCCTGTGGTTCTTTCAGCGTTTTTGCGTTCAAAATGAGCGCGTGCGCTTCCCGCTTGACGCTGCATCCGCAGGCGGTCATCAGGGAGCAGAGCGTTTTGACATCCGTCAGGTCTGGCGGGCGCTCGATGCGCACGTCATCCCCTGTCAGCAGTGCGCCGCACATGATGGGCAGCACCGCATTCTTGGATGTGCTGATGGGTATTTCTCCCCGCAGCGGCGGGCTTTCGCGTACCGCATATTGCGCCATGAGAATCCCTCCGTTTTTTCGGCTTTGCGGCGGCGAACCCGCCTGATGGCAGATTATGCCGCAGCGGGGCGTTGTGTCCGCATCGCCGCAAGAGGATTTTCTCCCGGAGCGGCGTTCGGCATGCCCGAGCGCAAATCGAGGTGTCCGCAGCATTTTCATTTTATGCTGGAAACGCGCCGGCTTAAACAGCCCGAAAAACAAAAAGCGACGGTGCAGAAAGTACCACAGGCAGATTTCGCCGCAAAAACCAAAGAAAAAGGGCAAAAAAGCCGAATAAATGAAACCGATTTGGGCGAAAAGCTTTTCTCAATTGCATTTTAGGGTCGAATGGTGTATGGTAGTACGGTATGAAATTTCACCCAAGCCGATTGATGGGCGGGGAAAATGCAAAGGTCAAGGAGAAAACGCATGAGCGAATATCTGGATATCCCGGCTTTGTACGGAAGCGACGTTTTTGGCGAAAAGGAGATGCGCGAGCGTCTGCCGAAGGACATTTACAAGAGCCTGAGGGCGAGCATGGCTTCCGGCGAAGAGCTTGACCCCTATGTCGCGGACGCGACCGCCACCGCCATGAAGGCGTGGGCGATCGAAAAGGGCGCGACGCATTATACGCATTGGTTTCAGCCGCTGACCGGCACGACTGCCGAAAAGCATGATTCCTTCATCAGCCCGCAAAACGATGGCAGCATCATCATGGAGCTGCGCGGCAAGGAACTGATTCGCGGCGAGCCGGATGCTTCGTCCTTCCCCTCCGGCGGCATCCGCGCAACGTTTGAAGCCCGCGGCTATACGGTTTGGGATATCACCAGTCCTGCGTTTATTTACGATAACGGCGACACCAAAACGCTCTGCATCCCCACGGCGTTCTGCGGCTACAACGGCGAGGCGCTGGATAAAAAGACGCCGCTCCTGCGCTCGATGGAAGCCATCAGCCGTCAGGCGGTGCGCATCTGCCATCTCTTCGGCGACAAAGAGACGACCAAGGTCACCACGTCCGTCGGACCGGAACAGGAATATTTTATCGTTGACCGCGAAACCTATTTAAAGCGCAAGGATCTCATCTTTACCGGCAGAACGCTCTTCGGCGCGATGCCGCCCAAGGGGCAGGAGATGGAGGATCACTATTTCGGCGCCATCAAGGAACGCGTCAGCAACTACATGAAGGATCTGGATCTTGAGCTTTGGAAGCTGGGGATCCCTGCCAAAACGGAACATAACGAAGTCGCGCCTGCCCAGCATGAGCTTGCGCCCATCTACAACACCACCAACGTGGCGACGGATGAAAACATGCTGGTGATGAACGTCATGAAGAAGGTTGCCCTGCGCCACGGCTTGGTATGCCTGCTTCATGAAAAACCCTTCGCGGGCGTCAACGGCAGCGGCAAGCACAACAACTGGTCGCTCAGCACGGACACCGGGCGCAACCTGCTCGAGCCGGGCAAAGAGCCGCAGAAGAACTGGATCTTCCTGCTGATGCTGGCGGCGATGATGAAAGCGGTAGACGAGCATGCGGGTCTTCTGCGCATGAGCGCCGCCAACCCCGGCAACGACCATCGCCTCGGTGCGAACGAAGCGCCGCCCGCCATCATCTCGATGTTCCTGGGCGATCAGCTGACGGCGGTCGTCGATCACATCATCCGCGGAAGCGACGAGAGCGTGCCGTCTGCGTCCATTCTGCGCGTAGGCGTTTCGACGCTGCCGTTTATCCGCCGCGACGCGACGGACAGAAACCGCACCTCGCCGTTTGCCTTTACGGGCAATAAGTTTGAATTCCGCATGGTGCCGTCCTCCGGCTGTATCGCCGACGCGAACATCGTGCTGAACAGCATTGCGGCGGATGCGCTGGAATCGTTTGCCGATGAGCTGGAAAAGGCGGAGGATTTTGACAGCGCCATGCGTGCGCTCGTTCGCCGCGAGATGACCGCGCATCAGCGCATCATTTTCAACGGCAACGGCTATACCGACGAGTGGGTTGCCGAGGCGGCACGCCGCGGTCTGCCGAACATCGGCAGCATGGTGGACGCCGTTCCGGAACTGGTGAAGCCCGCGTCTGTCGCGCTGTTTGCCCGTCAGGGGGTTTACACGGAGAAGGAACTTCTCGCCCGTGCGGATGTTTCTTACGAGCTGTACGCCAAAACGGTCAATATCGAAGCGCTGACCATGATCGACATGGCGGGCAAGGACATCATTCCTGCCGTTGTCGAATATACGGGAAAGCTGGCGTGGTCGGTCAATCAGGCGGAACAGGCGGGCGTGGATACCTTTGCCCAAAAGGAGTTGCTTTCCCGCGTCAATGTCCTGCTCAAGCAGGCATACGGTGCGCTGGGCGACCTGCGCGTCAAGCAGGAAAAGGCGGCGGCGCTCTGCGGTCAGGAGCAGGCAAGATTCTATCACAATGAGGTCTGCCCCGCCATGCAGGTGCTTCGTGCGCCGGTCGATCATCTGGAAATGATTGTGGACGGAAAGCTCTGGCCGATGCCGACGTATGGCGATCTGCTGTTTAACGTATAATAATAGAAGCTCATCAGAACTGCCGGATCTGCGGCGGTTCTGATTCTTTTTCGACGCATTGGGAAATGACGTGAAAAATCGACCGCATGAGCAGCACTTGACAGCCTTGCAGAATTTGGCGGCGATGCCGCGCATTTCCGTAAAAATCAGGAGGAGGATGCCCATGTGTGGAATTGTTGGATATGCAGGTGTAAAACAGGCGGCGCCCATTTTGCTCGCCGGGCTTTCCAAACTGGAATACCGCGGATATGATTCCGCCGGTATCGCGGTGCGTGATGAAAACAGCGATCATATCGAGGTCGTCAAGGCGAAGGGACGGCTGAAAAACCTGATGGAGATGACCGATTCCGGCAGAACGGTTCACGGTCTTTGCGGCATCGGTCATACCCGCTGGGCAACCCATGGCGAACCCAGCACCGTCAACGCGCATCCGCAGTATACGCGTGAAAAGCGCGTGGTGATCGTCCATAACGGCATCATCGAAAACTATCAGGAGATCAAAGAAGCGCTCGTGCGCAAGGGGTATGCCTTTTCCTCTCAAACCGATACGGAAGTTGCCGCCGCGCTGCTGGACAGCTACTATGTCGAGGCGGGGAAGAAGGGGCTTTCCCCGCGTGAACGTGCGCTCGATGCCATCCGCAATATGATGATCCGCGTTCGCGGAAGCTATGCGCTGGGCATTCTTTTCGGCGACCAGCCCGGTGTGATGTATGCGACCCGCAAGGACAGCCCGCTCATCATCGGACGCTGCGACGGCGAATATGAGGGGCATATGATCGCTTCCGACGTTCCCGCCGTGCTGAATTACACCCGCAACGTCGTCTATATCGATAATCAGGAAATCGCCTGCCTGACCCGCGAAGCGTTTCACCTGTACAACATCGACTGCGAAGAAATCGAAAAGCCGTTTGTCGAGATCAAGTGGGATGCCGCGGCTGCCGAAAAGGACGGATATGAGCATTTCATGATGAAGGAAATCCACGAGCAGCCGCGTGCCGTGCGCGATACGCTTTCCCCGCGCATCAAGGAGAATGAGGCGGGCGAAAAGACCATCGATCTGAGCGAAATCGGCTTGACCGACGCGGATTATGCCGACCTTTCACGCATCTATCTCATCGGCTGCGGCTCGGCGTACCACGTCGGCATGGCGGCGCGGTATGTCATTGAAAAGATGTCGCGCATTCCCTGCGAGGTGGAGCTGGCGAGCGAATTCCGTTACCGCGACCCGATTTTAGAGGAGAAAGCGCTGGTCATCATCATCAGTCAGAGCGGCGAAACGGCGGACAGCCTTGCCGCCCTGCGCCTGAGCAAAGAGCGCGGCGTGCGCACGCTGGCAATCGTCAACGTTGTGGGTTCGTCCATTGCGCGTGAAGCGGACAATGTCATGTATACCTGGGCAGGCCCGGAAATCGCCGTCGCGACAACCAAGGCATATTCCACCCAGCTGGCGGTCATCTATCTGCTGGCGATGCATCTGGCGGATGTGCGCGGGCTGCTGAGCGCGGCACGCCGTCAGGAATTGATCGAGCAGCTGCTCGCCCTGCCGGATCAAATCGAGCGCGTGCTTTCCGACAAGGAGCGCGTGCAGTGGTATGCCAACAAGATGGCGGCATGCAAGGACGTGTTCTTCATCGGGCGCGGGCTGGATTACGCCATCAGCATGGAGGGCAGTCTGAAGCTCAAGGAAATCAGCTACATTCATTCCGAGGCGTATGCCGCCGGCGAATTGAAGCACGGCACCATCAGCCTGATTGAGGAGGGTGTGCTTGTCGTAGCGGTTGCCACACAGCCGGAGCTGTTTGAAAAAGAGGTTTCCAACATGGTCGAGGTACGCAGCCGCGGCGCAAGTCTGTTTGGGCTGACGAGCTACGGTCAGTATGCCATGGAGGATGCGGCGAACTTTACGGTTTATGTGCCGCGGACGGATCCGATGTTTGCCACATCGCTGGCGGTTGTTCCGCTCCAGCTGCTGGCGTATTACATCAGCTGTGCGAAGGGATTGGACGTTGACAAGCCGCGCAATCTGGCAAAGAGCGTGACGGTGGAGTAAAGGGGGGACGTCGTCCCCAAACCCCGTCTTCGCTTCGTGGCGGTTAAAGAAGATGGGTCGTTCAAGCCGTGCGTTTGAGCGCAAACCCGTTTCAATTGCAGAATGCGTTGCATTCTGCTCTGAAACTACGTTTTTTGTTAAGGGGTTACGTCAGGGACGTTAGGGCTGCCGCCCTAAGACCCGCTTGGGGACATTGTCCCCAAACCCCATCCTCGCTTCGCGGCGGTTAAAGAGGATGGGTCGTTCAAGCCGTGCGTTTGAGCGCAAACCCGTTTCAATTGCAGAATGCGTTGCATTCTGCTCTGAAACTACGTTTTTTGTTAAGGGGTTACGTCAGGGACGTTAGGGCTGCCGCCCTAAGACCCGCTTAGGGACATTGTCCCCAAACCCCATCCTCGCTTCGCGGCGGTTTTAAGAATTATGCAGGGGAAATTACGCAACGATGAAGATTTTAGCAATTCAGGCGGAAACGGCGGCGGGCTCAGCCGCTTTTTAACAGGTTCATATTGACGATATGCACCTCAAAGTGTTACAGTAAAAACCAATGAATGGATAGATACACCGGATTGAACCGATCGTGAGGAGGAAAACCATGACGCTGCTGGAATACCGCATCTTTCACACTGTGACGCAGCAGGGGAGCTTTGCCCGCGCCGCGCAGATTCTGCATCTGACGCCCAGCGCCATCAGCCATGCCGTCAGCTCGATGGAAGAAGCCTGCGGATTTGCGCTCTTTGTCCGCGGAAAGGGCGGCGTATCGCTGACCCGAAGCGGAGAAGCGCTCTATCCGGTTATTCGTCAGGTGCTTTCCGCCGACGAAGCGCTGACCCAGACAGTCGGCGAACTGAAAGGCGTTCAGCGCGGCAAGGTGCGCATCGGCGCGTTCAACAGCGTCTGCGTGGCGTGGCTGCCGCAGCTGGTGGCGGAATACCGGACGAAGTATCCGGGCGTGGAGATTGAGATCGATCAGGGAACCTACGACGACGTGATCGAATGGATCAAGACGGGCGTGGTCGATTTGGGCTTTCTGTCTACGGAATCGACGCGTGACCTGACGGTTCATCCGCTGTATCGCGACCGACTGATGTGCGTTACGCCGCGTGGATTCAAGACGCGCACGCCGGGCGTGATTACGCCGGAGGAAATGCGTGCGGAAACCTTCGTCGCGCAGGGTGACGCGACCGATGCGGACGTGCAGGCTTTTTTGGCGAAGTATCACATCACGGCGCGTGCATCCTGCCGCGTGCTGGATGATCTATCCACGATTGCCATGGTCGAGAGCGGTTTCGGCATCTGCATTCTGCCGAGTCTGACGTTGGAGCGCATCCACGGCGATGTGAACACCTATGCCATTGAGCCGATGGAATACCGTGAATTCGGCATTGCCGTGCTGAACCCGCAGATGATGGCGCCCGCCGTACGTCAGATGGCGATGTTCATCGAGTTCTTTGTGCGGCAAAAGCGCAAGGAAGACCCGGCGACAAACGCGGGCTTTGATCCGGAAAATGTGTTTTAAGACCCTGTGTCCGGAGGCGCACCTTCCGGCGCGAACCCGATTTATCTGCGGTTTATCGCATATTCGGCTTTGAAGCCTGTGCTTTTGAAATCGGCATATCCTGACATTTGCTGCTTGAAAGGGAGAGGAACAATGAAAAAGATTTTGACGATTTTCTGGGCGCTGGCGCTCATTCTGGCGCTGGGTGTCTGTGCGCTGGCGGAATACCCGGTGACGCTGACGGATCAGGCGGGGCGCGAGGTCACGATTGAAAGCCGACCGGAGCATATCGTTTCCGGATACTACATTTCCACCTCTGCCTGCATCGCGCTCGGGCTTTCCGACCGAATCGCGGCGGTCGAGGCGAAGGCGGATACCCGCAACATCTATGCGCTGTCCGCGCCGGAGCTGATTTCCCTGCCGAACGTCGGCAGCGCGAAAAACTTCAATCTGGAGGCGTGTCTGGCGGCAGAGCCGGATCTGGTCATCCTTCCCAAGCGCTTGTCCGAAGCCGCCGAATCCATCAGCGAGTTCGACATTCCGGTGCTGCTGGTCAATCCGGAAGACGACGAGCTGTTGGCGCAGATGATCCTGCTGATCGGCGTGGCGACGGAAACCGAAGACCGCGCCACCGACCTGAACGCATTCATTCTGACGCAGCTGGGCGTGTGTCAGGAGGTGCTGAAGAATGAAACGCCGGTGACGGCGCTCGTTCTGGGCAACAGCAGCAAGCTGACCTGTGCGCCGAACGGCATGTATCAGTCTTCCCTGCTGGAAAACGCCTGCGCGGTCAATGCGGCGGCGGACATCGAAGGAACGAAGTGGGCGGAAATCTCCTACGAGCAGCTGTTGGCGATGAACCCGCAGGCGATGATCATTCCGGCGGAAGCGACATACACGGTGGAAGACGTGCTGGGCGACGCGGAGCTTGCGGAGCTGGACGCGGTGAAGAACGGCGCGGTCTATCGGATGCCGACGGCGTTTGAGGCGTGGGACAGCCCGGTTCCGTCCGGCGTGCTGGGCGTGCTGTGGACGGCGAAGACGCTGCATCCGCAGGCTTACGGCGAGGCGCAGTATAAGAGCGTTGCCAAGACGCTTTACGAAACCTACTACGGCTTTACCCCGGACGAGGCGGCGCTGTGACCGCCCCGAAGCGATACAATCGAATGATCTTTACAGCCGCCGGCGCATTGCTGCTGGCGGCGTTTGGTATTTCCCTGCTGATTGGCGCATATCCGCTGACGGCGCAGGACATCCTTTCGGCGCTGAGCGGCGGCGAGAGCATGGCGGTGAAGGTGTTCTGGCGCCTGCGCCTGCCGCGGTCGCTGGCGGCGATGGTCAGCGGGATGGCGCTGGGTGTCTGCGGCGCGGTCTATCAGACTTTGTTTGCCAATCCGCTGGCAGCGCCGGACATCATGGGCGTATCCGGCGGCGCGACGCTCGGCGCGGCGATGGCAATCGTATGGGGAAATGCGGCGCTTTCCGCGCCCGCGGCTTTTCTGGGCGGCATGGCGGCGCTGGCGGGTTCGCTGCTGCTGACGCGGGCGAGCGGTTCGCGGGGAACGGGCGCGATGGTGCTTTCCGGTGTGCTGATCAGTGCGCTGATGAAGATGGGCGTGATGCTGCTCAAGACATTTGCCGATACGGAGGGCGAGCTTGCCGCCATCGAGTTTTTTACGATGGGCAGTTTTTCGGATATCACGGCATCGGCGCTGCCGGCGCTGCTTTGGGCGTCGGCGCTGGGGTTTGTGCTGTTGGCGCTGCTGCACAGGCAGATCGGGCTGCTTTCCCTGCCCGACGACGAGGCGCAGGCGCTGGGCGTATCCACGGGTGTGATGCGCATGCTGGTGCTGGTTGCCGCAACGCTGCTGGCGGCAGCCGTTTCCGCGAGTGCGGGTGTGGTTGCGTTTCTGCCGCTGCTGGCGCCGCACGGCGCACGCCTGCTTCTGCGCGGACGGACAAAGGGACTGCTGCCCCTGTCGGCGCTGACGGGCGGCGTGCTTCTCCTGCTGGCGGATATCGCGGCGCGGCTTGCGCCGGGTGCGGAGCTTCCAGTTTCCGTGCTGACGACGATGCTGGGCGTACCCTGTGTCGCCCTGCTGATGGCGAAGGGAGGCGCACGGCGTGAGTGAAATTTTGAGCGTGCGGGGCGTTTGCGCGGGATATGGTGCACGGCGCGTGCTGGAGGATGTCTGCCTGGCCGTCGGGGAAGGCGAGGTCTGCGCCCTGCTCGGGCTGAACGGAAGCGGAAAATCGACGCTCCTGCGCGTCCTGCTGGGGCTGCTTCCCGTCCAGACGGGAGAGATTTCGGTCTGTGGCGAGGATTTGCGCCATGCCGCACCCAAAAAAGTTGCCCGTCTGGCGGCGTATCTGCCGCAGAGAAGCCGGGCGGATGACGGCATGACCGCGCTGGAGATCGTTTTAATGGGCGCAAACGCGGTCACGCCGCTGATTATGCCATACAGTGCGGTTCAGCGCGAAAAGGCGCGGGTATGCCTTGTGCGCATGGGCGCGGGCGAATGGGTGGACAGGCGCATGGGCGAGCTTTCACAAGGGCAGAGGCAGAGCGTTCTGCTTGCCCGCGCCCTGATGCAAAGCCCGAAGCTGCTGCTGCTGGATGAGCCGGATGCCGCGCTTGATCTGCCGCGCAGATGGCAGATGATGCGCACGGTTTCGGCGCTGGCAAAAGAGGAGCGATGCGCGGCGCTCTGTGCTCTGCATGATGCGTCGCTGGCGCTGAGCGTCTGCGACAGCGTGGCGGTGCTGTCCGGCGGAAGGATCGTCTGTCGGCTGAATATGGCGCACGCGGAGGAAGCGGAAGTTCGGGCGGCGATGCATGCGCTGTACGGCGATGTGACGGTCATCAGGCAGGACGGACGCTGGGCGATTTTGGGATAACTTTTTTCGTGATGAAACAGAAGGGTTTGAAAAAGCGCATTCCGAAGCGAAATTGTGACGCAATTGTGAATGATGCATGAAGTCGGCAAGGCAATTTCCCGAAAAGATTGCCTTTTTGCCCGGCTGCGGGTATAATGGGAAACATGGTTTTGATGCCAATATGGGCATCGCCGACAAATGATGTAGTCTTGTGTTTTTTGCCTGTGGCTGAAGATGCACGGAAAGAGCTGCATCATAAAGTATGGAGGGAACAAAGCGTATGAAAAAGACCATGCTGGCGTTCATGCTGGCGCTGGCGCTCGTGACGCTGACCGCCTGCGGCGGACAGGAGAAGGCGCTGGAAGCGACGGCTGCGCCTGTTGCAACGGAAGCGCCGACCGCCGAACCGACGGAAGAGCCGACTGCCGAACCGACGGAAGAGCCGACCGCCGAACCGACGGAAGAGCCGACTGCCGAACCGACGGAAGAGCCGACCGCCGAGCCGACGGAAGAGCCGACTGCCGAACCGACGGAAGCACCGACGGAAGCAACGGCTATGCCTGTTGTAACGGAAGCACCGACCACCGAAACGACCGCTGAACCGGCTGCCGAGACTGAAGCGCAGGCGTCCGAGGGTGAGGCTGAGGTTGTCGCGCTGGAAGATGGCGTGCTGGCGAGCGCATACGACGGCGCTGTGACCGTGACGCTTTCCGAAGTTCAGGAAGAGTACGATCAGCAGCTTGCGGCGTATATCGCCTACTATACGCAGTACGGCTACACGGTAGACGAGTATGACCAGGAATTCCAGGCGAATGTT
Source organism: uncultured Clostridia bacterium (assembly GCA_934643825.1). Lineage (GTDB taxonomy): Bacteria > Bacillota > Clostridia > Christensenellales > Aristaeellaceae > Ventricola. Next base: position 47,144 of record CAKUCW010000011.1, on the reverse strand, counting down.
GCGCAGGAAACCGTTCAGATGAAGCTCAGCCAGGCGATTGTCCGCCACTATGCCGAGCAGAACGGCTATGTGCTGACCGCCGAGAAGGAAGAAGAACTGACGGCTCAGGTGCAGACCGCGCTGGATAACCTGCGCGAGTATTACGAGAGCTACCTCTCTTACTACGGCTACACCGGCGATGAGCTGGCGCAGGCGGTGGAAGAGGAGATGGCGAACAGCGGCTACACCGAGGAAGCCCTGACCGAGAGCGCGTATCTCAAGGATATCCTCGACTTTATCTACGAGAAGGCGACCGCCGACGTGACCGTGACCGAAGAAGAGGTCAAGGAAGCGTTTGACGCGAAGATTGCTTCTCAGAAGGAAAGCTATGCCGATATCGACAGCTTCATCAACGACTATGTAAGCGACAGCGAAATTCTCTATACGCCGGAAAACGTCCGCCTGATGGAGTGCATCTACATCGCGAAGGTAGACGGCGAGGCGACCGAGGAAGAAGCGACCCGCGAAGAGGCAACCTCGGATGAAGCGGCGAACATCGCTGAACTGTCCGGCTATGCCAAGGCGAAGGCGGTTGTTGCGGCGATTCGCGGCGGCGAGGACTTCGAGGAAGCCATGAAGGCTTACAACGAGGACAGCTCCACCGAAGAGCAGATGATGCGCGGCTACCCGGTTGCCGCGGAAAGCCAGCTCTATGGCGAGGAATTCAGCGCGGGCGCGATGGCGCTGGAGAACGTCGGCGATGTTTCCGATATCATCACGACGGATTACGGCTACTTTATCCTCCGATATGCCAAGGATCTGACCGCGGGCGAAGCGGACTTTGAGTCCCGCAAGGACGCGGAGACCGAGGAAACGCTGAGCAACAAGAAGAATGACGCGTACACCGCGTTCATCAACCAGATCCTCGATGAGGCAAACATGCAGCTCGGCGACCTGAGCGGGCTGTATCATGTATACGTCGGCGAAGCCGCTGAAGCGACGGTGGCTTACGCGACTGTGGCTGCGGATACGCAGCTGATCGACATGCCGAACGGCGACGCGGTTGCGAACCTGAAGGCTGGCGCTTCGCTCGATATCCTCGGTAAGATCGGCGTGGACGGCGAAAACTATTCGTTCGTCGCGGTGGTCGGCACGGAGATCAAGGGCTACATCAACGACAAGGAACTGACCGATCTGGACAGCGACGCGGCGCTGGCTGTGGACAACACGGCTCTGGCTTCCGCCGTTGAGCAGATTGACAAGAACCCGACCTTCACCATCGCCATGAACGACGGCTCCCTCATCTACGGCGAGCTGTATCCGGAAAAGGCGCCGGAGAGCGTCGGCAACTTCATCTCGCTTGCCAACAGCAATTTCTATGACGGACTGACCTTCCATCGCGTCATCTCCGGCTTCATGATTCAGGGCGGCGACCCGAATGGCGACGGCACCGGCGGCCCGGGCTACGCCATCCGCGGCGAATTCAGCAGCAATGGCGTGGAGAACGATCTGAGCCACGTTCGCGGCGTGCTGAGCATGGCGCGTTCCAGCGCGAATGACTCCGCCGGAAGCCAGTTCTTCATCATGCACGCGGACGGCACCAATCTGGATGGTCAGTATGCGGCGTTCGGCATGGTGCTCGGCGGCATCGAGAACGTGGATGTTATCGCGTCCGTTCCGACCGACAGCAGCGATAAGCCGCGCACCGAACAGGTGATGCGCACGGTGTATGTCGAAACCTACGGCAAGACCTACACCTTCACCAAGCTGGAAGACTAATCGAATGATCTCAAGCAGCCCTCTTTTGAAAAGAAGAGGGTTGCTTTTTTCTGCGTCTTTTGCTATAATCGCTAGGCAACCGATGCGGACTGTTCGAAACCATCCAGTCCTTAAACAAAACTATGGGCTTGAAGGCGCATGGCGTCTTCTGAACGGCTCAATGCCGTTTTTTTGTTGCCTGTCGTTTTGCTGGTTAGCCAAATGATAAAGGAGAAATTTTCTCATGAGTGCTTTGAAACCGCAAAACACCCGCGCACTGGCTCGCGGCGCAATCATCGCCGCGCTCTATACCGCTCTGACGGTGCTTCTCGCACCGCTGAGCTATGGCGAGGTTCAGATTCGCTTCTCCGAAGCGTTCACCCTCCTGCCGATACTGATGCCGGAAGCCGTGCCCGCGCTGCTGATCGGCTGTCTGCTTGCCAACATCATCGGCGGCTGCACGATTTTTGACATCGTGTTCGGCTCGCTGGCGACGCTGCTTGCCGCCATCTGCACCTATAAGCTGCGCGATAAATTCTGGCTTTCCGCGCTGATGCCCGTGCTGTTCAACGGCGTGATCGTCGGTGCTGTCGTTCATTTCTGCTATGCTCCGGCGATTGCGCTGCCGCTGTGCATGCTCTCCGTCGCCGCGGGCGAAGCCGTCGCCTGCCTGATCGTGGGGCCGATTCTGATCAGCGTCCTGCGCCGCATGCCCGTGTCCGTGCTGAACTAATTTGCTCACCCTCTTGACAACCCCTTAAAGGGGCGGTATTGTGTATCTATACGCGGCTGAACCGCGATACACGATATTGGTCGGGAGGGTATTTTTTATGCGTATTGCACTTATCAATGAAAACAGCCAGGCGGCGAAGAACGCACAGATCGAGGCGGCGCTCAAGAAGGTCGTCACCCCGATGGGACACGAGGTGGACAACTACGGCATGTACGGCACGGCGGGCGAGGCTCAGCTGACCTATGTGCAGAACGGCATTCTGGCGGCAATCCTGCTCAATTCCGGCGCGGCGGATTATGTCGTGACCGGCTGCGGCACGGGCGAGGGCGCGATGCTTGCGCTCAACAGCTTCCCGGGCGTTCTCTGCGGTCATGTGGTCGATCCGTCCGACGGATATATGTTTGCGCAGATCAACGACGGAAACGCGGTTTCCATGCCGTTCGCCAAGGGCTTCGGCTGGGGCGCGGAGCTGAACCTCGAATACACGTTTGAGAAGCTCTTCGGCTTCGGCAGCGGCAACGGCTATCCGGCGGATCGCGTTGTGCCGGAGCAGCGCAACAAGAAGATTCTCGACGCCGTGCGTGCGCATACGCTCAAGGATCTCATCACCTGCCTGAAGGGCATCGATCAGGAGCTTGTGCGCGGCGCGGTTGCCGGCGAGCATTTTGCCGAGCTGTTCTTTGCGCATGCCAAGGATGAAGCCATCATCGCCTATGTGCGTGAGCTGCTCGGTTGAGCATGGAGGCAGGCTATGACGAAGGATTTATCTTATCTGAGCTATCCGCTGCCGCCGGATATCCAGCGGCTGTTTGAAGCGGGCGACTTTGACCGCATGGCGCGTGTGATCCGCCAGCGGCTGGAGGATCCGCGTGTGCCGAAGACGCTGCACGAGCGCCTGCGCTTTCAGCTGATTATCGCTAAAGAGATTCCGGAGTATTACCGCCTGACGCAGGCGGATATGCTCGCCATCCTTCAGGAAAACATCAACGATTTCACCGAGGATGAGCTGGAGGCTCTGCGCGACGACGGCACGCTGGATTGGCGCTATATCAACGGTGAGGTGCATTTCAGAAACAACTGTCTGGATGCGCTGCTCAAGGTGCGCAAGGAATATGCGCTGCGTGCCAAAGATTCCGAAGTTCAGGCGGCGGCGGACGCACGCGGTCAGCGCCTGAACGCGATGATCACCCGGATGAAGGAAGAGGGCGGCATGCACGTCCGCTTTGAGCTGCACGAGGAAATGACGGTGAAAAGCGACCGCCTGACGCCGGGCGAAACCCTGCGCATCCATCTGCCGCTTCCAGTCGTCGGCGCACAGGTCAAGTCGGCGGCGCTGCTCTCTACGTCCCATCCGGCGACGTTCATCGCGCCCGCAGACGAGCCGCAGCGCACGGTCTATTTTGAATTGCCGTATGAGCCGGGCATGACGGTCAGCGCAGAGCTGGCGTATGAAATCGAAGCGCCGTACTGCCAGCCGCATGCCCGCGAGGTTCTGGCGGAGCAGCCGACGTTTGACACGGAGGAAATGCCGCCGCATGTGGTCTTTACGCCGTATCTGCGTGCGCTGGCGAAGGAAATCGTCGGCGATGAAACGAATCCGCTGCTCAAGGCGCGAAAGATTTACGATTTCATCACCACACAGGCGGTCTATCGCTACATGCCGCCTTATCTGACGGTGACGAATCTGCCGGAATACTTCATGAGCGGTCTGCGCGGCGACTGCGGCGTGCAGGCAATCACGTTCATCACGCTCTGCCGGCTGTGCGGCATTCCTGCAAAGTGGCAGGCGGGTTTGTATACCAAGCCGGATGACGCGGGTCACCATGACTGGGCGCGGTTCTATATCGCGCCGTATGGCTGGCTGTACGCGGATTGTTCGTTCGGCGGCTCGGCATTCCGTGCGGGCGATTTGGATCGCTGGAATTTCTATTTCGGCAATCTTGAACCGTGGCGTCTGCCGATGTGCAGCGATTTCCAGCAGGAATTCAACCCGCCCAGACGGTTCATCCGCTATGATCCGTACGACAATCAGGGCGGCGAGATCGAGTCGCTCACCCGCGCATTGGATGACGATGAATACGACACGAGCAGGCGCGTAACCCTGTACGAAGAGCTTTAATTCAATAAAAACCCAAACGGGCATGCACTCCAAGGAGAAGGAGCGCATGCCCGTTTCTGATGTATGGAAAATGTCGCGAAATCGCCCGCGTGGGCAAAACTCTGTATTTTGCAGCCTTCGGCGGAAGTGAAGGCGCGAAGGAATCCCCCAAAACGGCGCGAATTGAAAAATGATGATAAATTTTTGAAAAAGCGTAAAAAACGCGAAGACATATCCGTCTAACTAAGCAGAAAGGAGGCAGCCGGAATGAACATTGTCAAGGGCCCGGACAATCAGCCGGAAGAAAGAATTCGTCAAATGATACAGACCTATGAAAAAGATTTGCTGCGGCTATGCCGCGTGTATGTAAAGGATGCGGCGACGGCGGAAGACGCCGTGCAGGAAACATTTGTAAAGGCATATCGAAGCCTGAATCGGTTTCGCGGCGAGAGTTGCGAAAAGACGTGGCTGATTCGCATTGCCATCAATGTATGCAGGGACATACAGCGAACCGCATGGTTCAGAAATCTGGGGCGCATGGTGAATCTGGATGACGTGAAGATTCCGCAGGAGATGCAGGTCAAATCCGAGGTGGTCGATCAGATCATGCGCATGCCGAAGAAGCTTAGGGAGGTTGTTTTGCTGTATTACTATGAGGATATGAGCCAAAGCGAGATTGCCGAGGTGCTGGGCGTATCGGTGACCACCGTCCACAGGCGGCTGGATAAGGCGCGGGAAGCGCTTCGGGCTTTGCTGGAAGGAGGGGACGAGCTTCATGCGTGATGAGGAAATGAAAAAAATCATCCGAAGAGAAATTGACACGGAATTCTCTGATCTTCATTCATGCGCATCGCTTGAATCTGCAATCATGAGCAGAATTGAGGGAGAAAAAAGCGCAAGGCGGCATGTGTCCGCGACGCTTGTGTTTGCTGTCGTGATGGTGCTTGCGCTGGGGAGCATGGCAGTTGCCGCCGGATTGGGGCTGTTCGGTCAGCTGCGCACGGGCAGGGAAGATGAAACGAGCTATGCGCGGCTGGAGCGGTTGGAGAATGCCGCGGTCAAGATCGGCGAAACGAAACATCTTACGGTGGGCGGCACAAAACATGAAAAGCCCGAAACTGTTCGGGATGCGCTGCTGGATGCGCAAATCGGGCGCACATACGACTTGACGATGGAGCAGGCGTATTGCGACGGCAGAAAGCTCTATTATGCCTATACGCTTCGAATCAACGGGGAGCGGCTGTTTATGGGCGAAGGCGAGGCGACCGGATTTGCAAGCTGGGATGCCGCGTATCCGGACGAGCGGTTTGAAGATGGGTTTGATCTGGGGCTGGACGATGCCTTAAATGAAAAGGTGGCTCAGTGGCTTAGGGACTGCAAGAGCGGCTATGTGGTCAAGCGAAGCGCGTACGTCGGCGACGGCGTGGAATTGAAGGACGGAACGAATCTGACTCCGGTGGACAGCGGCAGCGAGGACGCGGACGAGCAGACGATTTGCGCCTACTGCGAGGTGGAACTGCCGGAAGGATATCAGGCGGGCGACACGGTCGAGTTCGTGCTGACGGTCATCACCTGCGACACGGTCTACGTCCAGAATGAAAGCGGCTTCTACGAGGCGACCCTGATGAATCGTGAGGCGATGCTTCGAGTGCCGGTCAGCGTGCCGGTGACCGGACAAACGCGGACGCTCAGGGGCGAAGGCACGGCGGACGGCTATGCGGCGCAGGCAACGCTGGTCGTATCCGACGTGGATCTCTCCGGCGAGGTCAGCATCGACGCGCCGAAGGACTACGTTCCCGAAGGCTATACGCTCCTTGCGGACGGCGTGGAGTATCCCAATATCGACGAATGGATGAAATACGATGGGCAGAAGCACGTGATACACCTCCGCTTTGATTTGCCGGATGCGATGGGTGACCTTGCCCTCATGCCCGTTGATCCCCGCTATGCAGAGGAAGCCATTCACTTGAACTGACGGAAGGGAGTACGACGATGAAGAAAACACTGGGAATGCTGATGGGCGTGCTGCTTGTGCTGGTCTGCATGGGCGCGTCGGCGCAGGATTATGTATCGGTGACCGAGCTTTATGAGCAGGCACAGGCGATGGGCGGCGTATGGCAGGAGAGCTTTGATGCGCCGAACGGTCAGGTGACGGTGGATGCGCCGATCATCGTGCCGAATGTGGAAACGATGCCCGTGCTGACGATGGAGGGCGCAAAAATCAGCGAGGAGCTGTATCACCACATCATCCAAGGCAGGAAGGGCGGAAGCCAAGACAGCATCGAATACGACGAAGTGGAGCTGGGCGGAAAGAGCAGCGAGTTTTTCCTCGGATACGAAAACGACTATGTTAACTATAAGAAGACCCAGATCGTGGGCTATGACGCGGTCGATACGCTGTGGCTTCAGCATGGCGCATACCGCTTCAGTCAGGGAGAGGGAATGGTTCCGCGTGCAAAGCCGACGACGTATCATTTCCCGTGGGAGATTGACGTCAATCAGCCGAGTCTGCGCGGCAGCGACCTGACGGTCAGCGAGGCGATGCGCCTTTGGAAAGAGGACATCGACATGTGTTTTCCGGAGGATGATTTCGTCCTTCAGCCCAAGACGATTGAGGTTTATGGCTCGATTCTGACGGATCAGACGGGAAAAGGCAAAGAATACAGGAATACCGGTCACTATACCATCCGAGCGGAGCAGATGGTCAACGGCGTGCCGCTCATGGGCGGTGTCATCGGCATCGGTCATGACTATTCGATCATGTATCCTTCAACGAAGGAAACCAACCGCAAGATGGAAAAACTGGTGAAAAAATACGGCACGGGCATCGCCTCGGTTTTGGATGGCGGCGAGAACTATTCGCGCTTTGTCGATGAAACGGATTATCGGACATGCAGTTCGCTGGCTCGTGTGCGCTCGGTGGAAATCGCCGATATTCCGCTTGCGCCGCTGGAGGATGTGTTGGCAGGTATCCGCAAGGAGATCGAGGCGGGCAATGTCCGGCATGTGTATTCCGTCCGGCTGGGCTATGTGCTGTATTCCGATCCGGAGATGACCGATTACGCATGGGCAGTTCCGCGCTGGGTCATCAGCATGCAGTACATCACCAAGGAGAATCAGGCGCACTGGGAACGCGAACAGCAGCTGAACGCAAAATGGGGCTATGAGTATGCGGTATGGGAGGAGTTTTACGCGGAGGAAGTGCTTGTCGATGCGCAGAGCGGCGAATTGATGATCTTCACAACCGGAGATGATCAAACGTATTCCGTGCCGAAGCTCGTCACGTGGGACAGTGCGCTGTGATGTAATTTTAGTAGAGCCAAATCAGAGCAAAGCGAAAAGCAGGATGGCAGAAAGCATCGGGCAGTTATGCCCCTTGCTTTTTTGCTTTATGGGGGAATTGTGCGAAATCGCCCGCGTCATAATCGATGAAAAAAGTTTATACGATGCAAAGCGTTTGCAGCTTGATGTAAACAAAGCGATATATTTTTTTCCTTGCGGCATAAGGAAAAAATAAAAGAACCTAACAATTGCTAGGTTCTTTGTTTGGTGCGGCAGATGAAACCAAATCCAAACCAGAAGCGTCTGCTTCCGTGACTTGTTTTTCGATGAATTTTACACGCTGGTCATCGGAAAAATAGCCGGTATACTTGCCAGCCCCATATTATGGGCGAGTGCAACAAACTGGAATTTATCTACGTGTTCCATCATCATGAAAATGCTCTTTCAAAGCTTTCTCTGTTGGATAAAACGATGCAATCATAATAATACACTGAATTGTCGCAAGAATCAACCCTGCAAATCCAATCGTATTCTTATCACTATGGTATAACGGAATATGTATCAAAGCAGATGGTATAATCATTACACATCCTATTTTCCACCAAAGTTTTCCGCAGTAGTCATGTGCAAATCTCCAGGTATCCATATTTTTCATGGAGCGAGTTGTCCTGTATCCCGCCATGCCATTGATGCGTTTCGGACAATGTTTCCACATCATTCTTCCGCCAATAAGCATTGTAATCGGAGTGAGTAAATCGAAAATTAACATAAACCACCAAAACCACATTAAATCCACCTCCACAAATCCCGATTTGTTGAGTTCAGTATACCATATCCCTCAATAAAAGAATATCCCTATATGAAGATTGCTGTATCATTATTTCACAAGGATTTCGAGGAACCTCAGCCCCTTACACACTGACCTTGCTTGCAAGGTCTAGTGTGTTGTTGTACCTTTGTAATTGGAAGATAAGAAAAAATCCGAACCCATTTCCGATTCGGAAAATTGGGTTCGGATTATATTGGTTTGGTGCGGTAGATGGGACTTGAACCCATACGTCGTACAACACACGCCCCTCAAACGTGCCTGTCTGCCAATTCCAGCACTACCGCATATGAACTTCGCTGCACATGCCGTGCAACGAATATGATTATACGAAATTCGGTCGGATTTGTCAACCCTTTCGGTGAAAAAAGTTGAATTTGTCAGTCGAGAACCACCGTGCAGCGCAGATCCGGACGCAGGGCGTTGAAGTAACGCTCCTCAAGGGGAATCCATGTGTCAAAGAAACGCTGCGCCATTTCAACGCCGTTGCGCATGATGATGCGTTCACGCTGGAGGTCGGGCGGGATTTTCAGCACGGCGGAAAGGTCATACTGCTTTTCAAGGTCGGGATGCAGGCTGTATGTGCCTTCGATGACGTTCAGCCTGCCCGCGGCAATGGGCTTGGGCGGCAAAACGGTGAAGGTGGAGCAATCGAATCGACGATATTGCACGGTTTCGCCTGCACGCAGCGGAATCAGCACCTCGGCGAGAAAGCGTTCCCTGTCCGCATTGCCGCCCGGCTCGGCATAGCGTTCGGGCGTGCGCTGCTCGGGGCGGAGAAAGAAGTCATCCATGTGAAACAGGGGGCAGCCATACAGCCGCTGGAGGAACGCGGCGAGCGTCGTTTTTCCGCTGGCGCATGCGCCGTCCAGAGCCAGCAGCACGCGGTCGCTGTCGCGCAGGGCGGCGTCAATGCGCGAGAGCAGCGGCAGAAGGCGGGCGTATTCCGCTTTCATCAGGCGGTAGGCGGGCGCGTAAGCGCGGCGGAAGGTTTCGGAATGATGGCAGGCGGGGAGACCGGCTTTTTTCCATGCGTCCACGGCGGCGCGGGTCGCCTCAAGCGAAAAGGGAATCTCGCCCTGCGCGGCAAGGCGGAGCAGAACGTCGAGCTTTTCCTCAAGCAGGGCTTTTGCGCCGTCGTGATGCTCGGCAGAGCATGCAAAAAGACGCGCAAACGTATCCGCGCTCAGACCGTCCTTTAAAATATCGAGATGCACGCGGACATATTCGCCGTCCAGAGGCTCGATGACCGCGCCCGAATGCGGCTTGCAGGACGCCGCTTCGTCGGTGATATACGCCGCGGCGGCGGATGCGTCGCCGACCAGATGCTCACAGCCGCATGCGCTTTGATACAGTGCCTTGAACAGGTCGGTCAGTTCAAGCCGGGGATAGGCTTGGCAATGCGCGAGGAGAAAGGCGCGGGTCTGGTTATCGGAATTCATGAAAATGCCCTCCGTCAGTCGGGAATGAGCCGCGCTTTGTCCATCGCAATGACCAGAGCGGGGATGAGGATGATATGCAGGATGATGCCGGGGATGGCGGTTGTGACCGCGCCGGCGAGGAAGAGCGCGGGGGTGAAGGTGCTGTGCGCCAGACCCGCGAGCAGATAGCGCATGACGCCCCATACGAGCCGTCCGGCGATCATGGCGATGATGAGGGACAGGTAGACGCTGACGGTTTTCCTGGGCAGAGCGCGGTACAGCGCACCGGCGGCAGCACCGTATACCGCCAGCTCAAACGCCATGGAAACGGCGGTCGGGAACATATCGGGCATACCGAAAAGCACGGAACGAAGGAGCGGCGCGATGAAGCCGACCGCCAGCCCCCAGCCCCAGCCGCAGACGAATCCGCAGAGCAGGGCGGGGATGTGCATCGGGCAGAGCATGGAACCGATCTGCGGAATCTGTCCGGTCAGGAAGGGCAGAACCAGCGCGATGGCGAGGTACAGCGCGGAGTAGGTCAGTTTTTGAATGTTCTTGTTCATGGCAGACTCCTTATGCGGGATGATTACGGATAGAAGAACGTTCCTGCGGACGGAAGCCCCGCTTCGTCGATGAGCTGACGGGCGGCTTCCGCAGCATCGACATCGCCGAACAGGTCGGGATACATCGACGACGCCAGATAGACGGCTGCCGCAAGGCGGGTCGCCGGCGTCTGAAGCAGCGATTCGGAGAGCAGGTAGACGCGCTCTTTTCGGATTGCGCCCGTGCTGCTCAGCGCTTTGCGCGTCAGCAGCGCATGGCGGATGCTCTGCGCCGATTCGGTCAGAAAGACGCCGCCACCCAGCACGCTGTCGGGAACGGCCTTGACGATGGCGTCCGGATTTTTGCGCTCGATCCAGCCGTCGTCAACGGTCAGCATATCCTCCGCCCGGCGGGATGCGGCGTTATACGCGCCCGCACTCAGCAGGAGCGCATGCTCTTTGGAGGCTTTGCCGATGGTTACATGATCGCTGCTGGTTTCCCAATAGACGCTCAGCCGCTGGCATTCAAAGAGCTTGCCGAGTCGGGAGGAGAGCAGCGCGGTGTAATACTGCGTGGCGGTTTCGGCGGTCTGCGCGTCGTTTGCCGTGCCGATTCGTTCCGCGTCGTCATCGGGCAGGGTCATGGTGACGGGCAGGGAGGCTTCGTCGTCAAACTGCGTGGCGGTCTGCCGTGCTTCGCCGCCTGAAAGCGGCTGACCGCCGCCCTCGCCGTCGCCCTGAATCGGGTGATGTGCCGTGAAGTCGATGCCCGCGGCGGCGTTTTCATCGTATTCCCTGCGGGGAGAATTCGGATTTTCGACGGTTTCGCTGTCGGGGTCGGCGTCCGGCGAGCTGGTCTGCGGGGCGGCGCGGCTGGGGGAGTCATCACCGAGCGGCTGTGCGTCGGCGGCACTCTGCGGAATGGGTGCGGCGGTGGTCGTCCGCCTGCGGCAGCCGGAAGCAGTCAGGAGGAGCGAAAGAAGGAGCAGGAGAAAAAGCGTTTTTTTTATCATATACAGCCATCCATCAGGAAAAAGAGAAGATTACTTTTCAGCGGTTTTGGAAAGAGGCTTTTATGCCTTTCACTTGCTTGAAAAAATTCGTTCGGTTTCTTCAAGCAGGCGGGCGGTTTGCGCTCGCTGTTCTTCGCTTGGCGTGCGCTGACCATAGACGATGCCCTGCCAGATAGCGGCGCAGGCTCGGTATTTCGCTTTATACGGTTCGGGCATGGACAGCTCGTCCGCAAGGCGCGAAAAGGATGTGCCGGGCGGCAGGGCGTTCGCCTTGAGCCAAAGACGGGCGATATAGGGAAACATGGCGCAGACCGCTTCCTGCGGATCGTCGGAATTCATGCGTGCGCGGAGGGCTTCTTCCGCTTTGCGGCGTTTACTCCCTGCCAGAAAGGGCAGGAACGGCACAATCAGAAGCGCCAGAATCAACAGGACAATCAGCACAACACGCAGGATATTCCATAGATCCGGCGCGGAAACCTGCTTTTCAAGCTGAGTTTGAAGCCGATAGGCGTGGTTTTTCTGCGCCTGTCCGTCGCCTTCGGCTAAGCTGAGCCGATTTTCGCGGCGCGTTTCCAAGGCTTCCGGCGTGGATTCGGCGGGGAGATCGAACGTTTCTTCGGCGAGCAGACTCAGCTGATCGCGGACACGTTCGGAGGCGGCTTCCACAGCGTCGTTTGTGCCGGGAAAGAGAAGCACTGAGCCGAGCAGGACGGCAAACAGAATGGGCAGCGTGCGGACAGCGCGGCGGCGGGTCAGGCAGAAGCCCAGCGCACCGAACAGGAGCAGGTTCGCCCACACCGGCAGAGAGACGCCCAGAACAGCCTGAAGGACGGCGAGGACGGCGGCGAGAAGCAGCGCGACGGGTCTGAAACGCCACGCGCCTAAAACCAGCGCGGGCAGGCAGAGAAAGAGCAGCGCCAGCGCCGGCAGAGCGGACGTATCCTGCGGAACGGAAAAGAAATCGTAGACATAGGCGTTTCGCGCCTGACTGAGCGCAAAGAGCCGATTGCACAGGAGCATGGCGCTTTGGCGTGCGGGCGGCAGACAAAAGAGAAGGAGAAGCGCCGACAGCCCGAGCATGGCGGAGAAGAGGAAAGGGCGCTTGTTTGACATAGGGCAGATGCTCTTTTCTATCGGAATGGGATTTTGGGTTTGCGTGGGGAAGCCGTGCGAATCACAATTCAAGCAGCGGCTGATTTTTGCCGAACACGGCGACGCGTATGGCGCCCGGGGACGCATATGCGCCGACGCTTTCCGGAAGGACGAGCGTCACACGGTTTTCGCGGAACAGGGAAACGGCATCGGTATCCGGTCGGGGAGAAAAAATGCCGATATGCGAGAAATGAAGCGCATCGCCGGTTTCAAAGCGGGCGGACGAAACGAGCGCCTGACGCATCGCCTGCGCCCAATCGCTTTCGGAAGAGATGGGGATCGGCATGCCGCTTTCGATGGAAAGAAAATGCGGTACGCCCTGCTGAATGAGCGTGCGGGAAACGGAGAACAGAGCGGAGAGCGTTTCTTCCATGGCGTCGGGCGCGGACGGTTCGGGAAACGCCGTGCGCAGATTCAGAAGGACGCCCAGGGAAGGCGGCTCGTTGGTTTCGCGAAGCATGGTTTTGTCCATTTTGCTCGACAGCTTCCAGTGAATCCGGCGGACGGGGTCCCCGGATCGGTATTCGCGAAAAGAGGTCGTATCCGAACCCAAAAAAAGGTTGGACACGACCGGCGTAAATGCGCCCTCGTTGAGGGGAGAAATGCTTTCGTCCAAAAAAACATGCGCGTCAAAAAGCCGGGGAAGAACGACCAGCATGGATGCGGTTTCTCCGCGAACGGGAAAGCGGCACAGTCCGAAAATGTCGCGGATCTTGGTGCTTTCCAGCGCCAGTGTGACCACGCCGCCGGAAAGAGGCGGCAGCGCCAGCGCTTGAGGGGCAGAGAAGGAAAGCGAAGCGGTTTCTCCGGTCATCAAATGGGAGATGGCAAGCGTTCCCGCGGCGTCGGCAAAGCGCGGCGCGTGCCGAACATTCATCCGGCAGACAACATCCTCTCCCGCCTGACACACATCCGGCGCGGACAGGGAGAACGCGGCACGGCGCGAAGCCATCCATGCACAGAGGATGGAGGACGACGGCAGAATCAGCGATGCGATCAGCACGGCACGCGTGCCGGTGTTGTTTTCAAAAAAGTACAGCGCAGAAACGGCAATCAGCCACAGCGCATAGGCAAGTCTGCGTCGAATCATAGGCGTTGATCCGGGCTTTCCACGGAGGAAAGCAGGTCGTGCAGGATATCCGCGTTCGTTGTGCCGGAAAGCCGCGCTTTCGGCGTCGCCACGATGCGATGCGCACAGACAGCCTGCCAAACATCCTGCACATCTTCGCCGATGACGTAATCGCGCCCGAGCAGATATGCCCGCGCTTTTGCCATGCGGCAAAGGCAGAGCGCACCGCGGGGACTGACTCCGACCTCGAGCATCGGATGTTCGCGGGAAGCCATGGTCAGGCGCGTGATGTAATCCAGAATGGCGTCGCTGACCGATTCGGCGCGTACGGCGGTCTGCATCGCCAGAACGTCCTCACGCGATGCGACCGGATGCACGCGGTCGAGGGGATTTTCATCCTGACGGGCGCGAAGCATCGCGATCTGCGCGTCGCGGTCGGGATAGCCGACGGACAGGCGCACCAGAAAGCGATCCATCTGCGCATAGGGAAGCAGCTGTGTGCCCGCCGTGCCGACGTTATTCTGCGTGGCGATGACGATGAACGGCTTGGGGAGCGGATAGGTGTGCCCGTCCACGGTGATCTGTCGCTCTTCCATCGCTTCCAGAAGGGCGGACTGCGTTTTGCTGGATGTGCGGTTGATCTCGTCGCCTAAAAGCAGATTGGCGTTCGTTACGGCGCCGGGGCGGTAGACGAATTCGCCGCTCTGCCTGTCATAGACGGAGAAGCCGATGATATCGGAGGGAAGCACGTCCGGCGTGAACTGAATGCGGCTGAAATCAAGCCCCAGCGCACGGCTGAGCGCGACGGCGAGCGTCGTTTTGCCGACGCCCGGCACGTCGTCCAGCAGGATATGCCCCTCGGCAAGGAGCGCCATGAGAATCTTCTCGATGACGCCGCGCTTGCCGACGACGGCTTTTTTGATTTCGGAAAGGATGGGTTCAAGCTGTGGATTCATGGCTTATTTCACCGTGATGCGTCCCTGCGGTGCGGCATAAGCGTCCGTCACCTGGTTGTTCAGTTCCTCGGCAATGTACTGCCAAACGACGTCGCGGACAACGGCGGTCGTGATGGCGCTGTGCGGGTTGGCTTCCGCTGCCGCCTTGAAGATGTAGGAGGAGTCCATGCCGTTGTAGTTCGCGTTGCTCGTCACGACGGCGTAGAGCGCCTGCGCGTCAAACGGCTGACCGTTGACGGATTCCACGGTGACGCGGTTGACGGAGTTCGCCTGATACCAGAGATCGCCGTAGGCTTCGCCCTTGTCATATTCCTTCGTCGTGTCTACCGTGTAGACCAGACCGGAAACCTGCATGAAGGATGCGCACGCATCGGCGCTCTCATTCGTGCAGGGAAGCGCCTGAGAAGCGGCTTCCAGCGCTTCGGCGAGCTGTTCGCCGGTCATGTAGACGACGGCAACCTTGTTCGGGAAGGGCAGAACTTCAGCCAGCTCCGCCGCGCCGAATTTGCCTTCCGCAATATCGGCACGCAGGTTGCCGCCGTTCCAGAGCGCGACAACATGATCCGCATCGACGTCGAGATGGTCGATGCCGTTGGCGACGTCGTCCTCGTCAAAAGCGGCATGGATGTTTCCGGAAACGGCGAACCAGCGCAGGGCGTCCGTCCAGAGGTCGCCGAGGTTGGTTTCTTCCTTACGGGCGGCGTTGTCCGCGCCGGAGAGGACGACCATGGTGTATGCTTCGAGGGAGTCATCCAGCTCGATTTCGTTGCCGTGCGCATCGGTGAAGGTGGTGGCAAGCGCGATGGAGGAGGACAGCAGCAGGCAGAGCGCCAGCATCAGAGAGAGAACCGTCTTTTTCATGGTTGTAAACTCCTTCTTCTAATTATAAGGGAAGCTGTGAGAAATCACCGCGTAGGTAAAGCTTCTTGCTTTTTGCAGACTATGGCGGAAGTGAGGGCGGGCTCAGCCCGCTTTTTAACATATGGGAAATTGCAGAAAATCGCCCGCGTGCGCAAAGTGTCGATGCTTTGCAGACTATGGCGGAAGTGAGGGCGGGCTCAGCCTGCTTTTTAACATATGGGAAATTGCAGAAAATCGCCCGCGTGCGCAAAGCGTTGATGCTTTGCAGACTATGGCGGAAGTGAGGGCGGGCTCAGCCCGCTAAGGATGGAAAATGCGCACTAAACCAATCCTTCGCGGCATGAAAAAGGTGCTGGCGTACCCTGAATCATAAGCAAAAGGGTATACCGGCACCTTCATGATTGCCATTATTTTTTCAAAAAAGGAAAACCCCAGCGGATGCAACGACCGGCTTCTGCCAATCTTCTGTCAGCTTCTGCTGACGGATGTATTATGGCATAAGTGCGTAGAAAAGTCAAGGAAGGACTCACAGATTCAACAGAATGTGAACGCGGAAGGAGCGGTTTTCCGTGTCCATGGTGAGCTGTCCGTTGTATTTTCGCACGGCGCTTTTGACGGAAATTAACCCCGTTCCGCAGCCGGCGTGGCGCGTGGAATACAGCGTGTCGCCATGACGCTTGAGCGTGCCGTCGTATCGATTTTCCACGATGAGCCCCAGCATGGCGGGGCTGAGCATCTGGCAGACGACGCTCACGTCGCGCTCTTCGGGCGGCAGGCTTTCGCTGGCAAGCAGCGCGTTTTCGAGCAGATTGCCCATCAGCATGCACAGATCGGCTTCCGGCAGGGGAAGCTGGTCGGGCAGATTCAGGTTCCAGTGAATGGGGATCTGCTTTTGAGAAGCCCAAAGCGCATAATACCCCGCGATGGCGTCCACGGCGGGATTGCAGCACAGCAGCGTCGGCGCATCGCCGATTTCGCTTTCATACTGATGCAGATAGGTCTTGAGCGCATCGAGATTGCCGTTTTCCGTCAGTCCGGAGATCACGCGCAGGTGCTGACGGAAATCGTGGCGGAGACGGCGCGTCTGTTCCATATAAGTCCGCAGTTCGGTGTAGCGGCGCGATTCGATGGCGAGCATCTGGTTTTCCTGCGTCAGATGGAGGTTGAGCGTGCATTCCCGCGCAATGCGGTAATATTGATAGAGCTGGAGAAAGACGGAAATGAAGGACGCCAGAATCGCCAAAATGCTGATCTGCTGCATGCGGTTGACGAGTACGGTTGCCGGATCCTCCGGAAGGATGAAGACAAACAGCGCCGTCAGTGCCATGGGCCAAATCCACACGGTGCGCCAGAGCCGTTCCTCGTCAAACTGATTCAGCAGCCAGCGAATCCAAGGGACGGTTGTCGAGACATACAGCACAGACAGCACGGCGGACAGCCCAAGCGAGAGCGCGGATGTAGAAAATAGGTAGACGTTCTCCGAATTATTCAGCTCTGCGCGGGCGTTGATGACCACCGCGAGCATGCGGCACATGGAGATCACCATGGTGGAGGTTGTAAAAGCGAACGCGGGCCGACCGAGGGAAAAAGAGGAGCCGAGCGCACGCCGATACAGGCAGAACGCCAGCGGCATTTCCCACCAGATCAGCGTATTGCTCCGGATGCCGAACGCGGCGCCCAGCAGAGAAAAGCCCAGCCAGCAGACCGCCGCAGTGCCCAGCGCCATCAGCATGAAATGCTTGGGGAATTTCAGATGATCGCGCACCGGGGCGAAACACAGCATCGCGGCAGGAAAGAAGATGGAAAAATCGGCAAGGTAGCGGAGAAAGAGAAGAGCATTCACGCAAATTCCCCCTTGAAAGTGAAAAGTGCAGCCTGATATGCCTTAGAATAGCATGCGGAGGGGTGAAATGGAAAGGGGTATGTGTTTTAAATTAGGAAGCTGCATCGGATTTATAATATCTTTTCATGTGTTTTTATTCAATGGGAATAGGATGTTGACGTTGAAGATGCCTTCTTCGGCGATGAAGTCGATGGTGCCGCCGTATTTGTTGACGATCAGCATCATGCTGCGCGTGCCAAAACCGTGATAATGGACGTCCGCATTGGTCGTGATGGGGCGTCCGTTGCGAATCTGTACATTGCCGGCATAGTAGTTATGCGAATTGATGGAGAGAAGTGCGCCATACGCTTTGACGTTCAGCCCAATGCACCGCTGTTCCGTATCGAGATTCATGACGGAGTTGATGGCGTTATCCAGCAGGTTGCCAAACAGGGAATAAATGTCCATGTCCTGCATAAAAGAAAGCTTCTCACCGTCGATGATGGAACTGATTTGAATGCCGTTCTTTTGGCAGTACAGGCTTTTTTCGGTCAGAATAACATCAAGGGCTTCATTGCCCGTTTTGGCAAGGGCGCCGTATATTTCAATATTCTGTTCAAGTTCGCGCAGAGCCTTTGGATCGATGACGACTGCATGCCGAAGCTCGTGGAGCTGATGCTTCATATCGTGACATTTGACGTTAATCATATCAATGGTTTCGCGGGCAATATCGTATTGTTTTTGATCCTGATGCCAGATGCGCTGTGCCAGCTCCAACTCATCCTCTAACGTTTTATGAATCAGCAGGTTGAACAGGATAATCATTGTGGACAGCGTACACAGCAGATTGGCAAACGCACCGTAGTTATAATAGGCATAGGGCAGATTGCCGCTGTTCTGCTCGGCGACGATGCAGGAATTCATGATAATCTCAACCAACAGCATCATGCTTGCCACGCCCAACAGTTTGGGGCTTTTGATGCCGAAATCGGTGGATTGACGGATGCGTTTACCGAACGCTGCCAACAGAATCCAATAAACGACAACGTAAACTTCGACAAAGACGAGAATGGTCGAAAGGTCGAATTTTGCTGCCGCTGTACTGTATGGAGTGACAGAGAAAGTGACGAAATTATGCTGCATGAACGCGGTGATCAAGCCGTAAATGATAGATGCCGTATGCTGCATGCTGTAGCCGGCGACAGAAAAGAAAATGCAGCTTCTCCAATCCAGCTCCCATATGAAGCGGTTCATTAAAATCAGATAACCCGCAAATGAACCGAACATCAGTGACAGATGCACGGTTTCCAATACATTGGGCTGAACCCATGCCAGAACGAAAAAGCCTGCCAGTCCGATGGCAAGCCGCAGAGGGAAGAAGGAGCGTTTTTTAACATCCTTCATGAATCTTGTTTCTGCAATGAGCAGCGTCAGAAAGAATGCGATTTTATATACTGACATGTAGGAGATGATGCTCATTACATGCTGCCTCCGAGATAGTTGTTCAGGTCCTGCATGAATCCCTTTTTGCGTGCCCGGCTGATGCGCAGGTGCGCATCCTGCAGAATGACTTCGTCCTCCTGCACGCCGATGACACAGTTCAGGTTGACCAGATAGCAGTTGTTGCAGCGGACGAACTGCCGCGTATCCAGCGATGCTTCGACTGCCTTGAGCGTGCCATAGACGTTATATGTGCCGTGGCAGGTGTGATAGACGACGTCGTGCCCAGAGACTTCAATATAGATGATTTCCGACGGCAGAATGCGCCGTGTGCCTTCCGGCAGATTGAGCAGAATGGATTTGGTTGAACGCCTGCTCAGCTTGAGCAGAATGCGCTGCATTTTCATTTTAAAATTCGGATAGGTCACCGGCTTAACCACAAAGTCAAACGCATCGACTTCATAGCCCCTGACCGCGAACTGCGCCATGTTCGTTACAAACATCAGCGCGACACTCGCGTCGATTTTGCGAAGCTGGTAAGAGGCGTCCATGCCGTTTGTCCCCGGCATTTCGATATCCATCATCACCAGATCATACACCGGCTGATACGACGCCAGAAACGCATCCGCTGTGCTGAAAGAGGACAGGCGGAAGGTATACTCCGACTGTTCATCAGAAAGCCGTTTGAAAAATTTCCGAAACTGCTCGACGGTTTCCGGAACATCTTCGACGATAGCGACGCGGATTAACATAAAGGCAACACCCTTGCTTAACAATTTGATTGTTTCAATTATATGCAACTGATTTGTGCTTGTCAACCAACGAGAATACGGGACTTCTCTGCGAAGATGGCTGAAATAGCTAAAAAATACGTAAAATTACCGATTATGTTGTCCGGAATACCAACCGTGTCACAGCGCTTGAATTTTACCTGCCAAAATGATATCCTGCATTCAACTTAAAGGAAAGGCTTGGCTGCAGCGGCTTTCCTTCAATCGACTAAAACAAGGCAAAGGAGAAGAAGACATGAAGGTTGAAAAGCGAATTATTTCCTCTCTGTGCGCGGCGGCGCTGATGATCGGCAGTTTCGCGCCTGCGTCGATGGCTGAGTCTGCCGCGAAATGGGCGGAGGAAAAGACCAAGGACGGCTGGATCAAGATCACGCAGGAGGGCGGCAAGACCCTCGGTTATTCCCCGGATTCCGGCGTATCCATCCTGACGGTTGACGGATATGCGTTTAAGGATCTCGACCGCGACGGCGAGCTGGACGCCTACGAGGATTGGCGGCTGGATGCTCAGACCCGCGCTGTTGATTTGGCAGGGCAGATGTCTGCCGAAGAGATCATTCCGTTGATGACGCATGGCGGCTGGTCGTCTTTCGGTTCCGAACTGGGTGAGAAGGATATTGCTTATATTGAAAACGGTGGTCGTGCAGGCACGTCCCGCTCTGTTGCGCAGAAAGGCAACACAAAGAAAGCGGCAACGTGGGTCAATCTCCTGCAAGCTAAGAGTGAAGCAACCGGAAAGTACGGTATTCCGTCGGTCGTCAGCGTTGACCCGGTTCATATTTCTGGTATCGTAACGCAGACTTCTCTGGCTTCTACATTTGATATGGATATGGTCAAGGAGATCGGCAAAGAGAACGCAAAGGAATATCGCGCTGTCGGCGTGACCATGCTTCTCGGACCGCAGATCGACCTGACGACAAATCCGACTTGGTTCCGTGCCAGTGGTACTTACGGTGAAGACCCGGCACTCAACCGCGATTTGGCAGTTGCATATGTCGATGGTTTGCAATCAACTTTCGATGATAATGGCGAAGATATTGGCTGGGGTGATGAAAGCGTTGTCGCTATCCTAAAGCATTTTGCAGGAACCGGTGCTTCTGAGGGTGGACGCGATGACCACTCCGCTAGCGGCAAGTATATGGTTTTCCCGGGCGACGATTATGAGGCACACCTCATTCCGTTCTTTGATGGTGCATTTAAGCTGGAGGGAAAGACGGAAAGTGCTTCCGGTTTGATGCCCAACTATGGTGTGTATTATGACGAAGATGAAGAGATGGGCGATCCGATTGCTAACGCATACAATTATTTTACGATGGGTCTGCTTCGCGATAATGGTTACGACGGCTTTATCCTGACTGATTGGGGCATTACCGAAGATGGTCGTGCTTACGGTGTTGAGGATATGACGGTTGCGGAACGCTTTGCTGCGCTGTTTACCCTTGGCAATGACCAGATTGGTGGCACGAGTGATATCGAAGGTGCGCTCGCCGGTTATGAATTGATGAAGGAAGAAATGGGTGAAGAAGACGCGCTGGCGTGTGTTCGTGAGTCTGCCCGCCGCTTCCTGTCGATTGAATTTGAAACGGGTCTGTTTGACAATCCGTATATCACCTCTAAGAACGCGGTTGCATCTGCGTACAGTGACGAGGCGCTTGACTTTGGTCGTCAGACGCAGGAAGCTTCCGTCGTTATGCTCAAGAATTCGGATAATTTGATTCATGAATATGCGGAAACTGAGCAGAAGCTCAAGGTTTACATCCCGTATTCTTATCAGAATGTTGGAAGCAAGCGTCTGGGCTATTCTTGGACGTACCAAACGGCAATCGACCCGGAGATGGCAAGCCAGTATTTTGACGTTGTAACGGATACTGTCGGCGAGCCGACCGGAACGAACTCCAAGGGCAATCCGATGCACATGCCGGAAGACATTACCCGTGCTTCCGACGAGGATATTGCTTCTTGTGATCTGGTCATCGTCAGCATGCTTGCACCGTATGTGCAGTCCACCTACGATGAAGAGAATGACAAGTGGCTTCCGGCTTCTATCCAGTATGAGCAGTACACGGCGACGAATGCCCGTGCAGAATCTCTTGCTGGTGACACGATTGTGAAGCAGGTCGATACGGGCTATTACGGCATGACGACTGAAGAATCTCAGGAGAATCGTTCCTATAAGGGCAACACTGCTGCTCTGCCGGATGCTTATACTGATTATGAACTGCTCAAGTCTATCAAGGAAAAGGTCAACGACGATTGCAAGACGATTCTTCTGATGCGTACCCGCACGCCGCTGGTCTTTGCTGAAGTCGAGCCGATGGCTGACGCTATCTTCCTTTACTTCAATGGCTATGAAGGCGCTGTGTACGATCCGAATTGGTTCCAGGGAGAAGCTCTGCTGAATCTTATCGTCGGCAAGACTGAGCCGTCTGCTCTGCTTCCGTATCAGCTGCCTGCCAGCATGGACGCGGTTGAAGCACAGTATGAAGATGTGCCGCGTGACGTGGAATGCTATGTGGATGGCAACGGCAATGCGTATGACTTTGCTTTCGGTTTGAACTGGTCTGGTACTATCAATGACGAGCGAGTTGAGAAGTATTCCGCTCCGGCACTGACCGAGATGGAAACTGAGGTCGAATTCCCCGAATAAAACACCCCTCTAAGGAGCGAAGGCGCAACGTAATCCGGAGCCCTTCGCTCCTTTTCTTTTCCAAACGATTGAAAAAGACAGGTGAAAAATAGATGATGGAAGCTTTGGCAAATATACTTTCCGATTATCTGCTTCCGATGGGCGTCAGCTATGCAGATATCTTGGTTTACCTCAACGCGTCGAGCAATTACCTGCTCGCCATCGTGCTGGCACTGATTATCCTGCTGATCGCCCTTGTCGCGGAGAGCAGAGTCAAAAAAGGCTGGCGCTGTTTTGTGCGCTGTCAGTCGGTCGTCGCGTTTCTGGTGGCGGTGGTACTGTGCGTCAACGCGCTTTGCTATGGGCCGCTTAAGGCGACGATATCGGCGTATATGAATGCGTCTAAAGTTGAGCTGGCGGATGATACCGTTGCGCAGAGTCTTGCGACCATCGAGCACATCGGTGAAGAAGGCATCGTTTTGCTGAAGAACGAGGACAACGCGCTTCCGCTTTCCCAAGATACGAAAAATGTGAATGTGTTTGGCTGGGCGGCGACTCAGCCCTATGTTGGCGGCACGGGTTCGTCGGCGTCCTCCGCCGCGCCCGCGGTGGATATCCTGCAATCGCTGACCGACGCGGGATATACATATAATCAGACCCTGATCGACCTGTATCGGGACTATGCCGCTGAGCGCCCCGCGGCGGATATGTTTGGGCAGAACCTGACCCTGCCCGAGCCGACCATTCAGTCCTATACCGATGAGATTATGGAAGAAGCCAAGGCGTTTTCGGATACTGCGGTCGTCGTCATCGCACGCGGCGGCGGCGAGAACTACGATCTGCCGATGGATATGAAAGCCGTGATCGATGGAACGTATAATGTTTCCGAAAAGGTGTCCATCGCTCCGGAAATCTATCCTTATACGAAGGTGACGTATACCAACAATGGCGATTATGACGATTTCGACGCAGGCGAAAGTTATCTGGAACTGAGCAATACCGAGGAAGCCATGCTCCAAAAGGTCTGTGACGCGTTTGATAAGGTCATCGTCATCGTCAACAGCTGCAACAGCATGGAACTCGGCTGGGTGGATGAGTATGGCGTAGATGCTGTTTTGCTTGCGCCTGCTGCCGGTGCAAAGGGTTTTGAAGCGATCGGTAAAATTCTCAGCGGTGCGGTCAATCCCTCTGGCAGAACGGCGGATACGTTCGTTTACGATTTGATGGCGACCCCGTCTATCCACAACATCGGTTTGAACGTTTATGATAATCTCACCGATCTGGAAAAGAAAATTCTCAAAAAAGATGCAACCTATCAGGGCGCGGTCAGCTTTGTCAACTACGCGGAAGGCATCTATATCGGCTATAAGTATTACGAAACGGCGTCTGATGACGGTGTCATCGACTACGCCCAGCATGTGCAGTATCCTTTCGGCTATGGCTTGAGTTACACGACCTTTGAAAAGAAGATCGACAGCATGATCGATAACGGAGATACCCTTGCCCTGACGGTTTCCGTTACGAACACGGGCAATGCTGCCGGACGGGACGTCATTGAGCTGTATTATACGCCGCCTTATACGAACGGCGGTATTGAAAAGGCAAGCGTTAATCTGATCGACTTCGCAAAGACGAGTGTCATTCAGCCTGGCGCGTCTGAACTCATCTATTTCCTGTTAGATAAACGGGATATGGCGAGTTATGATTACAGCGGCATGAAGGTTGCGGGCGGCGGATATATTCTTGAAGCAGGCGAATACGCGGTTTCCGTCCGTTCGGATTCTCATACGATTTGTGATGCTCAGACATTTACGGTTACCTCGGATATTCGATATGATGAGCAAGCCGTTAACCGCTTTGACAGTGCACGCGGTACGCATACCGTGCTTTCCCGCGCAGATGGCTTTGCCAACTATGCGGAAGCCTGTGCCGCGCCGGACGAAAGCGCCTATGTCATGGACGACGAGACGCACGACGCTGTTGCTGCTAATACGGTCAGCGGCTATTCCAGCAAGGATTTTGAGATCGACGGCGATACCGTGCCGACGACCGACGCGCAGAACGGTTTGCTCCTTGCGGATATGACAGGGCTGGAATATGACGATCCGCAATGGGATCTGCTGCTCGACCAGCTCAGTTGGAAGGACATGGATACCCTTATCAATCAGGGCGGATGGAGTACAGCGGAGATTGAGTCTGTCGGCAAGATCAAGACATCCGACAGCGACGGCCCCGCGGGACTGAATAACTATATGACGGGCGCGTATGGAACGACGTATCCCTCCGAAGTGCTGATGGCGCAGACATGGAACAAGGAACTTGCTTATGAAATCGGCGTGTCCATGGGTTCGGAGTTTGCTGCCGCAGAGAATTTTGGTTGGTATGGTCCGGCGGTCAATATCCATCGCTCGGCGTTCAGCGGACGCAACTTCGAGTATTTCTCTGAGGACGCTGTGCTTTCCGGAAGGCTTGCCAGCCGCCAGATTTTCGGTGCTTCGCAGTTCGGCGTCTATGCCTACGTCAAGCATTTTGCTCTTAACGATCAGGAGCTGAATCGCACAGCGATGCTGCTGACCTGGGTGGATGAGCAGACGATGCGCGAGGGCTATCTGAAAGCGTTCGAACTGGCGCTCAGAGAGTATCAGGGAAAATCCATCGCTATCATGAGCGCGTATAACTGGATCGGAACGCAGCCCGCCTGCGCCAACGATGCTCTGCTTAACGGAGTGCTGCGTGAGGAATGGGGCTTTAAGGGCATGGTCATTTCGGATTATGATGGCTCTTATGGTTATATGATTACGGATAACTGCATCCGAAACGGCGCCGACTTGATGCTTGGCTTTGGCTCGTATGATTCCAACAAGCTCAGCAAGAAGCGCACAACGCTGGTTCACGATATGCGGCGTGCGAGCAAAAATATCCTGTATACGGTCGCTAACAGCGGTTATTATGCCAGCGATGCAAAAGTAGATACCGTCAACCATATGGATGAGCTTTTTGTTCAGATTAACCTTCGCCTGCTTGTGGGATTTGCGGTCGCAGAAATTGCGCTCCTTCTGGTCAAGGCACTGACGGGGAGAAAGAGAAGGGAAAGGAAAGAGTCTTAATACGGGCTGAATCCTGACAAGAAATTTCCTGATGAAGCGAACAGCTTTCTGAAAACAAATGTTCAAAACCAAGACCTCCTGTCAAAGAGAAACTCTGCGACAGGAGGTCTTGGTATGTTTAAGATTTTATTTATGCGAAAAAATATATATTAAGGAAGAGTGCTCCAAAATCGTTGGACTGCCGAACGCTATGATTCGACCGAGAAGCGGATCAACATCTGATAGCTGTCCGTAGACGATCGTCGGTTAGGCGGATATCAAAATGACGATGGAAAGGTATGCGCGTGCAAGACGGGAAAAGGTTATTCATACAAGCCATATTATTATTGGAAGCGTTTATTAAACGGGCGTTGTTTGATCTAAAACGTGACACCTGATGTGACAAAACCAAAAAACGCCGAAAACGACCGCATGAAACAGGCACAAGGCACGATTTCAGCAGGCGGCAGTTTCCGGCGATATACAGAAAAACGCAAAAGAAAAACCCTCAACGGCGCGAAGCTTGTCAAGGGTTTTTCATGGTGCACCCAACTGGATTCGAACCTGTGGTATTTTGATTGGCGGACTGACTTTGATCTTTATGTAACTCATAAAAAACAAATAATAATTTAATAATCATGTCCGTATTTGGCGTTGAATGATTGAACACGGATTTTCTTATGGCAAAACTTGAAACACATGAAATGGATATGTTATACTGAACAAAATGAAGTTCCATTGAAAAGAAAGGTTGGGCGGAAGAAACATGAATATGGAAAGATGTTTCGCCGTGATCGACGACAACGAAGAGGACATTCAGCGGTTGACAATGCACATCAGGCGCTATGCTCGCGAAAAGGACTTCGACGTTAAAATTGAAGTTTATCAGAATGGCATAGATTTTCTCAAAGAATATAAGCCGGGATATGACGTTGTTTTTCTTGATGTTGAAATGCCTCATCTTGATGGCATCCATACTGCGCAGAAGCTCAGAGAAATGGATGAGCATGTCGCGCTGATTTTTGTAACCCGAATGGCGCAGTATGCCATTGCAGGATATGAAGTCTCCGCCATGGATTTTATCGTCAAGCCTATTCGTTATGGTACGTTTGAAGAAAAACTTAATCACGCGCTTTGGCGTGTTGATGAGCAGATAAAGACCGATGCGTATATTTTTTTGAATGTTGGTTCGGATTCCTATAAAAAAATCAGCTACAATGAAATTTATTATATTACGAAAGACAAAAACTATATTTGCTACGTTACGAAAAATGGAGAATTCCGTGTGCGGGGAACGCTTCGAGAGGTTGAGGAAACTTTCAAAGACAGCTTGATCGTCAAATGCGCAAAAGGCGTAATGGTTAATCTCGCTCATATTGAACAGAAAGTCAAAAATACAGTCGATATTGCCAATGTTCAGTTTACGATCACTAAGCCATATGTGGATTCCTTTACAGAAGCTTTTATGCGTTATCTGAGAGGAGGCAGCTGACAATGGAGATCCGAGTCATTATTCCGCTGTGTTTCATGTTTGAACTGCTGGTTTCTGAATCAATTTTCCTGGCACATATACCGCGAAAGAAGCCTTTTTTTCTTCGTACTGGGATTGCGCTGGCGGCATATAGCATATTGGCAATCGGGACAAACGACGTTTTTTTATTTCTTCCGGACAGGATCGGCATCCGAATGATGTTTTTTGTCATCTTCTTTGCGTGGTCCATGTTAGCAATCTGTTTCTGCTTCCGTGCGTCGCTTTCGCAGATCGTTTTCATTGCGACGGCGGGATACTCGGTTGAGCATATTGCGGATTCATTCGTTAAAATCATCATAGCTGTTTACAATCTGAAGGCGTTATCCGGACGGATACAAGTATTTTTATTGCTGATTCTGCCATATGCAGTCTGTGCAGGCTTTTTTTATCTGCTTTTTGTTAAGCGTGCGATGCTTGATGAAACCATGCAGGATGATGATAAACGTGTGCTTGGAATATCGGCGCTGAATCTGGTGATCTGCCTGGGGTTGAGCGTTGTAACGGACCATATTGAATTGTCTACGGCAGCGATGGTTTGCAATAAGATCTATTCCATCTTGGGATGCCTTCTCTGTCTGCTTTTGCAGGTGGGTATATTTCAGGATAGTAAAATGACGCAGACCAATAAGACTCTTCAACAGATGATGCTGCTTGAACGTAACCAGCATGAGATATCCAAAGAAACGATCAATCTTATTAACATTAAATGCCATGACCTCAAGCATCAGATTGAATTGATCAATACGCAGAGCGATGAAAAACGGCGCAAAAATGTTGAAGAACTATCAAAAGCGGTCCTGATTTATGACAGCATCATCAAAACGGGAAATGAAGCGCTGGATATGGTGCTGATGCAGAAAAAGCTGATCTGCGAGAATTATCATATTCAGTTTTCCTATGTTGTCGATGGTGCGCATCTGAACCGGATGGACGAGGTGGACGTCTATTCGCTCTTTGGTAATATGCTGGAAAATGCGATTGAAAGCCTGCGTCAGGAACCGAACGAAGAAAAGCGAGTCATGACGCTGAAAGTCTCGGCGCATATGAAAATGCTGTATATCAATATGGATAATTATTGCAGTACGCCGATCGTCTATAAGGACGGAGAGATTCAGACGACGAAACAGAATGAGCCGGGCATGCATGGCTATGGCATTAAGAGTATTGCTTATATTGTAAATGCGTATAATGGCGATTTGATGATCAGCACACAAAACCATCATTTTGTCATTGAGATCATGCTCCCTGAGGATGGCATTGCCTCGAAGAGGCCGGAAGAAAGCTAAAGAAAAAACTGCATACAGCATACTGAACAGACTCCGGATGATGGGGTCTGTTCTTTCATGCTTTTAGAAAAAATAGCAGATCATTTTGGGAAAAAACGAACGGAAAAAGGAAGAGGTTATTTGGTGGGATTTCATACCGAAAAAAGGCGATTTTGTACCATAATGGTGGACAAGCAGTGAATAAATGGTAAAATGCCGTCAAACGATTTCGAAAGAATCGACAAAAAAGGAGAATCTGAATGGACGCTATGAAGAACCGGAAATTCAAGACGGCGGCAAGTTCTGCGCTCAGTGTTGCGCTGTGCATGAGCAGTTTCGTGCCTGCCGCGTCGGCGAATATCGCCGACAATCTCGATCCTGCCAAGCAGTATCGTGCTGCATACGATTCAATGACGGAAGTTGAGGATGCCGCTGCTGCGCTGAACCTCAAGCTTGAGGGTGAAGGCGCTGTTCTGATGAAGAACAGGGACAAGGTTCTGCCGCTGGTTACGTCGGCGGATGCGAAGGCAAAGGTGACCGTGCTGGGTACGCAGGCAGATACGCTGGCGACTGGCGGAAGCGGTTCCGGCGGGCAGACCAAGCCGGCAGGAGAGAATACGCCGGATGTACCGCTGACCCTGTTTGACAGCCTTGATGCGGCGAATATCGAATATAACCCCTCCGTTAAAGCGGAGTATGAGAAGCCGGAACTTGCTCCGAAGACGCTCAGTTACAGCGGAAACCCGTATGACGGCGGTCATTACATGAACAAGGTGGAAGCCGAAACGGCTGATAGCGTGAGCTTTGACGGAAGCTACTATGAGCCTATTACGGATGGCACGGGTTCTTTGGATGCGGCGTCTCTGGATGGCTATACGGATACCGCAATCGTTGTGTTCTCCCGTTCCGGCGCCGAAAGCCAGGATAACGACGCTTATAATCTGGTCGACAAGGATACGCTGGAACCCGTAACCGACGATGTGAGTGACCATTATCTTCAGCTGACGACCTCTGAAAAGGAACTGATGGCGTATGCCAAGAAGAACTTTGACAAGGTGGTTGTGATCCTCAACAGCCCGTCTGCCATGGAATTGGGCTGCTTGGAAGATGATGAGGATGTCGATGCGATTCTCTGGATCGGTCAGCCCGGCTGGAATGGCATCCTGTCCGTGGGACAGATTCTGAACGGCGAGATCAATCCTTCTGGTCGCACGGTTGATTTTTATGCGGCAGATTTTGCGACCGACCCGACGTGGTATAATTTCGGCGATTATACGCAGTCTAATGCGATCATCAACGGAGAAGTGGGCGATACGGGCGCGGCTCTGACGATGGGGTATGACGAAGCTTATGCGGTAGACGGCGTGACCAACGGCGGATACAAGTTCATTGACTACGCGGAAGGAATTTATGTCGGCTATCGTTATTATGAAACGGTTTACGAAGAGCTGAAGAATCGCAGCGAAGCTGCTGCCGACGCATGGTATGACAGCGCGGTGGTCTATCCGTTCGGTTATGGCTTGAGCTACACGACATTTGAACAGAAGATCGCGTCCGTAGAGGGTGATCTGTCTGCGGCTGACGGCGATGTGACAGTCACTGTGACCGTGACCAACACCGGAGATACGGCAGGCAAAGACGTCGTTCAGCTTTATGCGTCTGCTCCGTATGCAGAAGATGAGATTGAGAAGGCGGCTGTCAATCTCGTCGGGTTTGATAAGACCGATGTGCTTCAGCCCGGCGAATCTCAGAGCGTGGCAATCACGGTTGCGGTAAAAGACTTGGCGTCTTTTGACTACAATGATGCCAATGGCAACGATTTCTCCGGTTATGAGCTGGAAACCGGCGAGTATGTTCTCTCCGTGCGCAACAATTCCCACGATGTGCTGGACAGCGTGACGCTCAATGCAGATGAAGCGCTTGCGTGGAATGAGGACGGCAATGAGGAAACGCCGAATAATATCTTCTCTGCGGAAGCGGATGACGATGTTTGGGGTCGCTATAATACGCAGTCTAACGCATGGGTCGTAGATGGCGAAGATCGTTATTTGCGCCGCAGTCAGATGGTAGTCGGCGACGGTGAGGATGCTTACGTCGCGCTTGAAGAAGAATACGAGGCGGGTATGCCGAACGAGCTGCAGGAACAGCTCGCGTGGGCGATCGCAGACGAAGGTTCCGCTAATGTGTTCTCCATGGAAGCGTTTAACCTGTTGAACATTCAGGAGGTTTATGGCGCTTCTTACTGTGACTATGATAACCCGATGACGCCTGAGATCGAGACTGACGTTCAGAATCCGTGGATCGTGGAATCCGTTCCGGAGGACTGGACGCAGGGCACTGCGCAGGTCAACGAGTTGGGTATGTATCCCATCGAGTTGGCGGACATGGTTGGCGTTCCGCTGACGGATGAAAAGTGGACGGAGTTCATGAACCAGCTTACCTGGGATGAACTGACCAAGATCGCTAACGATGGCGGTTATGGCTCTGCCGAGATCAAGACGATCGGTAAGCCGGAGATCAAGGATCACGACGGTCCCGGTCAGCTCCGTGCAAACTGGTCTACCGTGCCGGATGGCAATGGTTATGCTTGGGCTTGTGAGTCGGTCATCGGCTCTACCTGGAACAAGGAACTTGGTTATGAGCAGGGCACCATCATTGCAAACGAGGGCATGCTGCTGGGCGTAACGGGTTGGTATGGCCCGGGTATGAATATCCATCGCAGCCCGCTTTCCGGTCGTAACTTCGAGTATTATTCTCAGGATGGCCTGCAGGGCGGCAACATCATGGCGGCTGTCATCAAGGGCGCGACCGACAACGGCATACATGTTTATATGAAGCATGCGTTCCTCAACGATCAGGAGACCAGCCGCTCCGGCATCTGCACCTTTGCAACTGAGCAGGCGATTCGCGAGATCTATGCTAAGCCGTTTGAGATCGCGATCAAGAAGGGAAATGCCAACGGCATCATGACTTCCTTTAACCGCATCGGTCTGTCTACCTCGGTTGCTTATCCGATCACGATTCAGATGTATGAGAACGAATGGGGCTTTGACGGTATATCGGTCACAGACGCGTTCTTTAATGGCTGCGGCTGGACGCCTGAGAATCTGGTTCGTGCGCATGTCATGCCGCTGAACTCCAAGTTCCTTGCTTTCCCGCCGCTCCAGCGTGCGGAAGGCACATGGGATGAGACTCTGCGCGACGGCAAGGGCGGTCTGCTGGTGAAAGCAGGCGCCGATACCGATGGATTGGTCGAGAGTGCGACGGAATATTCCGCTGTCCGCGAGACTGCAACCCGTGCGCTGTACACCTATGCGAACAGTAACGCGATGACGGGTCTGAAAGCAGCTATGCTGCTGCGCGATCGTGTGGTCACGGTTGAACCGGCTGAAAATTACGATCACTATACGATCTATGAGCAGAGCGAAGTCGATGAATTCATTGCCAATATGAACGGCGTCTATGGCGAAGGTAACTATGACGTGACGGTTTCCGGCGGCGTAGAAGGCATGACGCTTGACTGGGCGACCGGCACTGTGTCCGGTACCAGCCCGGAGAAGGCAGGGGCGTATCCCTTCACCATCACCGTACAGGGCAAGGGCAACATGAGCGGCGTGAGCGGCACGACGACGACGACGGTTTCCGTTTCTGCGGTTGTTGATCCGGCGAATGTCGAGGTTTCCTTTGCGGGTCTGGTCGAGTTGGTTGAAGGCGATAACTTCGTGCCGAACGGTGACCCGACTAACGGCGAAAACGAAGGCAAGTACACCAGCGTGAAGTACACGGCGGAAGATCTGCCGGATGGACTGACGATCGACGAAACCACCGGCGTGGTCAGCGGCTCTATCGCGGCGCCGAAGGCTTCCGGCGAACATTACACGTTCACCATCAACCAGGAAGTTGTGCTTTGTGAAGACGGATTCATTGGCTGGTTCTTTGCGGGCAGAACGCTTGATTATTCGATCACTGCATCCCTGACTGTCAAATAAAACAACAGAACAGGAACTTTGTTGACGATCAGGCTCTGACAACAGAATGTCAGAGCCTGATTGTCCGCTATAGATGAATTTAGGAGAATGGATCCATGCGCAAATCAAATGGAATGATATTGCTCGCGCTTACGAGTGTGCTGTTGGCTTCACAGGCATTAGCTGTCAGCGGTGCGGATGAAAATGAATGGACGATCACGCTGAATTACAATGACGGTTCGTCCAGAGACGGCGCAATTTTTGTGGAAAAATCGGAGAGCGCAGAACTGCCGACTACCCCGATTCGCAAGGGATATGTGTTTGCCGGCTGGGCGGATGAAAACGGCGAAAAAGTCGATACCATTTATCAGCCGACGCAGGATGTAACCCTTACGGCACAATGGGATATCGGTCAGTGTGCAGTTATGCTTGCAGACAGCGACAGCGAAGGAACGCTGGGGCAGATGACGATCGAATACGGTGCGGCGCTTGGAGAGCTGCCTGAGGTGACCAAAGAAGGCTATTCGCTGCGGTACTGGTCGCTGAGTGAAAACGGCGAAAGGCTGGATACGGAGAATTTCGTTGTTAAGAACGATACGACGCTGTATGCCGTCTGGCTGGAAGACAGCAAGAAGGAATATCGCGTGACCTTCAAACAGACCGCTTTCAGCGACGAGATGCAGAAGGATAAAGAACTGTATGTTGTCGAAGGCGGTTCGGTCAAGAAGGGAGACGCAATCAAAAATCTGGAGCGCGAAGGCTATAAGTTCGAGGGATGGACGTCCGAAGTGCCGGCAGAGGGCAACGATTGGACGATCGATGAGTATCCGGCAAAAAATAAACCGGATATGGTCAAGATCCCATTCAAGCCCAAGGCGGATACAGACCTTTATGCTGTCTGGACGATTCAGCAGTATATGGCGATTTTTAATGCGAATTACACCGATTCTGAGTATAAGAATGGCGTCGTTTATTCCTATAAGCTGCTTTCCGATGCAAACGTTGAGGCGCCTGTGGAAACGCCTGTCCGTGAAAACTATGTCTTTGACGGTTGGTATACTAAAGCAATCGGCGGAGAGAAAATTGATTTTGCAGAGGGCATTAAACTGAAAGCAAACACGGGGTTCTATGCGCACTGGACACACGAACCTGTCCAGACGGATACGTTCCAAGCGGAATATGCGCCGTTTGATCCGGAGAAGAAATATTTCGGCTATTCCGGCAGTGTGCAGGGCGCAAACTGTATCGTCAAAGATGCGGGAACGGTTGGCACAGTCAGCAAGGATGATTATCCGGCGAACTCCAAGCTTGAGGCGGGCAACGGCTATTATGTATCCTATCAGTATGAACGCGGCGATACGTTGACGTTTAAGATCCATGCTTCTAAAGCGACAAAAGCGAAACTCTGGGCGAATCTTGCCGTTGAAGTCGATTCGATGGATGTGGCATCGACCGGAGACAATGCAACGGCTATCCGTGTCAACGGACAGGATATTTCGTACAGCTTAACGGTCTTGCGGATATTCAAAGAATATGAGATTGCAGAAATCGAATTGAACGAAGGCGACAACGTCATTGAATTCGTTGTGGATAACGACAATACAGTGATGGGCGGTACATATCGTGCCGTCGGCTTCATGACGGACTACATTAAATTGACGGATAGCGACGCTGAATTTACCTGGTCGCCGATTTATGACAACTTGGAGATGAATTGAGTATGAAAAAGAAGAACGATTCTCCTAAACAGAAAAAGAAGAGATTCCCCATCGCGACAGCAGTCGTATGTGTTGTGCTGATCGTTGCAACGGTGCTTTGCTCAACGACTTTCCGCTCCATTCTGGATACCGTACTGGGCGGCAAGCATCCGAAAATGGATTCCAGTGTCGAGAAGGTATACACGTCCGATTACGCCAGCAAGAAGGAAGCCAAAGAAGCCGGCGACCAGATTAATCTGGAGATTGCCAAGGAAGGCTTTACCCTGCTGGTTAATGAGAAGGACGCGCTTCCCCTCGCCCAAACCGAGCGCAAGGTCAGCGTCTTTGGTAAGAATTCGGTCGATCTGGTACTCAGCGGCTCCGGATCCGGCAAGGTGAATGGCGACGACGCAAAAACGATCTTCGATGGTTTGGATGATGCAGGCGTTTCGTATAATACCGAGCTGATGAAGTTTTACCAGAGTGCGGACAGCGGCAAGGGACGTTCAAACAACCCTGCGCTTTCAGATCAGTCCAGCGCTGCGCCGACTCTGGATATCGGCGAGACCCCGATATCCAATTATCCGCAGAGCCTGGTCAAGAGTTATAAAGAATATGGCGATGCTGCGATTGTCGTAATCTCCCGAATCGGCGGCGAGAGCTTCGATCTTCCGCGCACACAGAATGTAAACGCGGGCGGTATTGAAGGCAATCACTATTTGCAGCTGGATCAAAATGAATACGATCTGCTCGATATGGTCACGGCACGCTTTGACAAAGTTATTGTCGTACTGAATACGCTGACGGCATTCCAGTGCGACTTCATTGACCGGTATAACAACGATCCGGAAAATCCGCGCATTGACGCAGTTGTCTGGATCGGAGGACCGAGTACTAATGGCGCTCTTGCGCTGGGACGGCTGCTGACAGGTGAAGATAATTTTTCCGGACGCACGGTCGATCTGTATGCCCGCGATTTTACGAAAGACCCGACCTGGCAGAACTTTGGCGATAATTCGCAGGTCAACAGCGGCGTGAACGGAAGCGCGTTTATGGATGGCCCCAATGCTTCCGAAGATTACTATGTTGCCTATGAAGAAGGCGTATACGTTGGCTATCGCTATTATGAAACGCGGGATTTTGAGGAAGCTAAACGCGACAAGAGCGAAAGCTGGTATGACGCCAATGTCATTTTCCCCTTTGGCTATGGCTTGAGCTATACTGAATTTGAACAGACCATGACCATGGAGGGCGAACTTAAAGATACGGACAGCAAGCTGACATTCCATGTGAACGTAAAGAACACAGGAGACAGAGCTGGTAAAGATGTCGTGCAGCTCTATGTTACGCTGCCGTACATCCAAGGCGGAATCGAAAAGAGCCATGTCCAGCTTGTTGATTTCGCAAAGACGAAACTGCTTGAACCGGGCGAAAACGAAGAAATCAGCTT
Source organism: uncultured Clostridia bacterium (assembly GCA_934643825.1). Classification (GTDB taxonomy): domain Bacteria; phylum Bacillota; class Clostridia; order Christensenellales; family Aristaeellaceae; genus Ventricola. The sequence goes on along the minus strand of CAKUCW010000011.1, from coordinate 11,781 downwards.
TACCGTCAGTGCGTATGATCTGGCAAGCTACGACTATAATGATGCCAATAAAAACGGCTTTATCGGATATGAGCTGGATGCTGGCGAATATGTATTCAGCCTTGCAAAGAACTCCCATATTGCGGACGAAAGCAACGTATATGCGCAGAGTCAGGTAAAGCTGGCTTCCGACGTAACGTACGCGAATGACCCGAATACGGGGAACGTAGTTTCGAATCTGTATACTTTCGGCGAGAACTATGATGGCGTAGAGGAGGAACAGGTCAACTTTAACGATCTGCAATATCGTCTTTCTGATGTTTACGTTGAAACAGAAAGCGGCGAAGAAGTTCGCAAAGGCATGTCCCGCACGAACTTTGAAAAGACCTTCCCGACGGCATCGACTGCGTCTGAACGCATTTATCTGGAAGGCGAGCAGGCTGCCATTCATGATAAGACGACCAACAATACGATGATTCAGACGGTAACGCAGATGCCGACAGTCGGCGCAGAGAATACGGTGACTTTGCGTGACCTGATTGGTGTTGATTATAATGATGAAAAATGGAATCAGCTGCTGGATCGGCTGACGGCGAAAGAAATGCTGAATCTGGTCAATCAGGGAGCCTTCCAGACAATCTCGATTGAACGCATCAAGAAGAATCTGACGAATGACAGTGATGGCCCTGTGGGCTTTGTCAACTTCATGCCGGGTCTGAAAGAACATTATACCGGCAACTCTTCTTTTGCCTGCGAGATTCTGCTGGCATCTACCTGGAATAAAGATCTGGCATATCAGATGGGCAAAAATGTGGGCGACATCGGCGTTTGGGGCGATGAAAATGGCAATGGACTGCCCTATACGGGATGGTATGCGCCGGCGGTCAATCTGCATCGCAGCCCGTTCTCCGGAAGAAACTACGAATATTATTCGGAGGATCCCATCATTTCCGGAAAGATGGCGGTTAATGTCATCAATGGCGCAAAACAAAAGGGTGTCTATACAGACTTGAAGCATTTTGCACTGAACGATCAGGAAACGGCACGCGGAGGCATTTCAACATTCTGTACGGAGCAGGCGCTGCGCGAACTTTACCTCAAACCGTTTGAAATTGCCGTAAAGGGCGATGACGAGTCGGCATATTCTGCAACCGCGATGGCAGATGGCGTAACGGAATATACCGGCACGAACGGCGTGATGAGTTCCTTTAACCGGATCGGCACGCGCTGGACGGGCGGTGATTATCGTCTGATGACGACGATCCTGCGAGACGAATGGGGATTCAAGGGGCTTGTCATCTGTGATTATAAGACAGACAACAAGGTGATGGATTCCCGTCAAATGCTGTACGCGGGCAATGATCTGATTTTGGCGTCGCTTCCGGATCTGCTGTGGAATGACTGTGATTTTAACAATGTACAGGATATGCAGATTTTGCGCAATGCAGCCCATAATATCCTTTACACAGTAGCGAACAGCAATTCCATGAATGTCGAGATCGTAGGCTATTCGTTGGAAAGCTGGCTGCTGGCGCTGTATGTTGTCGATGCAGTGGTGCTGGTATTGTTTGCTTTGAAGCTGTTGAAAATGAAAAAACGAGCGCGTGGAGCAGCGGCATAATAAACCGTTCATAAATGAGGGTTGTCAGGCTAAGCATGAGCCGCTCCGCAAAAAAGAATAGAAAAAGATGCGAGAAGGGATTGCCGACTCGCATCTTTTGTTGTAGTTTGAAACTGAACATGAAGCAAACACCGCGAAGAAATGATACCGCAAAAGAGCGGAGATTGCAAAGTAGTTTTGCCGTTGAATATGGGTTTGAAGCTGCCGGAAGATGAATCGCTGAGCCTGCTAATCGAAATCACGGAGGAAATGGATTACGGGGAACTGCATGTGGCATACGAACGCCGTGAAGCGGCGGGAGAGGCGTAGACGAAACAGCTCTTTCGGCGGGTTTCGAAAATTTCTTTTCATATCGTATATGCGGTTAAAAAAACAGAATGCGTAAATCTTGCAGAAAAGCAAGGCTTACGCATTTTTGTTTTGACAGCTATTTTATTTCCTGTTCAAGTTGGTCAAATATGGGTGCGGTAAAAAAATCGCTTAAGGAGATGTCTAAACCGTCACAGAGCTTTTTGATGGTGGTGATGGAGATTTCGCGGCGCTTGGGGTCGAGCATACTGTACACCGTAGAGGGTGTTACCCCGGAAAGGTTTGCCAGCTCGTTAATTCGGATACCGCGCTGGATACATAGCTCACGAAAGCGTTGTGCAACTGCGTCTTTGACCATCATCACGTTCATCACCCGTGAAAGATAGTATCGAATTATGCGCAGATGCGTATACGCGATTGCGTAATTACAGGCGAAATGCTATAATCTTTTAAGAGGAGGAAGAAAAATGACGGGTAGAGATTTTGAAATGTTGATTTATGATTATCCGGCAAAGGACGAATATGATTATGGAGAAAAATACGATTTAGAATATTGTCGTGATATTATGAAGATTTTGGAAATACTGACTCCGAGGGAAAGAAAAGTATTGATTATGAGGTTTGGCTTGGACGGCGAACCGCCGATGGAGAAAAGAAAAGTGGGTGATTTTTTTAATGTGACAAGGTATAGAATCGACCAGATACAGCAAAAGGCGTTTAGAAAATTGAGAACGAGTTCTCGACTTAAACTATTTCAGAAGTATTATAAGGGAAAACCTATTCCAAATTGGGTTTGGTCTGATACAATGCATGAATACGCTTCTATCGAGGAAACGGAAAATCCGTCATGCGACATCATAACGGACTTACCTCTTCCATGGAAGAATGAAGTGGAGAATTTAAAAGAGTTTGAAGAGCAACTGAAAAAAGAAAGGTTTCATTCGATTTTAAAAACGATAGGATATGATTCAAGATTGCCGGAGGAAGAACGACATGATGTGATTCGATACGCCGTATATGCCTGTGGGTTTGAAAAGATAAGAAATAACTTGAAAATGATTATTTCTGTTTCAAAAGAGGAATTGAAACAGATTTACATAAGCGATTTTAACTTTTTAGAGGAAGATGAAGCTTGTCGGTTTTACGAACAGAGAGAAGAACGTATTTGCCCATCATATAATCCGAAAAAAGAAGAAGAGAAAATTTGCGCTTTGAAGCAGGACGAACGATATAAAGTAACATATATTACAAATGATGGGACGGTTGAGATAAAGAGCAAGAAAAGAGATAAATTAAATACATTATCAATTATAAAGATGAAGGGTATCCAACCGATCATATTGCTTTCAATTACTTGGGAAGAATCATATCTTGTGAAAGCCGATCAACTTACATTGGAAACAGAAGATGTGTCTTTCAAATTTTATAATGTTGATTATGATATTGGAAGGATAGATGTATATATTTATGATGAGGCGGTTGAATTGTTAAAGGACATGATAAAACAACGAAAGTTCTATCTTTTCGTTCATGTTGATGGAAAGGATTCTGAAAAAGATGGAACTTTTTATTTCAATAAAGAAGAAGTTTGCAATATGTATATAGGGTACATGAAGATCAGAATGAAAGGGGAAGATAATTCACTGCTCAAAGCATATCACCCCTACGATAAAATTGTAGAGGAGGACTATTAACGGTGGAATGCGGCAGTTTTAGCTACTTTGCTTGTTTTGCTAACGGTTCTTTGGAGAAAAGGAGGAAGCGCGTAATATTCTGCTGGAGGAATCTGCCTCCGGCGTTCTTTTTGTCTCTGAATACTTATTGGTTATGATTGTTGATACTGGTTTTGAAATACCTTGTAAAAGAATATAAAAGAAAAACCCTCAACGGCGCGAAGCTCGTCAAGGGTTTTTCATGGTGCACCCAACAGGATTCGAACCTGTGGCCTTTTGATTCGTAGTCAAACGCTCTATCCAGCTGAGCTATGGGTGCTTTTCTTTTAGAACCGATGTTGCTCGGAACAAAAAGTATTATATCGCAATCCATGACAAATGTCAACACCTTTTTTCAAATTTTTTTAAAATGGTTTTGTTCGATGACGAATACGCGGTTTTATGCTATAATGGTGAGCCGAAAGGCGATGTGTGCGCAAAAGGGGGAACATTCCCCGAGGGAACGGAGTGAAAGTCTCCGGCAGAGACCGCTGCTGTAAAGGAAAAAGGAACGTGCCGATAAGCCACTGGCGATTCTGCCCTGCGAGCGGGCAAAAAGCTGGGAAGGCGGCGCGGAGATTCCGAAGCCAGAAGACCGGTTTGCGCATCGCCTGATTCTTCGCGGATCTCGAAGAAGGGCGATGCCTGAAAGACAAAAAAACAAAATAAGGGAGAAACAAACATGAAAAAGCTGATGTCTGTTCTGCTTGTGCTGTGCGCGATGATGCTCGCCGTTTGTGCCAGCGCGGAAACCCCGGTCATGGATCGTGCAGGAAACGCGATTGCGGTGCCGGAAAAAGTTGAAAAAATCATCTGCCTTGCGCCGAGCACGTCCGAAATTCTGGATGCGCTGGGTGAAACGGGTGCGCTGATTGCGGTGGACACCAATACCGCGGCGCAGATGGAAGAAGCCGCCGGTCTGCCGACGTTTGACATGATGACGCCGGACTGCGAAGCGATTGCCGCGCTGGAGCCGGACGTGGTCTTCATCTCCGGCATGAGCAAGGCGAAGGGAACCAATCCGTATCAGCCGCTGCTCGATCTGGGCGTCTGCGTGATCGATATTCCGTCCAGCAGCTCTATTGCCGCCGTGGAAGAGGATATCGAGTTCGTCGGCAGCGTGGTCGGCAAGGAAACCGAAGCACAGGCTGTCGTTGAAGCGATGAACGAAAAGATCAATGAGATTGCCGCGCTCGCCGAGGGCATTGAGGAAAAGAAGTCGGTCTATTTTGAAATCAGCCCGGCTCCGTATCAGTATTCCTTCGGTCAGGGCACGTTCCTCAACGAGATGATCGAGCTGATCGGCGCGACGAATATCTTTGCGGATCAGGACGGCTGGATTCCGGTTTCCGCGGAGCAGGTCGTTGCCGCGAATCCGGATGTGATCATCACCAATGCGGATTATATGGAAGGCGCCGTTGCGGAGATCGAGTCGCGTGAGGGCTGGGCGGAGGTTGCCGCCGTGAAGAACCATGAGGTTTATCTCATCGGCGCCAATGTGTCCAGCCAGCCGTGCCAGAACATCGTGGATGCGCTCATGGAGATTGCGGCAGATGTGTATCCCGAAGTTTACGGCGAACTGATCGCGAAGTAAAAAATCAATCGGAGGCTGTCAAGCTTAAACCGACATTCTGAGAAACACTTTTTCGCATAGCTGGCTGATGCGGACGAGGGGCTTTGCCTGTCACGCCGCATGGTGAAAACCTTCGGCTGGCGCTGTGGGGGGTGTTTCTCGGAAAGCGTGGGTTTGTTGGCTTGGCAGCCTTTTTGAATGAGAGCAAATAGGAAACAGAATGGAAAAGAAGAAAAACAGAAACGGTCTGCGGCTGCTGGGGATGACGGGGGCGGCGGCAGTGCTGTTTCTTGCGGCGGTAGGCATAGGCTCTGTGCAGATGAGCATCGCGGATGTGGTCGCGATTTTGAAAAACGGGCTTTTTGGCGCGGCGCTTCCGGAAAACATCTCGACGCTGAATGCCTCCATCCTGATGCGCATCCGCCTGCCTCGGGTGTGCATGGCGTTTTTGTGCGGTGCGATGCTGTCGATTTCCGGCGCGGTGATGCAGAGCGTTCTGCGCAATCCGCTGGCGTCGAGCTACACGCTGGGCGTGTCCTCCGGCGCGTCGCTGGGTGCGGCGTTTGTGCTGCTGCTGGGCGTGCAGCTGCCGCTGATTCCGACGATGACGCTGCCGGCTGCGGGCTTTGCGCTGGGGCTTGCGGCTGTGCTGGCGGCGATGGGCTTGAGTGCGCGGTTTGACGCGGATATGCGCAGCGGAACCATTATCCTGACCGGCATGGTGCTGAGCTTGTTTATCAACGCCATCATCACCATGCTCTGTGCGCTGAAGAAGGAATATCTCAACCAGCTCGTGTTCTGGCAGATGGGCAGCTTTTCCGGCGGCTCGATGAAGCAGAATGCCGTGCTGCTGGCGGTGCTGGCGGTTTGCGTTCCGCTGCTGATGAGACTGTCTGCGGAAATGGATATCTTGACGTTTGGCGATGATTTGGCGGCGACCAGCGGCTTTTCTCCGCAAAAAGCGAGGGGCAGGCTCATCGTCCTGTCCACGCTGCTGACGGGCACGGCGGTTTCGTTCTGCGGCACCATCGGTTTTGTCGATCTGATTGTGCCGCATCTGGCGCGGCGCCTCTTTGGGGCGCGTCACCGCTGGCTGATTCCGGCGGCGGCGGTTTTGGGCGGTGCGCTGATGGTGCTGTCGGACTTGGCGGCGCGAACGGCGCTGAGCCCGAAGGAGCTGCCCGTCGGCGCGGTGACGGCGTTGATCGGTGCGCCGTTTTTTGCGTATGTCTATTTCTCCCGAAGGAAGGGAGGGCGTGCGCATGATTGAGGTCAGCCATGTATCCGCGGGCTATGGCGGGCAGGATGTACTCAAGGATCTCTCTTTTACGCTGCCGCAGGGCGAGAATCTGGCGATATTGGGTCCGAATGGATGCGGCAAGACGACGCTCCTGCGTGTGATGGCGGGGCTTTTACCCTGCCGGGGCGATGTGCGCGTGGACGGCAAGCGCATTTCGCGGATGAAGCCGCGTGAGCTGGCGGCGCATATCGGGCTGATGAGCCAGAATATGCAGATTCCGTTTGATTACACGGTTGCGGATGTGGTGCGCATGGGGCGATACCGCATGCGCAGGCACGGTTTGTTTGAAACGGAGGATCGGAAAGATGAGCAGGCGGTGCGCGACGCGCTGGAAACCGTCGGGCTTTGGGCATTGCGCGACCGGGCGGCAAATACGCTTTCCGGAGGACAGCAGCAGCGCGTCTTTTTGGCGCGTGTCTTTGCGCAGCAGCCGGAGATTGTCATGCTGGATGAGCCGACCAACCACCTCGACCTGAGCAGCCAGATTGAATTGATGCAGCAGCTTCGGCTGTATGGCAGTCAGCCGGGCAGACAGGTCGTCGGCGTGTTTCACGATCTGACGCTGGCGCCGATGCTGGGCGGTCAGGCGATCTTTATGCGCGAAGGGCAGATTCTCAGGCAGGGCGCGTTTTCGGAAATTGCGTCGCCGTCGTTTTTGCAGCAGGTGTATGGCGTCGATGTGCGGGCGCATCTGGCGCGGGCGCTGGAATCCCTGCCGAAAGCGTGATTTCATCGTGATTTGTCCACGCGGGCGGGTTTACGCCATTTTCTACCCATAAAAAGGTCTGACTTTTGGGGCGCACCGGATCTTCCGAAGATTCTTCGGGAAACGGTGCGTTTTTGTTTGCAAAAGTTAGAAAAAACCCGGGAAAAATGACGAAAGGAAACCGGGATTCAAAACAGGCGTTCTCTGTTCATAAAGAAATGAAAATATAAAAAGTTGTGGAGAAAAACCTGTGGATAACTTGAGTTATCCACAGTATGGGGATAAAATCGCCGAAAAGCCTGTGGACAACTGTGGATAACTCGGTGGAAAAGTCAATTTTCCAGTTAATTCAACAAAAAACGCTGTGGATAAAAATGGGGAAAAACAGAGGAATATTGTGGGAAAGCCGGTGATAACTTTTCCGAAACGTGTCAAAACAGGTTGGGGGAATATAAAAGTCGGGTCAGTGAACCGGTTCGCCGCGAGATGGGCGCATGTTTTGGGGAAGATGTTCATACTTCTGTCGGGGAAGCGAGAAGGATGGGGATGGGGAAACGTGAAGGGAACACTGCGCGTGATGACGGCGGGGCTTTTGTCGGTGACCGGGCTTTGTACGGCGCTGCTCTTTGCCTGCGCGGGCGGGAATGCCGTTCAAACGTTTGGGCGGCAGCCTGCCGCGGAGGCGACGAAGCCGCCGGAGGGAGCGCTGTCCGGCATGGTGATCGCCATCGACGCGGGACACGGCGGCTATGACGGCGGTGCGGTCGGCAGGGTCAGCGGCGTGCCGGAAAAAGGGCTGAATCTGGATGTTGCCCAAAAGCTTCGGGAGATTCTGGAAAAGCAGGGGGCGCGGATCATCATGACCCGCACGGATGATTACGCGCTCTGCGACGAGAACCCGACGATCCGCAAAAAACTTCAGGATATGCAGCGCCGGGCGGCGATTATCGCGGAGGGCGGGGCGCAGATGGTGCTTTCGATCCACATGAATGAATACGCCGGGCGAAGCCAGAGCGGCCCGCAGGTGTTTTATCGGGAGGGATGCCCGGCAGGACGGCTTTTGGCAGGCGCCGTGCAGGAGGCGATGAACGAGCAGCTTGCACCGCAGAGAGAACGCGCCGCGCTCGGCGGGGATTATTACATTCTGACGCTGGGCGTGCCGAGCGTGCTGGTGGAATGCGGCTTTCTTTCCAACGCTAAAGAGGAAGCGAAGCTGCTGGATGAGGGATACCGCGAGCGGGTGGCTCAGGCGGTCGCAGCGGGCGTTTTGGCTTGGCAGGCGCTGGGTCAGGAAAAACCGGAACCGCTGCCCGCTGTGGACAGAAGCGGTGAACCGCACGATGAAACATGAATAATCAAACGACTTGTCAACCTTTTACATGAAATTCTTTCATGATTTTGCGCAATAAACGGGTTTAACATGGATAAAAAGAGCTTGACAGCTTGTGGCACGCGTGATAAGATATGGACACATATTCGGCGATGAAGAGGAAAAAACCGCGTGGAAACGCTAAGCGAGGGAGCGATGGTGCGAGGCTCCTGCGGGGGCGCGTGGGATGATCGCCTCGGAGCCGCAGGCTGAACGCGCTGGCGCTGTGTAGGTCTGCCGGATTTCCTCCGTTACAGGGGAAGGGGCATCAAACCATGGTGTCCGCTGAGCGTGCGCAGGCACGGAATTTAGGTGGTACCGCGAAAGCAGCCTTTCGCCCTAAAGCAGGGTGAAAGGCTGCTTTTTTAACCCATTAGGAAGGATACGAAAACAGACCGCGTGAGTGAGCGCTGAAGTCCTCAAGGCTTTGGCGGACATGCAGGCGGGTTCAGCCCGATTTTTTAGGTTGACGGAGGAGGAACGGCGTCAGATGAAACTCAACGGAGCGGCGATTCTGATTGAATGCCTGATCGAGCAAAACGTCGGCACGGTGTTTGGTTTTCCCGGCGGTGCGGTTTTGCCCATTTATGATGAACTTTACAAGCGTCAGGACAGAATTCAGCATGTGCTGACCGCGCATGAGCAGCATGCGGGTCACGCGGCGGACGGCTATGCCCGCGCCAGCGGAAAGACGGGCGTGTGCATCGCCACGAGCGGACCCGGCGCAACCAATCTGGTGACGCCGATTGCGACGGCATATATGGATTCTTCTCCCGTGGTCTTTATCACCGGAAACGTGCCGCAGAGCCTGATGGGAACGGATTCCTTTCAGGAGGCGGACATCTCCGGCATGACGATGCCGATCACCAAGCACAACTATTTGGTCACACGCGTAGAAAAGCTTGCGGATACCATTCGCGAAGCGTTTTACATCGCCAGGAGCGGACGCCCCGGCCCGGTGCTGATCGACATCCCCAAGGATGTGCAGATTGCCGAAACGGAGTATGAGCCGGTGCTGGGCGACGCGCTGATTCCCAAGCTCTCCGCCAAGCATCCGACCGCACAGCTGCGTCCGGAGGGCGAAGCGCTGGAACGCTACAAGGTCAAAGCCGAGCCGCGCCTTGAAAAGGCGGCGCAGCTGATTGCTGAGGCGCATAAGCCGCTGATTTACTGCGGCGGCGGCGTCACTATCTCCGGCGCGGAGGATGAGCTGGCGGCGTTTGCCGACCGGATCGATGCGCCGGTGGTGTCCACGCTGATGGGCTTGGGCACGTTGCCGGCGGATAACCCGCGCATGCTCGGCATGCTCGGCATGCACGGCACGCACGCGGCGAATATCGCCATGCAGCGGTGCGATTTGCTGATTGCCGTCGGCGTTCGTTTTTCCGATCGTGCGCTGGGCAATGCCGAAACGTTTGCAGCGCAGGCCAAGGTGCTTCATATCGACATCGACCGTGCGGAAATCAACAAGAACGTGTCTACGACGCTGCATATCACGGGCGATGCGCGTATCGTTCTGGAATTGCTGCTCGCCCGCGTTTCCCAAAAGAGCCACGAACAGTGGATGCGGCAGGCACGCAGCATGATGGAGGAATACCTGAGCGACGAGCTGTTTGAGCCGCGCAAGATCCTGCGCCAGATGGCGGCGATTGCGCCGGAGATGACCGTTGCGACGGACGTCGGACAGCATCAGATGTGGACGGCGCAGCATTTCCCGTTCCTGCGTCCGCGTCAGCTCATCACGAGCGGCGGTCTGGGAACGATGGGCTTCGGCTTGGGCGCGGCGATGGGCGCGGCGGCAAGCGACCCCGAGGGCAGACCGGTCGCGCTGGTCACGGGCGACGGCTCCTTCCGCATGAACCTGACCGAGCTTTCGACCATCGGCTATTACGGCATTCCGGTCATCATCGTGATCTTTAACAACGGCACGCTGGGCATGGTTCGCCAGTGGCAGACGCTCTTCTTCGGGCATCGATACAGCCAGACGACGCTCGACCGCGGCCCGGACTTCATGAAGCTCGCCGACGCCTACGGACTGAGCGGCACGCGTGTGAATACGGTTGAAATGTTTGCGGCGGCGTTCCGGAAGGCGGTTGAGGAAAAGGCGCCGTGCATCATCGAGTGCATGCTGGATATCGACGAGATGGTCGCGCCGATGGTTGCCCCCGGTTCCCCGATCGACTCGTTCTGCCTGAATTGACGGAGGTGAGCGAAGCATGATGATGAATCCCGAAAACCGGCGCCGCTATACGGTCGGCGTGCTGGTTTCCAACGAACCGGGTGTCCTTTCCCGCGTATCCGGTCTGTTCTCCCGCCGCGGCTTCAACATTGAAAGCCTGGCGGTCGGACCGACGCAGGACAGCGAAGTTTCCCGCATCACCATCGTCGTCCTCGGCGATGACGCGCATATCGAGCAGCTGGTGCAGCAGCTCTACAAGCTGATCTGCGTGCAGAAGGTTCAGGTGCTGAGCAATCGCAACGACGTGGAGCGGCAGCTTCTGCTGGTCAAGGTCGCGGCGGATGTCAAAGAGCGCGAGGGCTTGATGCGGCTGGTCGATATCTTCAAGGCGAAGGTGCTGGATGTGACAAAGTCCTCGATGATTCTGGAAATCACGGGCGACAACGACAAGGTGACCGCAATGCTGCGGCTGCTGGAGGATTATGGCATTCTGGAGCTGGTGCGCACAGGCGTCGTCGCGCTCGAACGCGGCGACAGTGTCATGAGCTCGGATATATTTGACTGAAATACCAGACAAAAAACAGGAGGAACATAAAATGGCACAGATGTTTTACGCTCAGGATTGCAACCTCGAATACCTGATGGGCAAGAAGATTGCCATCGTCGGCTATGGTTCCCAGGGTCATGCGCATGCGCTGAATCTTCGCGATTCCGGCTGCGATGTGATCGTTGCGCTGTATGAAGGCAGCAAGAGCTGGAAAAAGGCGGAGGACGCCGGTCTGACCGTCATGACCACAGCGGAAGCCGCCAAGGTCGCGGATATGATCATGATTTTGATCAACGACGAAAAGCAGGCGGCGATGTATCACAAGGACATCGAGCCGTATCTGCGCCCCGGCATGATTCTCGCGTTTGCGCACGGCTTCAACATCCATTTCGGCTGCATCAAGCCGCCTAAGGATATCGACGTGGTGATGATCGCGCCGAAGGGCCCCGGCCACACCGTCCGCAGCCAGTATCTTGAGGGCAAGGG
>CAKUCW010000010.1 GCA_934643825.1 uncultured Clostridia bacterium | reverse complement strand
ATAGTGCAACAGATATTTCAAAAGCCTGTGATGAAGTCTACAAAATAAAAGAAGGAAAAATATATCGGTCGTGAACTACTGAAAAGAAGAACTCAATTAAGAGTGTCCGATAAAGCAACTTTGCGGATAAGCGGAAACGCAAGGCGCAAAGAAATCCTAGGGTTTCCGAAGGGGCCGCAGCCCCTTGGCACACTGACCTTGCTTGCAAGGTCTAGTGTGTTATACCTTTGCGAAGGGGATGGAGTTGACCGCAATGCTTGCGCCTTAATCCAGTTGGCGGATGCTCAACTCTCCATCCCCGCAGCAAAGGGATACCCGTTATTTGCGAGATCTTTTTCCCTTTTTCTTCCCGTGATAAAATGCCTTTCCACGCATATTGTTCGCGTTCTTAAAGCGAGGGGATTTTTCAAGAAAACGGATGAGAAAGTCGGTATCTTCATCTGTAATTTTATCCCTTGGAATACCTGTAGCGTATGAAAAGGCGCGAGTCATCTTTTCTCTATCAGATGCGTCTAGGCACATAAGTTCAAATTGACGTTCTGCGTTTTCAACGGTGAAAAAGTCACAATCTTTGGCTGTTGTTGGATCACTCAGATGAGCTTCACGAATATCATGAATAATACTCTCCATATCTTCACAGAAAATATGATTGAAAAACTCCGGTTCTTTTATATTCGTCAGTTCAAGCATTCTTAATGACAAATCTTCATCGGGATGGAATTTATCTGCAAACTTTTTTCTAATTACGGAAAAGAAAGTGCCCATACTGGAGACATACGAATCGGCAATGCGATCTACGACGATTTCAACATCCAGTAAAAAACGCTTAAAATCTTTATGTAAAATGATTTCCCCAAGAAGGCGATTATTGATTTTTCCGCTTCTCAATAAATCTAAGACTTCATCATTCAGATGCAGGGATGTAATATCTACGTCTGAATGTTTTTTATTTTCTGAAAGACCTAGCAAATAATCTGTTGATACGCCATAGAACTGTGCGAGCGTTACGATTGCAAAAGGGCTGATATCCTTGAATTCATTAGATTCATAGCTGCTTAGGGAAGAACGTGAAATATGTGTGTCATTGGCTAATTGTTCGAGGGTTAATCCTCTTTCTGCGCGTAAATCGCGAAGGCGTTCTTGAATCGTCAGTTTTATCTCCATTTGCTCAGCTCCTGCCTATATTATTTGATCTGATTATATCACATATCCGAAAGGTCGGAAAGCATGGTTTTATGTGTGCATTTCCGACCTTTCGGATATACGTATATAGCTAGATTTTTTTGTTAAAATGCGTTCATCAAACATCAAAAAGAGGTGAACGTATGAAAGATATCTTCAAATTGGTGAAAGCCAACATTACGACCCGTCAAGCAGCTGAATACTACGGCTTGAACGTTCAGCGCAACGGCATGACACTCTGTCCCTTTCACAACGACCACGCCCCGTCTTTGAAGGTCGATACACGGTTCTACTGCTTTGGCTGTCAGGTAAAGGGAGACGTAATCGACTTTGTAAGCAAACTTTTCGGGCTTTCTCTGATTCAGGCGGCGCAAAAACTCGCTGCCGATTTCGGGCTTGACCCGAACACACCGCAGTCGGCTGCGGTTGTGCCCGCTCAGCCGCCCGTGGTGCAGCAGCGCAGACTTGTGCTGGAATGTACGAAAGCTCTGACGGACTATGAACGGCTTTTGAACCACTGGAAAACCGCATATGCGCCTGCGGATATGAACGCACCGTGGGACGGACGGTTTGCGCAAGCGCTGCATGAACTGCCCGCCATCGGACATGTGCTCAACCTGCTGTATTCTGCGGATGCAAAACTCCGCGAAGATACGGCAAAAGCGCTCGTCAACACGGGTGCGCTTCAACGCATCCAAACCAACCTGGAACATGACACAGAGGAGGAACAGTTTGAACTTGAAAAAGAAGAAAACCGCCCTGCCGCCTAACGGCTGGCCTGCATGGTACGACGGGAAATCCATCAATGAAGCTCTGTTTTGTCAGCATTTTCTGAAAACACACGCCATCATCTACACGGAAAATGCCTTCTTTACGTCGGAAGGCTGTATGATGGACGACACGCCGCTCAAAGCCGATATTTACGCAATGTTGGAAGACTACGCTTCCACCAGCGTCACCAAGAAAATCAGCAACATCATCGAGCTGCTTAAAATCACGGCGCATGTGGACGAGCTTGCCCCGCAGACGGATCGGATTCACCTTGCAAACGGAACGCTCTTTCTGGATGGACGGTTTACACATGAAAAGAACGAGATTGTGAGAAGCCGTTTTCCTGTTCGGTATACCCCTGACGCCGCGCCGCCTGCCGTCTGGCTGCGTTTTCTCGACGAGTTGCTGTATGCCGAGGATATCCCCTGCTTGCAGGAGTACATCGGATACTGCCTGATTCCCAGCAACAAGGGACAGCGGATGATGCTCATCAAGGGCAGCGGCGGAGAAGGAAAAAGCCAGATTGGAACAGTGCTTTCGCATTTGTTTGGATGCAATGCGAAGAACGGGAGCGTCGGAAAGGTGTCCGAGAATCGGTTTGCCCGTGCTGACTTGGAACACATTCACCTGATGATTGACGACGATATGCGCATGGAAGCGTTGAAACAGACCAACTATGTCAAGTCCATCGTTACCGCGCAGGACAAGATGGATTTGGAAAAGAAGGGCAAACAGAGCTATCAGGGCTGGATGTATGCGCGTCTGCTGGCGTTCTCCAACGGCGATCTGCAATCCTTGTATGATCGAAGCGATGGCTTCTATCGCCGTCAGCTCATCCTGACAACGAAGGAAAAGCCCGCTGCACGCAAAGACGACCCCGACATTGCCGAAAAGATGTGCTGCGAGCTGGAAGGTATCTTCCTTTGGGCGTTCGAAGGCTTGCAGCGTCTTGTTCGCAATCAGTTTCGATTTTCGGAGAGCGAGCGTGCCAAAGGCAACCGCGATGTGGTCAAGCAGGATGCGAACAATGTCATCCTCTTTATGGATTCGGATGGATATATCGAACGAAGTCCAAACAGAACCATCAGTTCTAAAGAGATGTACAGGATTTATACGTTCTGGTGCGAAGAAAACGCCTTTCCTGCTCTCAAATTGAGAACAGTCAGCGATTATCTTGTGGCTCATGCCAAACAGTATGGCATCATACATACCAATAATGTTTTGAACTTGCAAGGTCGTCGTGTTTGGGGCTTTAAGGGAATCGGCGTTGCAATACAGCTTTCGGATGGCTGGCAGAAAACATGGATGGAAACACCGTTCGACGAAAAAAACAAAATCGCATAAGTGAGAAATACACCGAAACGCTGTGTACGTACGTACGCCGCAAGGCATAGGACGATAAACCCTGCCGAAATTCGTGAAAAAAATGAGATATTGCTTCATTTCTGAGATGAAGGCAATCTTTCTAAGCAACGGTTTGTGCATCGTGTACGTACGTACATAGCAAAAAAGCGAAAAACGCTACTATATATTTTTTGAGGAGGTACACATGGCGAAAGTGCAATACGCCATTATGAGATTTTCAAAATATAAAGGGCCTGAAATCGGCAGGATTGAAGCCCACGACGAACGCACCAAAGAGAAATACGCCAGCAATCCCGACGTGGACGCGAGCCGCAGTGCATTGAATTTCCACCTGATTCAGCCGGAACATTCCTATCGGGAGGAAGCGCAGCGGCAGATTGCCGAAGCAGGATGCCGTGTGAGGTCGGACAGCGTGAAGCTGGTCGAAGTCCTGATTGGCGGTACGCCCAGCTTCTTCAAGGACAAAACGCAGGAACAAATCAGGGAATACTTTGAACATGCGCTTGAATTTCTGAAACAGAAACAGCGTGCGGAAACCTTTGCATCCGCCGTCGTTCATCTCGACGAGAAAACCCCGCACATGCACGTCACGTTCGTTCCTCTGACGGAAGATAATCGTTTGAGTGCCAAAGAGATTATCGGCAACAAAGCTAAACTGAGCCAGTGGCAGAGCGCCTATTGGGAACACATGGTCAGCAAGTATCCTGACCTTGAACGCGGCGAAAGCGCCGATAAGACCGACCGCAAGCACATTCCGCCGCGTGTGTTCAAAGAAATGACCCATCTTGCCAAGCAGAGCAGGAAAATCGAAGCGGTTATGGATGATGCGACCATGTTTAATGCCAAGAGCAAGTTGCAGGAGGTTGAAGCCCTGCTGGAACGATTTATCCCCAGCGTGGAGCGGATGCAGACCCAGCTTGACCAGTACAAAGTCGCTTTTACGGATACAACTACTGAAAACGCTTCTTTGAAGAAGGAAGTTGCGGAACTCCAAAGCAAACTGGATACTGCCAAACGCGGAAGTGTTCAAAAGAAACTGGATGACGCGCAACTCTTGAGCGATTATCGGGAACTTCGCAGAATTGTAGAGCGGATTCCGCCTGAAATCCTTGAACGTGCCAAACGTCAAGAACGCAGCGCCGCCGCGTCGAGGTGCGAGCGATGAGGACGGTGAGCGGATGGCACGGAAAAAGAAAATCGTCAACAACACGCCTTATCCGCAACATGCCATTGATGCCGTTGCACGTTGCCTATGGCCGGATATCGTGGCTTTCTTTGAAAGCGAAGAAGGACAAAAGGAGTTTGAAGCATGGAAGCGTCAGCAGGACAAGGAGAACATGGGACAGGAAAATCAGTTAAAGGCAGCATAAGAAAAATTCCGTCAGAGTCAGTTATAAGACTCTGGCGGAATTTTTTAGGATTGTTCTTTAATTTTGTCTGGAATTTTTAGCGAATCAATGGAGGTGTTATCTTCACCGTGTTGGAAAGTGAATTTTATTTCATCCCCATCATCAAGAACTTCAACTTTTTTCATTAGTTTTTCATAATCTACTAAATGAGCGCATTTATATGTTCGCATAAATTTCAGGTCAAATTCGGCCTTGAACAAAGTTATGTGGATAACACCGACATACGAGATCATAAAAAGTCCTTCATTCATGGAAGATAATTCTTTGCGAAATTGTGGACTTAGTGTTGCCTTAAATTCGGTTTGCCCCCATGTGCCTGTTACGGTGTCATTTCGGATAAGTTCTGAAATGTTTTTGACAGTAGTATATTCATGATAACTGATATCACCATCAGGTGAGAATAATACATGAAAGTAGTCCTCAATATCGCATAGACGTTCAAGAAAATCTATCTCATTATCTATGGAATCGAATCCTGTTTTATAATTTACACCGTTTATTTTGGCATAAAAAAATCTTTTTCCCGTAGACAATAAATGAATATGAAGATCATGCTGTTTTGATAGCGCATCAATAAAGCGAACATAGGTAAGCAAGTCTTTAGTGCTTGCATTTTTTAGAGATGTTGTAAATCTTGTTTCACTTGAAAGAATGGGATTACTTCGAATTTCGATAAATAGAGATATATTCTGCTCTTTATTGTTGATTATATATGTTCCGTCGTCTTCAATTTCTTGTAAACGTAAGAGAACATATTCGTAGAATATTTGGCTTCCAACTTTTATTGAACAAGGAAAAGCAGATGGAAATTTAGGAGGAAATGCAATTATTGTATTTCCAATTAGTCCCATAGCTGCATCTTGGATAGGATCTAATCGTTGACCTAAATACTTGATAGCATTTGTAACGTCTATTGTAATCGGTTTCTGGTGATGATATGAATATTCAAACGGATCTATATCTTTGTTGTTATATTGCTTGTCTCCAAATCTAATGGAGCCAGTAACAACCATTCTAGAAGGGAAACGGTAATTTGCTGTTTCAGAAAGTGGTTTGCTATACAACCCGCCATCAGTATAGCCAAAACCAAAATCGGGATATAGAGGATGCGTTAGAGAAATATGATCTAGACTTTTCTTGAAGCCGTGTCCAATGGATGAATAATCTCCTTTTTCTGCTAGCGAAACAATTTTGTCGATAGAGAAAAAAGGAACATTGTTTTGAATTTCATTGTGAATGTCATCTATTTTTGTATATAGAGGTTTTATTGAATTGTTTAGTAAATCTTGAGTATTTTCAGTGACGGAATCAGTAATTTCAGATGCGAGAACATAGTCTTTTAAGGAAAGCTGTGATTTATAGAAATTGTGTATAATATCTAAGCAACAAGATATATACTTAGAAATGCTTTTTTTAGCTTCTGGCGTTGTGGCGTTAGCTTGTGCGATGGCAGCGGAAATAATATCGGTTCTAGCTTGCCCGCGTTTTTTTGAGTTCGGATCGAATAAGCGAATCATTACGGTGTCAAAAAGGTTGTTTGTAACGTATTCAAAAAGACTTTGAAAGTCGATTTCTTCATTGAGAGAACAGATGTCATTGTATTTTCGCTGACTTTCTATGTAAGTCTTGATTTCCTTTTTTAATTTCTTTTCATCAAGTGGTTTTTGGAATTTTTCTTTGAACACATCAAGTCCTAAAGTGGCTATGTAATCACTTAAAGTTGAAATTACTTCTGGTAACAAGGAAAACCATCCTTTCTCTTTTTGATTTGTTGGAATAATTCAATAACGTTATATCTGTATTTTACCGCAAAAGATACTTTAGAGCAAGTTGGAAAGGAGTGCAGATAAAAAAGCCATTAGAGTTTGATACGTGGTTTGGAAGTGGACTTCTGTTCTTTGCCGTTCAGAAAGAAATTGTATCGGAGATCAATAAAAAATCCGAACCCATTTCCAATTTGGAAAATCTGGTTCGGATTATATGCGTTTGGTGCCGGTGGCGGGGGTCGAACCCGCACGTCCTTGCGGACACGGGATTTTGAATCCCGGGCGTCTGCCAATTCCACCACACCGGCACGGAAATAACAGAAACAGTATATCTGATTTCCGGTCAAAAGTCAAGGGCACAATTCAGATTATCCCAGAATATCGAGATAATGGTCGCTGGTGTGGCGAGACGGATGCTCGGTCTGCTGATAGCGGTTAAGCGCGGCGGCTTCATCTGCCTGACGGGAAATATGGATGGCGCCTTCGCAGAAAAACATAATTACGAACAGAATCGTAACAATAACGAGCGGCATAAACGAAGAAACTCCTTATCACAAACTGCGCGGACGTAACAGAAGGCTCTGTCCGCAAGAGCAGAGGCGATTATATCACGTTTTCATTCAAGAGGGATAGCATGGAAGTGAATAAAATTCAAGGAAATGTTTTGTGCAGCCTTCTGGCAAAAATCCGAAAATCTTAACACGAACTTGATATCGGCGCATGGTATAATCAAATAGACTTTGAAAACGGAAAGGGGATCGCAGGATGCAGACCTCCATTCGAAAGATGATGACAGCCTGCCGGGATATGCTGATTCCGCAGAGAAAGAATAAAAAACAGATTCTGTGCGATACAGGCATTACGGTGGGCATTTTGCTGCTGGCGTCTGTGGTTTGCGCGTTGCTGACGCACGTCGGCGACAGCGACAGCGCCGTGCCGATGGTTTTTGTGCTGGCGGTGCTGCTGATTGCAAGACTGACAAACGGTTTTCTGTTCAGCCTTCTGGCGTCGGTTGTGTCGGTGATCGGGGTAAATTATGCGTTTACCTATCCGTATCTTGAATTCAATTTCACCATTACCGGCTATCCGCTGACCTTTGTGACGATGTTTGCCGTGTCCTTCGTCGTCGGCATGCTGACCGAGCGGGTGAAGCGGCAGGAGAGAATCAAGGCGGAAGCGGAGACGGAAAAGATGAAAGCCAACCTTCTGCGCTCCGTGTCGCACGATCTGCGCACGCCGCTGACAGCCATCATCGGTTCATCGTCTGCTGTTTTGGAAAACTACGATAAATTCAGCGACGAAGTGAAGAAGGATCTCATCAGCCATGTGCGTGACGATGCGCAATGGCTGGTGCGGCTGGTGGAGAACATGCTCTCCATCACGCGGTTCAATGAACAAACGGTGCAGATCTGCAAAGTTCCGCAGGCGGCGGAAGAAATCGCGGCGGAGGCGGTCGGCAAGTTTAAAAAGCGGTTCAACGCGATTCCCGTTCGGGTCAGCGTGCCGGATGAGCTGCTGATGGTGCCGATGGATGCGACGCTCATCGAGCAGGTACTCATCAACCTGATGGAGAATGTTGTGATTCACGCACAGGGCGCGACGGAGATCGAGCTGCGCATCACAAAAGAAGGCGATCGTGCCCTGTTCAGCGTGCTGGATAACGGCACGGGCATTGATCCGGCGGTATTGCCGAAGCTGTTTGAAGAAATGTTTCCGCATGCGGGCGAGCTGCGCGGCGATGGGCGGCGCAGCATGGGCATCGGGCTTTCGGTCTGCATGAGCATTATACGGGCGCATGGCGGAGAGATGAAGGCGCGTAACCGCAAAAAAGGCGGCGCGTGCGTATCCTTCACGCTGCCGATGGAAGGAGAATGAGCATGGCTGTACGGGGAAAGGTTTTGATCGTCGAGGATGATCGGGCGATATGCAACTTTATGCGTCGGGTGCTGGAGGCGAACGGCTATGAATCCATCGCGGTGGGGACGGGACGTGAAGCCATCAGCATGCTGGCGTCACATTGCCCGGACGTGGTGATTTTGGATTTGGGTTTGCCGGACATGGACGGCATGGAGGTGCTGGAAGAACTGCGGACGTGGTCGCTGATGCCGGTTGTCGTGGTTTCCGCCCGAACGGACGAGCGCGAAAAGGTTCGTGCGCTGGATGCCGGTGCGGATGATTACATCACCAAGCCGTTTGGCACGTCCGAGCTGCTGGCGCGTCTGCGCACCGCAATCCGCCATACGCGCACGACGAACGGTAATGCCGCCATTGCCAAGGAAAATCGCTTTACTGCACGCGGTCTGGTGATCGATTATGACAAGTATCGCGTGTTCATCGACGGCAGGGATGCCAACCTGACGCAGAACGAGTTTAAGCTCGTCGCGCTGCTGGGGCGCTATGCCGGGCGCGTTTTGACATATGACTACCTCATCAAGGAAATATGGGGACCCAATAAGGCGTATGATAACCAGATTCTGCGCGTGAATATGGCGAATATCCGCCGTAAGATTGAAAAAAATCCCGCCGAACCGGAATATATCTTCACCGAGGTTGGCGTGGGTTATCGAATGATCGAAGGGGATTAAGAGAAAAGGATGAAGCTGCGGGCGAACGAACCACAGCTTTTTTTAATTGTATAGAAAATTGCGTTAAATCGCCCGCGTGAACCGATGCTTAATGGCTTGAAATCTTCGCCGGGATACCTGCGCATGGAGAATTTCTGTCAGACGTGAAAAATGAAACATGAACAAAAAGGCGCGATATGGCTCGAAAATTCACAATAAAGCCATAAATGACCCGGAAATTCACAAATATAATCAAAAAAATCACAATTTTCCCCTTTACATCGTCAGACGTCGGGTGTATAATACGCACAGAGATTGACAAAGAAACGTCAATTGGGCGTGAGACAACGTTTGAAACGAGAATAAAAGCGGACATCAGCCCGCATGAAACAGGAGGAAAATAATATGGCTCGCTTTACTCTTCCCCGCGATCTTTATCATGGCAAGGGTGCTTTGGAAGCACTGAAGACGTTTGAAGGCAAGCGTGCAATGATCTGTGTGGGCGGCGGCTCCATGAAGCGCTTTGGTTTCCTTGACAAGGCAGAGCAGTATCTGAAGGAAGCCGGCATGGAGGTTGAACTCTACGAAGGCATTGAGCCGGATCCGTCTGTTGAAACCGTTATGAAGGGCGCTGCAGCGATGCAGAAATTCCAGCCGGACTGGATCATCGCGATGGGCGGCGGCTCTCCGATCGACGCGGCGAAGGCGATGTGGATCAAGTACGAGTATCCGGAATGCACGTTCGAGGATATGTGCAAGGTGTTCGGTCTGCCGAAGCTGCGCCGCAAGGCTCACTTCTGCGCCATTTCCTCCACCTCCGGCACCGCGACTGAGGTTACGGCGTTCTCGATCATCACCGATTATTCCAAGGGCATTAAGTACCCGATTGCCGACTTTGAAATCACGCCGGATGTCGCCATCGTCGATCCGGATCTGGCGGAAACGATGCCCAAGAAGCTGGTTGCGCACACCGGCATGGACGCTATGACCCACGCTGTTGAGGCGTACGTTTCCACCGCGAACTGCGATTTCACCGATCCGCTCGCCATCCATGCCATCGAGATGATCATGAAGGATCTCGTGCCGAGCTACAATGGCGACATGGCTGCCCGCGACCGCATGCACAACGCACAGTGCCTCGCCGGCATGGCGTTCTCCAACGCGCTGCTGGGCATTGTTCACTCCATGGCGCATAAGACCGGCGCTGCGTTCGCAGACTATGGCGCACACATCATCCACGGCGCGGCGAACGCGATGTATCTGCCGAAGGTAATCGCCTTCAACGCGAAGGACGAGACCGCCAAGAAGCGCTATGGCGTCATTGCCGATTACATGAATCTGGGCGGCAAGGACGACGACGAGAAGGTGAAGCTGCTGATCGAATATCTGCGCAAGATGAACGATGAGCTGAACATCCCGCATGGCATCAAGTTCTATGGCGCGGACAGCTATCCGTGCGAGCAGGGCTTCGTGCCGGAGAATGTCTTCCTCGAGCGCCTGCCGGAGATCGCCAAGAATGCGATTGCCGACGCCTGCACGGGCTCCAACCCGCGTCAGCCCAGCCAGGAAGAGATGGAGAAGCTGCTCAAGTGCTGCTACTACGACACTGAGGTGGATTTCTAAGATTCTCCCCCGGAGAAGAAACACATTCAGGGGACGCCGCATGGCGTCCCCTGAATTTAAATCAGACGGAAAACGACGCTGTTTTGCAGGGGAGAAGGAGTTTCCGTCGAATTAAGTGAATTAGACACGTTTCATGCGTTTGGAACGTTACCTCGTTTTAAGTTTGATTCAGGAGGAAGCGTCATGTTCAAAATTGTCAAAAAAGAGCGCCTGAACCCGACCGTCACGAAAATGGTGATCGAAGCGCCGTTTGTTGCGAAAAAGGCGGAACCGGGTCAATTCATTATTTTCCGCGCATTTGAGGACAGCGAGCGTATCCCGCTGACCATCGCGGATTTTGACCGCGAGGCAGGTACGGTGACGATCATCTACCAGATTGTCGGCGGTTCTACGATGGAACTGGATACGATGGAAGAAGGACAGTGCCTGCATGATTTCGTCGGGCCTCTGGGCGTGGCGACGCATACCGACGGGCTGAAAAAGGTCGCGGTTGTCGGCGGCGGCGTGGGCTGTGCCATCGCGCTGCCCGTGACCAAGAAGCTGCATGAGCAGGGCTGCGAAGTGCATGCCATCGTCGGCTTCCGCAACAAGGATCTGGTCATCCTGGAAGACGAGTTCAAAGCCGCATCCAGCAAGATGGTCATGATGACCGATGACGGCAGCCACGGCGAAAAGGGTCTGGTGACCGCGGCGCTGGAGCGCCTGATTCAGGAAGGCAACGAGTATGACGAAGTCATCGCCATCGGACCGCTGGTCATGATGAAATTCGTCTGCGCCGTGACCAAGAAGTACGGCGTCAAGACGATCGTTTCCATGAACCCGATCATGATCGACGGCACGGGCATGTGCGGCGGCTGCCGCCTGACCGTTGGCGGAGAGACGAAGTTCGCCTGCGTCGATGGACCGGATTTTGACGGACATCTGGTCGATTTTGATGAAGCGATGAAGCGCAGCACGATGTACCGCGATTTTGAACAGCATGCCCGCGAGGCGCATTGCAACCTGATGAACAAGGAGGTCAAGTAAGATGGCCGTTACGCGCAATATGGACCCGAAGAAGTGCCCGATGCCTTCTCAGGAACCCAACGTTCGCAATAAGAACTTTAAAGAGGTTGCCCTCGGATACACCTATGAAATGGCGGTCAACGAGGCGAAGCGCTGTCTGAATTGCCCGAAGAAGCCCTGCCGCAGCGCCTGCCCGGTTCAGATTGATATTCCTGCGTTCATCGAGCGCGTTGCCAACGAGGATATGGAAGGCGCTTATCAAGTGCTGACCGCGTCCTCTGCTCTGCCGGCGGTTTGCGGCCGTGTCTGCCCGCAGGAAACCCAGTGCGAAGGCAAGTGTGTCCGCGGCATCAAGGGTGAGCCGGTCGGCATCGGTCGTCTGGAACGCTTTGTTGCGGACTGGCACCGTGAGCATGTGCAGGATACGCCGGTTGCGCCGGCGCCCAACGGACACAAGGTCGCCGTGATCGGCGCAGGTCCGTCCGGACTGACTGCCGCGGGCGATTTGGCAAAGCTGGGCTATAAGGTCACCATTTATGAAGCGCTGCATCTGGCTGGCGGCGTTCTGGTCTACGGCATTCCGGAGTTCCGTCTGCCGAAGGCGATTGTGCAGAAGGAAATCGATGGCTTGAAGGCGATGGGCGTCGATATCGAGACGAACATGGTTATCGGCAAGGTGCTGACCATCGACGAGCTGTTTGAAATGGGCTTTGAGGCGGTCTATGTCGCTTCCGGCGCGGGTCTGCCGCGATTCATGGGCATCCCGGGCGAGAGCCTCAAGGGCGTATATTCCGCCAACGAATACCTGACCCGCATCAACCTGATGAAGGCGTACCTGCCGGACAGCAAGACCCCGATCAAGCACAGCGGCAAGGTTGCGGTCGTCGGCGGCGGCAACGTTGCGATGGACGCGGCGCGTTCCGCCAAGCGTCTGGGCGCGGAAGAGGTTTATATTGTCTATCGCCGCGGCATGGAGGAGCTGCCTGCCCGTAAGGAAGAGGTTGAGCATGCCGAGGAAGAAGGCATCATCTTCAAGACGCTGACCAACCCTGTCGAAGTGCTTGGCAACGAGAACGGCGAGGTCTGCGGCATGCGCTGCGTGGAGATGGAGCTGGGCGAGCCGGATGCTTCCGGACGCCGCCGCCCGATCGAGAAGAAGGGCAGCGAATTCGTGCTGGATGTGGATACGATGATCATGTCCATCGGCACCAGCCCGAACCCGCTCATCCGCCATACGACGCCGGGTCTTGAAACCAATAAGCACGGCTGCATCATCACCAACGGCGATGACGGCTTGACCAGCCGCGAAGGCGTATACGCCGGCGGCGATGCCGTGACCGGCGCGGCGACGGTAATCCTTGCGATGGGCGCAGGCAAGCATGCCGCGAAAGCCATCGACGAGTACATCAAGAGCAAGAACGCATAAAATCACCCTCATTCAGCCCATCTGCATTCTCTTTGAGAAGCGGATGGGCTGCTTTCATTTTCCGCGAAAAAAACCAAGGCACGGCGGGCTGCTTTGAGCCGGCGATGCCTTGGTTTTTTGTGTGTTTATGGGGAATGGGGCAGGCTGCCTAAAGCGGGCGGATGCCGATTAGACCAGCTGACGGCGGTTGCGCTCGGCTTCTGCCTGTTCGTCTTCCTTGCCGTACCACATGATGCCCGGGAATTGCAGATAGCAGGTTTCGCCCTGCGCAAAGGCGTTGCGGTGCGGGGTCTGAACCTGAAGCAGCTGGTCGCCTACGCGCACCAGATACTCGGTGTAGTTGGTCAGGAAGATGCGCTTTTCAATCTTGGTTTTGTATCCGTCGGTGTGGTTGATGGCGATTTGGTTCGGACGGGTCGCCATGACCATTTCACGCTCGCCGTTTTCCGGCAGTGCGACGGGCAGCGGCTGTTCCATATCGCCCTTGGCATAAACCTTGCCGTCCTGAATGACCACGTCGGTGAAGGTGGATTGACCGAGGAATTTGTGCACAAAGCGGTTGACGGGGCGATTGTAAAGCTCCGTCGGCGTGCCGATCTGCACAATGTTGCCCATGTCCATGACCATCATGCGGTCGGAAAGCGCCATCGCCTCGGATTGGTCGTGCGTCACGAAGATGATCGTGAAGTTGAACTTCTTTTGCAGCTCCTTGATCTCAAAGCGCATGGTTTCGCGCAGCTTCGGGTCGAGGTTGGAAAGCGGTTCATCCAGCAGCATGACCTTCGGGTTGGTGACGATGGCGCGTGCCAGCGCGATGCGCTGCTGCTGTCCGCCGGAGAGGTTGCCCGGGTAAACCTTTTCCATGCCGTCCAGACTGGTGTGCTTGAGCGCCATCTTGACGCGCTCAACCATCTCCGCCTTCGGCACTTTGCGCACGCGCAGCGGGAAAGCCACGTTTTCAAAGATGTTCATGTGCGGCCAAACCGCGAAGGACTGGAAAACCATGCCCAGACCGCGCTCTTCCGGCGGCACATACAGGTTTTTGCTCTTGATGCTGACGGGCTTGCCGCACAGATGGATTTCGCCGTCGCTCAGATCTTCAAATCCGGCGATCATGCGCAGCGTGGTCGTCTTGCCGCAGCCGCTGGGTCCCAGGAAGGAGAAGCATTCGCCCTCTTTGATGGTCAGGTTGAAATCGTTGACGGCGGTAACCGTACCCAGCGTTTTGGTGGTAAACTGTTTGGTGACATGATTCAGTACGATTTGATCCATCTGTTACACCTTCTTCCTGTCCTTCAAGATCGCGTTGACGACCGTATTACAGATGATAATCAGCACAATGGCAAGCGAGGCAAGCGCGGAGGAATCCACGATATAGCCGTCGCTGCGCAGAGAGTAAATGGCTACGCCGAGCGTGCGGGTATACGGACCATAGAGCAGAACGGAGGTCGTCAGCTCGCGCATCGCCGGAAGGAAGATCAGGAAGAAGCCGGAGATCATTGCCGGGCGGATCAGCGGCAGGGTGACATCCGTCAGGGATTCAAAGTGCGTCGCACCGCAGGTACGCGCTGCGTCTTCCAGAGAATAGTGAACCTGCTGCAGGGAGGCAGAGGCGGACTTCATCGAGAAGGCGAGATAGCGTGCGATGTATGCGACCAGAATGATCCACAGGGTATTGTACAGGTTGATGCCGAACGCGCCGCTCCAGGAGAGGATGACGCCGATAGCCAATACGATACCGGGAATGGAATACGGCAGGATGGAGATGATTTCCAGCACCGTTTTGCCCTTCGGCCGGATCTTCTGAATGACGTAGGCGATCATTACGCCCAGGAACATGGCGATCAGACCGGCGGAGATCGACAGGGTCAGCGAGTTGACCACACTGTCCTTGACCATCTTCGACTTGAAGAGGTTGATGTAGTTGTCAAACGTGAAGTTTTCAGGCTTGAGCGGCAGACCGTAGGCGCGGAGCAGACCGACAAGGATGATCATCACCAGCGGCACAACCACGATAACGACCAGCGACAGCAGGGAGATGATCAGCAGGGGGATCTTTGCGCCGCGCAGCTTGATGAGCATCGGACGCATGGATTTGCCCTTGATGATATCGTAGCTGCCCGAACGCAGAACGATCTTTTGCAGCCACAGCGCCAGCATAACCACGATGACCAGCAGGATGGAGAGCGCCGCGCCCTCGCGAATGCCTTGGAACGAACCGCTTGCACGGGAAATCAGCTGGTAAATTCGGGTCGGCAGGGTGTAGATCTTCTTGCTGAAGCCCAAAATGGACGGAACGCCGAAGTGAGACAGCGAGCTGGTCAAAATCAGCAAAGCGCCTGCGCTCGTCGCGGGCAGAACCAGCGGCATGGTGATGCGGCGGATGACGTACCACTGCTTGGCGCCGGCGATACGGGCGGATTCTTCCAGCGTCGGATCCATGCGCTCGAGCGCGGAAACCACCTGCATGAACACGAACGGGAAGTAATACGAGCATTCCACGAAGATGATGCCGCCGATGGAGTTGATGTTGAACGGCGCTTTGGACAGACCGAATGTCGCCATCAGCCACTTATTGAGATAGCCGGAGCGCGGGGAAAGCAGCAGCTCCCATGCCATCGCGCCGAAGAACGGCGGGAACATATAGGGGATGGTGAACATGGAGCGCATCAGCCCCTTGAAGGGGATGTCGCTTCGACCGAGCAGCCATGCGAAAAACAGACCGAGGATCGTGCCGAACAGCGTGACCAGCAGCGCGATCTTGATGGTGTTCCACATCGCGGCGACGTTGCCGGGGTCGAGAATGATCTGGGTGAACAGGCTTGTGTCAAACTTGCCCTCGTAGAAGAACGTGTTGTAAACGATCATCACCATCGGAATGACGACGACGACGACCAAAATCAGGAAGGAAAGCACGGTCAGCACGGTGTCGAGACTGAAGTGATTGCCATCCATACGCGCCATATCACGGCTGGCGCGGCGCTTGCTGCCCATCATGCGTTTGCCTCCTCTTCATAGAACTTGACATTGAGGAACTTCAGCCCGACTTCCTGTCCGGCTTCGTAATGGGTGGGATCGGCGAGTACGTCGAGCGCGTTGCGTTCTACGCGCAGCTCCTTGCCCATCAGCTCCACCTGATAGTCATACTGGTTGCCCAGGAAGGTATCGCGCTGAATCGTTGCGCGGATCGGGCTCTTTGCGTCAAACACAATATCCATCGGGCGCACGCCCATGACGTTCTTTTTGCCGGAGACATAATCCTGAGGCAGCTTGTCAAACAAAACAGGCTCGCTGCCCAGCGCCAAACAGACCTTGCCGCCTTTTTCCTTCACGGGAAGGAAATTG
This sequence comes from uncultured Clostridia bacterium, assembly GCA_934643825.1. GTDB lineage: Bacteria > Bacillota > Clostridia > Christensenellales > Aristaeellaceae > Ventricola. The sequence continues at coordinate 51,199 of CAKUCW010000010.1, read as the reverse complement.
GAAACGCCGATAAAGGAATAGACAAAGCGGTTTGCAGGGCGGCGGATGATCTCTTCGTCGCTGCCGATCTGGCAGATCTGTCCGTCCGGCTGCATGATGGCGATTCGGTCGCAGAGCTGGAGCGCCGCTTCCTGATCGTGCGTGATGTAGATGATCGTCGTGCCGATGTTCTGCTGGATCATCTGGATTTCCAGAATCATTTCCTCGCGGAGTTTGGCATCCAGATTGGTGATCGGCTCATCCAGAACGATCAGCTCATCAGAAGAAACCAGCGAGCGGGCGATTGCTACGCGCTGCTGCTGACCGCCGGAGAGCTGGGCGGGCATGTGCTTTTCGTAGCCGGACATGCGCACCTGCTCAAGCGCGTAAGACGCACGCTTGGCGATTTCCTCTTTGGGGACTTTGTGCTTTTTCATCGGGTAGCAGACATTGTCCCAGACGGACAGATGCGGCCACACCGCATAATCCTGAAACACAACGCCGATGCCGCGGCGTTCGGGCGCGACATTGATGCGTTTTTCGTCGCTGAAAACCAGCTGGTCATTGATGTAGATATTGCCTTTCTCCGGCTTAATCAGACCGCAGAGGGCGCGAATCAGCGTGGTTTTTCCACAGCCGGAAGGACCGATGATGCCCATGATTTCCCCATCCTTGACGGACAGGGAGAAATCCTTGACCACCTGCTTGCTGCCGTAGCTGATGGATACGTTTTCAAAGCGTACACTGGCCATATTTCTTTACCTCTCGATAAATTGAGGCTGTCCCCGAATGGTGGACAGCCCCGATTGGTCGCTTACTTGAACAGCTGATCGAAGTGATCCAGCGTGTCCTGCTTCTCCTGCGCCAGCTTCGCCTCGTCAGGCTTGAGCGCAATCGCGGCGATTTCGGATGCGCTCAGTGCGCCTTCCTTCGCAACACCGTCACGGATCGGCGTGCAGTCCGCCTTCATCAGCACGGTCTGACCCTCTTCGGACAGGATGAAGTCATACAGCAGTTTGCCGTTGTCGGGGTTTGCGCAGCCCTTGACCAGCGCGATCGGGCTGGAGATGGCGATGGTATCCTCGGCAGGATAGACAAACTTAATCGGAGAGCCCTGGCTTTCCAGCGTCTGGGTGACATAGTCTACGGCGATGCAGACCTTGTAGCCGCCGGAAGCGACGTTGTTGTGCGTGCCGGAGGTGCCGCTGTCCAGCTCGGTGCCCATCGCTGCCAGCTGCTCAAAGAACTCCCAGCCATACGCTTCGTTGTTCACCAACGCGCCGACGAGGTAGGCGGTCGTGCCGGACTCGGTCGGGTCGGTCATGATGATCTGATCGCGGAAGGTTTCATTCAGAAGATCCTTCCAATGCTTCGGCGCTTCTTCTTCGGTCACGTTCTGGGTGTTATACGCCATGCCCATAACCACCAGACGTGCGCCGCAGTAGAGATCGTCAGAATCCTTGTACGCATCCGGAACCTTTTCGGATTCGGGAGAAACGTACGCTTCCAGAATGCCCTGCTCCTTGAAGGTCAGGTAGTCGGAAGCATCGCCGACCCACAGCAGATCCGCGGCAACCTGTCCCGCCTGCTGCTCGGTAGCGATCTTAGTCTTGATCTTGCCGGTGCCTGCCTGATAGTAGTCCATGACGATTCCCGGATACTTGGCTTCAAAGGCTTCCTTGATGGCAACCAGCTGCTTTTCCTTTAAAGAGGAATACAGCATCACGGTTCCGCTGGGTTCTGCCATCGCCGCGACGGCGGCAAGGATCAGCATGCATGCGAGCAGGAGAGCTACCAGTTTCTTCATAAGATTTGAACCTCCCATTATTTTTTTAACGAACACGCGGAATGCACCCTCGAAAACCCATCAAAACGGGTTATGGTCGGATTGCATCCCCGCCCTGTTCGTTTTTTGTGAGTTTATTATAAAGCTCTGCACGGTAAACGGCAAGTTTAAAAAGGTTTGAACAAAATCAAGTCGCTGATTTTAAACTTTTCTTCTCGTTTGTGTGCTTTTGTGGTATACTGACCATACAGAGTTTTTTCACAAAGGCAGGTTGAAACCCCGTGTCCGTGGTTCAAAAGCAAAAGCATGTTTCACCGTTTTCTTCCAGACTGTTTTCCAGACTGATTGCCTTTACCGCAGCCTTTCTGGTTTTTGCCATTCTGTTCGGTTCGATGTTTCAGATGTTTGAAAGCATCTCCATGCAGGCGATGCTGCGCATGAACGAGGAGTTTTCTGCGCAGGCGAGTACGATTTCCGAATCCATGCAGTCGATCATCAACACCATCGGCATTCAGATGTTCTATATTTCTTCCACAGCCAAGCTGCGCAAAAGCACATCGCTCACCCAGAATGAGCGCGTTTTTGCGCTGCGCGAACTGTGGCAATATGCCATGTCCGGCAGTATGCTGCATTCGATTTATGTATTCAACCCCAAGCTCGATTATGTGTATACCACGGACAACGACTATATGTCCGCTTCCATGGAGGGCTTTTACGATCAGGATGCGGTCGCGCTGTATCGCCAGCGTTCACCGGAAAACCGCATGCGGATTTATCACCGCACGTTTCGGGAAAATGGCGAAAACTATGCCTATGAATGGTACAGCTATTTGGTTTATGAGGTCACAGCCAGCGGAAAGACAGGCGAAAGCGCCGTCATGCTCAACCTCAACGCGGACTGGTTCCGCGACCATCTGCTCAATTTTCAGGGGAAGAACTATGTCATCGTGTCTTCCGACGGCTATGTGGTCGCTTCGCAGAGCGAAGGGCTCAACGGCATGACCCTCTCCCTGCTGGATCGAATCTGCGAGCAAAAGCGCGGATACTTCATTGAACGTTTGAATGGCAAGCGCACCATCTGCTTCTTTTCTCCGCTGGATGTCAACGACTGGTATTGTCTGCGCTATGTCGCCTATGAGGACTGCCTGCCCGGTTTGGCGAAGATCCGCTCCGGCGCATGGATTGCACTTGCGCTGATTGCGTGCGCGTTGCTTTCGACGCTGACATTTGCGCTCATCCGCGTTTACGATCCCTATCGGCGCATGACCGCCGCGCTCAAGCGAACCCATGAGGTCGAAGCCGAAAATGTGCAGCAGGCTGCCGAACAGGTTGAAAAAATCGTCGCGAATTCGCTCAGCCGTGAGCGCGAGGATATACTGAGGCTTTGGCTCAACGGTCAGCCTCCGCAGGAAAGCCCTGTGCCGCTGCCCGCCGTTCTGATTCTGTTGGAAAAATCTCCCGACGAGCCGCTGCGAACGCTTTTGACGCAGGAAGTGCCGGACGTTGTCCTCTGCTCTATCGGCGAAGCGACGCTGGCGCTCTGCCCGCTCTCCGCCGGACAGTCCGCGGTAGAAATCTGCCTGCATCTCGCCACGCAGATGAATTGCCGCTGCTATTACAGCCTGCCTGTTCAAGCGCCTGCTGAGCTGCCGATCCGTTATCAGGCGCTGCTTGAACGCAAAAAGCTTCGCTTTTTCTATCCGGGGCAACAGGTTTTTGCTCAAACGACGACGGAATCCGCAGGAAAGAGCGCCGAAGAACTGGAAACGGCGCTGAATGCCTGCTATAATGCCGCCAAAGCGGGCAAAGAAATTGCCTTTGGAAAGCTCATGGAGCAGCTCAAGGGCGAAAACTACGAAAATGTGCTGTTTACGCTCAAGCGGCTGGATCATCTGCTGGACAGCGCACTGCCTGAGGACAGCGCAACGCAGCCGACGCTTGAAAAGCTGCTCAGCCGAGCGCAGACGCCGGAAGACGTCAGCATTCGCTTTGAGCCGCGGCTGGAAAAGCTGCTCAGCCAGCAGCAGGCGCAGAAACACAGCCGCACGCAGGAGATCGTTCTTCAAATCAACCAGCGGTTGGAGCAAGGGTTCCGCGATACGGATATCAGCGCACAATCCATCGCCGAAGAGATGGGCGTGTCGGCGGCGTATCTGCGCAAGCAATACCTGACGGAGGCGGGCATATCCATCGGCGATAAGCTCAATCAGCTTCGCATGGATGAGGCAAGCCGCCTGCTGCTGGAAACCGATCAGCCCATCGAGAGCATTGCGCGTCAGATCGGCGTGGAAAACACCAAATATTTCTTTGTCCTGTTCAAAAAGTTCAAAGGAATGACACCGCGTCAATTCCGCTGCAACGACCAGATGCCGCAGACCCCGTGACGATGAAAACAAGCGGGTGATGGGGCGGGGATGCCCGCCGGATGAAAGAAATCCGGCGAGGAGAAACCGTTTGACAAACCGGGAGATTTGCGGCGATAATAAAGAAGAGAGAAAAACAGAAAACGGAAAGGAATAGCGCTTACGATGCAGACATATACCTATGTTTCAGAGGGAAAATTTGAATTGATGGAAAAGCCCAAACCGGTGCTGATCCATGAGCGGGATGCCATTGTCAAGGTTACACTTGCCAGCATTTGCTCCAGCGATCTGCATATTAAGCACGGAAGCGTTCCCCGTGCGGTTCCGGGCATCACCGTCGGGCACGAAATGGTGGGCGTTGTTGAATCGGTAGGCAGCGCCGTGACCCATGTCAAACCGGGCGACCGGGTGACCGTCAACGTTGAAACGTTTTGCGGCGAGTGCTTTTTCTGCAAGCGCGGCTATGTCAATAACTGCACGGATCAAAATGGCGGCTGGGCGCTTGGCTGCCGCATAGACGGCGGACAGGCGGAATATGTGCGCGTGCCCTTCGCGGATCAGGGACTGAATAAGATTCCGGACGGCGTTACGGATCGGCAGGCGCTGTTTGTCGGCGACGTGCTGGCTACCGGCTATTGGGCAACGCGCATTTCCGAAATCACACAGGAAGATACCGTGCTGATTATCGGAGCCGGTCCCACGGGAATTTGCACGCTGCTGTGCGTCATGCTGAAGAATCCGAAGCGCATCGTGGTCTGCGAAAAGGATGAAAACCGCCTCCGCTTTATTCATGAGCATTATCCGAACGTGCTGACGGTTTCTCCGGAAGACTGCGCGAACTTTGTTCGGACGAACAGCGACCATGGCGGCGCAGATGTCGTTCTTGAGGTCGCGGGCGCGGAATCGACGTTCCGCCTGGCGTGGGAGTGCGCAAGACCCAATGCGATCGTAACGGTGGTTGCGCTGTATGACAAGGCGCAGGTTCTGCCGCTTCCGGATATGTACGGCAAGAATCTCACATTCAAAACGGGCGGCGTGGATGGCTGTGACTGCGAAGAAACGCTGAGGCTCATCGCCCGGGGCAAGATCAATACGGAACCGCTGATTACGCATACCTATCCGCTGAGCCGGATTGAAGAGGCGTATGAGCTTTTTGAAAACAAGAGGGACGGCGTGATCAAGGTTGCCGTGGAATGCTGAGCGGCTGGCGATTCGGGAAGGATGCCGAATAGCGGCAGGATTCATCGTTTAACAAATGGACGGCAAAGGGGGAACTGAACATGAAAAAGTATGCGGGGCTGACGATTCTGACCGTACTGATGCTTGCGCTGGGAAGCGTGAGGGGTGTTCAGGCGGAAATCATTCCTCCCTATGGCGAGGGAGAAAAGGGGTTTCAAGCCGTGGTGCTGTGTGACAGCCTGACGGTGCGCCGGGAGCGCAGTTCCTCCGCCAAAGCGGTGAAAACGCTGCGCTATGGAGATACCTTGGCGGTGCAGAAGCCGGTGGACGGATGGGCGGACTGCTGCCTTTCGGATACGGTGGATGCAAGCCGTGCGGGCTGGGTCAACGCCGACTATATCATGATCGATCCGGCATGGTGCCGGACGGAAAAGAATACGTCCGTATATGCGTGGAACGACACATCGGCGCCCAAAGTGGCGCTGCTGAGCAAAAACACCACGCTGCCCATTCTGAAAGAGGACGGGGAGTGGCTCATCGTCAGCCTGCGAGGCGCAACCGGATGGATTCGCAGAAGCGACGTGGAATGACGGACACGGAATCCGCCGAAAAACCCGTGTAACAGTGAATAACAAAAAGAGGGGCGAGCCGCTAAAAATGGTTCGCTCCTTGGCTTTATTTTGGAAAAACGCGTCGGCGTGGGAAGCGATTTTCGCTGCGCCGAGCTTTGTCGAGAATGGTGCTGTCTTTGATGTTATGTATGTTTTTTGTGGCAGAATGGATGCATGTTTTCTGTATAATAACATGTTCAAGAGATTAAAGAGAAAACGCATGCTTTATCCTATAATGGGTGTTCAAAGGCTGCGTCATATGCCTGTTATTCCAATCGGGCTGGAAAGATGCAGCAAAAATGTCGGGGGGGCGGTTGGATTTCTCTTGTATAACAGAAGGTTGTTTTGTATAATGTGAATATAAAAAATGGTATGGAATGAGGCTTCAATAGATGTCAGAATGTGCAGAACGTATTTTAAAGGCGCGTAAGGCGAAGGGAATGACGCAGGAGCAGCTCGCTTCGGCGATGGGCGTCTCCAGACAGTTGGTTTCCCATTGGGAAAATGGACGCGTGGATCCGACGCCGCAGCAGCTCGAAAAGCTGGACGAAGTGCTGGGGCTGAAGAAAAAGAAGCCGCGCAAGCGCAGAAATCTGTATATTCTGGCGGCGGTCATCGCGCTTGTCTTGGCGATTGCCGTGCTGCTGATCGTCCGCATGATCAAATCCGGTGCGTCTGCGGGCATCCCCGCACAGGCGGCGACGCAGCCTGCACAGACGAGCAGCTCCCAGATGGAAAAGTATACATGGGAGTGGTTCCAGGAAGAGGATGTTCCGGAAGAAGGCAAGGCGTTCCTCTCCCTCGTGACCGCCGAAAAGCCGCTAAAGCTCATCCAGAGCGGCGATCCGGAAAAACCCTATATTTGGGATATCATTCTGTTTGCGCAGGAGACAAACGGCGTTCCCTTTACGATGAAGCGGGCGACGGAAGTCCTCTTTAACAACGAAAAGCTGCCGATGGATTCGACGACCTATACGGGCGATGAGCTGGAATGGTACTGGTATACGACGCGTTTTGAGGGCGATATGCTGACCAGCTATGCCACGCGCCATCCGGCGGATGGAAGCATCGGCTACGGCATTGCCGTCGAAGGCGAAGATGATAACGGAAACAGCCTGACGTTCAAGCTCTACATCCCGCTGTCCTCGGAGATTCGGGAAAAGATGACGCCGGAGGACTTTACGAAGGAGACTGAGCCGCAGGAAGGACAGGCATACCTGACCGTCGAGCCGGTCGAAGAGACGACCTATCTGACCCGCGATGCATTTTTTGAGGGCGGAGAGGGCTGGTATTACGGATTTAAGTTCCAGAATGAGAGCGATGTTGCCTTCACGCCGGAATCCTTCATGGATACGTTTTTCAGCAACGGAGAACAGATGAATCAGGTCATCATGCCGGCGTTTGTTTTTGACGCGGGCGAGATGAAGAAAGGCGATGAACCGTTCCTGTATGAAGGCGCGGCGGCGTCTCAGGACTTTGACCAAGTCGGCGTCGTGGTCAAAGGAAAGGATGCCAATGGCAATGAACTGTCCTTCAAGAGTATTTTGAATCTGAAAAGAGAGTTTGCTCAGCCGTGACCAGTATGGAAAGTTTGGGTCAGCGAATCCGAAATGCACGCAAAGCCAAGGGCATGACGCAGGAACAGCTGGCGTCTGCGCTCTATGTTAGCCGACAGACGGTTTCCGGCTGGGAGAACGATCGTACCGAGCCGAGCTATGAAATGCTGGCGAACCTGATGGAGCTGCTGGACATAAGCGTCGAGCTGAAGGAAGGAACGAGCGAAGAGCCTCTGGCGGCGGCACAAACGGAAGCATGCATGGTTTCGGAAGAACCGGAGCAGGAAGAAAAGCCCTGCTCCGAGCCGAACGTACAGCCGGAAAGCCGGAAAAAGCGCCTGCCGTTTATGAACAAAAAAGCCGCTGCTGCCATGGCGGCTTTGATGGTGTTCCTCTTGGTGATGCTGTTTGCGCCGAATATCCGGCAGAATACAAACGGCTATTCGGTGGATTGGTTTCAGCAGCCTCAGCAGAGAGAGGAAGGAAAGGCGTATATCGCCTTTACGACCCATACGACGCTGCCCGTGCCGATTGAGCAGCAGACGGCAGAATCTACGCCGACCTGGAGCTATACGATTTACGTCAAAGAACAGAACGGCGTCGGCGTGACGATTGATGAGCTGACGACGGTCACCTTCCTTAAAAACGGAAAGAACAGGGTATACGCCAAGACGGCCGATGTCTTCGGAGAGAGAAACGGCGGCAGAAAGAGCTACATTGGCGCTAATGAGATTCGCCGCATACAGATTCGAAATTTGGCGGATAAACAGACGATTGGCGCCGGATGGCTCATCCGCGGAACGGATGACAACGGCAATGAGGTTTGCTTCAGAGCGTATTTTCCCTTTGAACCCATGTAAGAAAGCGGGATTGTCCCGCTTTTTTTAATGGCACGGAAAAAGGCACGGCATCGCCCGCGTGAGCAAAGCCCCTGCGATGCTGCGGACTGCGGCACAGGATGGACGCTTTCAAAATATGCCAGAAAGAAAAGTGAAGATTTGTCAGAATTTAATCTGTTTTTGTCGAAGCCAAATCACTATAATATGCCACGAAAACAGAAGCAAAAGTGAGGTAATCATCATGGAAACGCTTCTCAGTATTGCTGTGGCATTGTGTGCCGGTCTTCTGATTTCCCGCTTTGTTAAGCCGCTGAAACTGCCGGCTGTAACGGGCTACCTGATCGCGGGCATTCTCATCGGTCCCTATTGCCTGGGCAAGCTGGGCGTGCCGGGACTCGGATTTTCGACGACTGCGGATGTAAAAGCACTGAGCCTGTTTAACGACGTGGCGCTGGGCTTCATCGCGTTTGCCATCGGCAATGAGTTCCGCCTGTCGCAGCTGCGTGAAACGGGAAAACAGGCGACGGTCATCGGCATTTTTCAGGCGCTGACGGCAACGCTGATGGTGGATCTGCTGCTGATTGGTCTGCACTTCTTTATTCTCGGCGATTCGATTTCCGTTGCGGATGCCATTGTGCTGGGCGCGATTGCGACGGCGACCGCTCCGGCGGCGACGCTGATGGTCGTTCGCCAGTACAAGGCAAAAGGCGAATTGACGGATTTGCTGCTCCCGATCGTTGCGCTGGATGACGCTGTCGGTCTGATTGTCTTCGCCGTGAGCTTCGGCATTGCCAAGGCGATTAACTGCGGCAATTACGACATGGTCAGCATTCTGGTCGAGCCGCTGCTTGAAATCGTGTTCTCTGTTCTGCTCGGCTTTGTGATGGGCGGCGTTTTCTCCGCCGCGGAAAAGTATTTCAAATCGAACAGCAAGCGGCTGAGCCTGTCCATCACGTTTGTCATTTTGACGGTCGCGCTTTCGATGATGGAGTTTGAGGTCGGCGGCGTGAAAATCGGCTTTTCCAGCCTGCTGGTCTGCATGATGCTGGGCACGGTGTTCTGCAATGTCTGCGACTTCTCGGCAGATATGATGGATAAGACGGATAAGTGGACATCGCCGCTGTATATCCTGTTCTTCGTACTCAGCGGCGCAGAGCTGGAGCTGGATGTATTCAGCAATCCTTCGGTGATTGTCATCGGTCTGGTGTATATTTTTGCGCGTGCATTCGGCAAATGGATGGGCGCGAGCATCAGCTCGAAGTGCATGAAGTGTTCGCCGAGCGTGCAGAAGTGGCTGGGCATTACGCTGCTGCCGCAGGCGGGCGTTGCGCTGGGCATGTCTGTTACGGTTGCGCAGACGCTTGGCGCGGATGGAGAATTGATCCGCAACATCGTTCTCTTCGGTGTATTGATCTATGAGCTGATCGGTCCTGCGATGACGAGAATCGCGCTGATTCATTCCGGCGATATTCAGCCCAAGAATGAAGACGTCGTTTCCGCGGATGATTAAAAACAGAAGGACATCAACCTGCCTGCCGCTTTCAGCAAGAGATGCTTGCTTGGGCGGCAGGCAGTTTTTATGCCGTTTCCAGCACCTTTGCCCTGAAAAAGCCATGTTCAGCTGTCTTTTTTCGCTCCTGAAATCGAGAAGAAAAAGAGATGAAAAAACTTAAAAAGCCCTCTTGACAGGATGCGGGCAGGTGACTATAATCATATTGAACGATGTTCATATTGGAGTGATCGAGTGAATACGATTGTGACATCCAAGGAGGAGATCCTGCAAACCAGCCGGGAATTGATTCGGCAGCAGGGTTGGTCAGCAGTCAATATTCGTTCTGTGGCGGCAGCGTGCGGCGTGTCAGTTGGCTCGATTTACAACTACTTTGATTCTAAGGCTGATTTGGTCGGCGCGACAGTGGAAAGCGTCTGGAGCGAGATCTTCCACCGCCCAAGCGATATGTCCGTGTTTCAAAATGTTGAGAGCTGTATCACATGGATGTACGAACGGATGGCTTACGGCAGTGAGCAGTACCCCGGGTTCTTCACCCTCCATTCTCTGGGCTTTATGCGAAAAGAGAAAGAGGACGGCAAGGAGCGCATGCAGCACGCCTGGCAGCACATCCTGGACGCACTGTGCTTCGTCATGACGCAGGATCAAAAGATTCGCCCGGATGCTTTTACGGAGGATTTTACCGAAGAAAAGCTGGCGAGTGTTCTGTTCTCGCTGATGCTGTCCGCTTTGCTGCGGCAGGACTACGACCCCTCGACCGTTCTTGAAATGGTTCGGAGACTCCTTTATTAAGTTCCTACTAAGCGGTGGGAATTTTCAACGTATAGGAATCGCATAAAATCGCCCGCGTGAGCAAGACTTTGACGCGTGGCAGACCTCGGCGGAGGTGAAGGCGGGCTCAGCCCGTTTTTTCACTGGCAAACTGAACGATGTTCACAAAGAAAAGCGCATCCCGAAAATACAGTGGGATCAAGGAAAGATGTGCTGATAACCTTGTGCGGAGCGCCATGTTCCGCACGGGTTCAAATACGCGGACTCCTATGGAGAAAGCGCTGCCTGACTGCCGATCCGGCAGCCGGCTGTCCCTGTAACTTAAACGACAAAACGAGAAAAGGAGAACAACAACTATGCAGGCTCTTATTGAAACGCTTTTTGATGCCGTCTATCTGGTGTCTGTCATCACCATCGGCATCCTGATGATTCGCGGAAGCAAGGGAAACAAGCAGTTCCGTCTGTTCGGTCTGATGGCGGTCGTGCTGGGTGCGGGCGACTCCTTCCACCTGATTCCCCGTGCGCTGGCGCTCTGCACGACGGGTCTTGAAAACTACACCGTGCCGCTGGGACTGGGCAAGTGGATTACCTCTGTGACGATGACCATCTTCTACGTGCTGCTCTACTATGTGTGGCGTCAGCGTTACCAGATTAAGGGCAAGGGCATCCTGACTGCCGCGGTTTATGCGCTGGCTGCCGTGCGTGTCGTGCTGTGCATGATGCCGCAGAACCAGTGGCTGAGCGCGAACGCGCCGCTCTCCTGGGGCATCTACCGCAACATTCCGTTTGCGCTGATGGGTCTGCTGATTATCGTGCTGTTCTACCGCAGCGCGAAGGAAAATAACGATGCGTCCTTCCGCTGGATGTGGCTGACCATCGTGCTGAGCTTCGGCTTCTACATTCCGGTCGTGCTGTGGGCGGACGTCATTCCGATGATCGGCATGCTGATGATCCCGAAGACCTGCGCCTACGTCTGGACGGTGCTGATCGGCTTCTTCGCGATGAAGAAGGAATGCAAGTAAGCCAACCACAAAAAACATGTGAAAACTTGAAGGAGGAACAACTATGAAACGCTACATGAACGCTTCCCTGCTGTACGCTATTCTCGCCATGGTCGGCGGCGTGTTTTACCGTGAGTTTACCAAGTTCAACGGCTTTACCGCCAGAACGACCCTCGGAGTCGTGCATACGCACTACTTCCTGCTGGGCATGGTCTTCTTCCTCCTGCTTCTGCTGCTGGAAAAGAGCTTTTCCTTCACGGGAGCAAAAACGAAGCGCGTGCTGACGGCGTATCAGGTGGGTCTGAACCTGACGGCTGTGATGTTTGTTGTGCGCGGCGTGCCGCAGGTGCTGGGAACGGAGCTTTCCGCCGGCATGAACGCGGCGATTTCCGGCATCGCGGGCATCGGACATATCCTGCTGGGCATCAGCATGGTGATGCTGCTCCTACAGGTCAGGAAGAGCGTCGCTGAAAAGTAATCGCATAGCACAAAGCGGGGCTGTCATGCTAACAACATCGATATTTCAGGAGTAAAGCTAAGTATTTGAGCCCGAAGGTTTCCAAAGGGCGATGCGCCAAACGGGCGCCGTAAACGCTCGGAAAGCCCTTTGGTGGGGCGATGGGGCAAAGCCCCATATCCTAAAATGCTTAGATATTTACTTCTTGAAATGTCCGGTTTAGCTTGACAGCCCTGTTTCTTTTGATAGAAAGGAAATTGCTCGAAACTGCCCGCGCTCATCTTGGCTTTTCCGCGTTTTTTTGGTATAGTAGCAGAAAAGAAAGGCGGTGACGGATGTGTGGGGCACAAGGCGTAAAACCATAACGAAAGTCTGCGTCATTGGAGGACTGTTCGTGCTGGCGGGCTGTTTGCGGATGGCAGACCGGGTGCTTCCGCCGCTCCCTTCCGCGATTTGCTTTCTGCTGACCAATCTGCTGTATATAGGGATGGCGATGGCGTGGGGCTTCTCCATTTCGCACCGCGTCTTGCAAAAAAGCGTTCGGCTGAACCTGCTTCTCGGATGCGGGCTGGCGATGCTGTGGCTGTTTATGCGTGCGGTTAAATATCGCTTCTTCGGGTCGGGAACGGTGGGACGCTATCTGTGGTATTCATACTATATACCGCTGATTTTGGCGCCGCTGCTCAGTTTTTATGCCGCGCTGGGCGTGGGGCGTCAGGATGAGGAAACGCTGCCGCACGCATGGTATGTTCTGCTGATCCCTGCGGGGCTGCTGATTGCCGGCATTTTGAGCAATGACGTGCATCAGCTGGCGTTTCGCTTTGCGCAGACCCCCGGAAAAGGAAGCTATACCCACGGCGCGTTGTATATGCTGGCGATGATTTGGGGCGTCGGATGGATGATGGCGGCTGTGGCGGTGATCTTTAGCAAGTGCCGCGTTTTGGAAAACAGAAAAAAGGCGTGGATTCCGGTCTGCGTCTTTGCGGGCGGCTGGATTCTCTGCGGGGCAAGTTTCGCGGACATCAATCCGCTGCATGAGGTGCCGGAGTGCTTCTGCCTGATGTTTGCGGCGCTTTGGGAAAGCTGTATTCAGACGGGGCTGCTGCCGACCAACACGGATTACCGCGGTCTTTTTCTGGAATCGACGCTTGCGGCGCAGATTGCGGACGAACAGGAGCGGACGATGTACCGCGCCAAGGGCGCACCAACCCTCACGCCGGAGCAGATGAATGCGGCTGAGCAGGGCGCGGTGCTTTTGACGGAGGATTTGCGCCTGCAAAGCGCTCCGGTACACGACGGGCGCGTATACTGGGTGGAGAATATCGCCAAAATCAACCGGATTCGGGAGCGGCTGGCGGAAACGAACGAGCGCCTGTCGGAGGAAAATGAGCTGATTCGCGCAGAGAACGAATTGAAGCTGCAAAAAGCGCGGATCGAAGAAAAAAACCGGGTCTACGATTCGATTTTCAGCCAGATTCAGACACAGTTGATTCAAATGGATCAGCTGCTTTGCGAAAAAAGTGGGTTGGGTCTGCTCTGCGTTCTGGGCGCCTATGTCAAGCGCCGGGCAAATCTGACGCTGATTTGCGAGGATACTGCCGCACCGTCTGTGGATGAGCTGGTTTACTGTATCCGGGAATCTCTGACCTATCTGACGGCGTACGGCACGGTCTGCACGCTTCATCAGGAGGGAAGCGGCACGGTTTCGGCGTCTGACGCGCAGACGGCATATGATTTTTTTGAAACCTGCATTGAGGCGGCTCTGCCGACGCTCAGCGCCTTGATTGTCCGCGTGCGATGCGGAAAGGCGCTTTCCGTTCGGCTGATGATGGAGGATGCGGCGGGCATGCCGGAGCTGGACAGCTTTGCGCAGGCGGGAAAAACGACGGTCGATTTATCGGACGGTGCGCTCTGCATCACGCTCGATTTCCGTAAAGGAGGCGAATGTCCATGACAGATGCTTACGCAGGGATGCTCTGTACGGCGCTGCTTTTGGGCATATGCGCCGGCATGGTCAGCGTGCTGAGCGCGGTGCAATGCAGGATGCGGCGGGGGATAGCGGGATATGGGCTGACGGCCATCCTGAATTTTGCGCTGCTTGCCGTGCTGCTTGCGGATCTGCCGAACTGCGAATTGCTTTCTCCCGTGCCGTGGACGGCGGCGCTGCCGGTTCCGCTGCTGAATCTGAGACTAATGGTCGTTCAACTGTGCCGAAGCAGGCGGCGGCTTTCTCAGGTTTCCATCAAGGAGAGCTGTGACCACCTGCCCTGTGCGCTGTGCTTTGCGCGGGAAAACGGTTATCCGTCCCTGAAAAATCTGAAAATGGAAGAGCTGAGTCACCGGATGATGGGCGAAGCGCTGCTGAATGCCAACGCTTTCTGGAAAAAGCTGGAGGCTCAGCCGATCGTGACACTTGAAAACGGTCAGACATGGAGCTTTGAGCGGACGGAGCTTCGGCTCGACGGCAAGAAGGTTTATCAAATTATCGGCACGGACGTGACGGAAGAATCGCGCCTGAACCGAGAGCTGGAAACGGATAATCGGCGGCTGACGGACATGAACCGACGGCTCAGGCAGTATGGTCAAAACGTGCAGACCGTGACCCGTGAGCGGGAGATTCTCTGTGCCAAAACCCGCATTCATGACGAAATCGGTCGTGTGCTTTTGCAGACCCGTCAGTTTCTTTCTGCCGGGCAGGGGAACGCGGCGGAGATTCGCGAGGCGTGGAGGCAGAATATCCGCCTGCTGATGGGGGCGGCGTCCGATGTCCGCGCAACAAACGCAAGCGAAGCCCTGAACCGTGCGGCGCAGGCAATCGGCGTAACGATGGAGCGGATCGGCGTATTCCCCGAAGAAGGAACGGAAAATGCGCTTCTTGCGGCGGCGGCTGCCCGCGAATGCCTGACCAATCTGGTGCGGCACGCAAAGGGAAAGCGGCTGCAAATCCACGGAACCGAGCGCGAAAACGCTTGGGTCATCACCTATCTGAACGACGGCATGGCGCCGACCACGCCGATTGTCGAGGGAAGCGGTTTATCCGCGCTTCGCGCTCGAACCGAGGCGGCGGGCGGCATCATGACCGTGGAACACGCGCCGCGCTTTTGCCTGACGCTGACATTGCCCAAGGAAAGGCGGGAATCCCAATGAAGTATAAAGTGATGATCGTCGAAGATCAGACCATGCCGCGGGAACTGTTCGAGCTGCGTATTCAGGCGTCCGAGCATTTTGAGGTGGCGATTTCCATCGACAATGCCGCCGTGGCGGATATTTACTGCTTGCGCTTTCCGGTGGATTTGATTATGATGGATGTGGTCACGCGTGACGGGGAAAGCGGGCTGGATGCAGCGGAGCGGATCAAGCGTGCTTTTCCGCAGATCAAGATCATCATCGTGACCTCCATGCCGGAATGTTCCTATCTGAGCCGGGCGCGGGAAATCGGCGTGGAGAGCTTCTGGTATAAGGAGGAACAGCGGGAAAGCCTGCTGGATGTGATGGAGCGCACGATGAACGGCGAATCCGTTTATCCGGACGCCTCGCCGGAGCTGACGCTGGGGTTGGCAAGCAGCTATGATTTTACCGAGCGCGAATTGACCGTCCTGCGGGAAATCACGAGCGGGGATACCAATCAGGAGATTGCCGACCGGCTGAATATGTCCGTCGCCACCGTCAAGACGCATATTCTGAATATGCTGGAAAAAACCGGCTTTCGCAACCGAACGGAGCTTGCCGTCCGCGCAAGAGAAAGCGGACTGGTCATTTTAAACCGTAAAAGCGGCGAATTGTAACGCTAAACGCAAGGAGGAGGTTATTCCAATGAGCGAAGAAAGATATGCCATTCTGTTCAGCAGCGTCACGGGCAACACGAAAAAGCTGGCGGATGTGATTCGGGAAACGCTGCCCGAAGAAACATGCGATTTTTTCGGCGGCGTCGAAAATCAGAATCCGACTGCGGACATGCTGTATATCGGATTCTGGACGGACAAGGGCAATGCGGATCAAGCCACGATCCGGCTGCTGAAAAAGCTGAAGAACAAAAAGGTCTTTCTGTTCGGAACTGCCGGTTTCGGCGGCAGTCAAGCGTATTTCAGTCAGATTTTGGGGCGCGTCAGGCAGTCGCTGGACGCGAGCAACACGGTGGTCGGGGAATACATGTGTCAGGGCAGAATGCCGCAGACTGTGAGGGAGCGCTATGTGAAGATGAAAGAGCAGCCGGAGCATATGAAAAATCTGGATGCGCTCATTGAAAACTTTGACCGCGCTCTGTCCCATCCGGATGCGGAGGATTTGGACAAGCTCAAAAACATGGTTGCGCGGCTGTAAAGCGCTGTGCACGAAACCGAACAGCAAAACGCAAAAGCGTCCCGCCTCAGATGAAGGCAGGACGTTTCAGCTTGTTGACATAAGCAAACTTGGCTTGAATAGCAAAATCAAGAAATTCAGCTATTCTTCATTTGCGGAAAAAGCTATTCTCCCCCTTCAGGGGGAGAATGGCTTTTTTGTCTACAGTCTGACGTCCCGCCGCAGATGAGAGCAGGACGTTTTTTTAATGATGAAGGCATTGAACAAAAAACGCCCGCGTGGGCAAAGCTTCAATGTCCATGTCTATGACGTAAAACAGCGTGTTTTTCATTGTCGCTTTTCAACGCAATGGGCGGTGATGACATCATTTCTTTGTAAAAAATACAAAATCAAAGGCTTATTATTGTATTTTTATTGACTTTGCATGCGGTCAGGCGTAAGATTAACCTCGTTCATAAGAGAGCCTGAGCTGAGCGCCGGGCAAGGAGGATAAACGATATGAAGAAAATGATGGTTCTGGCTTTGGCGCTGGCGATGACGATGCTCGCGGCGGCAGGTCTTTGCGACACCCTGCGCGTCGGCATGGAGTGCAACTACGCGCCGTACAACTGGACGCAGAGCGACGCGAGCGACAACGCTGTGGCGATTGCCGCGGGCGGCTATGCGGATGGCTATGATGTGCGCATTGCGAAGATCATCGCCGAAAAGCTGGGCATGGATTTGGAAATCGTCAAAACCGAGTGGGACGGACTGACCCCGGCGCTGCTCTCCGGCAATATCGACGTCATCATCGCCGGTATGAGCCCGACTGCCGAGCGCAGAATGACCATTGATTTCACCGACGCGTACTATGAAACCGAGCTGACCGTCGTCGTCCGCAAGGACAGCGCGTTCGCCGCCGCGAAGAGCCTTTCCGATTTCGCGGGCGCGAAGATCACCGGTCAGATGAGCACCTTCCACTATGATATGATCGACCAGATCCCGGGCGTGGTCAAGATGCCCGCGCAGGATACGTTCCCGACGATGATCGTTGCGGTCAGCTCCGGCGCAATCGACGGTTATATTGCCGATCGCCCGGGTGCGGTTTCCGCCGTTTCCGCCAACCCGGATCTGACCTATGTCACCTTTGACGAGGGACAGGGCTTCACGGTTTCCCCGGACGACACGCAGATTGCCGTCGGCGTGAAGCAGGGCAGCGAGTTGAAGGAAAAGATCAATGAGGTGCTGGCGGGCATTTCCACCGACGAGCGCAATGAAATCATGGACGCCGTCGTTCTGGCGCAGCCGTTGAGCGAGTAAGAAAAGAGTACAAGGACTGTCGGGTGACCGGCAGCCTTTTGTGATGTCTGGGAGGCATGTTCCCCGGACGGTGTTTTTCGCTTCGCGGTTGGTTAACACAATTCCACATTTTAACCCCATGCTTTTCAGCGTGAATCCGTTTCAATCGTAGAATGCTCCGCATTCTGCTTTGAAACTACATGATTTAAATGAATGTGGAGGACGCTGGGCTATCGCCCAGACCTATTTGGGGATAACATCCCCAAACCCCATCTTCGCTTCGCGGCGGTTTCAACAGATTGAATCAGCGTCCGTTTATCGCAAAGCAATCAATCAAGAAATAGGCGCAGGAAACTCAGTTCCCTGCCGGGGCTTGGGGCGGTGTCCCAATCGTCCCCATCCCCATCAAAAAAGGAGTTTACAATGCCAAACGCTTCAACATCTTTCTTCGGCTGGGTTTACTTCCTGCTGCAAAAATACGGCATGCTCTTCCTCCGCGGAACAGGCATGACCCTGCTCATCGCGCTGACGGGCACAGCACTGGGCTTTGCGCTCGGTCTGCTGGTCGCCATCGTGCGCACCATCACGCTCCCGGAAAAGAAGTGCGGCGCGTCCGGCGTGGGGCTGACCATCCGGCGCGGGCTGCTGGCGTTTGTTCAGCTGCTGATGAATATCTATATTCAGGTGTTCCGCGGCACGCCGATGATCGTTCAGGCGGTCGTCATCTACTACGGTGCGCAGTATGCCGGCATCTATATGGATACGACCTTCGCCGCGATTTTCATCATCTCCATCAATACCGGCGCGTATATGGCGGAGATCATCCGCGGCGGCATCGTTTCTGTGGACAAGGGACAGTTTGAGGCGGCGCACGCCATCGGCATGACCCATTGGCAGACGATGACAACGGTCATCCTGCCGCAGGCGATCCGCAACATTCTGCCGTCGGTCGGCAACGAGTTGATCGTCAACATCAAGGATTCCAGCGTGCTGAACGTCATCTCCGTTTCCGAGCTGTTCTTCCAGGCGAAGAGCGCGGCGGGCGCATATTACCGTTATTTCGAGGTCTATTTTATCATCGCGGTCATCTACTTCATCCTGACGCTGACCGTCAGCCGCATCCTGCGCCTCATCGAAAAGAAGATGGACGGTCCGGACAACTATGTGATTCACGGCTCGCAGAGCGACAGCCGCGCAGATATCAAGGTGTCCGTGGAGAATGAAAAGGAGGCTGTGAAGAGATGGAACGAGTGATCGAGGTCGAAGGGCTGAAAAAGGCATTTGGCAGCCACGAAGTGCTCAAAGGCGTTGACTTCGTGACCCATAAGGGCGAAGTGACCTGCATCATCGGCTCTTCCGGTTCGGGCAAATCGACGCTGCTGCGCTGCATCAACCTGCTTGAAACGCCGGATGAGGGGCGCATCCTCTACCATGGCGACGACATTCTCTCCGGAAGCGTCAACATGCCGCGCTATCATGCGAAGGTCGGCATGGTGTTTCAGCAGTTCAACCTGTTCGGCAACATGACCGTGCTTGAAAACTGCGTGACCGGACAGGTCAAGGTGCTTCATCGCAGCCGCGAGGAAAGCGTGAAGAACGCGATGAAGTATCTGGAAAAGGTCGGCATGGATGCGTATGTGAACGCGAAGCCGCGCCAGCTTTCCGGCGGACAGAAGCAGCGCGTTGCCATCGCCCGCGCTTTGGCGATGGATCCGGAGGTCATCCTCTTTGACGAGCCGACGAGCGCACTCGACCCGGAGATGGTCGGCGAGGTGCTTTCCGTCATGCAGAAGCTGGCGCAGGAGGGCTTGACGATGCTGGTTGTGACGCACGAGATGGGCTTTGCGCGTGCGGTTGCCAGCAACGTGGTCTTTATGGATCAGGGCGTCATCTGCGAACAGGGCAAGCCGGAGGATGTGCTGGGCGCACCGAAGACGGAGCGGCTCAAGGCGTTTCTGGCGAGCATGCTGTGAATCAATCAACAGAATTTCGGGACGATTGGGTTTGCAAACCGGATCGTCCCTTTTAATATGTAGAAATGGCGCGAAACGTCTGAAAAATACGAATTATAGAAAATACAAAACAACTGACTTGTT
This sequence comes from uncultured Clostridia bacterium, assembly GCA_934643825.1. Classification (GTDB taxonomy): domain Bacteria; phylum Bacillota; class Clostridia; order Christensenellales; family Aristaeellaceae; genus Ventricola. Next base: position 31,474 of record CAKUCW010000010.1, on the reverse strand, counting down.
CAATAAAAATAACAAAATCCGTGCAAACAGGCTTGAATCGATCCGCATACTGTGATAAAATTGACACGATGCGCAGGAAAGAAACGGATGATTTTCCTGTGGACAAGAGGAGGAAGAAAGATGAAGAACATTCAGAAGGCGCTGTGCCTGATGCTGGTTCTGTGCCTGACCTTCGTGGCGGGCGCTGCGCTGGCGCAGGATTACACCGCAACGGAAAAGGGCTTCGGCGGCGACGTTACCGTAACGCTGACCATCGAAAACAATGAGATTGTCGCTGCGAAGGCGGAAGGCGCGGGCGAAACCGAAGGCGTCGGCTCCAAGGCGATTGAGAATCTGCCTGCCGCGATGGTTGAGCAGAACAGCGTGAAGGTGGATGCCGTCGCGTCCGCGACTATCACCAGCAACGCGGTTCTGGCGGCTGCCGAGAAGGCGCTGGCGGAAGCCGGTCTGAAGCCGGAAGACCTCGCCAGCAAAGAAGTGACTAAGGAAGTTCAGCTTGCCGAGCCGACGTTCGAAAACCCGGACGTCATCGTTGTCGGCGCAGGCTCTTCCGGCGTGAACGCGGCGATTGCTGCGGCGAACGCGGGCGCGAAGGTCTACCTGATTGAAAAGAATGACGACGTTGGCGGCTCCATCCGCTTTGCGGGCGGCACGACCTCCGCTGCGGGCGCACGTCAGCAGATCGAAGCGGGCGTGGAAGACAGCCCTGAAAACTTTGCCGAGGATATCGTCCGCATGGGCGGCGGCACCAACATTCCGGAGCTGACCAAGAAGCACACCGAGTGCGCGGCGGCTGCCATCGACTGGCTGGATGATCTGGGCGCTGATTTCGGTGACCGTCAGCCGAAGATGTCCTCTTCTTACGATGCGTTCAACGTGCCGCGTGAGTATCGCGTAAAAGGCGGCGGCAAGGCCATCATCGCGCTGATTCGTCCGCTGCTCGACGAGCAGGTGGAAAAGGGCAACGTCAGCCTGCTGCTGAACACCGAGGTTGCGGATATCATCGTTGAAGACGGCGCTGTCAAGGGCGTGGCGCTGACGGACGGACGCGAGTTCCGCGCTCCGGCGACCATCCTGACCACCGGCGGCTACGGCCACAGCGAGGAGCTGCTCCACAAGTACAACTATGAGAACGTTCTGACCATGGCTCCGTCCTTCGTAACCGGCGATGGCTATCGCTTCGCTGAGAAGGCTGGCGCGAAGTTCAACAACATGGATTACCTGCCGGCATATCCGGGCGGCGTGCCGTGCGATGGTTTCGACGTGACGACGACCACGCAGGTTAAGGATTACAACGGCGTAATCTGGGTGGACACCAACGGCAACCGTATTGCCAACGAGTTCAACGCTCTGGACAGCGAGCGCAAGGCGGCTTATGCCAACGCGCCGCACAGCCTCGTTTACATGATCCTCACGCAGGAAATGCGCGATACGCAGGATTCCATCATCAGCAAGGATGAGGGCTGGGCTCGCTTTGACGCGCTTCTGGCTGACGAAAACTGCATCGTGAAGGCGGACACGCTCGACGAGCTGGCGCAGAAGATCGGCGTCGATGCGGCTGGTCTGGCGGCGACCGTTGAAGCGTACAACGCGGACGTTGAGAAGGGCGAGGACACGAAGTTCGGTCGTCCGGCGGAATCCATGATGAAGCTGGAAGGCCCGTTCTACGCGATCAAGACCTGCCCGTATGTCATGCTGACCAAGGGCGGCCCGGTGATGAATACGGATGCTCAGGTGCTCGACACCAACGATCAGCCGATCGTCGGTCTGTATGAGGCTGGCGAGCTTGCCGGCGGCGCGAACATCGGCGGCAGCGCGAACATCGGCGGTCTGGCGAACACCAGCACCATCGTCTGGGGCAAGATCTCCGGCGAGAGCGCAGCGGCTTATGCGGCGAGCGTGAAGTAAAAACGGAATAGCCCTGAGAGAGTCAGTCCGGCGGGCTGGCTCTCTTTTTTGATGCATGGGATACGGCATCAACCCGTCTTTCATGTTTTGAAAAAACGCGGTGGAAGGAAGGGCAGACTCAGCTCTGCGTATCCTGTGAATAACGAACGCATGGCATTCGTTGAACGAATACCGATATTGGTTGCTTTTTTAGGGTATTCATTGTAGAATATAGATACATTCTTAACAAAGACAGAGGACATGCAGACATGGATATCAAACAGCTTCTGACGATGATCACGCTTTCCCAAACGCTCAATTACCAAAAGGCGGCTGAACAGCTTCAATATGCGCCCAGCACGCTTTTTAAGCATATTCAAATGCTGGAGCAGGAAGTCGGCGCACAGCTGTTTGGCAAAACGGGCAGGCAGCTCCAGCTGACTCAGCAGGGACAGGCGTTCCTCGTTCACGCAAGGCGAATGGTGGAGGAATACTATCTGGCGCTGGACAGCGTATGCGCAGAGGAAAAGCTGGAGGGAGCGATTACCGTCGGCGGCTGCGAGATCAACACGGCATACAGCCTGATGAACCTGTTTGAGGGATTCAGTCGGTCGCATGCGGAGGTTCGCCTGAACATGATGACCTCGCATAATGCGGGTGTGCCTGCGCTTATCCGCGGCGATATGCTGGATATCGGCTTTTTCTATACGACGCGCCCCGGCGTGGTCAGCGGGCTGAGGACGATTCCCCTGTATCGCGAGCCGGTCTATCTGATGGTGGCGTGGGATCACCCGATGGCACATAAAAAGAAGCTGAAGTATGAAGATTTGACGGGCATGCCATTTGTCTATCCGCATGATACATGCTGCTTTGTCGGGGAATTCCTGCCGCTGATGGAGCAGATGGGCATTCATTTGGGCAAGATCACGTTCCTGGGCGGCGTTCAGCTGGTGATGGAGCGGGCAAGGCAGGAGGGCGCGATGACGCTTGTGCCGCATCGTGCGTCGCGCCAGTATGCTGAGGTCTATGGCATGGTGAAGCTGGATCTGGACGAAGAGCCGATCTGGGCGTGGGAAAATATCGTATATAAGAATTACGAAACGCTCAAGCCGCCCGCACGGGCGCTGGCGAGATATTGCGCAGTCTATGCGTCAGATTTGACAAAGAAGGACGATGTTCTCCGAAATCAGGGATCAGATTGTTAAATTTCTATTTTTCGAATGATTCATTTCCTCCTTTCGAGTGATGAAATGTACAAATTCATGTACAATGATGTCAGGAGATTCCGAACGTGCTTACATCGGAAAGGAGAAGAAAAAGAATGAACAAGAAATGGATCGCCTCCGTGGCGAGCGTCTGCCTGCTGGCTTCCAGCTTCACGACCGTGATGGCTGAAGGCATGAAGCCCGGCACCTACACGGAAGTCACCCGCGGCATGTATGACGGCCTGACGGTGGACGTAACCCTGTCTGAGAGCAAGATCGAGGACATCAAGGTTACCGCTTACAACGAGACCGCTCCGGGCTGGCCGGCACTGGAAAAGATGCCTGCCGCGATTCTGGAAGCGCAGTCCCTGGCGGTTGATACCGTCAGCGGCGCGACCCGTACCTCCGAGGGTATCCTCAAGGCTGTTGAGGCTGCTCTGGTCGAGGCGGGCGCCAATGTTGAAGATTTCAAGAAGCCGGTAGAGGCGAAGGAAGTCGTCGCGCCGGATTACTTCCCGACCATGGGCTCCACCGAAATTCCGGAGCAGTGGGACGAGAGCTATGACGTCGTCGTCGTCGGCGGCGGCTTCGCGGGTCTCGCGGCGGCTTACTCCGCGGAGAAGGCTGGCAGCACCGTCGTTCTGGTTGAGAAGCTCTCCACCACCGGCGGCAATAGCGCCATCAACGGCGGTCAGTATGCTTCTTACACCTCCAAGCGTGCGGCTGAGCTTCAGGAGAAGCTGGGCCTTGAGCCGGACACCGCTGAGAAGCACATTGAAGATACCATCAAGGGCGGCGACAACATGAGCAACCCAGCGCTGGTGCGCGAGATGGTTTACGCTTCCCCGGTTTACTTCGATCTGCTGCTGGACAACGGCCTCGAAATTCGCGATACCCTGGCTCGTCCGGGCGGACACTATGGCTATCGTACCTACGTCACCGAGAATCAGGTCGGTTCCGACATCACCAACCTGCAGCTCAAGATGCTGAAGGAAACCAGCGCGAACGTCGAGCTGGAGACCAAGATGGTTGAAATCTACCGCACCCGCGACGAAGCGAACCGCGTTGTCGGTATCCGCGTTGCGACCGCTGACGGCTACAAGACCATCGAAGCCAAGAAGGGCGTCATCCTGGCGACCGGCGGCTTCTCCTCCAACGTTGAAATGCGCGAGACGCAGGTTCCGTACCTGACCGCGGATCTGCCGACCACCAACATCAAAGCGGCATCCACCGGCGAAGGCATCTACCTTGCGCAGGCGATCGGCGCGAACACCACTCAGATGAGCAACATCCAGCGTTATCCGTGGGCTGACCCGAACACCGGCGTCCTGGATAAGTACGCGGTATGGCCGTTCACCGGTCCGTCCTACGGCGTCATCTATGTTGACTACAACGGCAACCGTTACGTCAACGAGGGCGACCGCCGCGACGTTTGCGCGAACGCTGCTGTCAACACTGGTTTCGTTTCCACCTACGCGATCTTCACCGAGCCGGTCGTTGCTGGCTATGTCCGTCCGGAAGAAATCGAAGCGGGCATCGCTGACGGCCGTATCCTGAAGGCGGATACCCTCGACGAGCTGGCTGAGAAGATCAACGGCTTCGAAGTGAAGGGTCTGCATCCGACCGTCACCGGCGAGAACCTGAAGGCGACCATCGAGAAGCACAATGGCTACATCGACAATGGCGTGGATCTCGACTTCGGCAAGGTCATGGCTTCTACCATGGTTAAGATCGAGGAAGGCCCGTACTACGCTCTGCCGCAGTTCCCGTCCGTGCACCACACGATGGGCGGTCTGGTCATCGACACCATGACTCAGGTTATCGACATCTACGGTCAGCCGATCGCGGGTCTCTACGCGGCTGGCGAAGTCACCGGCGGCGTGCATGGCACCAACCGTCTGGGCTCCAACGCGGATGCTGATGCTTGCGGCTTCGGCTACATCTCCGGTATCGTCGTCTCCACTGGCGAACTGCCGGACTTCATCCCCGCTGAGTAATTGAATCTCACACAAGCGGCGGCGCGAAAGCGTCGCCGTTCTTTTGTTTGCGGGTTTTGATGAAAATGAAGGCAGACTCAGTCCGCTTTTGAAGCGTGGAAAACAGCATAAAGATTGCCCGCGTGCGCGGAACTTTAAAGTTTTGCAGACTTCGGCGGAAGTGAAGGCGGACTCAGCCGCTTTTGAAGCGTGGAAAACAGCATAAAGATTGCCCGCGTGCGCGGAACTTGAAAATTATGCAGACTTCGGCGGAAGTGAAGGCGGACTCAGTCCGCTGGAAGCATGTTTTTTTCTGCCCCTGTGTATATATGAAGCATGAGGACAGGGGGAGGGACGCTTGTGAAAAGAGGTTTGGCGGCGCTTTTGCTGCTGATGGGCGTAGGAATGATGAGCGCGAACGCGGCAGCGCAGACGACGATGAATGTGTTCTTTACGGAAAGAGCCATGGAACGCGGACAAAGCCGCATGCTCATGGAATTGACGCGCCGTGAGTTCCCGCAGGCTGAATGGCAGTCCGAGATGCAGGCAGATACAGGCAGAAGCCTGCGGGAACTGATTCTTGCCGATGATTTGCCGGAAATCGTCATCTGCGCACCGGGGGAAGCTTATGGCTGGGCGAAAGAGGGCGTGTTTGAAGCGTTGGACGCCTGCGCCGGCGATATGGCGGCGGTCAACAGTCAGGTGATTTCGGCATGCACGGAGGATGGCAGGCTGTATATGGCGCCGCTGACGGCAACACAACGGCAGATTGCGGTCAATCGGCGAATGCTGGAACGCCGACGCTTGGGGTATCTGACCTCGGTTGTGGATCATCCGGTCTGGTATCCGATGGAGTTCGATCAGCTGCTGGAGGAGTTTGAGCTGGCAAAAGCCCCCGCTGTGGAAATATGGAAACCGAGCCCGGAAAACTGCGCGGCACTGGAAGCGCTCATACAAGCGATTTATGGCGGAACGATGCTCACCGAGGACGGACGGCATAGCCAGATCGAACATGTGAATGTGCGTGCGGGGCTGGAATGGCTTCGTGAACGCGTGAAAAGCGGGATGATCGTGCAGGTGGAAAGCAGACAGGAGGCACTGGATCATTTTCTGAGCGGAAAGACGGCGCTGTTTATCGACTGGACACAGGAGGACGAACAGCGCTGCGCCCGACAGCTCAGGGAAAACGGCATCGAGCTGATGACCGTACCCTATCCGACGGCGACAGGGTTTACGATACGCTCGTTTGAACTGACGGGCGCATGTATTCCGGTCGGGCTGGAAGGAGAGGCGCATGCGATGGCAGAAAAAGCAGTCGCCTTTTGGCGCACGGATGAGCGGGCACAGAGCGTGCTGGATGGTGGAAGCATCAGGCAGGATGACGCGGTCTGGCTGCCGCTTCAGGATACGAGCGAGGTCGGCACAACCCTGCGCAGAATGATGTGCGGCATCGTGCAGGAGGTGCTGGCAGGAAGGAATTCGCCCGCTGAGGCGCTTCGGCTTGCGCAGGCGGCGCTGGACGCGATGAACTAGGCGCATTCGATGCGAATTCCGCACGTTTTTTTCGGAAAAACCGAAAATTTCTCTTGCATATAGGGCACTGACCGTGTTATAATCTCCTTTGTATGAAACGGGCGCTCCGCTGCTGACAAAGTCGCGTCACGCATGAACGCCTATGATGAAAGGAGAAAACACTCATGAGCGAAATCATCCGTGCGATCGAGAGCGAGCAGCTCAAGAAAGATCTTCCCAAGTTCAACGTGGGCGATACCCTGCGTGTTATGGTGAAGGTTGTTGAGGGCGGACGCGAGCGTCTTCAGGCGTTCGAGGGCGTCTGCATTGCGAAGCGCAACGGCAGCATCCGTGAGACCTTCACCCTCCGCCGTGTTTCTTACGGCATCGGCGTGGAGCGTACTTTCCCGCTGCATTCCCCGCGTCTTGATAAGATTACGGTGCTCCGCCGCGGCAAGGTCCGTCGTGCGAAGCTGTACTATCTGCGTAATCTGTCCGGCAAGGCCGCCAAGATTAAGGAGATGTAATTGTGCTGTTAAGACCGCCGGGCGTTATGTCCGACGGTCTTTTTGTATTTTGAAAAAACGCGCTGTTTATGTGATCTGGCGCGAAGCGAATAACACGCAGGGAACGGTCTCCCTGCCGGGATTTGGGGCAGAGCCCCAAGAGGAGGTTCCATGAACGAAGAGATGATGCTCCGCGCTGACGAGAAAAAAATCAACTGGTATCCCGGACATATGGCAAGGGCAAAACGTGCGCTCGCCGATCAGCTCAGCCGAGTGGATGTCGTCGTTGAGCTTTGCGATGCGCGAATCCCCAGAGCCAGCCGAAATCCGGATCTGGATGCGCTCATCAAGGGCAAACGCCGCCTGCTCGTGCTGGGCAAGGCGGACTTGGCGCAGGAAAACCAGACCCGTGCGTGGCTTGCCTATTTCCGCGCACAGGGCATTGACTGCATGAGCTTTGACAGCATCCGCGGCAAGGCGAAGGATATCATTGCGCGAATCGAGAAAGCCAGCGCCGAAGCCGTTGCCAAAATGGCTGCACGCGGCGTCAAAAAGACCGTCCGCGTGATGATCGTCGGCGTGCCGAATGTCGGTAAATCCACGTTCACCAACCGCATCAACGGCGCATCCATCGCCCGCACGGGCGACCGCCCCGGCGTGACCCGCAGCAATCAGTGGGTGCGCATCACGCCGTATCTGGAATTGCTCGATACGCCCGGTCTGCTCTGGCCCAACCTCAGCGACCAGCAGGATGCCCGCGCACTGGCGTTTGTCGGAACCATCAACGATAACATCATGGATCAGCAGATGCTTGCCATCCGCCTGATGGAAAACCTGATGGAAGAACATACCGACGCGCTGACGACGCGCTTTAAGCTCAAAGATAACACCCTGCGCGGCGTTCCGCTGCTGGAGGAAGCCTGCCGCGGGCGCGGATGGCTGCTTCCCGGCGGGGTATGCGATACCGATCGCGGCGCATCCGTCATTTTGGATGAGTTCCGGGCGGGCAAGCTCGGACGCATTACGCTGCAAAAAGCGCCGCAGCCGCCCAAGAAAAAGGCGGAAGAAAAGCGCGAGATCAAGAAAGAAACCGAGGAATAAGCCCTCGGTTGCAGACAAAAAGCTATTCTCCCCTTGAGGAGAGAATAGCCCTTTCCGCAAATGAAAGAATAGCTGAATTTCACGATTTTGCTATTCGAGCTAAGTTTGCTTATGTCAACAAGCTGAACCGAGGAATAAGCCCTCGGTGGGATTGGGCGAAAGCCCGGGAAAGATAGCTGTATGAAAAAAGACTGGAATGCGCGGCTTGAGGAAATCACCCAGACGGATAAGGAAATCTGGCAGACGGGCAGGATGTTCGCGGGACTGGATGAGGCGGGGCGCGGGCCGCTCTGCGGACCGGTTGCCGCCGCCTGCGTGGTCATGCCGCCGGAACCGCTGCTGCTCTATGTGGATGACAGCAAGAAGCTGACCGAAAAGCGGCGCGAGGAACTGTATGACAAGATCCGGGAAACGGCGATTTATGCGCAGGTCATCCTCGCCTCTCCGGAGGAGATCGACCGGGTCAACATCCTGAACGCGACGAAGAACGCGATGGCACTGGCGGCGAAGGATGCGCCGTGCGACCTGTTTTTGGTCGATGCCATCGACAGGCTGAACGTCAAGGGCGAGGTGCGCGGTCTGGTACACGGCGACGCGCTCTGCTACTCGATTGCGGCGGCTTCCATTTTGGCGAAGGTGACGCGAGACCGCATCATGCGGGAGCTTGACGCGCAGTATCCGGAATATGGATTTGCCAAAAACAAGGGCTACGGCACGGCGGAGCATATCGCCGCGCTGAAAAAATACGGCCCGACGCCGATCCATCGCCGCTCGTTCATCGGGCATTTTGTGGGGTGAATATGGATTCGCATGCGGTCGGTAAGCTCGGCGAAGTGCATACGGAGCAGTATCTCGTCGAGCAGGGGTATGAAATCCTTGCGCGTAACGCGGTGTTCCCCGGCGCGGAGATCGACCTGATTGCCCTCGATGGCGGGGTGGTCGTCTTTGTCGAGGTCAAGGTGAGAAAGGGCGGCGCGTATGGACGCGAAGCCGTAACGCCAGCCAAACAAAAGAGAATATGCAAAGGCGCGGTCGCCTATATGATGAAAAACGGTCTGATGAACAGGCAGGCGCGGTTTGACGTCATCGAGATTCAGGGAACGCGGCTCACGCATATCAAGGATGCTTTTCCCTATCAGGGACCACTGTTTTGACCCGGAGGTTCAATGGATGAATAAACGTCAGAAAACAGTCGGCATGTTGGCTGTGCTGCTGCTCGTGGTTGCAGCGGCTGTGTTTGCGCTGACCCGAGGCGGAAAGGACGAAGCGCCGCAGGCGGGCAACCTGCTCGTCAACGGCGATTTTTCCGCGGTGACGGACGGCATGCCCGACGGCTGGTCAACCGGCATGTGGGTGACGAGCGCGGGCGCATCGTATCTGGAGGCGGTGACCATGGCGGACGGGACAACCGCCGCGCTGGTCGAAAACGCCGCATCCAACGATGCGCGGTTTGAGCAGACGGTTTCCGTCCGCGAGAACGCGACATACAGGCTGACCGCACGCGTGATGGCTGAAAACTGCGGCGAGGATCATAAGGGCGCGAACGTGTCCTTCTCCGGCATATACGGAACCAGCGCCGACCTTCACGACACGGCGGGGCAATGGGAAACGCTGACGCTCTATGCGCGAACCGGCAAGGGACAGCGCGAGGTGACAGTCATGGCGCGTCTGGGCGGATACGGCTCGGAGAACAGCGGCAAGGCCTGGTTTACCGACGTCGCGCTGGAGCAGGTGGAAACGGTGCCCGTCGGCGAAACGGTGCTTGACCTGTCTACGCCCGCGCCGAGCAAAAAGCCGGAGAACACCGCGCCGACATCGATGAAGGAGCGGAGCATTCCGCTGCTGGGCATATCGGCGGCGCTCTATCTGGCGATTGTGCTTCTTCTGGTGCGCGGTCTGAATGGGGCGAACATGAATGACCGCCGCGCCGGCATCGGCTTGATCCTGACGCTGGCTGCCGCGTTTGTCCTCCGCGCCGTCCTCGCCTTTACGGTTGAGGGATACGGTGTGGACATGGGCTGCTTTGGCGCATGGGCGGGCAGAATGGCATCCGGCGGCGCGGGAAATTTCTATCAGGAAGGCTATTTCTGCGATTACCCGCCGGCGTATATGCTGGTGCTGGGGCTGCTGGGCGTCATCGGCAATCTGCTGGGCATGAGTACAGGCAGCCTCGGATTTCAGGCGCTGATGAAGATGGTGCCGATTGCCTGCGACCTCGCTTTGGCGGCGGTTTGCTATGCGGCGGCGAAGAAGAAATTCGGAAACGGCGTATCGCTGGCGGTTGCCGCGATGCTTGCGCTGAATCCGGCGTTCATCGTCACCGGAAGCTGCTGGGGGCAGATCGACTCCGTGCTGGCGCTTCTGCTGGTGCTGATGCTGCTCAATGCCCGCGAGGGACAGTGGACGATTGCGATTCCGATCTTTGCGCTTGCCGTGCTGGCGAAGCCGCAGGCGGGTCTGCTCGTGCCGCTGGGCGTTGCCGCCTTGATGAAGGAAGCGAAGCTCGGCGAGCATCGCGGAAAGTCCATCGTGCTGGGGCTGCTGGGCGGTGTGGCGGTGACGCTGGCAATCGTTCTGCCGTTTGCGTGGGGCGAGAATATCGTCACATGGCTGGTGGACAAGTATGCGGCGACGCTCTCCGGTTATCCGCATGCGACGCTTTCGACCGGAAACCTGATGTTCCTGCTGGGCGGCAACTGGGTGGATGAATCGACGGCGTTGATTGGCGGCGTGACCTACGGACAGCTCGGTATGGTGCTGATGGTTCTCTCCTTCGCGGCGGGCATCGCCGTCTACCTGCTGGGGCAGGGCAGGAGCCGCCTGTTCCTCGCGTCGGCGATGACGATGCAGCTCATCTTTGTGCTGACGACCAAGATGCACGAACGCTATATCCTGCCTGCGCTGGCGCTGCTCTTCTTTGCCTTTGTTGAAACGGGCGATCTGCGCCTGCTGATTTCCGCCGCGGCGGCATCGGCGGCGTCGGCGGTGAACATCGGCGTCGTGCTGGCGTATGATTATCTCATTGCGCCGAATACATGGCTGGGCTATGTGCTGGGCGTGGTGCAGCTTGCCTGCGCGGCGCTGACGGTCTACACCGCCGTGCGGCTGACAATGGGCGCACCTGCGCTCACTCTACCGCAGAGAAGAAGAACAGACGCGGCGGAAGGACAGGCGGAAGAAGCGCTTTGCGCGGCGGAAACGCGCATGCGCGACGAGCTTCTTCACGAAAAGGACTATCGCCTGCATCTGCGCCCGCGTGATTTCGTCCTTATGGGCGCGATGACGCTGGTTTACGCAGCCGTTGCGTTTTATCATCTGGGCACAGGCAAAGCGCCGCAGACGGGCTATGTGTCTACCGCGGAAGGCGAAAGCGTGGTCATAGACTTGGGCAGCGTCCATGAGAATTTCCACGTCTATTACTACGGCGGCATTTCGGATACGCAGTTTTCGTTTGCCGCATCCGATGGCGGCGTGGATTACAGCGCCGAAACGGACGCCTTCTTTGACCGCGGCGAGTGCTTCAAGTGGCTGGCACTCAGAGCGCCGACCTATGACGCATCCGACGTCGTTGCGGGCGCATCCGGAAGCATGACCGCGCTGAGCGGACGCTATCTGCGCGTGACATTCAAGGACGCGGGCTCTGCGCTCTGGGAAGTGGCGGCGGTTGATGAAAACGGACAGGTCATCCAGCCGGTTTCCGTGACGGTGAGCGGTGCGCTGGAGGGACGCGGAAGCGACCCGAACACGCTTATCGATGAGCAGGATACCGTTCCTCAAAAGCCGACCTACGAAAACAGCATGTACTTCGATGAGATCTACCATGCACGCACGGGCTATGAGCATGCGCACAACCTGTATACCTACGAAACGACGCATCCGCCGCTGGGCAAGGTCTTTATGAGCTGGTGCATCGATCTGATGGGCATGACGCCGTTTGCGTGGCGCTTTGCGGGCACGCTGACGGGCATCCTGATGATTCCCGCCATCTATCTGCTGGCGATGCAGCTGATGAAGCGCACGCGCTGGGCTGCGCTGAGTGCGCTGCTGCTGACAGCGGACTGCATGCACTTTACGCAGACGCGCATCGCGACCATCGATTCCTTCCCGGTGCTGTTCATGATGGTGATGTTCCTGTTTATGGCGCGGTGGATGCAGATGAGCTTCTATCATCAGAAGCTGAGCAGGACGTTTATTCCGCTGGGATTGTCCGGCGTGTTCATGGGTCTGGCGATTTCGAGCAAGTGGATCGGCTGCTATGGCGCGGTCGGGCTTGCCGTGCTGTTCTTCTCGCGGTTCATTGCGCTGTATAAGCAGAGCCGATACGCGCAGAAGCACAGGGAGGAAGATCCCGCGTTTGCGCATGCGGCGGACAGCTTTGTTCAGAAGGGTGCGCTGACCATCGCCGCGTGCATCGTGTTCTTCGTGCTTGTTCCGGTGACGATCTATGTGATGAGCTACATTCCGTATCTGAGCGCATACGGCGAGGTGAAGCTGAACGCCAAGATGCTCGAGCGCGTCTGGAATGCGCAGGTGATGATGTTTGAATACCACAAGAACCTCGTTGCGACGCATTACTTCTCGTCGCCGTGGTATGAGTGGCCGCTCATCATCAAGCCGATGTGGTATTACAGCGCGGCTTTCCCGGAGGCGGGCAAGGCAAGCACCATCATGGCGTTCGGCAATCCCGCGGTTTGGTGGACGGGTCTGCTGGGCATTCTGTTCGTATTGGGATACAGCTTTTATCGCAATGCGCTGCCGATGCTCCGCGTCGTTCCCGGCAGGGACGATGCGTATGACCGCGCCATGCCGGTTATCGCGGTGGGTTTCCTGTCGGCGTATCTGCCGTGGGTGCTGGTCAGCCGGCTGACGTTCATCTATCACTATTTCGCAAGCGTGCCGTTCATCATTTTGGCGACGGTGCAGGCGCTGCGCTATCTGGAGCGCAGAAAACCGAAGCTGAGTCATGCGCTTGCCGCCGTGCTTGGCGTGGCGGCGGTGGTGCTGTTCATCGCGTTCTATCCCTATGCTTCCGGCATGGAGGTCTCAAGGGATTGGCTGGCGAAGATGAACTGGTTTAAGAACTGGATGTGGTATTGATCAGGGCTGAAGCGGCATATGCCGCGGCTTGAAAACAAATCCATCACAATGAAAGCGCACCCCGCAGAGGGAGAAAATCCCTGCTGCGGAGTGCGCTTTTGTCATGCAATTTCAGCTTACAGGGCTTTAATCTCCACGCCCTTTTCGCCGAGCGCCTGACGGATTTTCTGCACAAAGAGCAGTGCCTTTGCGCCGTCGCCGTGGACGCAGATGGAATCAGCGCGGAGCGGCACGTCAATGCCGTCGATGGATGTGACAACGCCCTCCGTGACCATGCGCACGACGCGGGCAATCGCTTCGTTTTCGTCGGTAATCATCGCGCCGGGCTGACTGCGCGGCACAAGCGTTCCGTTTGCCTGATAAGCGCGGTCGGCAAAGACCTCGCTGGCGGCGCGAAGCCCCGCTTTTTCGGCGGCAAGGAGCATCTCGCTTCCGCTGAGCGCAAGCAGGGTCAGACGGTCATCCACCTCGCAGATGCCCTCGACGATGGCGCGGGCGAGCTTCTCGTCCTTCGCCGCCATGTTGTACAGCGCACCGTGCGGCTTGACGTGGTGCATGCTGACGCCGGATGCGCGGCAGAACGCGAGAAGCGCGCCGAGCTGGTATTGAATGTAGGCCTTGGCTTCTGCGGGCGATACGTTCATGTTGCGGCGTCCAAAACCCATCAGGTCGGGAAAGCCGGGATGCGCGCCGACGTGTACGCCCGCCGTGCGGCAGCGCTCGACGGTCTTCGCCATCACGAGCGGATCACCTGCGTGGTAGCCGCAGGCGACGTTGGCGGATGTGATGAGCGGAATCACGGCTTCATCCATGCCGATGGTATATGCGCCAAAGCTCTCGCCGAGGTCGCAGTTCAAATCAACAGAAATCATAAGTATAAACCTTTCTTTGGGGCGCTGCCCCAAACCCTGGCAGGAACCTGAGGTTCCTGAACCTCCCATTTGCGTTATTGCTATGCAATAACGCATGAAAACATCAATTTAAACCGCCGCGAAGCGAAGAAGGGAGTCTGAGGGATGAAGTCCCTCAGGCAGGTATGGGCGGCAGCCCATCGTTTTCTTATAGCTTTAAGACGGCGTTCTTTACGTCCGTGATGAACATGTGTCCCGGCGCGTGCGTGATGACAAACGGCGGCTTGGAGTGCATGACGACCGCCTGCGGAGTCACGCCGCAGGGCCAGAATACGGGAACTTCGTTCTCGCGGATCGTCACCGCGTCGCCGTAGTCCGGATGCGCAAGATCGTGAATGCCGATATGCTCCGGATAGCCGATCTGAATCGGCATGCCATGAACACGCGGCATCTGCGCCGTAATCGCGACCGCGGCCGGCACAAGCTCGTGCGGAATGGGGCGCATGCTCACGACCATGTTGCCGGAAAACACGCCCGCGCTTGCGCAGGGGATGTTCGTGTTGTACATCGGCACATTGACGCCCTCTTCGATTTGGCGCACGGGCACGCCCGCCTCCAGAAGCGCACTTTCAAACGAAAAGCTGCACCCGATCAGAAAGCTGACCAGCTCACGCCCGGGCTCGTCAAAGAACTTGGAAACATCGGTATATTCGCCGGTCATCACGCCGTTTTCATAGACGCGGTATTTCGGAATGTCGCGTGCGATGTCGCTTCCCGCGCCGAATACCGGAAATGTCCGGCTGCCTGCGTCCGCAACTTCCAGCAGCGGACAGGATTTGGGGTTGCGCTGGCAGAAGAGCAGAAAATCCCACGCCAGCTCTTTGGGCAGGACGACAAGATTGCCCTGTGCATAGCCGTCGCACATGCCGGTCGTCGGCTGTGTGATCTTGCCCTCGCGGATCAGCGCACGCACCTGCGCCGGGGACATCTGAGCGAAATTATTCTCCATAAAACTGCTCCTTGAACTGATCCCATTTTTCTTTTTCACGCTTGCAGGCGGCAATGCCCTCTTCTACCGTCACAAACCGGAAGCCGACGCTTTGCCCGGGGCGAACCTGCGCTATCGCGGGGATGTCACAGCCGATCACTGTGCCGATTTTGGCATAGCCGCCGGTGGACTGATGGTCGGCAAGCATAACGATGGGCTGGCCGTTTGCCGAAATCTGTACAGAGCCTTCGACGATGCCGTCCGAAAGGATATCGACGCCGTTTTTGGCTGTCATTGCCGTGCCGCTCAGCTTGGCTGCCATGCGGTTGGAATCCGGCGTGACGGTATAGAGCGAATGGCTGAATTCGTGCAGCGCCTGCTCGGTGAACATGCCGTCCTGCGGACCGGGAACGATGCGCAGCAGCGGCAAAACGGCAGGGCCGATGTAACCGTGCGGCGTGAGCGTGGAAAGCGCCCAAGGTTCAAGCGGTTTGAAACGCTTTTGCATGAGCGCGTATTGCTCCTGCGGCAGACGGAAGGCGGACAGAAGGGGTAAAACATCGCCTGCGCGAAGCGCACGCCCTTCCATGCCGCCGATGTGGCATTTTAAATCGGTCGAACGGCTTCCCAGAACAGGGTGGAGATCCAGCCCGCCAAACAGCGTCAGATAGCCGCGCAGACCGCTTTCCAGTGCGCCGACTTCCAGCGTATCGCCCGGCGCAAGCAGAACGGGGGCAAACATCGGCACATCTTTGCCGTTGACCTTGGGGCGGGAAACGCCGCCTGCCAGCGCAACGAGCGTATAATCGTCCGCCTGAACGGTCGGACCGATGAGCGTATATTCAAGCCCTGCCATGTGCGGGGCGCTTCCGTTGCCCGCCAGCAGATTGGCAAGCGCAAGGGAATACTTGTCGCATGCGCCACACTCGGGGAAGCCCTCTGCCTGATGCCCCAGACGACCGAAATCCTGAACGGTGGTCAGCGGCCCGGGGAAAACGATTTTAAGCGCCATGCACACGCGCCTCCTCTTTCCGGCGGATTGCCTCAAATTCGCCCTCATCGATGGGCACGAATCGGATGCGGTCGCCCGCCGCATACGGCAGGGGCTGAGACGGAGAGAAGAGCGTCAGCGGCGTGCGCCCGATCAGCTGCCAGCCGCCGGGGGATTCCATCGGATAGATGCCGGTCTGCTGTCCGCCGATGCCGACGGAACCGGCGGGGATGCTTGTGCGCGGCGTATCCAGCCGTGGGGTGAACAGGCGCGGATCCAGCCCGCCCAGATACGGGAATCCGGGCAGAAAGCCGAGCATGTAAATGCGGTAGGTTCTGCCGGCGTGCAGCGCGATGACGTCCTTTTCGCTCAGCCCCGCGTGGTGGGCGACAAAGTGCAGGTCTTCGCCGTATTTGCCACCGTAACACACAGGAATATCGACGATGCGCCCTTCCTGCGCGGCGGCGGAAGAAATATGCTGCTCAAGCCCGCGCACGCGGAGCGCAATCGCAGCGTAATCGGTCAGAAACGGATCGTATTTGATGAGAAGCGAAGCGTAAGCGGGAATCATTTCCGTGATGCCTGCTATGTGCGCATCACGCACGGCTGCGGAAAGCGCGGCGACGCGTGCGCCGGTTTCCTCGCTGATGGCATCGCCCAATACGGCGAGAACGCCGCTGACGCCGACGGGATGCAGCTCCATCATAACGTCCCTCCTTTAGCCAAAGAACTTCTTTTGGAGAACCGGCGCAAACCAGCGCTCGGAGTTGTGCGAATAGCGCAGGGCATAGTTCGTGCATTGGCGCATCAGGGTGAGAATGGAAACATTCAGCTTCGTGTCAAACCCGTCGATGCCCGGCAGAAGCGAGCCCGTCATGTCGATCAGTCCGCTGCGGGCGGCAGTGTGCATCAGCTCGGCTTCCATCTCTTCGGTCTGGAGAATGTCGATATCGCGCTTCAAATACGCAAGGGCAGCCATCAAGCCATAGCAGCCCCAATCCGAACAGGTTGCGGTGATGATGCAGTCCGTCGTGCTTGCCGCCAAAATGCCGCCCTTGCAGCCGCAGGAGCATTCGCCCTTGTCGGTAAAGGGGATATAAGCGCGGATGTGATCGGCAATCTTGCCCATGCCGATTTCATTGCCCAAATCGCCGATGGAAACCGTCGGAACGGACAGCTCGCGAAGCTTTGCCCAGAGCAGGTCGGTTTTGGCTTCCAGCGCGGAAACGTCCTTGCCGCCCGCGTTGTGATAAACCCCGACCGCGTTTGCGCCGGGCGCTTCAATGGAAACCGCCGCGGCGGGCACGCCGTGGGCAAGCAGCGCATCGATGGCGGCAGGCGCCTGCGCCGGATCCTTCGGGAAGGAGATGACGCCCATGCTCATCGGCATTTCACGCACCGTGTCGATCTCGTCGTAGATGTGCAGACCGACGATGCATGCGCAGTTGTGAATCGCCTGAAGGCTGTCCTCCGGGCAGATGATAATGGGCTTGGCGTCAAAGGCAAGCACGAGCGCACGGGCGAACAGCATGGAGGAAACCATGCCGTCCATCTCCGGCACTTTGTGCGGAAGAAGAACGAATCCGGTCAGAATATAGACCAAATCGCCGGGCTTGACCGTATCTGTGAGCCGCTGCGCGGCGTGCATGGTCAGCGGTTCGCCGGTTGCCATGCGGCTGCCTGCGTAAAGAATGCGGCAGACGCCATAGCCCCGAGGATCGAGGTTCATCAGGGAATCGAGGTTTTCACCGACGTTGCGTCGTTCAAGTTCGTCACGGTTCATAGCGATGCCGTCCTTTCGATTTAAGCAGGCAGAATGATAATAGATGCAATAACGGCATCATTATACATTCATGAAAAGGAAAAATCAAGCGGGTATACGCTGTTATTTTGAATAATAAAGAAAGCTCTCCATCAAAATTGAGAAAACGCAAAACGAGGGGGGTGCTCACGCGGACGATTGCTCTGCCATTCCCCATGTGTAAAAACCGCCTTCCGCTGATTGGTATGCAACGGAAGGCGGTTTTTCGGATAAGATAATACGAGGGGGTGAAAAAATGATCGTTGGATTCATCATCACGCTGGGCGTCGCGCTGATTCTGCTGGTGACCCTGGCGCTCTGCCGGGTATCCGCCCGAGCGGACAGATGGCAGGAGAACGAGGAGCGCAGAAAGCACGAACAGGCGGAGAATCAAACCAGCTGATAAGCGCCGTCCGCTTCGGTTACGATATTCGTCTGATAGAATTCGTTCAGCGCACGAATCATATACGAAACATCCGCGCAGCCCGCGGTTTCATAGCTGGAGTGCATGGCGAGCTGAGCCAGACCGATATCCACGGTATTCATGGACAGATGCGCGTTGGAGAGGTTGCCCAGCGTCGAGCCGCCCAAAATATCCGAACGGTTGGCGAAATGCTGAACGGGAACGCCCGCCTTCGCGCAGATTTCCGCGAAAATGGCATCGGAAACCGCGTCGGTCGTGTATTTCTGGTTGGCGTTATGCTTGATGACCACTCCGCCGTTCATGAACGTGCGGTTCTGGTCGTCATATTTTTCGGGATGATTGGGATGGACGGCGTGCGCGTTGTCGGCGGAAACCATGAAGCTGGCGCTCATGGCGGCACGGATCTCGCCATCCGACATGCCCAGCGCGGACAGCGCACGCGTCAGCACGTCCTCAAGCAGCGTGGAATCCGCGCCCTGCTTGGACAGGCTGCCGACTTCTTCGTTATCGAAGATGGCGCAGACGTTGATGTGCGCTTGGGCAGGCGCGGCGATGAACGCCGCCAGAGAAGTGTAGGCACACTCCAAATCGTCGATGCGCGGGCAGGAGAAGAATTCCTCATGCGCACCCCAGACGCTTGCGGGCGTGCGGTTATAGAGGAACAGGTCGCAGGCGACGACATCCTCTTCCTGAACGCCGGCTTTCGCCGCGACTTCCGACGCAAGCGCACCCTTGGCGCTCAAGTCGCCGAAAACGGGGAGCATATCGACCTGCGGGTTATACGCATAGCCGTTGTTGATATCGCGGTTGAAGTGAATCGGCATGTTGGGGATGAGCAGCGCGTCGCGGTTAAGGTCGATGAGCTTGGTCACGAGCTTT
Source organism: uncultured Clostridia bacterium (assembly GCA_934643825.1). Lineage (GTDB taxonomy): Bacteria > Bacillota > Clostridia > Christensenellales > Aristaeellaceae > Ventricola. The sequence goes on along the minus strand of CAKUCW010000010.1, from coordinate 12,256 downwards.
CCGTTTTCGCGGACGAGCGCACGCCCCGCAATGGAGAGCGGCTTGTCAAGCCATGTGGTCAGGATCATGCCGCCGTAACGCTCGACATTCAGGCGGACATAAGCGCCCGCGGATTCGCTCTCCGCCTTCGGCTTGAGCTTGAAGGTCGGGGAATCGCCGTGGCTGGCGACGATTTGGCAGTGCGCCGCGCCCTTTTCCGGAACGGAGAAGGCGATGAGCGCCGAACGGTTGCGCGTGACATAGTAGCGTCCGCCGGGAACGATGTTCCATGCTTCATGCTCGGCAAGGCGGGAGAAGCCCGCTTCCTCAAGCATTCGGCAAGCCTGCTCGGTTGCCTGAAACACCGTCGGGGAATGGGCGACAAAATCGAGAAACTGTGCTACTTCCTGCTGCATATGTTCGCCCTCTTACTCCTCGGAAAGGCGCGAGACCATCGCAACCATCGCGTCCACGCTGTTGAAGTTCTCCGGAACGATCTCGGTCGCGGGGATGGACAGGTCGAACTCGTCGTTCAGGGCGCCGATGAGCTGGATGATATCCAGCGAGGAGAGGATACCGTCGTCGATCAGGGTCGTGCAGGTGTCAAAGTCTACATCCTCAACGATTTCAGAGAGGATATCCAGAATGGTGTCTTTCATGGTGATTTCTCCTTTTATATTTAGGCTTATATTTAGGCACAAGGTGACGTTTGGAGCGTTGCCCCAAGCCCCACCAGGAACCTGAGGTTCTTGGATTTACCGCTTCGCGACAGATCACAAAATCTGAGCGGAATCTGTGCTTGGTCAGCTATCGCAAAGCGACAGCACAGTCAGGGTGCAGGGAACAAAGGCGGGAGTTTGAAGGCAGCGCCCTCAACAGCTTTCAATGTTCCCCTTCGCAGTTCAGCGCCCAGCTCTGGACGGTATCGCGTGCGAGTCGGTCGCCTTCCGCGCCGTGCAGAACGATGCGCGGCATGGCGCGGCTCAGAAACAGCGCGGGGCCTTCCGTCACGGAGTATGCGCCGATGTTCTGAAACGCCAGCAGGTCGCCCAGCTCAAGTCCGGCGAATTCCGCTTTGCGAACCAGCACATCCGCCGTCGTGCAAAGGCTGCCGCATAGCGCCCACGGCGCAGGCTCTGCGCCTTCCCGCTCGGGAATATGCGCGATGATGGGCACGCGCATGCCCATGTTGCCGCCCAGATAGTTGACGTGGTGGATGCCGCCGTCCACGATGGCGTAGGATGTGCCGCAGTTCGTTTTCGTATCGACGACACGCGTCAGGTAGGTTCCGCATTCGGAGGCGAAGAAGCGTCCCATCTCGATGGTCAGCTCGCAGACCGATGCCAGCGATTCCAGATCCGGCGCAAGCTCACGCAGGGGCGCGAGGGTGTCGCTGTGATCCTCGTGGTTGAAATAGGGGAAGTACAGCCCGGGGCCGTATTCGACGCGGACGGTTTCAAAGCCGTATTCCGCTTTCAGCCGCGATACCAGCTCGGCGAGCATCGTCAACTCCTTGCGCTGACCATCGAGCTTTTTGCGCTGAGTGCCGGAGAAGTAGTGGATGCCTTCGATGCGGATGCCCGGCGTGTCCGCCCGATGATCCAGTGCGGCAAAAAAGTCGCGCTCGTCCATGCCAAACTGAGAACCGGCTGTCAGCCGAAGAAGAACGGGGTAGATTCTGCCGCGCTTCTGCGCCGCCTCGTCGATGAGGCGGATATGCAGGGGGGATTCGCAGGTGAACCGCGTCACGCCGCAGTCCATCGCCCGCTCGATATCCTCACGCGTCTTGTTTACGCCGGAAAAGAGGATGGTGTCGGGCGCGACGCCCTGCTTCATGCAGATTTCCAGTTCGCCGGGGCTGCAAACCTCAAGCGTGCCGACGAGGCTGCGCATGGCGGGGATGAGAAACGGGTTCGCCTTAATCGAATAGCAGAGCGCGACGCTCGGCGCGAGCATCTCCCGCACGGCACGCATGCGCTTTTCCAGCGCGGTTTCGTCAAAGACGAAGCACGGCGTGCCGAAACGCTCGGCAATGGCGGCAAGCTGTTGATTATCCATGGCGGCTCTCCTTTTTGGCGGCTCTCGCGGCGGCGTACTGCGCAAGCAGTGCGGCGCGGTCGATTTTGCCGTTTTTGTTCAGCGGCATGGCGTCCACCTGCATGAACAGGTTCGGAATCATATAGGCGGGCAGAAGCTCGCGGAGCGCGGCAACGATGTCGTTCTTCTCTGCCGAACCGGTATAGAAGGCGAGAATCTTGCCCTTGTCCTCCAGATAGGCGCAGAGCGTACGGTCAACGCCGGGAACCGCCGTCATCTGCACCTCGATTTCGCTCAGCTCGATGCGGTGACCCATGTGCTTGATCTGGAAATCCTTTCGGGAAACATACACCATTTCGCCGCGCTCATTGAGCTTCACAAGGTCGCCCGTGCGATAAATCGGCTCGATGTAAGCATGGTTGAGCGGGTTTTGGGTAAAGCTGGCGGCGGTGCGCTCGGGGTCTTTGTAATAGCCCAGCGCGACGGAAGTTCCGCTGACGCAAAGCTCGCCGATTTCACCGGGCGCGGCTTCCTCGCCGCCGTCCGGCTTGAGCAGCAGGATGCGCTCATTGGCAAACGGTACGCCGATGGGCAGGCTTTCGTTTTCCGCGAAATCCCGATCCACGACGTAATAGGTGCAGTTGCAGGTGATTTCCGTCGGGCCGTAAAGGTTGACATACTGCACGTTCGGCAGATACTTTTGCAGCTTATGCAGATGCTTGATGGGCATCACTTCGCCCGAAAAGAGGATGGCGCGGAGCTTGTCGGGCGTCTTGTAGGCGAGCGCGTTCATCGTCGTCAGGAAGCACAGCGCACTGACTGCCCAAACCATGACGGTCGTCTGCCTGTCGCAGAGGAAATCCATCAGCTTGGTCGGGTTGGTGAAATACGCCGTCGGAACGATTTCAACCGTCGCGCCGGTGAACAGTCCGCTGTAAATATCCTTGACCGAAACGTCAAAGTCGAAAGGCGCCTGGTTGGCAAGCACGTCCGCCTCGCCGATGGAGAAGGTTTCCGTAAAGCAGGGGATGAAGTCGCAGACGTTGCGATGGCAGACGACGACGCCCTTGGGCGTGCCGGTCGATCCGCTGGTAAAGTTGACATACAGCGGGTCGGCGTCGATCATGCCTGCGCGAATCCGCGAAAGCGCGGCTTCATCAGGGGCAGTTGTCTGCAAATCTTCGATGAGCAGAATGCGTGCGGGTGCTTCAAGCGCCTCCAGCTGGGAAAGATGCGCCCTGTCCGTTACGACAATCGGCGTATCCAGCGTTTCCAGCATCGCACGGATGCGTGCGGCGGGATGGCGCAGGTTGAGCAGCGAATAGGCACAGCCCGCATAGACCGCGCCCATGAAGCCGATGGCGGTATCGACGCCCTTGTCCATGTAAAAGCCGATGACGCTTCTGGGCGGCACATAGCCGCACAGCGCACTGGCGACCGCTTTCGCACGGGCAACGAGTGCGCTGAACGTGACGGACGAGTTTTCGTCCGCAAAGGCGGTCTTTTCCGGCAGACGTGCCGCCGTCGCTTCCATATAGTCTAAGATCAGAGTTTTCATGATGTTATCCTCTTGCTGTCATTCACATAAAACAAGCGGAACGCACGATAAGCGCGTCCCGCTTTGCGTTATTCTATTATACCCGATTGCCGCGCATTGTTCAAGAGTCGGACAGCCTCGGCGAACGCTCGGAAACAACATACCAGACCGGCTCGGCGTCCTCCTGTCCCTGCGGGACGGCGTAAACCTTGAGTGTCGCGCCCTCCGGAATGCTTTCGGCGGAGAAAACGCCGTCTTCGCTGTAATCGCGCAGGAGCGTTTCGCTTCCGTCCGCATAAACGGCGGCGAACCGATACAGCGGCGTGACGAGTGAGCCGCGGTTGCAGTCCGCAATCCACTCGTTTTCGCCGACGCTCAGCCAGACATTGGTGATGCGGTCGATGGACGCCAGATAGTCCGCGCTGTTTTCATAGAACCAGCCGCTGACGTCCTCTCCGGCAGCATAGGCGTTGAAGAAGCGCGAAAACGCCTCGCTGAAAAGATCCGCGCCGGTGCCGTTCATGTGATAGAGGTCGTAATAGTAGCCGTCAAGGTTCTCCATGAATTCGGCTTTGGCATACTGGAAGTTGAAGCAGGGGATGCCGCTTTCCCGACAGAACTTCATCAGGCTTTCGCCATAGGGCAGGAAGCCCGGCTCAGCCAGCGCGTGCGCCGTCAGATTCGGGAAGAGCATCACGATGAGTCGGCTTCCCTTTTCCTCACAGAGTGCCTTGTAGCGCGTCAGCAGGGATTTGGATGCGTCGTAGATTTCGTAATAATAGCCGGGGTCCTTCTCGCGCAGGACGGTTTCGCGGATGAGCGTTTCCGCGCTTTCGCCGCTGGTGTGGCGCAGGAAGCCGCCGCCCGCGTAGGAGACCGTGCCGTCCATCGTCGGGCGAAGACGCGCATAGGTCTTTTGCGCATGCATATGCAGTCCGACCGTCTTGCGGATATCGGCAAGCGACTCGACGCCGAATTCGCGGAACATCAGCAGTCGGTCGAGATACTTGCCGTCCTCGCGGCAGACATCCAGATAGTAATCGAATCGGTTGCCCGTGTCGCTGAGAAAGGGCATCAGCTTATATTGGGCGTTCGGATCTTCCTTGACGGTATCGAAGTTGTAAGGCTCCAAAACCAGAACGGTGTATGCAGGGTCATTCGTCTTATAAAGCTCGCGGGTCAGCGCCAGTTCGCCCTGAAGCGACAGCCCGGGGACTGCGGCGGAAAACGCCTGCTTTCCGGTCTTTTCGCTGATGAGTTCGGCGTTGAAATGGTCGCGCACGATGGAGGAGCCGACGACAGCCAGCTCAATGTCGCTGCGGGATTTCATCTCCGAAAGCGTCAGCGCGACGAACGTATCCGTCTGAATCAGCGTGCAGTCCGCGAGGATGACGAGCAGGGCAAAGCCGAGCAGAAAGACCGCAAGCCGTATGAAGTGTTTCACGAAAGTATGCCTCCTAAACCTGCAGGCAGGGTTCTTCGTCCTTGCCGGGGCGGAAATCGAAATATACGTCGCGGTTTTGCTCGCCGCCCTGCGGACGGGCGTAGATGCGCAGGCATTTGCCCCGCATCGCGCCCGGCTCACAGCTGTAAATGCCGTCCGTCTGCCAGCCGGTCAGCTCGGTTTCCGCGCCGGTCGCCTCATCCAGCAGCACGAAACGGTATTCCGGCGTGACGGATGTGCCGTGGTTGCAGTTGGCGAGGTAGACGTCGCGCCCCTGCGCGGCGGCGGCGACAGCGGCTTCATCCTGTTCCCACGCTCTGTTCCATTCGCCGGGGACATAGGTGGAGATCCAGCAGTTGGTGATGTAGGAAATCGAGGCGAGATACTCGGCGTTGTCCTTGTAGAACCAGCCGCTCGTGTCTTCGCCCGCGAGATAGGCGTTGAAGAACTTGGAAAAACAGGTGCTGAAGATATCCGCGCCGGAGCCGACCATGTGATACAGGTCGAAGTAATAGCTGTCCGTCTTGCGGGGATACAGCTCGGGCTTGGCGAGAGAGAAATTGACGCACTCGATGCCGTTTTCCGCGCAGAATTTCATCAGGCTGGCGTTGTAATCCAGAAAGCCCGGTATGGCGAGGTTGTGCGCCGTCATGTTCGGATAGATGAAGACCATCAGCTTGGAACCGTTTTGCTCGACAAGATCGCGGTATTCCAGCAGCATCTCCTTGGAATGGGGGTACAGCTCGTACTCATAGCCCGTGTATTCGCGAATGATCTGCTGACGAACGACCTTGGTGGCGCGGTCCTTCGTGTTGTAGCGGACAAAGCCGCTGCCCGCGTAGGTCATGCGCTTGTCGAGTTTGGGCTTCATGGACTGATAGGTCTGCCACGGGAAGAAATGCAGACCGACCGTCTTGGTGAAGTCGCGGAACGATTCGACGCCGAAGTCGCGGAACATGAACAACCGGTCGAAATACCAACCGTCCTCGCGGCACAGGCGCAGGTAATACTTGACCTGCTCGATGGGGGAGGACAGATAGGGCATCAGCTCATACTGCGCTTCGATGCCCTCGCGCACGGTGTCAAACGTAAACGGCTCGACGACGAGAATCGTCCATTCCGGGCTGTTTTTCCGATAAAGCTCCTTGGTGACGGCGAGATCGGCTTGCAGCGCCGCACAGGGAATGCCGACGGAAAAGCAGGTGAAGCCGGTCTGTTCGGAAATCATTTCGGCGTTGAAGTGATCCCGCACGATGGAAGAGCCGACGAAGGCGACCTGAATGTCATCGCGTTCCTGAAGCTCCGCCAGCGTCAGGCGGGCATAGGTATCGGTCTTGATGAGAAACGTGTTGGCGAAGATGACCAGCCAGACGAAGCCCAGCAGAAAGACACACAGGCGGATAATTTTTCTTTTCAAAACGCCGCCTCCTCATCAAAATACCGCGTACATGAAGCCCGCATCCGCGACATTGGAGCCGCCGAACGTCGCCAGAACGAAGAGCATGAACGCATAGAGGATGACCCAGCGCAGGGCGAGCGGCATAGAGAACAGCCCGTCCCGAATCTTGACGCCGCGCTCCTGAAGCAGGGAAACGGCGAAGAGAATCAGCGTTGCGATGAGCAGAATGCGGTAATCCTTGGCGGCAAGACCGAGGGTGCCCAGCGTGCCGTCAAAGAGCTGCCAGCTGTCAAAGGAGAAGAGCGTCTTATGCAGCATCTGGAAGGCGTCCGATGCGCGTACGCAGCGGTCAAAATACCAGCCGATGTTGACGACGAGGAACGTGCGCAGAATGCGGAACACATGGAAGCCCTTGGAGGCGGTCAGCTGCGGCAGGCGCTCGTTCATCTTTTTGTAAGCCGGTTCAACCAGCGAGGTGAAGGCGAGGATCAAGCCGTTATAAAGCCCCCAAAGCACATAGTTCATCTGTGCGCCGTGCCAGATGCCGACCAGCAGGAACACCAGCACGTTGCCCAGCGCGGCGGGAAGCGCACGGGCGACCTGCGGATGGATGTGCTTTTTGAGAGACTTGCTCATGCGTGCCATCGGCTTGGTCAGCGCAAAGGGATAGAAAACGTAGTCGCGCATCCAGCCGCCCAGACTGATATGCCAGCGGCGCCAGAAGTCGCCCAGCGAAACGGAGAAGTACGGACGCCTGAAGTTGGGCGCAAGCTCGATGCCGAAGAGCTGAGCGATGCCGGTGACCATGTCGATGCCGCCGGAGAAGTCCGTGTACTGCTGGAGGGAGTAGAACAAGACGCCCACGACGATGACCGCGCCGCCGTATTGGCTTTGGCTGCCGAAAACCTGCTCGACCAGCGGAAGCGCACGGTCGGCGATGACCTTCTTTTTGAAAAAGCCCCAGAGCATCAGCAGGGCGCCGCGCTCGATGTTCCCGAGGTCAAAGCGATGCGGTTCATAAAGCTGATGGGCAAGCTGATCGAACCGCGCAATCGGTCCCTGAATCAGCTGAGGGAAGAAGGACACGAACAGCGCAAAGCGTGCCGGGTTCTTTTCCGGGGCATATTTGCCGTTGTATACGTCGATGAGGTAGCCCATCGACTGGAATGTGTAAAAGCTGATGCCCAGCGGCAGAAGCAGGTTGAGCGCCGGGGCGGTCTTGCCTGCCAGCGACGCGCCCCAGGAGAGCAGCGGGCTCATGTATTTCAGCACCGCCAAAATGCCGAAGTTGAGCAGCAGCACGGCGAAGAACAGCACGCGCTGGCGGGAACGCGCTTTTGCCTTGTGTGCCTTTTTCTGCGCGGCATCCAGCTCGGTTTTATGCTCACGCAGATAAGCCTTGCTCTGTTCGCCGACCCTGCAGATGAGCAGCGCACCCGCCCATGTGCTTAGCGTGGTTGTCAGAATATAGGGCAGCGCAGACAGCCCGCAGTAGGCGTAATAACCATAGCTGACCAGCAGCAGCAGAATCCACCGCAGGCGCAGCGGGCAGATGTAATACAGCGCCGCGCACAGAAAGGCGAACGCGATCAGTGTGAAAAGCGACATGCGTAAATTCCTCTTTCTCTTTCCTGTCAACAGGTTTCGGTAAAGCAAATCAATCCAATTTATAACTATATCATGCGTATCTGGACGTGTCAAGAAAACGGGGGAAAAAGAGGAAAGAAAAAACCTTCTCCGCAAAGGGGAGAAGGAAAACGCTCATAGCTTCGAGATGACGCAGATCCATGTGAAAAGCGAAAGGGCGGCGTTTTTATTTCGCATACCCGATTCGCACGACGATCCCCTGCGCGAAATCGCCGAATTTTTCGCCGAACAGGTTCAGCCCGCCGACATGCTCGGCATCCGCGTGAACGCCGATACACAGGGAGATATAGTCCTGCCGATCCAGCTCCAGATCGGAAAGCTTGACGGAGGAAAGCTCGACATCGTCCAGCGTGCTTCCGCTTTCATCCACCCGCCACGTCTTGAGCAGACCATATTGCGAGGAGGTATCGCTCCACCAGGAGGGGTTGAGCCGCCCGCGCCGTCCGCCGTAATCGCCCGGGCTGGTCCAGACGCCCAGCTCATGCCCATTCACGCTCACAAAGATGTCGCTCTTGAAATCGTCGCGGTACATCGGCGCGTTGGAGGAAACTTCCATCGTGAATTCCAGCGATTCCAGCTGGCTCGGCGCGATTTCGCCCAGCGAAAAACGATATTCCAGCTGACCGGATTCGAACCAGAGCATCTGCGCGTTGAAGCGGTCGGGGTGGTAAAAGGTTCGCGGGGTATTGCTTTCGCCGATCCATGCGTGTTCGGATACGATGCCGCATTCCGGACGAATCGCCTGCGCGGAAGAGTAGCTGCCGATGGGCAGGCTGAGGGTCAGGGCGCTGACGCCATCCTGCAATTCCGGAACGAGGCGCATGCTGACCGAGTCGATTCGCCGGGAACAGAGCTTCATTGCACCGCGGATACCGGGCTGGATCTCGGCATAAATCAGTCCGGCTTCCTCGAGCTGGCGCACATTCAGCGCAGCCGTGGAAACGGGCATGTCCAACGCGTCGGCGATTTCATTGACGTTCATCGAACGTGAGGACAGCAAAATCAGCATCCTGACGCGCAGCGGTGAAGAAAGCGCCTTGGCGACCGGGCATAGACGCTCAATCTCATTGAGGGAAAGGCTGATATGCTTGCTTTCGTCCGCGTGAATAGACACGATACGGACACCTCCTTTTTGATTCGGAGAGATCGGTCTGCGCTCGCTTATGATGCCGAATCGAGCAAACAAAAAACAATGTAGAACGACAGCAATAACACAAACGGTACACAAAACCATCAATCTGATTCATTATACGGCATTATTTCATTAAATACAAGGCAATTTTTTAGATGATTTGTGAAAATGTTGGATTTGCATGGAAATGAGCGAAAACGAACAGATTGTATAATGGACAAAATAATAACGAACGTGCGGCGCACGCCCGTTATGAGAGAAAGAAAGCCGATCAGGCTTTTGCAAACAGCATCAATACGCGGTCTTTACGAACTTTTCAAACGCATCCAGCGAGCGGATGACCTTCTGCGTGTCGGTGCAATACGCGATGCGGAAATAGCCCGGAACGCCGAAGGAGTCGCTCGGCACGAGAATCAGCCCGTAAGGCAGCGCCTTTTTGATGAAGGCATTCGCGTCGGCTTCCAGTGCCTTGGGGAACATGTAGAACGTGCCGCCCGGGCGTACGATTTCAAAGCCGAGCCTGCTCAAGCCATCGTAGAGGATGTTCATGTTGGTTTCGTAGACGGACAGGTCTGCGGTCATATCGCAGCAATCCGCCGCGGCAAGCTGAATGACGGAGGACGGGCAGTTATGCCCGATACCGCGGGAAATCTGTCCGCACATGTTGACCAGCAGCGCGGAAACGCCGCTTGCGGGATTGACCGCGACATAGCCGATGCGTTCGCCCGGAACGGACAGGCTCTTGGAGAAGGAATAGCAGGAGATCGTCCGCGGGTAATAGCGCGACGCATAAGGAACCTGATGCCCGTCAAAGGCGATTTCGCGATAGGGTTCGTCGGAAATCAACCAGATCTCATGCCCGAAATCGCGCTCCTTTTTCGCAAGCAGCGCCGCCATGTCCTTGAGCGTTTCCTCGGAATAGACCGCGCCGGACGGGTTGTTAGGCGTGTTGATGAGAATCGCCTGAACGGACGGGGTGAGCATGCGCTCGAATTCCTCGAAGTTGATCTGGAAATTCTCGGTGTTGGCGGGAACGACGCGCAGGTTCAGTCCCGCGCCCGCCGTATACGGTCTATACTCCGGAAAATACGGCGCGAAGGTCAGAATGTCGTCGCCGGGCTTCGTGACCAGCCGGAAGGCATGCGCCAGTGCGCCCGCCGCGCCGCTGGTCATGAAGATGTCGTTCATCGTGTAATCCATGCCGAAACGGCGGTTCAGCGATTCGGCAATCTTCTCTCGAACGGCGGGAATGCCCAGGCTCGGGCTGTACCCGTGGACGAGCATCGGGTCGCCGTGGTCGAGCAGCTCCTTGATGCGCAGATTGAACGCATCGGGAACGGGAACGGACGGATTGCCGAGGCTGAAATCAAAGATATCCTCCGGGCGGAGATGAGGGTGCGCGGCGATATCGTTGGCGTATTCGTTCAGCTCACGGATGACGGATTTGCCGGTCAGCATGGCTTTGTAGGCGTCGTTAATCATGGGCATTCACTCCTTTATGTCATAATTCATGTTGAGAAACACAGCACAGGCAGGAAATCACAGTCCAAACGTTTCCCACTTACACATTCAGCGCAAGCGCCGCGTCGATTTGGGCAAGCTCTTCAGCCGTCAGCTCAGGGAAATCGAGCGCCGCGATGTTCTCAGTGATCTGCTCCGGACGGCTTGCGCCGATCAGCGCGGATGTGACCGCCGGGTCGCGCAGGCTCCATTGCAGGGCAAGCTGCGCCAGCGATTCCCCGCGTGCCTTGGCGATGCCGCTGAGCGCATCGATGGCGGCGTGCAGCCCCGGCGTCAGCATCTCCGCTTTCAGATAGCGCGGGTCGTGCCCGATGCGGCTGTCTGCCGGAATGCCGGCTTGATATTTGCCCGTCAGCCGTCCGCCTGCCAAAGGCCCGAAGGCGATCAGCCCTACGCCTTCCCGCGTGAGAACATCCGTCAACCCGCTTTCGATCTTTCGGTTCAGCATGGAGTAGTTTTCCTGATGGATGAGCATCGGCGTGCCCAGCTCGCGCAGGGTGCGAACGGCAACCTCCGTCTGCTCCGGCGTATAGCGGGAGATGCCGACATACAGTGCCTTGCCGCTGCGCACGATCTGATCCAGTGCGCCCATCGTTTCCTCGATGGGCGTGTTCGGGTCGGGACGGTGGTGGTAGAAGATATCAACATAGTCCACGTTCATCCGCTTGAGGCTCTGGTCAAGGCTGGCAATCAGGTATTTTTTGCTGCCCCAATTGCCGTAGGGACCGGGCCACATGTCATAGCCTGCCTTTGTGGAAAGGACAAGCTCGTCGCGGTGCGGCTTCCAATCCCGCTGCATGTGGACGCCGAAATTGCGCTCGGCTTCTCCGTAGGGCGGGCCGTAGTTGTTCGCCAAGTCAAAATGGGTGATGCCGTGGTCAAATGCCGTGCGCAGGATGTCGCGTTGTGTGCCGAAAGGCGTGATGTCGCCGAAATTATGCCATAAGCCCAGCGACAGAGCGGGAAGCAGCAAACCGCTCTTTCCGCAGCGGCGATAACTCATCTTGTCATATCGGGCGGGGGCGGGAACGTAAGTCATAAGCAGCCTCCTTTGAACTCGAAAACGAAAATGAGAGAGATTCAAATGGACAGGTTAGATGGATGTATTGTAGCACATTTTGAATGAAAAGAAAAGCAATCCTGCAAAAAAGCGGGCAGAGCAGCCCTCGTTTCCGCCGCGGTCTGCCCAAACACGGAACTTTTGCTCATGCGGATGATTTTGCGCCATTTCCTATACGTCACGAAAGAGCCGGTCGGGACGTTGCAGGGGAGGGGTGGGTGTGATATACTAAAACCGATGTAAATAAAGATGGAAATGTCTGTCTGCGGGTTAGCGGAATCAGGTTTCGCTTCGCTCCCTGATTCTTGCTTTTTTGAATCGCTTCGCGATGGGGGTTATTATGGGGCCGCCGCCCCATGCCCTGCTTGGGGATTTCATCCCCAAACCCCATCTCCGCTACGCGGCGGTTTTAAGCGGGTTAGTGGAATCAGGTTTCGCTTCGCTCCCTGATTCTTGCTTTTTTGAATCGCTTCGCGATGGGGGTTATTATGGGGCCGCCG
>CAKUCW010000009.1 GCA_934643825.1 uncultured Clostridia bacterium | reverse complement strand
ATTCAGCTATTCTTTCATTTGCGGAAAGGGCTATTCTCCCCCCGAAGGGGGAGAATAGCTTTTTGTCTACAGTCTGAGCAGGCTGAGCCTGCCTTCACCTCCGCCGAAATCTGCCACGCATCAAGCTCTTGCTCACGCGGGCGATTTTGCGCAATTTCCTATACGTTAAAAAAGCGGGCTGAGCTCGCCTTCACTTCCACCGAAGTCCGCCACGCATCAAAGTCTTGCTCATGCGGATGATTTTGCGCAACTTTCTATACGTTAAAAATCAACGCGTCCTCCACAAGCTTTTTGCCTACCGGAAGACGCGCTGTTTGTTTTTTTAGGTGTCCAGATTCAGGTTTTGAAACGAGCCAAGGTTGCCCTCCCGCCAGTGACGGCGGCACAGGCTGACATAGGCGGAGTTGCCGCCCATCATGATCTGCTCGCCCTCTCGAACCATGTGCCCATCCTGCACGCGTGCGTTAAACGTTGCCTTGCGACCGCACCAGCAGATGGTCTTGATCTCTTCGATGGTATCCGCCCAGCGAAGCAGCTCACGACTGCCCTCAAAAAGCTCGCCGCGGAAATCCGACCGCAGTCCATAGCAAATCACGGGAATATCCCGCTCATCGACGATATCCACAAGCTGCTTGACCTGATCAGCCGTCAGAAAATGGGACTCATCCACAATAACGCATTCGACCCCATCCAGACTGATTTCATTCAGCTCCTCCACAAATCTGCACTGCGCTTCCAAGCCGCACCGAGAACGCACAATCGTCGCGCCGTCGCGGTTTTCAAGCTTTGGTTTGAGCATCAGCACCTTGCGGCCGCGTTCCTGATAGTTATACTGAACCATCACCGCGTTCGCAGTCTTGCTGGAACCCATTGCGCCATACCGAAAATAGAGCTTTGCCATCTTCTTTCGTCCCCCTGCATGTTTGACATTGCCTCCCATTATACTCTGATACAGTGGACGATGCAACCCGTTTATTCAAATCTGGCGTTCATATAAGCCTTCACAATATCCACGCATGTCTGTTCGCTCATGTGCCCCGTATTCAGGCACAGGTCATACAGCGCCGCATCATGCCATTCCCTGCCGGTAAAATACTTGAAATAATCCGCACGCCGTTTATCGACTTTTTTGATTTTCTTTTCCGCTTCTTCCAAATTCAAGCCGTCCGTCTCCATCACCCTGCGAACACAGTCCACGATCGGCGCGGTAACGAATACATTCATCACATTTTCGCGCCCGCGAAGAATGAAGTTCGCACAGCGCCCGACGATCACGCAGCTGCGTGTTGCCGCCAGCTCACGAATGATCTTCGCCTGATAACGGAAGAGATTCTCGTTGGAAATAAAGTCGTCGCTGTCCGGCGGGATGACCTCGCCCGTATACACATCGCGGGCGATTCTGAACAAAGACATCTTCTTGACTTCGTCCATCTGGTTAAACAGTTCCTCGCTGATGCCGCTTTCGTCAGACGCAATCCGCAGGATCTCACGGTCATAGTATTCAAAACCCAATTCTTTTGCAAGCAGTTTTCCCATTTTTCTGCCGCCGCTTCCGTAGCTGCGTGCAATGGTAATGACGCGATTCTCCATACGATCCCTCCTGACTGATTTTTCAAAACAACGAGGCTTTTCTACTGTCATTATACCAGTTTTCAGGATAAAATCAACAGAATTTCACCATTATTTATGTTTATTTAATTCGTTTTCTCTCCGAATCAACGGGATGATCCCGTCAAGCGTCGGTGCAATCAGCGTGCAAAGCGCCGTCATTTTTTCATCCGGTTCGTCCTGATCCGGGATCATCGCCACGCGCATTCCCGCGTCATATGCCGAACGCACGCCGCTGGGCGAATCTTCGACCCCCAGCACCTCCTCCGGTTTCAGGCCGAGCTTTTCCGCCGCCAGCAGATAGACATCCGGCGCCGGTTTGCCATGCGCAACCATCTCTACGCAGGCGATGGCGTCAAACATCTCTTCCGCCCCGACCATCCGCAGATACTTACGCGCCCTTGCTTCCTGGGTTGCCGTCGCCAGCCCGATCCGCAGGTTCATCCTTCGCAGTTCCGTAAGCGTTGCCAGCATCTGCGGCTTTGGCTCCACGCCGTTTTCATCGATATAGGCTTCCATCCGCTTGCGGCGAAGCGCACGCACTGCATGATAATCAAAGTCCGCGCAAACCTCACGTTTGAGCAGCGGTTCGGCTTTTTCCGCCGCCATGGAGCGGATCATCAGTGCATGCCTGTCCTCCATGGGATAGCCCATCAGCCTCGCCGCCTCCACCCAGAAGCGGCGATAAAGCTTTTCCGTATCGAGCAGCGTTCCATCCAAGTCAAAAACAACGCCGCGAATCATCCGCATTCCCCTTTCGCTTATCTGCTGACCACGTTCACGGGATTTCCCGTCACATATGCGCGGACATTGTCCTCCACGATCTTCAGCAGCCTTTCTCTTGTTTGCAGCGGCGCCCACGCGACATGCGGCGTCAGGATGGCATTCGGCGCATGCAGCAGCGGGTTATCCCCTTTCGGCGGTTCTTCACTCAGCACGTCCGCCATATAGCAGGCAACCTTTCCCGCCGCAAGCGCCTCTGCCATGGCGCGTTCATCAACCAGCGGGCCGCGTGCCGTATTGATGATTCGGACACCCGTCTTCATCTTCGCGAGGGTCTGCGCCCCAATCATTCCTCGGTTTTCAGCCGTCAGCGGGCAATGCAGCGAAAGGATGTCGCTGTTTGAAATCAGTTCATCAAAGCTCACAAACCGCACATCGTCCCATCCTTTTTTCGGATGCGGCACATAGACAAGCACCCGCATGCCGAGCGCCAGCGCAATTCTCGCAACGCTTTGACCGATATTGCCAAATCCGATCAGGCCCATCGTCTTGCCTGCCGCTTCTTCCATTTTTGCGCTCAAAAAGCAAAAATCCTTGCTTCTCTGCCATGCGCCGTCATGCACCTGTTCATCATACGCGGCAACATGGCTCAGGCTCTCCAGCAAGAGCGCCGCCGTATGCTGGGCAACCGCCTGCGTCGAGTAGGCAGGCGCATTCGTCACGACAATGCCGCGCCTTTTGGCTTCCTCGATATCCACAATGTTAAATCCCGTCGCCGTTACGCCGACATAGCGAAGCGCCGGGCAGGCTTCCATGATTTCCCGCGTGATGACGACTTTGTTGGTCAATATGATTTCCGCGTCGCCGATTCTCTCAATCGCCTGTTCGGGCGTCGTCCGTTCATAGACCGTCACATCGCCGAGTTCGCTCAGCGCATGATAATCCAGTTCGTTCGCGCACAGCGCATAAGCATCCAGCACAACGATTTTTCTCTTTTCCATCCTGATTCGACCGTCCTTTCTTTTTCATTTCCATTATACGACAGTGCTTCCAGCCTTTCAACCCCGTGCGAAGATTGACTTTTTCCCTGTTCCCTGTTATACTGTTTTTATCATATTTCGATCATGGATTCATATTCGCAAACGGAGGCATCCGATATGAAGCGTATTCTTCTTTTCCTTGCCGCAGCTCTGGCGACCGTCGCCGTAGCTCAGGCGGAATCCACTCTGGATTTTTCAACCCTTCAGCTCGATAACCCGCTGGCTACGCCCGTCGCCGTCGATCCGATTGACAAGCCGACGCCGACCCCTGCGCCGACGCCGAATTATATGTACGAAACCTATACCAGCGATTCCATGGGCATTTCTTTCTCCATCCCGTATTCCTGGCTGCTCAACCCCAGCACCAATCAGGAAACCACGCTTCAGTTCGTCGAACCGAAGAGCGAGATGATGGAGCCGGACGGCTATCAGACCCGCCTGACGATCGAGCGTTTTTCTGCCGGTTTGAACCAGACCGCCGCCGATGCCCGCACACGGCTTGAGTCCGTGCTGACCGAGCTGGAAGGCATGTTCACCACATTCAAAGCCAACGATATCGCGACGGCAAGCATCGGCGGTGCAAACGGCTATTACTGCTACTACCGTGCCACCTATAACGACGGCACGAAGGAATACAACATGCGCGGACGCATCATTATCGTCGCTCATGAAAAGGATCTGTTCCAGATTCGTCTGACTGCGCCGAGCAACTGGTATTCCTACTACAATTTCGTTTATCGTCAGCTTCGCCAAACCTTCAAGTTTAAGTAAACCGCACGTTTTGCTTCGACCGATTCCGAATTTCCGAATATTGAAAGCGCCCGGGCATATGCTCAGGCGCTTTTTTTATGAAGCATACGGCACCGTCCGTGCAGCAGTTCATTTATCCAAAACAGTTTTCGTCGAATTCGCATCCGATACAAAAATCATGCTGTCATAAAGAACCACAGGCGGTTGAAACATTCGATAGCTCGGCGGGAGAAGCCGCATCGCGATCGAATAGCTTTCTCCCATCAAATCATGGCTGCCCCATTTGGGAATATGGCTGTTATGCCCTGTCACAAAGATCCGTTTTCAACCGTTCAGCATAACCAGAAATCATTTTCCGTCCAATTTTCTCATACACTATACCAAGCGGGCTGAGCCTGCACTCGCTTCCGCCGCGGTCTGCAAAGCGCGGAAGGTTTTGCTCACGCGGGCGATTCTTCGCAATTTTCCACGCGTCAAAAAAAGCTATCCTCCCCTTGCAGGAAGAATAGCTCGGTCATTTAAATTGTCGGCTTATTTGCGGCGCATGTATGCCGGAATGCCGTCCATGAAGGAACGCGGCGTGCTGCGATCCTCTTTCTGCTCCTGAACCGGTGCATTCTGGTTCGGGGCGGGCATGTCAGGCATCGTCGCGTAGGGGGACACGCGCTGCCCGGATACGCCTTCATTGACGAACGCAGGCACTTCCGGTTCGCCAGCCATCGCGCCCTGCTGTGGTGCAGCATAACCCGCCGTCACCGGCTGATAGGCCGGGTCATAGCGATAGTTGCCACGCGGCATGCCCTGCGGCTGATAGCTCGGCGTGTAGCTCTGCGGCACATACGGCGCCTGAGACGGAAGCGTCGCCGGACGCTCGATGCTGCTCGCACGCGGCGGGAACGGCACTTTTTCAAAACCGGTCGCGATCACCGTGATATGCACCTCATCCTCAAGCGCATCGTCGATGCTCGCGCCGAAAATGATGTTTGCCTCGCTGTCCGCAGCGGCGGTGATCATCTCGACCGCATCGTTAATATCCACGATGCTGCAATTGGAATTACAGGTCACGTTAATCAGCACGGCACGCGCACCGTCGATGCTGGTTTCAAGCATCGGAGAAGAAATCGCGTTCTGGGCGGCATCCGCCATCGCCTTTTCGCCCTTGCCGACGCCGATGCCCAGATGTGCCATGCCGCCGGATTCCATAACCGCCTTGACATCCGCAAAGTCCAGGTTGATGATACCCGTCTGGCTGATGAGGTCGGAAATACCCTGAATGCCCTGACGAAGCACGTCATCCGCAAAGTTGAACGCGCCCTTGAAGCTCGTTCCCTTCGGGCAAACCTGAAGCAGGCGCTCGTTCGGGATGACAACCAGCGTATCCACGCGCTGCTTCAGCTCGTCGATACCGGATTCAGCCTTGCGCATGCGCGTCTTGCCTTCAAACGCAAACGGCTTGGTGACAACCGCGATGGTCAGAATGCCCATATCACGCGCAATCTCCGCGACAACGGGAGCCGCGCCTGTGCCGGTGCCGCCGCCCATGCCCGCGGTTACGAACACCAGATCCGCACCCTTGAGTGCGCTGGCGATCTCCTCGCGGCTTTCCTCAGCAGCTTTTTTGCCGATTTCCGGCGTAGCGCCCGCACCCAAGCCCTTCGTCAGCTTTTCGCCGATCTGGATCATGGTCGCCGCGCGGCTCGTCCGCAGGGCCTGACCGTCGGTATTGACGGCAATAAAGTCAACGCCGGTCACGCCGCAGTCAACCATGCGGTTCAGCGCGTTTCCGCCGCCGCCGCCACAGCCGACGACCTTGATGGAAGCTGCCGGACGCTCGTCCATTTCAATTTCAAACACAGGAAATCCCCCTTTTGTTTCGCTTTCAATAAAAACCGGTTTATTACTTACGGAAGACCCGCTTGATGCGATCCAGCAGTCCTTCATCCTGCTCTTCCTGTTCGATGGTATTGTATACCAGTTCGAGCAGTCCGCTGCCGCTTGCGTAAATCTGCGCGGGCTTGAGTTTAACGGTCTTGGCTGCCGCTTCGCGAACGTTTCTGGAAAGCTTGCCCGCCGCGTAAACCCTTGCGCCAGCCATCGGCATCAATCCGCCGCCTGTAAAGTAAACGTTTGACCAGTTGCCCAGCCGGATACCGCTCTTTTTGATGGCGTCGTCGATCATTTCAAGCATTTCATCCACGCGTGCATCGATGATCATGCTCACCTGCTCGCCGGAGAAGCTCTCCATCTGCCCGTTCTCGCCCTGAACCTCGATCTGCGTATTCTTCGGCGCATTGAATGTGTAAGCCCGCTTGATCTTTTCGCACATGTCAAAGGGCTTTTCCAATCCATAGGTCAGATCCAGCGTGATATGTGCGCCGCCGACCGGCAGAACCTTCTGCCAGATGAGCGCATCGCCCTCTACCGCCATCACCTCCGTGGACAGGTAACCCACATCCACAAGGATTGCCGTATGGTCGCGCTCTTCAAACGGGATCATCTGCATCGCCTCTCCCACCGAGGTGGAGAAGAAGCCGCGCACTTCAATTCCCAGTTCCTTGAGCCTCTCCGTCACGTCATTGATGAAGAACTGATCCGCCAGAACAAAGCCGATCATGCCCTCCAGCGTCGAGCCCTTCTGATCGACCGGCTCAAGCGTTTTCTGCCCGCCGTCCACCTTGAACCACGCCGGAGAACGGTGGATAATGACGCCCGTCGGGCGGTCGAGCATTTCGGTCGCCTGTCTTTGCAGTTTTTCGACGTCCGCGCTGGTGACCTTGGGGTCTGCTCCCTGAAGCGCAACGCTCGATTCGATCACATATACCCGAACGAACTCGCCCGGTACGCCCACGTAAACCTCTTTGATATGGGTTCCGACTTTGTTTTCAGCCGCTTCGATCGCGCTGGCAATCGCATCGGAAACCTCCGAGGGGGCATTCCATTCGCCGTTCATGAAGCCGTCATACTGCGCCATGCCCGCCGATGTAATCGTCACCTTCTGATACGCGCTCTCCTCCGCAAGCAATACCAGCACTTTGGATGTGCCAAAGTCCAGAACCGCCGTCGCTTTTTTCATCATACGATCTCATGCTCCTGTCTGCCCGCATGTAAATTCGCCCCAAAAGGGCGCAAGATATCATCTGATTTGCTATTATTATGCGAGTTTATTGTAACCGATTATGCTCTTTCTTTCAACCCACTTGAGCAAATTTTGTTCCATTTCCGTCCATTTTTTCAATTTTCGGGCGTTTCTGCGGGGGCAGGCGTGGGTGTTGCGGTCGGCACGGGGGTAACGGTCGGAAGCGTATCGGGAATGTAATGCGCTTCTCTTCCGCTGGAAACGTCGATTTTAGAACCGCGAACCATGCCCAGCGGTTCGCGCACAGACAGCACCTCGCGTGCAATCAGCAGCTTGGTGCGCAGGCTCGACGCGTCGCCCAGAACAATTCTCACGCCGTCCGTCGTCATCAGATACAGGTTATCCAGATTCTTCACATCCAGCTGCGATATTCTGCCCAGCATCCCGATGTTGTCCAGCTCAGTCAGCACCCGCTCCATGCTTTCCAGCTGCCCGCTGTCGCGCACGGGGAGCTTTTCGCCAATCACCACCACCACGCGATTGTTGTTGTCCATCAAAAGTCCGCTGATGGTCGGTCCCGCAACGGTGTCCGGAAACTGGCTTCCCGTGCATTCCAGCACGACGCCCGATGCATCCAGCACATAATATCGTCCGTATGCGTTGACCACGCCCATGCCCAAGCGCTCGTTGATTCTGAGCGTCAGCGTGCCTCGATAATCGAACTCATGCCCGATATACTCGATATATCGGTTCTTTTCCAGTCTTTTCTTCAGTTCGGCATCGCTCAGTGAAAGCAGATTATCCCCGATCTGTATGCCGCTCTGCGCAACAATCTCTTCCTTGAGCAGATTGCGGTTGCCTACAACCAGCACATTTCGCACCTTGAACACCTGGCTGCTCGCCAGAACAAACAGCACCGCCAGCACCGTAATGACCAGCACAGCCATCACCATGACCCGCGACGCCGCCTTTTTGCGCTTCTTGTATCTCATGCCTGTCCTCCCGCCCTCTGAATTTGTGCGCCGTTTTCCCTTGATATGCTCAGCAAAATGCCGACTGCCGCCATGATCATGCTGACCGATGTGCCGCCCGCGCTGAAAAACGGAAGCGGCAGACCGGTCGTCGGCAGAATGCCCGTCACGACGCCCATGTTGATAAACGCCTGAATCCCGATCATGGACGTGATGCCCGCGCCAAGCAGACAGCCGAACCGATCCCGGCAATTCAGCGAAATGCGCAGTCCGGCAAAGACAAATAACACGAACAGCGCGATCACCGTCAGGCAGCCCATCAGCCCGAAGTCCTCGCCGACAATGGCAAAGATGAAATCCGATTCGGGATAGGGCAGATAGGCAAATTTCTGTCTGCCCTGCCCCAGCCCCATGCCAAACAAGCCTCCCGACCCCAGCGCAATGAGCGATTGCGAGAGCTGATAGCCTTCGTCGCTCATTTTAGCGAATGGGTCACGGAAGGAAAGGAGCCTCTCCCGCCGATACGGTGCACTCCACGCGTAAAACGCGCCCAGACAAAATCCGCTGACGCCCAGCAGTGCCATGTGCCGCTTTTTCAGTCCCGCCGCAAAGAGCATCACCAGCGCACAGATCAGGATGCTGCCGCCGGTCGAAAGGTTGGGCTGTTCCAGAATCAGCAGAAACATCACGCCGGGGATCAGCAGCAGCGGCGCAACGCCTGTGAACAGATTGCCCAGCGCTTCGCTCCTTCGATCCAGTGCGCCTGCCATGAAAATAACCATCGCGTACTTGGCAAACTCGGAAGGCTGCATGCTCAGTCCGCCGATATTCAGCCATCGCCTTGAACCGTTGATGCTCACGCCGATTCCCGGAATGATGACCAGAATCAGCAAAAGTGCGCTGATCGCCAATAAAAGCAGCGTCACTCGGGGACGCCTGAAAAAGCGATACGGCACACGCGAGAGAATCGCGCACGCCGCAACGCCGAGCGCCACACCAATGAGCTGCTTCTTGACCGCCGCGAGCGCATCGCCCGATGCGGCTTTCTGATAATAGGTGGCACTGAAGAGCGTAATCAGCCCCATGATGAGCAGAAGCACCATCAGCACAACCACCGTTTTGTCACAGATTCGTTTCGCTCGCTTCATCATGGCGACGCTCCTTTCCGGCTGGACGCCTCCTGTCCTCAGCGTCTTTTGCAGCCGGTCAAAAGCCTGCTTTATTCAAGCGCCATGACCTTTTCCTTGAATATCTTTCCGCGGTTCTCGTAATCGGTAAACATGTCAAAGCTTGCGCATGCCGGGGAGAGCAGCACATTTCCGCCCTCTTTTGCCAGCTCGACGCAGGTTTTGATGCACAGGTCAAAGTCATATCCCGTCATCGTGTACGCCGTGTAGCCCACGCGGTCGAGCGCATCCTTGATCTGATTCGCCGTATCGCCGATAAGCACGCAATGCTCGATCAGCGGCGCCTCTGCAATGCTCTTGGCAAGAGGATCAAAAGAAACCTTCTTATCGCTTCCGCCGAGAATCAGCACCGTCGGCTTCTTCATCGTCGCAATCGCCTTCTGCGTGGAATCGACGTTCGTTCCCTTGGAATCGTTGATCCATGTCACGCCGTGCAGCTCACGGACGGTTTCAATGCGATGCTCGACACCCTTGAATGTCTTCAGCACCTCGCGCATCGTTTCGCAGGGTACGCCCATCACGCCGGCGATCGCAACGGCAGCCAGCGCATTTTCCAGGTTATGCGGACCCGGGATGTACACCTCGTCGCAGCGGCAGACTGCCTGCTCGCCCTCACCGAGCTTGAGAACGATATATCCTTCGGACACATACGCGCCATAAGGCACCTTCTCCTTGCGGGAGAACCATGCCACCTGCGCCTTTAATCCCTTCGCCATCTCGCGGCAGGTTGCGTCGTCGTAGTTGAACACTGCCACATCATGCGCCGTCTGTCTCTGGAAGATCCGGCGCTTCATCGCGATATAGACCTCCATCGAGCCATGACGGACGATGTGATCCTCCGTGATGTTCAACACCGCGCCGACATGCGGATGGAACTGGCTGATGCCCTCGCACTGATAGCTGCTCACCTCCGCAACGGTCACATCGTCCTCTTTGGAGATGCCCGCCGTCGCGGTGATGGGATAGCCGATGTTGCCGACGACATGCGTTGTGCGTCCCGTTGCGCGGAACAGTTCGCCGACCAGCGTCGTCGTGGTCGTCTTGCCGTTCGTTCCGGTGATGGCGACCAACGTGCCGTTGCTCATTCTCGCGCCCAGTTCCAGCTCGCCGATGACCTCAACGCCCTGAGCAATCGCGTTTTGCACAAAAGGCTTTGCCCACGCAATGCCCGGACTGATGACCATGATATCCTGACCTGCCGTCAAGCCATCCGCCTGCTGTCCCAGCGCAAAGGTGCATGCCGGTACGCGCAGTTCATCCAGTTCGCTGCCGAAATCGCTTTCCGTCTTGGTATCGGTAATGGTCACCAGCGCACCCTTATTCAAAAGCAACTTTGCCGCCGCAATGCCGCTTCGCGCCATGCCGCAGACCAGCACACGCTTGTCTTTCACGTCCATACTCATGGCTTTTTCGCCTCCGTTTTTTTCTTTACAAAAACCGAAAATTTTTACAGCACGCCCAGCAGCGTGATGACACACAGGATGGCGGTCGTCACCATATACATGGTCACGATCTTCGTTTCATGAATACCGCAAAGCTCAAAGTGATGATGAATCGGCGCCATCTTGAAGATGCGCTTGCCATGCGTCTTCTTAAAATAGGTGATCTGGATGATGTCCGACAGGCTGCTCATCAGCATCCAGAACGCGATCAACACCAGAATCAGCGGCTGACGCAGCAGCATGGCAGCGGCAACCACCGCGCCGCCGATGAACATGGAGCCGGTATCGCCCATGAACATCTGCGCCGGATAGGCGTTGCGGGAGAGGAACGCCATGCACGCGCCGCACATCGCCGCGCAGCCCACGCCCAGGCTTCCAAGGGAAGCCGCGCCGCAAAGCACCGCAAGGGTTGCAAAATCAACCATCGACACGCTCGTCAGCAGTCCGTCCAGACCGTCGAGCAGGTTGGCGCTGTTGGTGGTGCCGACGATGATGAACATCATGACCGGGATATACCAGATGCCCAAGTCCCACTCCACGCGCAGGAACGGCACCTTGATGACGTGACCCACCTGCGGATGGAAATAGCAGTAGCAGGAGAACGCCAGTGCCAGCAGCGTCTGGAAGACCATCTTCTGCTTGGGCGTCAGACCGCCGTTTTTGCCGCGGCGGATCTTCGTCATATCATCGGCAAAGCCGATGCACAGGTTGCCCAGCGCCATGAGCAGCATCGCCAGCAGCATATTCTGCCAGAGCGGCTGGCTGTAATCATTCATGATCAGCGACGCAATGATCGCCGCGCCCGCGATGACCAATCCGCCCATCGTCGGCGTACCCTGCTTTTTCTTGTGCGCTTCCGGCGCAAGCTCATAGATATTCTGACCAAACTTGAGCTTGTGCAGCACCGGCAGCATCAGTTTGCCCAGCACAATGCCGACGGCAAACGCCATCAGCAGGGTTATCATCATCCTTTGCATGATCTTCAATCCTCCGATTTATTCGCGCAGTTCTCCTTGGCGATCTCTTCCAGCAGTTCGGCGACGATGACCTTCTCGTCAAACGGATGCTTGACACCGCCGATATCCTGATAGGTTTCGTGTCCCTTGCCCGCCAGAACGATGATATCGCCGCCAACCGCCATCTCCATCGCCTGACGAATCGCATCGCGTCGGTTCTCGATCACTTCATACTTTGCACCCGTGGGCTTGATTCCCTTTTCAATCGCCGCCAGAATCGCCATCGGATCCTCTTTGCGCGGGTTATCGCTGGTCAAAATGGCGTAATCGGACAGTCTGCCCGCGATTTCGCCCATCATCGGGCGTTTGCCCTTGTCGCGGTCGCCGCCGCATCCGAAGACCAGAATAATGCGTCCGCGGCAGAACTCGCGCACCGTGCGCAGGATGTTTTCCAGCGCGTCCGGAGAATGGCTGTAATCCAGAATCATGCGATACGGCGTCTGCGTTTTGAGCATTTCCACACGTCCCGGCACGCTGACGACCGACTCAAGACCCTTTTTGATATCCTCCAGCTGAACACCGAGGATGAGTGCGCACGCTGCGGCTGCCAGCGCATTATACACGTTGAACATGCCGGTCAGCAGCAGGTGAATGCGCTCCGCATGCAGATTGCGCAGGCTGATGGTGAAGGAGACGCCCGTTTCCGTGATTTCAATATCACGCGCAAACAGATCCGCCTTGCCGCTGATGCCATAGGTCAGCAGCGGGCAGGTCAGGCTCTCGCAAACCGCCTGCGCCGTTTCTTCATCGACATTGACCGCGGCGTTGCGCGTCATGTTGTTCGAGAAGAGCATCTTTTTCGCCGCGAAATAATGATCCATCGTGCCGAAGAAGTCCAGATGATCCTGCGACAGGTTGGTGTAAGCCGCCGCCTCAAAGACGACGCCGACCAGCTTGCGCAGATACAGCGCGTGCGCAGAAACCTCCATGCAGACGACTTCCACGCCCGCGTCCGCCATGATGCGCAGAATCTCGAACATCTCGATCGGATCCGGCGTCGTCAAATGGCTGGGCAGCTTCGTCTTTCCCGCGATGCAGCCGGTCGTGCCGATAATGCCGCAGCGCATGCCCGCGCTTTCGATGATGCTCTTGAACAGATAGGTCGTGGTCGTCTTGCCCTTCGTTCCGGTAACGCCGACGAGCTTCATTCTCCGCTCGGGATGCCCGTTGAACGCGCTGGCGATGCGCGTCATGGCGGCGCGTACATCGGTCACAACCACCTGCGGACAGTCGATCTCCAGTTTGCGCTCTACAACCAGCGCACAGCATCCGTTTTCCACCGCCTGCGGCGCGAAATCATGCGCATCGACCTTGCCGCCCCGGATGCAGAAAAACAGGCCGTTGTCACATTTTGCACGCGAATCCGCCGTCAGCGTCTTGATTTCCGTCTGCGCATTGCCCGTAATTTCGACCAGCTCCGGCATGCCTTCCGTCAATTGTTCAAGGTTCATCGTCATTCCTCCAATGTTGTGGTTGTGCTTTGCGCCGTTGGGCGCTATCGTGCCTTACGGCACTTCAAACGTCACCAGTACCTGTGTGCCCGCCGGGGCGTATGTTTCCCCTGCCGGGCTCTGTCTGGCCGCAAGACCATCGCCCTGCGCGTTCATTTCAAATCCGTTCTTTCTCAGTGTCTGTGCGCACTCCCGCATGCCCATTCCGATCACATCCGGCACGCGTGCGTAATCCTGTGCGCTCGGCGCTTCCTCTCCCGTCACATAGAGCATCGCGCAGAAGCCTTCCTGCACGTCCGTCCCCGCGGGCGGAAGCTGCCCGGTCACGTTCGGGTTTGTGCCGTCCGTCACAGCATCCAGACCCAGCTCCCGGAGAATCGCCTTTGCGTCGCGCACGTCCATCCCGGTCACGTTCGGCATGGTGACATGCGCGGCTTTCGCGCTGCCATCCGTCTTGGGAACGCCGAGCAGCGGCAGGATTTCGCTGAAAATCTGTGCGGCAAAAGGCGCGGCGGTCGTTCCGCCGTAATCCGGCTTAACCTGCGCCTCGTTGACCGTAACCAGCAGCGCAACCTTCGGATTTTCCGCCGGCGCGAAGCCCACAAAAGATCCGATATGCAAATTCGATTCGATCCGTCCGTTTTTGTATATCTGTGCCGTGCCGGTCTTTCCTCCGACCGACCATCCGCTTATTTTTGCGTTCTTTCCGCCCCCGTTCTCCACGACGCCATACAAAAGCCTGCGCATCGTCGCGCTGGTCGCCGCGGAAATGGGCGTTGCAACCACCGTTGGGCTGGTTTTTGAGATCACAGCGCCTTCGCTGTCCTCAATCGCCTCCACCAGATAAGGCTTCATCAACCGCCCGCCGTTGACCACCGCGCACGCCGCCGTAATCATCTGAATCGGCGTGACCGCGACGCTCTGACCGAAACCGATCCGCGCCAAATCGACGTTCTTCACGCGGCTCTGCCCGATCAGTATGCCCGCGGCTTCGCCGTATAAATCGATTCCCGTCCGGCTTCCGAGTCCGAAGACATGCAGATATTGATAAAACCGTTCGCTGCCCAGTCTGAGCGCAATCTGCGTAAAAACCGGGTTGCAGGAATTTTCCAGCGCACGCGCCATGGTTTCCGCCCCATGCGGCGCACCCCAGCACCGAACCGTGCTGCCGTCCACCGTAATCTTTCCCGAACAGTAAAACCCTTCCTGAGGATTCGTCGCGCCGCAGTCGATCGCTGCTGCGGCAGTCAGCATCTTAAACGTCGAGCCCGGCTCATAGACATCGCTCAGCACGGTCAGGCGCATCAGCTCGTTGAGCTTTTCCAGATCCTCTCGCGGCGGATTCTGCGGGTCATAGGTCGGATACATCGCCATCGCAAGCACCGCGCCCGTATTGACATCCATCGCAATCGCCTGTACGCTCAGCGCTTCGTTCACCTGTGCGCATTCGCGCACGGCACGCTCAACCGCCGCCTGAACATCTCTGTCGATGGTCAGCCGCAGCGTATTGCCCTGCTCGGCAGGAATATAGAGCGTGACGCCATCCGGAAGCGTCCGCGCACGCGCATCCACTTCCGTCACGATTCTGCCCGGTTTTCCTGCCAGAATATCGTCATATTTCAGTTCAAGTCCGCTCTGTCCTTCGCCGTCCACGTTGCAAAGACCCAGAACCTGCGCCAACAGGCTACCCATAGGATACCATCTACTGGCGTCTTCGTCAAATGTTATTCCAATTAAGGCGTCGGAATCCGGATTTTCGGCATCCTGCCGGATGGCTCGAAGCCGATCCGCATCCTCTCGCGAAACCTGACGCGCAAGCGTAACGGACGCCGCCTTGCTCCCCGAAAGCTTCGCGGCGACCTTTTCGCCGTTCAGCCCCAGCTCCCGCTCCAGCACATCCGCCAGCGCCTGCACATTTCGGACATCCCTCGGTCTGGCTGTCAGGATGAAGCTCGTCACGGACTGCGCCAGCAGCCTGCCGTTTGTATCGACGATATCTCCTCTTCTCGCCGCAACGACGCCGCTGCGCGTCCACTGGCTCACGCCACGCGCCGTCAGCTCTTTCTGCCGAAAAATTTGCAGCTCAACAAGTCTTGCGCAAACGCAAAGAAAGAGGAGAAAGAAAACGCCCATCAGCAAAACCAGCCGCTTTCGTACGGTGGCTCCCGGTGAACGCAAGCCCTCTCACTCTCCAATATGAAACACGTTCAGCAGACCCAACAGGAAATCGAGGATATCCATACGGGTCTGCATGGTTTCCTGTGACTCCTCCTGCGCCTGCTTTTCCGGCGCATGAATGTAGATCGTCTCGGTCTGTGCCCGCTCGCGGCGCAGCATGCCCAGCTCGTTCTGCGCCAGATTGCGGATCCGTTCACCGTTTTCCGCAATCTCAAGCTGCTGGCTGAGCTTTTCGTTTTCCCTTTGCAGGCTGATCGTCCTGTCCTGATAGCTCTGGATATCGCGCTGAATGTTGACGCCATCGACGACTTTCTGTCCCCAGACCGCCGTCATGGTCAGCATCAGCGCAAAAAACACGATACAGGCAGCGACACCCTTTCGATCCCGCTGTGCTTCCAGCAGCAGCCTGTCAATAAAACCAAGCTGACGCCTGCTCTTTTTCTTGGGCACATAGCGGGTATTTTTAGTCCCCGTTTCCTTTCGGATCGGCTCTGATTCAAAAACAGGCGTGGGCGTTTCGCGCCACGGACGCTCGGTGCGGTATCCTGCCTTGTTCATGTCGCGCAGGTTGTCCCTTGCGGAGCCGGCGGGTTCAGAAGCGATATACAGACGGGCATCCCGTTCTTTGTCCTTGGAGGCATAGCCCGCGCTGACATATCTGCCGTGACTTGAGCGCATGTTCTTTGTGCTTGTCAACATTCTATTCACCCGCCTTTCCGTCAAGAACCGTAAAGGTTTCCGTTCTTCATGAGTATCTATGCCCGCGCCTCGCGGTTAAGAAGGATATTTTTCGTAAACATAATCGAACACGGAATCGAAATTCTCCTCGATTTCCTCTTCCATCTTCGCGTAGACTTCCGCATCCCATATTTCGATATAGTCATTCATGCCTACAAAGACAATGTCCCGTGTCAGCCCGATCTTGGTACGGAGCTTTGCGGGAATCAGAACACGCCCCTGCGTATCCATGCTGTTTCCGGAAAAAGAGACGCTCATCAGGTAGCGCTCATATTGTAAACCGATCCTATCCATCGGATTGATGCGTGAAAACCGTTCGAGCTGATGTTCCCATTCCGCCTGAGGGTAAATGGCAACAGCCGTCTTGGTGGGGTTGATGGTCAGGGTAAAGTTTTCTCCCAAAGCTTCTCTGAAAGAGGTAGGGATGATTGCGCGACCCTTGCCATCCAGCGAGTGGTTAAACGAACCGGAAAACGCCAAATGAGCCATGCTGCACATCCCTCCTTCCCCAATTCAACCACATTACACCCTTTCCTAGATACTTTACACCATTTTCCTCCACTTTTCAAGCTCTGGGGGATGAAGAATTTGCTAAATCGTCAAAAAGTGTGTAACAATTGCGTAACAAAAGCCAACTGCCGTCATATATACTCTCCCGCGTTCCTCTTTTCTTTTTGCTTCAAGGCGTGTATAATAGTTTTATTGCACATAAGGAGGATACGCTGGCATGGAAATTATCGAAGCTTTTGCCGACGAAACGGTATTCCGAAACGAGGAAAACGGGTATACCGTTCTGGTCGTCAAAGCCGGAAAATCACGCGTATCCGCCGTAGGCATCATGCCGCCGATTGCCTCGGGCGAAAAGCTGCGCATCACCGGCGACTGGACGGAGCATCCGGTATACGGCAGGCAGATCAAGGTGCAGAGCATCGAGATCGAAAAGCCGACAACCCTGTCCGGCATTGAAAAATATCTCTCCAGCGGCATGATCCGCGGCATCGGACCGGCGACGGCAAAGCTGCTGATCCGCGCTTTTGGTGAGGAAACGCTGGATGTTCTCTACTCGCAGCCGGAAAAGCTGCTGGATGTCCCGGGCATCGGGAAAAAGCGTGCGCAGATGATTCAGGAAAGCTATGCCGAACAGGCGCAGCAGCGCGAGGCGATGGTCTTTCTGCAAAGCTACGGCGTGACGCCCTCGCTGGCAGTTAAAATCTATAAGCGTTACGGTGAAAACGTCCGTCAGGTCATCACGCGCAACCCCTATCGGCTGGTGGAGGACGTGGAAGGCATCGGCTTTAAAACCGCCGACCGCATCGCCGCGTCGCTGGGCATCGAGCAAACCAGCGAATATCGCCTGAGCGCAGGCGTGAAATACACGCTGTCGGAAGCGACCGCCGGCGCGGGGCACTGTTATTTGCCTCGCCCGGAATTGGCGCTCGCCGCACGGCGCCTTCTCGGCAACGACGCGGACTCCATCGACCGCACCATTGACAACCTGATTCTTTCGCACGATATTTCTGCCCAGATTCTTCCCGGCGACGACGGCGAAGAGGTCATCGCCCTGTATCTTCCCTCCACCTATCGGGCGGAAAGCGAGGTTGCCCGCAGGCTCCGCGAAATGATCGACGCCATGCCCGACAGCATGGCTTCCGATTTAACCGCGCAGATCGATGAGCTGGAACGCATCGAAGGCATCGCCTTCCACGCCCAGCAGCGGCAAGCCATCGAAACCGCCGTCACGCACGGCATGACTGTCATCACCGGCGGACCCGGCACGGGAAAAACGACCATCATCAAGTGTATCATCAAGCTGCTGAGCGTACACGGCGATGTCGCCCTCGCCGCCCCTACGGGACGCGCCGCCAAGCGCATGAGCGAAGCCTGCGGCATGGAAGCCAAAACGCTCCACCGCCTGCTTGAATACGGCGGCGAAGAAGGCGATTTTGCACGCTCTCAGGATAACCCGCTTGAAATCGATACGCTGATTATCGACGAAATGTCCATGGTCGATATCTTCCTGATGCGTTCGCTCCTGCGTGCGCTCGTGCCGGGTACGCGGCTCATCATGGTCGGCGACGCAGATCAGCTGCCCAGCGTCGGCGCCGGCAACGTTCTGCGCGATATCCTGGACAGCGGCGTGATCCCCTCCGTCCGCCTGACCGAAATCTTCCGTCAGGACGAGAAGAGTATGATCGTCTACAACGCCCACCGCATCAACCGCGGCGAATCCCCGCGCCTGAATGCAAAAGGGAGCGATTTCTTCTTTGAGCGTGCCCTCTCCCCTTCCGATGCCGCCAAGCGCATTGTCGCGCTCTGTTCGACGAGGCTGCCCGGCTTTCTCGGGCTTGATCCCGTGCGGCAGATGCAGGTGCTTTCCCCGACAAAAAAAGGCGAATGCGGCGTATGGATGCTCAATCAGCTGCTTCAGGCTGAATTTAACCCGCCCTCGCCCGATAAGCACGAACGCGTTCGCGGCGACACGACCTTCCGCGAGGGCGACAAGGTCATGCAGACCCGCAACAACTATCAACTTAAATGGAAGAAAGACGGCGCAATCGGCATCGAGGACGGTCAGGGCGTTTTCAACGGAGATATCGGCTTTGTCACCCTGATCGACCCGCAGGAGCATGTCATGGAAGTCCAATTCGATGACGAGCGAACGGCAACCTATGAAGGCGGCGATGTGGACGATTTGGAGCTGGCATACTGCATCTCCGTTCACAAGAGTCAGGGCAGCGAATTCCCCGTCGTCGTCATGCCCGCCGTCGGCGGCCCGCCGATGCTGCTGACGCGAAACCTGTTTTATACCGCCGTAACCCGCGCACGCCGCATGGTGATGATCGTCGGACGGGAAAGCGCCATCGAACAGATGATTGCCAACGTCAACACCCGCCGGCGTTACAGCGCACTCTGCTGGCGTCTGAAGCAGATCATGGACTTGTGAGATCGGGAGGTCAATCATGCCCGCTCAGACCCTTTCGGCACGCCAATCGGCACATAAAGCCGCGCTTTGGCTGGACGACCTGTTCTTTCCGGAAAACGTATCCTGTCTGTGCTGTCAAAGCGCATTAGGCGAGGGCGAATGGCTGAACCTCTGTCCTGCATGCACGGAAGCGCTGAATCGGCTCTTTGAAAAGCAGGAAGCTGACTCC
The DNA here is from genome assembly GCA_934643825.1 of uncultured Clostridia bacterium. Classification (GTDB taxonomy): domain Bacteria; phylum Bacillota; class Clostridia; order Christensenellales; family Aristaeellaceae; genus Ventricola. Next base: position 49,418 of record CAKUCW010000009.1, on the reverse strand, counting down.
TCTATCGTTCTGCCTCCGGGCATCCGGCATGCTTTCGCCGCCTTCCCCTATACCGATGCGGCGAAAACGCTGATTCTCCTTTTGAAATACGGAAGCATACGCGCCGCCGCCAATCCTCTGGCAGTCGCCATGTCCGCCCGCTTCTGCGGAAAAGCCGATGTCCTCGTTCCCGTTCCGACGACCAAGCGCCGTCTGCGTGAGCGCGGATACAATCAGGCGCAGGTACTCGCCCAAACGCTGCATCCTTTGATGGATTTGCCCGTCGTACCTGCGCTCACCCGTCAAAACGAACAGGCTTCCCAAACAGCGCTCAGCGCGGAAGAGCGCCGCCGCAACCTCATCGGCTGCATGACATCCGATGTCGGCGTTGCAGGCAAGCGCGTTCTTTTGATCGACGACGTCCTGACCACCGGCTCAACCGCTGTGGAAGCAGCCCGTGCGCTCCACGCTGCCGGCGCGGCAAGTGTGAGCCTTCTTGTCGCGGCAAAAACCTCGCAAGATGATGCGCCGCTGTTCCAGCCCGAGCGCTTCATCCCAAACTATTTCCCCGCCGACCGGACAAAGACCTGAGAAACTTTTTAAAATTACTTGCATTTTTTTGTGTTTCAGCTTATAATGGTAAAGGATGATGCTGTCGGGTCTGTGGTTGAAAGTCGATGCCAGTCGCAGGCAAAGCGATCCACGTAATCCGGTCAAAGTACCGGGGAGCATGGTGCGGCTTAGAAGTAAGTCCGTCCAGAACTTGATTCTGAGAGGGTTAGTAGTGGGGCACTGAGGTGTATGAGCGAAAACTCCAGACGGCGAGTGTGGGGTCAAAGACCAGGTCAGCCGATTGTTTCATGCCTATCTCTATTTTTTTCGGAGGGGAATATCCCATGTATCAGGACAAGACTTTGACCTGCAAAGACTGTGGCCAGGAATTTGTGTTCACCGCTGGTGAGCAGGAGTTCTACGCGGAGAAGGGCTTCCAGAATGAGCCGACCCGCTGCAAGGCCTGCCGCATCGCCCGCAAGAACAGCCGCCCGGCTAACGGTGAGGCTCAGCAGCGCGAAATGTACGAGACCACCTGCGCGCAGTGTGGCGCTCCGACCCGCGTGCCTTTCATCCCGAAGAACGACCGACCCATCTATTGCAGCGAGTGCTATGCTTCCCGCCGTGCTCCCCGCTATTAATTGATGAATGAAGCTCCGCGCCGAAAAGCGCGGAGCTTTTTTTACGTATAGAAAATTGCATAAAATCGCCCGCGTGAGCAAGACTTTGATGCATGGCGGACTTCGGCGGAAGTGATGGCGGGATCAGCCCGCTTTTTTATGCGCAGGAAATCATCAAAAGCTCCCCCGCGTGGCTTTTGACGGCAGGTTCAGCCCTTTTTGTTCACGGGAAATCGCGCAGAACTTGTGAATTCTCGCCGACTTGGGCGGAAGTGACAGCGGGCTCACCCCTTTTGCTCATACAAAATCGCTCAAAGTCTGCCCGCGTGCGCAGAACTTGTGAATTCTTGCCGACTTTGGCGGAAGTGACAGCGGGCTCAGCCCGCTTCAGTCCGCCTCTAAACGAATCTGCCGCATCAATTCGCCGTAATCCGACCTCGAAAGCACCACTTGCATACCTGCCTCAGTCTCCTCCGGCTGCTTCAGCGCGTCGATCAGCGCGAGCATCGCCCTTCCCGTCAGGCAAAGCCTCGTCAGCGCCGACGGCTCTTCCTCTTTTCGCGGTATTGCCGCGTCGAGTGCCGCCCACGTTTTCGCGCCGACAACGCCATCCACATCCATTCCCCGTGCCTTTTGAAAGCGGCTGACCGCCGCGCTTGTGTCCGTGCCGAATATACCGTCTGCCGCGCCGCTCAAAAAACCGAGCTGACGCAGATTTTCTTGCAATATGCGGACATTTTCTCCCCTGCTTCCTCTGCGAAGGGTCGGTTTCTTCGGCTTAGATGAGGGATTCTCCGCTTCAATCGGCGCGTCGTAATCGATTGCCAGCCGCGCCCAATGCGTGTAGGATGTCCCGGATATTCTTCTGCGAACCACGCCGTATGCGTGACCGCGTGCGTCCACCTCTTCCCCATTCCCGATACTGACGCCCGTGTGCGTCATCCGTCCGTCGCGCATGGTAAACAGAAAAATTCCGGCTTCATCCGGCAGGGTATCGATCACGTCCTTTTCCTTCCATATTCCCGTCGCACGCCATTGACTCGTTGCGCCGCTGGGCAGCGCCACACCCGCCCGCTTCGCCACATCGCGTGTCAGCTGCGCACAGTCGTAACAGGGTTTGCCCATCCATCTGCCGCCGTATCGCTTCATCTGAGCGGCAAACGCCGGGTATTGCTTTTCCTGCCGGGCAAGTCTGCCCGGTGTGCAAACCCACCCCGTCGCGCCATAAATATAGCCGCAGCCCACAAGCGCAAGCGCCCGGGCTGTCATCGCTTCCCGTTTTGAAGGCATACAAAAACCTCCTTCCCCTTCAGTTTATGAAGAAGAAAGAGGTTTTGTTTATTTTTCGCGAACCCACGCACGCAGGGATGCAAACATCGCGTCCTCTCCCTCGTCCCTGAGCTGCGTCAAAAAGCGCGTCAGCAGCGCACAGGTTTCCGGGTGCATGTTGTCGTGCATTTTCCCATGCTGCAAATACTCCAGCGGGCTGGCGTCCGTATAATTGCCGCCCTTATAGATCTTGCTGGCGGCAACGCGGTCGCAGATCATCTCCGCAAGGAATCTGCGTGGCATCGACATCGGCACATAGCATTGCTTCTCGACGCTGTAATCCGTCCAGTATTCCCAATGATGGCGATTATGCCCCTTGTGGTGCATCCACGCGAGCGAATAGCCATACGTTCTCCGCTCGTCCTCCGTCGGCGAATGCGTTCCGTCAAAGAAACGGACGCCCTGACGAAACTCCGTCAGACCATACTTGGAAAGATCATGCCGAAGCCCCTGCCAGAGGATGCCCGCCTTGGCACAGTGCGCAATCACCTTGTGGCGATGCCGGGTGATGGTGCTTAAATGTCCCCAGAATTTTTGAAATCCGTTCATCTCAGCCCACCTGCCCCACGTCCAGCACCTGATCGCAGATCGCGCCGCCCAGACACACTTCGCCCTGATAGAAAACCATGCTCTGTCCCGGCGTTACGGCACGCTGGCGTTCCTTTGCCGTGACCAGCACCTGCCCGTTTTCGCGAACGCTGACATGAACCGCCTGATCCGGCTGACGATAGCGGTATTTGCATGTGCAGTCAAATTCCGCCGCAGGCGCTTCGCCCGCGATCCACGTCGCATCCGTGCCAAGCGCGTTTTTGCTGTACAGAAGCGGATGATCCGCGCCCTGCGTCACAATCAGCTCGTTATGCTCCATGTCCTTAGCGAGGACAAACCAGCGTTCGCCGTTGCCCGCGCCGCCGATGCCCAGTCCGCGCCGCTGACCGAGGGTATAATACATCAAGCCGTCGTGCCTGCCGACGACTTTCCCCTCCAGCGTGCGCATATCGCCGGGCTGTGCCGGCAGAAACTGCTGCAGGAACGGCTTGAAATGGCGCTCACCGATAAAGCAGACGCCCGTGGAATCCTTCTTTGCGCAGTTAGCAAGCCCCGCGTCGGCGGCGATTTCGCGAACCTGCGCCTTGGTCAGGTGTCCCACCGGGAACATCGCTTTCTCAAGCGCGTTCTGACCCAGCATATAGAGGAAATAGCTCTGATCTTTGTTGCCATCCGCGCCGCGCAGAAGCTGCTTTTTGCCGTCCGGCGCATCGCCCAACTGACAGAAATGCCCCGTCGCCAAGCGATCCGCGCCGAGCTTCATGGCGAAATCGAGAAACGCTTTGAACTTGATTTCGCGGTTGCACAGCACATCGGGGTTCGGCGTGCGCCCGCGCCTGTATTCGTCAAGGAAATACGAGAAAACGCGGTCATAGTATTCCTTGACAAAGTTCACGGAATAATACGGAATATCGATCTTCTCGCAGACGCCGCGGACATCCGTCCAGTCCGTTTCGCTGGTGCAGACACCGTTCTCGTCCTTTTCGTCCCAGTTTTTCATGAATACGCCGATAACTTCATGCCCGGCGCGTTTGAGCAGCAGAGCCGCCACGGAAGAATCGACTCCTCCGGACATGCCCACCACGATTCTTGCCATGGTTTTCCTTTCTTTTCCTTACACTTCCAGCTCAAAAAGCCGTGCATCGAGCGCATCGAGCATATCACGCGTGACATCTTCGATGCTCTGCGCCGCGTTGACGACGACCGTACGCTTTCCGGCTTCGCCGGCAAACAGCTCTTCATACGCATTGTAGGTGCGGGTGAAAAAAGCCGTCTTTTCGCGTTCCAGTCTGTCCGGCTCGGACGCGTTCAGGCGCCTTGAAAGCGCCTTGTCCGCAGGCATACGCAGATAAACCGTGATATCCGGCAGCGTATCGCCGACCGCCATCGCGTTGAGCGCCGCCACCTTTTCCGTGCCCAGCTCGCGTCCGCCGCCCTGATAGGCGATGGACGAATCGACAAACCGGTCGCAGACCACCGCTTCACCGCGGCTCAATGCCGGACGAATCAGCGCACGAACATTTTGTGCCCGGGAAGCGGCATACAGATAGGCTTCCGCCTCATCGCACATCGTCTTGTTCTCCGGATCCAGCACGAGCGTGCGAATCTTCTCCGCAACCTCGTCGCCGCCCGGTTCACGCGTCATCGTCACGTTCCAGCCGAGTTTTTGCAGATGCTGAACCAGCGCACTCCTCTGCGTCGTTTTGCCGCAGCCATCCACGCCTTCCATGGAGATGAACACGCCGCGTGCGCGGGGCATATCGCCCAGCAGAATATCCGCCAGCTCTTCAACCGTATGCGCGATGTGTGTCGCTCCCGCTTCCTTCAGCTCCGTTTCGCTGCCGTAACCGTAACAGACGCCGACGGTATCCACGCCATTGGCTTTGCCGCCGTCGATGTCAAAGCAGCGGTCGCCCACCATGACCACGTTGCCGCCAAGGGCTTCAATGCCCCGGCGAACAAGCGCAGCCTTGCTGGAATCCTTGTTGTTCAGCCCCGGTCCGATGATGGTTTCCAGATACGGCGCAAAACCGAATTTTTTTGCAATGCGTTCGGCAAAGATCTGCGGCTTCGCGGTCACAATCGCAACGCGCACGCCGTTCTTTTTCAAACTGCGCAAAAGCGACGGAATCCCGGCGTAAACCTCGTTTTCCGCCCATCCGAGCCGCTCAAAGCGCTCGTGATAGTAGTCGATTGCCTGAATCGCCTGCTCATCCGTCATGCCGACGACCTTACGGAACGAATCAAACAGCGGCGGCCCGATAAACACCTTGAACTGCTCGGGCGTATAACCCGTAAAGCCCATCTTTTCTGCCGCGTAAATCGCCGTTTTTGTAATGCCCTCTTCAGAGCGGGTCAGCGTGCCGTCCAGATCGAAAAGCACCGTTGTATATTTCATGATTGACTCCTGTTGCGGCGGCGTTTTTCACTCGCGCCGTCATTTTTGCGGGGTTTCTCTTCTTTTTGTTCATGCTGCTCATGCAGGACATGATGCTCCGCCTTTTGACGGGCGATCTCCTGCGCCGCCTGCTGTGCCTGCTCCTCGCTGACCAGCGGCGTCACATGCGCATAAAGCTCGGGAAACGCCCTTTGCAGCGCCTGCGCATACATCGTCAGCACCTTCGGACGCGACAGACGATCGTCCATGCCGAACCGGCTGCCCAGCGCATCCGCCAACGCGGCGCACATCTGCTCATCCGGGCAGAAGACGCAGGCGCGGCGGTACGCGTCGCCCTCTTCATGATATACGATGGCATAACCAAGCTGCGCGTCCACACCGTTCCCCGCGATTTTTCTCGCGAGGTGCGCGGAAAGCAGGCTCGCCCGCCATCCCCAGCGGATGCGCATGGGGACGGCAGCGTTCGCGTCCATGACCGTCACCTGCTTATAGCAGACCTTCAGCCGCTCTCCCGCACAGATCGGACGGACGCTGACAATCTCATCCAGCGGTATCTCCATCACGCTTGTCGTGCTGTCGCCCAGACGTTTTTGCAAAACCAGCGACTTTTCCTTGAGCGTATAGGCGCTTCCGGCGACCGTTTTGCGCATAAAGCGGAACAGCGTCACGACCGCATACAGATAAAACGCGATATTCAGCAGCCCGATGCCCGTCGCGGTAATCAGCAGATTGCAGAGAATCTGCGCAATCGCCAGCCTGAGCAGAATCGAAGCGACGCCCAGCAAAAAGCCCTTGCCCGTCATCGGGTGCGGCGCGTTGATCTGCTGAAAACGTATTTCTTCCATCGTCTTTTCCTCCGGTGCGGCGTCAGTCGCCCAGCAGTCCGCCTTCTTCCATGAAATCCTGCTGGGCTTCCATGTAGCTGTCCAGCATCTGCGCGATGCGCCCGATCTCCTCGTCATCCTCCACGCCGTCCGTCAGCCGGGCAAACAGGGTTTCAAACGCATCGTCGTCGTCATATTCCTCTTCGCCCATCAGCCCGTCGTCGTCAAGAACGCCGGTTTCGTGCATATAGCGCAGATCCGCTTCGATTGCCCGGCGAACAAACGCCTGCGCTTCCTGCGGGGAAACATGGGCTGCGCGGCTGACCGCCTTCCCGATTTGGGAAACGGCGGCATCCACGTCATAGCCCTGCATCATATTGTCCATGCTCACGCCTCTTCGTCAAGCAGCGTCTTGTATTCCATGACCAATTCCGCGAAGTAATCCAGCGCGTCGCAGACCGGCTGCGGCGTAGACATATCCACACCCGCTACCTTCAGCTCTTCGATCGGCGCCATGCTTCCGCCAAGGGTCAGGAAACGGCGATAGTTGGCAAGCTTTTCCTGGTCGCCCGCGAGAATGCCACGTGCCAGCGCAACCGCCGCGCAGAAGCTCGTCGCATACTTGTAAACATAGAAGGAGCTGTAGAAATGCGGAATGCGCATCCATTCGTAAGCGACTTCCTTGTCCACCTTGCACGCGCCGCCGTAATACAGCTTGTTCAGCTCGTAATACATCTTGCTCACGTTGTCGCGGGTCAGGCTCTCGCCCTCCTCAGCCATGCGGTGCGCCTTATGCTCAAACTCGGCGAACATCGTCTGGCGGAAAACGGTCGTGCGGAAATGCTGAAGCAAAGAGCCGACAATCGCAATCTGTGCGCTGCGGTTGCCCTCATACTTCTTGCGCAGATGCTCGGCGAGCAGGATCTCGTTGCAGGTCGAAGCCACTTCCGCAACAAAGATGGTGTAGTTCGATTTGAAGTACGGCTGCGTCTTGTTGGAGTAGTAGCTGTGCATCGCATGACCCATCTCGTGGCAGAGCGTGGACAGTCCGTCATAGGTGTTCTTGTGGTTCAGCAGCACATACGGTGTCGTCCAGTACGCGCTGCCGCAGCAATACGCGCCGGAGCGCTTGTTCTTCGTTTCATACACGTCGATCCAGCGATCGGGAAGCGCATGGCTCGCCGCTTCCACATAGTCCTCGCCCAGCGGCGCAACCGCCTCCAGGAACGTCTTGAACGCTTCCTCGACGTCGAGGCTGATGTCAAATCCGTTGTCCTGATCCGCATAGAGGTCATACATGTGCAGAACAGGCAGACCGAGCTGCTCTTTCTTGATGGTCAGATACTCGTTGAGCGTACCGATGCCGCCGTGAACCGCATCGATCAGGCTGTCGTACACGCTCTCGTCGATCTCGTCGGGATACATCGCCGCCTGACGGCAGGAATCAAAGTGATGGGCGCGGCTGTTGAAGATATCCGCCTTCACGCAGCCGGCATACGTCGCGGCAATGGTGTTGCCGTACTTGTTGTAGCCGTTCATGATGTTGGTGTAAGCCGCCTTGCGCACGGCGCGATCCTTGCTGGAAAGCAGGGTCAGCAGACGCGCATCGGTCAGCTGAACCTTTTCGCCGTTCTCGCCGCGGGTCTTGCCCAGATCCATATCGGCATAGGCAAGCATATGATAGGCGTTCGCGGAAGCTTCGCAGGTGTCAGCCGCCATCGCCATCAGCTTTTCTTCCGCCGCGCTGAGGGTATGCTCCTTCATGCGCAGAACACCCGCCAGATAGCGGTCAAACTCCGCAAAATCCGGATCCGCCATCATCGCTTCGATTTCGCCGCCCTTGAGCGCGAGCAGCTCCGGATCGAGGAAAGCGCTTGCCGCGCCGACCTCGGCAGCCAGCGTACCGGCGCGGTCGTTCATCGCCTGATACTTGGCGTTCGCGCTATCCTCATTGGAGCGCATCATCGCATAGGAGCAAAGACCGGAAAGCTTCTCGTCCACACGCGCCAGCGTCTTGAGCGCATCCAGAACGACTGCCTTGCCCTGAGAAAGCGTGCCGGCACGCTTGGCAAACGCCTTGGCTTCCTCGCCGATCTCTTTAAAAGCCTCTTCCCATGCTTCATCCGTCGGATAGACACGGGTCAAATCCCAAGTATAGCGCGGGTCAACTGTCTCACGAGTCAATTCCTTTTCCATGTTCAAACACCTTCCTACTCTTTAATTCTTCAGGCTCTGAAGCGGCGCGGGAATGCGTCCGCCTCGGGCAATAAACTCTTCCGCCGAATACGGGCTGACGCGCATGATGGGTGCGCGTCCGAACAGACCGCCGAACTCCACTTCGTCGCCGACCGTTTTGCCCGGCGCGGGAATGATGCGGACGGCTGTCGTCTTGCTGTTGACCATGCCAATCGCCGCCTCGTCCGCGATGATCGCGGCAATCGTCGAAGCGGATGTATCGCCCGGCACGGCGATCATATCCAGACCCACCGAGCAGACACAGGTCATCGCTTCCAGCTTTTCAAGGCTCAGTGCGCCGCACGCCGCCGCGTTGATCATGCCGATATCCTCGCTGACCGGAATAAACGCGCCGGACAAGCCGCCGACATGGCTGGACGCCATGACGCCGCCCTTCTTCACCGCGTCGTTGAGCAGCGCCAGCGCCGCCGTCGTTCCGTGGCAGCCGCAGACCTCAAGCCCCATTTCTTCCAGAATATGCGCAACGGAATCGCCCATCGCCGGGGTCGGCGCGAGCGACAAATCCACGATGCCAAACGGCACGTTCAGCCTTGCGGAAGCTTCCTGCGCAATCAGCTGACCGACGCGTGTGATCTTGAACGCCGTACGCTTGATCGTTTCGGCGACAACGTCGAACGGCTGACCCTTCGCTTCCTTTTCGAGCGCACGCTTGACGACGCCCGGTCCGGAAATGCCGACATTGATGCAGCAATCGCCCTCTCCGGGTCCATGGAACGCACCCGCCATGAAGGGGTTATCCTCCACCGCGTTGGCGAACACAACCAGCTTCATGCAGCCGGAAGCGTCGCTGTCCGCCGTCGCCGCCGCAATATCCTTGACAGCCTGTCCGCAAAGGCGCACGGCATCCATGTCGATGCCCGCACGCGTAGACGCGACATTGACCGAGGAGCAGACGCGTTCCGTCGTGGAAAGCGCTTCCGGAAGCGACGCGATGAGCGCCCGATCCGACGCCGTCATGCCCTTCTGCACCAGCGCCGTGTAGCCGCCGATGTAGTTAACGCCCGTTTCCTTCGCAGCGGCATCCATCGCACGCGCCACAACGATCGGGTCGCCGCATGCGGCGGCAACCAGGCTCGCCGGGGTCACGGAGATGCGCTTATTGACGATCGGAATGCCGAATTCACGCTCGAGCGCTTCGCCGGTTTTGACCAGATCCTTCGCCTGCATGGTGATGCGGTCGTATACATTCTGATAGAGCTGCTTTTTATCGGGATGCGCACAGGAATACAGGGAAATGCCCATCGTAATGGTGCGGATATCGAGCTTTTCCTCGGTAATCATGCGCACTGTCTGCAAAACTTCCGACGTGTTGATCATGTCATTTCCTCCATCAGATGCGATGCATCGCGTCGAAGATTTCACTGCGCTGGATGCGAATCTGAAGCCCCTTTTCCTCGGCGAGCTTCGCCAGCTCTTCCTCAATCGCTTCAAAGCGGCTCAGAGAGATATCCACGATCATCATCATATTGAACATGCCGGAAAGAACCGTCTGAGAGATATCCAGAATATTGACTTCCTGACGGGCAAGCACCGCGCTCACCTGAGCGATGATGCCAATCGTATCTTTTCCAACGACGGTAACAACCGCCTTATTCATCTGATCCATGGGGATTCCTCCTCTTCATCTCTTCGTATGCCTCAACGGGCAAAATGCTTTTTCTATTGTACCGCGATGCGGGCAAAAAAGCAACTGCGCATTATCGCCCGATCCACTTGAGGCAGACCTGCGCAACCTCCTCCGGGCTGTCGCACAGGGCGTCCGCCCCCTCCAATTCCTCCCGGCTGCCCATGCCATAGGTCACGCCGATGGCATAAGCCTCTGCTTTTCTCGCATTCTGGATATCCGTCATGCGGTCGCCGATGCAGATCACCCGCACCGCGCCCAGCTCCTTTTTCCATTGCAAAATGCGCTCCGCCTTGCTCACGCCGCTGACAAAGCCGCTGTGCAGCGCAATGCAGGACGATATGCCGAACGCATCCATGCACGCTTCGCAGTAGCTCTGCGTGCCGTTGGTTAAAATCGCCAGCGTTGCGTGCGGACAGAGCGCATCCAGCATGCGTTCCGTTCCGGGAAACATACGCCCGAGCGTATGCGTCAGTTCGCCCTCGACCTGATCGATCAGCTCGTCGTATTCTGCGCGTCGATCCGCGCCGATGCCCATCACACGGCAGACTTCGTCCGCATCCGGCCCGTTAAAACTGTCCGCCAGCTCATCGGATATCCTGCCGAAGCCCATCAGCTCAAAGACGCGCTTATAGGTCTCCCGCCCCAGCTCGCGGCTGTCGGATATGGTTCCATCCAAATCAAAGACAATCAGCGTCGGCTGACGCCCCGCAATCACCTGCGGGCATTCACCGCTGCGCATCATCGTGCATTCCATTTCGAGAACACCCTCTTCCCATTGACCTTCCTGATTAAAACGAATGCCATCCGATATTCTCCATCCGTTCGACGACATTCGACAGCCGTTTCTGTTGTTTTGCCGCCTGCCATCTGTTATCATACATGTATCCTTCGATCAGGAAAGGAGTTTCATATGATTACATCGCTCAGCAGCATTTCACTCTGCCGTCAGCAGCTGGAGAACGCCTATCTGTTTGATACCGTTCACAGTTCGTCGCTTCTCATCATGAGCCAGAATCTGGACAGGATGATTGTTCACGCTCAACGCATGCGCTGTGCGCGTTTTACCCGGGCGAACATGCGCGGCATGCGTCGGCGCGTCAGCCGCGTGCTTCTTTGATGACGCCCTTGCGGTAAGCCGTAATCAGCCGCATCAGGTCATCGATCCGGCATCTCAAATCCTCGCCTTCATCCGTATCGTCGATGAGCAGGCGGCGCGGCATCTGCTTCACCAGCGTCTGCACGGAATGGATATCCTGCTCGGCGGCAATCGCCGTCGCCGTCGATTCAAACGGCTGATGCGCGACAAGGCTCAGCTCGTGCGACGTAAAGATGAGGGTATATCCCGCGATTCCCGTCACGGGCTGATAGGCACGGGAAAGCCCGCCGTCGATGACCAGCAGTCTGCCGCCCGCCTTGATCGGGCTTTCTCCCTGACCGAGCTTCACCGGCACATGTCCGTTGATGATGAAGCCCGAGTCATTCAAGCCAAATCCACGCAGAATCCGCAGGGCGGTCTGCTCGTCATCCTGAAAATCGTAATAGGCGTTTTTGTTTTCAACATGCGCCTCTTTGTCCGTGACAAAATAGCGTTCAAACGTCGCCATCTTATCCTTGCCAAAGAGCGGCGAATTCGGACCGCTTCCCAAATACCAGAGGAAATCCTGACCATCCTGTCGTTCGCTCGTGCCCAGCGTTGAGAAATAGCCCTGACGCGCCTTGACATCGGCTGCATCAATCGCTTCGCGTCCGCGCAGTTCTTCCCCTTCATGGACAGGCACAACGGCAAACGTGCCATCCTTGTTCATCGGAATGCAGCCATGATAGAGCAGGTTTCCGTTGCAGCGCAGATACATGCCGCCCGCACTGTAAAGGAACTGCACATGCCGCTGAAGCTTTTCGGAATGGGCAAACTCCAGCGCCATGCGCTCCATGACTTCCTTTTCAAGCGGCGTCAGCGCATAGGGATCGTCGGGATCGATCGTCGGGAAATGGCAGCTGCGAAGCGCATATTCCTGACCGTCGATCTCGACGGTCTTTTTTTCAAAGTCGATGCGATCAAGCAGCCGGCGGTTGTTCATGCCGTATTCGGGATGGCGGCTGAGCAGCTGTCCTTCGAGCTTGAACTGCAAAATCGCGGCGGCTTTGTGCATGCGAGCCAGCTCCATCTCGTCCTCATGCAGTTCCTCGCCATTGTCCCGCGGCAGGAACGCCTCGCACGGATCATCACCATAGCATGCCGCCGCCAGCGTCGCCAGCGGGCGCAGGGAAATGCCGTAGCCGACTTCCAGCGTTTCCAGATTGCCGTATTTGACCGATGTTACGATAACCTGCGCGATGCAAGCCTCCGAAAGCGCCGCCGCGCCCATCCACGCGATGTCATGGTTGCCCCACTGCACATCGACCTGATGATAGTTTTCCAGCGCATCCATGATCAAATCGGCACGCGGGCCTCGATCAAACACATCGCCGATGATGTGCAGCCTGTCGATGGCGAGCGTCTGAATGACGCCGCTGAGCGCAATAATCAGCGCGTCAGACTGCCCCGTTTCCAGGATGGACTGCATCACCTCGCGATAATACCCTTCCTTGTCCGGCGTATTGTCGCTCAGCAGCATCTCTTCCATCAGCGAACCCATGCCTCTGGGCATCGCATCGCGCACCCGCTTGCGCGTATATTTCACCGAACAAACACGGCAGACCTCGAGCAGCCGATAGATGGTCAGCCGATACCATTCCTCGTTGACAATCCCCTGCTTTTTGAGCAGCGCCAGCTTTTCATCCGGATAATAAATGAGTGTGGAGAGCATATCCCGCTCATGACTCGAAAGCAGGTCGCCATACAGATCATTGATCTTGCGCTTGATGACGCCGCTGGCGTTATGCAGGATATGCAAAAAAGCGGCATGCTCACCGTGCAGATCCGAGAGGAAATGCTCCGTGCCTTTCGGCAGGCGCAGAACCGCACGCAGATGGGCGACCTCGGCGGATGCTTCCTGAATCGTTCTATACTGCTTGCGTAAAAGCTTCAAATATCGGATCTCCTGCGCAGAAAAGGGTTCCCGCACGGTCAATTCCTCCTTGTCATCTGTCTACTCTTCTTCATAATGAATACACCCGAAAGACACAGACCGACGGTCTGCATCCTTCGGGCGTCATCCTTTACTTTGCGCGTGCGATGCATTCCACTTCAATGGAAAGCCCCATCGGCAGTGCGGAAACTTCCACGCAGGTGCGTGCCGGATACTCCGGGCCGAACGCTTCCGCGTACAGCTTGTTGACCTCGCCGAACTCCGCGATGTTGGTCAAATAGACCGTCGTCTTCAGCACGTCGCCCATGTCCGCGCCCAGCTCGCCCAGCACGGTCTTGATGTTTTCAAAAACCTGCTGTGCCTGCGCAAGCGTTCCCTCGGGCGCTTTTCCCGTCGCGGGATTGACGCCGATCATGCCGCTCATGTAAATCGCACCGCCGTAAATCGTTGCCGTCGAATACGGACCGACCGCCGCCGGGCCTTTCTGCGTCTTAAAACAAACCTTTTCCATCTGAATATCCTCCTTCGTTGTTGCTTTTATCCTGATTACGGACGCTGCGACGCGCCCACATAGATAATCTGCGGTATCGCGTCGTATTCATCCTGAGATACGATTTTTTCATCCGTTTCGCTGATTAAGCGGACGGTCACCCGATATCCGGGCAACGGTTCGCCGACAGGAATCCATTCATCGCTGTATGTCGCGTAGCGTCCTTCGCTGTCGCGTACATAAATCGGCTCCTCCGGCGGATCTATGGTTTCCGTTTCGCTGGCAAGCGTATAGCTTTCATCCAGTTCAAGCCCGATGAGCTGCAGCTCCATCGTCTGTCCGTCATTTTCCGCATAAACGCGTGCCGTCAGGAACATCGGTCTGTCCGTCGAATTGACGATTTTGAGATCCAACCCCTGGTCGGAAACGGCAGCTTCCTGCCCGATATCACAGTAATCAACCGGGTACACCGCGGCATTTCTTTCGCTGATGTCCATTCCGCCCAGCAGCGCCAGCCGATACAGCGCCGTCGCCACCTGACAGACGCCGCCGCCTACGCCGGACACATTCTGTCCATAAGCCGGTTCCTCCGCCGCCTGATACCCCGCCTCGCTCGTCCGCAGACCGACGGTCTGGTTGAACGAAAGCTCCTCGCCCGCGTCTATGCGCAGTCCGTTCCATGCAGACGCAGCCAGCGCTGCATTTGCCTGCGCCGCCTCGCTTCCGGAAAGCGGAACGACAATGCGCGAGCGAAGCACAATCGCGCCTTCCAGCTCTGCCCGATAGACATTCGGCTTGACCGCTTCCGGTTCGAGCGCTTCCGTTATCGGCGTCAGACTGATGATCGACGCTTCAATGCGCTCACGCAGCGCGTCGGTGGACAGCCGCTTTCCCTCCTGTTCATCCGTAAAGCAGAAAGGAACACTGTTGCCCGGCAGAAACTCGACCGTCGCATCGACAGGATCACTGTCAATCGACGCCTTGATCTGCTCCAGCAGCACATCGACCGCATCCATGTCATACGTCAAAACGGGAAGCGAAGCCTGCGGTTCCGCCTGTAAGCTGAGCATTTGCAGGTAGCGCGTCAGCATATTTCCGCTGCGCCCCAGCTGCCAGAGCGGATCCAGCGTCGCCGCCGTATCCACGCTCAGCGATATATCCTGCGCGGTCAGCGTATACGTCTGCCCGCCGTAGGTCAACTCACATTGCCAGGCATCGATGCTGCTCTGCGTCAATCTTTCAAGCGCCTGTGCGCCATCCTGCGCCGTCAGACCGCCCAGCTGATAACCGGAAACCGATGTCCCCGGCAGAAAGGTATCGCCATAAGGCTCGGTCTTGGCATAGAGAAACAGCGTTGCCGATCCGATCAGGACGGCGATTAAGAATATGATGAGCGATACGACACCTGCCGTGCCGATTCCGCCCTTTTTCTTTCGTTTTTTCGGTTTCTTGGAGGGATGCGCTTTGGGCGGCTGTCGCTTAGGCGCATTCTGCGGCGGCGTGTAGCCCGCCTGCGTCATCGTCGGCAATTCAAACACCTCGCTTTTTCGCATGGATCCCGCGTCTGTCCGATGCAGAAGCATTCACGGATATATGGATATGTATATGCTTCATTCAGCGGTCTATTCTGCGCAGCAGCTTCTGAATGTCCTGCTCCATCGTCGTCCAGCGTTCCAACTGTTCGCCAATCTGGCTCTGCCTGACCTGTACGCCGTGAAAATCGCTTCCGCCGGTGATGAGCATGCCCTCTCGCTGCGCCAGATTTTTGAGGAACGGCAGGCTGTTGTTCGCCGCGCTGGGGTGATAGACCTCAATGCCCTCAAGCCCCTGCTCGTGCCACTCATGCACAAGCGATTCCAGCGCCATCTCGCCCATTTTCAGCTCCATCGGATGCGCCAATACGGCGACGCCGCCCGCCTGACGGATGAGCTTTGCCGCCTGCGCCACCTTGACCTCCGCCTTGGGCACATAGCCGCATTTCCCCGGCAGCAGATATTTGTCAAACGCGTTGCTCACCGAATTGGCATAACCCGCTTCAACCAGCGCCCGCGCAACATGCGGACGGGCAACGACGCCCCTCGCCAGCTCCATCACGCGATCCAGCGAAATCTCCACGCCGTTTTCCGCCAGCTGCTCCACCATTTTTGCTGCACGATCACGGCGTTCCAGCGTGCGCATGCGGCAAAACTCGATCATCTGTTCATCGAATGGATCAAAGCCATAGCCGAGAATGTGGATCTCCTTCTGTGCACCGCAGCTCAGCTCAACGCCCGGTATCAGTTCGATGCCGCAATCCTGTGCGGCGTCCTCTGCCGCCCCAATGCCTTCCACGCTGTCGTGGTCGGTCAGGGCAAGGTGGGTAAAGCCCAGTTCCGCGGCAAGCGCAACCAGCTCATCCGGCGCAAGCGTTCCGTCCGATGCGGTAGAATGGAGATGCAAATCGGCTTTCATATCGTTCCTCCCATGGTTCTCTCTGTCTTTCCATGGCGCACACAAAAGCCATGTGCGTCATGGAAAAACAGACGTCGCGCCCTTCGGCACGGCGTCTGCCATTTTTTGGCTCTTACATCGCGGCAAAACGGAGGCAAACTTCACGTTTTGCCTTATGCGATCGGTTCCGGCTCCTTCAGCGCTTCGCTCTCGCCGTCTTTCTTCGGCACAGGCTCGCCCTTCATGAACGCCTCAAACTCGGCACGGTCGATGGTTTCCTTCTCAACCAGCAGGTCGGAAAGCCCGTCAAGCTGTGCGCGGTGTTCGGTGAGGAGCTTCGTGGCACGTTCAAACGCCGTATTCATCTTGCGCTGCACTTCCGCGTCAATGCGTGCGGCAACGTCTTCGCTGTATGTCCGGCTCTGCTGACCGTAATCGCGGGCGAGGAAGACCTCGTCGTGATCGCCGCCCAGATAGATGGGACCCATGTCCTCGCTCATGCCGTACTGCGTCACCATGCGGCGGCAGATATCGGTCGCCCGCTGCAAGTCGCTGCTCGCGCCGGTGGACATCTGACCCATGACCAGCGTTTCCGCCGCATAGCCGCCCAACGCCATCGCAACGAAGTCGAGCAGCTGGGTGCGCGTGGTGAAATCGCTCTCCTTATCCGGGAGCAGCAGCGTATGTCCACCACTTCCGCCTCTGGGCATGATCGTCACCAGATGCACGGCGTCGCAGCCCTCCAGAAGCTCGCCGACGATGGCATGACCCGCCTCATGGCAGGCAACCAGGCGCTTGTCCTCGTCGCTGACGATGTGGCTCTTCTTTTCCGGGCCCATCTGAACGCGCTCAATCGCGTCATTCAGGTGGCGCATGGTGATCTTCTCCTTGCCTTCACGGGCGCAGAGAATCGCCGCTTCATTCATGATGTTTTCCAGATCCGCGCCGGCGAAATACGGCGTGCGCTTGGCGATGTTGTTCAAATCGACATCATCGGCAAGCGGCTTTTCCTTGGCGTGAACGCGCAGAATCGCTTCGCGTCCGCGAATATCCGGATAGCCAACCGTAATCTGGCGATCAAAACGACCCGGGCGCAGGAGCGCGGGATCCAGAATATCCTTGCGGTTCGTCGCCGCCAACACAATGACGCCTTCGTTGACCGCAAAGCCGTCCATCTCAACAAGCAGCTGGTTGAGCGTCTGCTCGCGCTCATCGTGTCCGCCGCCCATACCGGCGCCGCGGCGGCGACCCACCGCGTCGATTTCATCGATGAAGACGATGCACGGCGCGTGCTTCTTCGCCTGATCGAACAGGTCTCGCACACGGCTGGCGCCCACGCCGACGAACATCTCAACGAAATCCGAACCGGAGATGGACATAAACGGAACGCCCGCTTCGCCCGCAACCGCTTTGGCAAGCAGCGTTTTGCCCGTGCCGGGCGGTCCGACGAGCAGCACGCCCTTGGGAATGCGTGCGCCGACCGCGGTAAAGCGGCGGGGGTTCTTCAGGAACTCGACCAGCTCCTGCATCTCTTCCTTTTCTTCAACCGCGCCCGCCACATCGGCAAAGGTTACGCGGTTTCCGTCCGGCTCAAAGACGCGGGCAGGGCTGTGACCGAAGGTCATCATCTTTCCCCCGCCCCCGCCCTGCTGGCGCATCATCAGCGCCCAGAAGAACATCAGACCGATCGTCATAATGAGATACGGCAGCATTTCCAGCAGCCACGGCGTCGTCGGCTGCGGCAGATACATAAGATCAAAGCCCAGATCAAGCTCCGTGATCTCCTCGACGCTCTTGCCGGATTGACGCGCCGCCAGCTGTCGGCATGTATCCACAAACGTATCACGCGAGATCACGGCGCTGTAATCATACGCCGAATTGGAAAACGACGTGAGCGGGATGCTGCTCACCCTGGCATGTGCATAAGCCGTGTTGTCTTCCAGCGCAACCGCGTCCACTTTTCCGCTTTCAATATACTGATACAGCTCGGAAGCTTCGATCTTCTGCCCGTGCCGGCTGGTTAAAGATGAAGAAAAAAGCTGTGTAGCGATCAGTACGCCGATGATAATCAGTGCATAGACCGGAAAGCCCTTATATGATTTTTTCAATGGGAACCTCCAATTGACGCAGCAAAGCTGCGGCGAAAGATGAAATTATTCGTAGATTTCCGGGCGCAGAACGCCGATGTCCGGCAGGTTGCGATACTTCTCCGCATAGTCAAGACCATAGCCGACGACGAATTCATCCGGGATGGTGAAACCGAAATAATCCACCTCCAGCGGCACACGGCGGCGCTCCGGCTTATCCAGCAGCGTTACGATATGCAGGGACGCGGCGCCGCGGCTGAGCAGGTTTTCCTTCAGGAAGGAGAGGGTCATGCCCGAATCGACGATATCCTCGACAATCAGCACATCCTTGCCGTTGATCGGCTTATCCAGATCCTTGAGAATGCGCACAACGCCGGAAGACTTGGTCGCGCTTCCGTAGCTGGAAATCGCCATGAAGTCCATCGACATCGGCAGGTCGATCTCGCGGATGAGGTCAACAAAGAACACGACCGCACCCTTGAGGATGCAGATCACGGTCAAATCCTTGCCTTCAAAATCGCGGGTAATCTCCGCGCCCATTTCCTTGACGCGCTTAGCAATCTGCTCACGCGTAATCAGCAGTTCGTCTTTCAAATCGGCATATGTCTTTCTCGTTTCACTCATCTGTTTTTGCCCCCTGATTTTGTTTTGTATATTTACCGTTGATCGAAAAGCAGCCCGCGAACCGGTTTTCAAACGAAACCAGCATCCGCTCGCCGCCTTCCCTTCCGCGGCATATCTCAGCCGGACGAACGCCCGGCATCCATAGCAATGTGTTTCCCCTGCGCAAAACAGGTACGCTGCGGCGCAGACCATGCTCCACGCCCTCCAGCAGCTTTTTCATCCGCACGGGACTTTGTCCGCCAAAGGGCGTCATGCTGTCCTCCGTGCGCCACGGCGCAATGACTGCGCCTTCCAGATCCCGTGCATCCATCGTCTGCGCGGTTACGCCGTCGCCAAACTCGCCTTTTTCCGCTTTTCGCACGAAAAACGCGCCAAACGGCGTCCGGGTCATCCCCTGCAAGGCAAGCGGCGTTTCGGCAATCTCCCGCTCCCGAAGAAAGCAGACGTATCGTGCGCCGAATTCCGCGTGTCCGCCGCCAATCAAATTGACGACGCATCGCTCTTCCCGTATCAGACACCCAAGCAGCCTCTCGATCGTCTGCGCACTCTGCGCGGGCATATCCGCCGCTTCCGCCAGACGGATGAACGCCCGGCTCACCAGCGCGGGATGCAGCCCGGCAAGCTTTTCTCTCGGCAGACACGCGCCGTCAGCCAGCAGCAAAGGCTTTCCGACAAGAGCATCCAGCTGCAAAGAAAAATAATCTTCGTCCCGCTGCGCCGCCGATGCCAGCCGCGCCAGCGCTCCTTCCGCGCCCGGGCATGCCGCCTCAAGCGCAGGCAGCGCCGTCAGTCGAACGCGGTTGCGTGCGTAATCCTCACAGGCATTCGTTTCGTCTTCCCGCCACGCCTGCCCGATCTGATTCAAATAGGCGCGGATATTCTCCGGTGTTTCATTCAGGAACGGTCGAATGAACGTCCCCCGACGCATCCGCATGGCGCAAAGCCCGCGCATGTCGCTCCCTCGCGCCGCATGCAGCAAAACCGTTTCCGCCTGATCGCGGCGATGATGCGCCAGTGCGATGGCATCCGCGCCGATTTTCTTCGCCGTTTCGCTTAGAAACGCATATCGAAGCGTTCTCGCCGCGTCTTCCATGCCGCATCCGTGCGCCTTGGCATAGCCCGGCACATCCGCATGCGTGCCATAAAAAGGAACGTTTTTCTGTTTGCACAATTCGCGGACAAATTCCATGTCCGCAAGCGACTGCGCCCCGCGTATGCCATGTTCGACATGTGCGCAGGATATTTCAAGCGGGTATTTTTCCCGGATCTCGCAGAAAAAACAAAGCAGCGCCGTAGAGTCCGCGCCGCCGCTGACCGCGACAAGCACATGGCTCCCCGCGCATACGCCGCAATCCTGCCGCAACTGTTCCATCCATGCTTCTGCTGATACCATTTGAAGTCTCCTGTCTACACGGTTTCTATTGTACCCTCTAACGCCCAAAATGGCAAGGCTTACGGATAAAAAAGCGCTGGGATTCCTTGCAAAACATGTTTGCGAACATGAACAAAACGGCATATGCGCCTTCTCAAACCCTTGGCGCACATGCCGTTTCTTCCTGTTTTCTTGGTTATACCGCTTTTAAAATCCGCATCATGCCTCAGACATAAAACAGCAGATCCGCATATGTCGGCATGCTCCAATACTTCTTGTCCACCTTCATCTCCAGCTCATCGGCAGCCTTCCGGGCGGCTTCCATCGCCGGAATGACGGCTTCATGCTCATACATCGCCCGTTCATTCAGCCCGTCCGGTTCGCCCGCAACCGCAGCCTCAAGTTCAGCTTTGAGCGTCATCAAATCCGCGGTCTTTTCGGTCAGCAGCTTAACCTGAGCCACTTCCGCAGGCGCTTCTACGCCGATGCTCTTCTTCGCCGCGACGCCCTCCGCCATCATCTTGGAATATGCCACGCAGGACGGCACGATCATCTTGCCGAGCATGTCAATCATCGTCAGCGCTTCGATGTGGACGACCTTGGTGTATTCCTCCATGTTGATATCCTGACGGGATTTGATCTCCGTATAGGTGTACACGCCATGGCGGGCAAACAGCTCGACATTCTTCTTGTCCGTATAATGGATGAGGGCTTCCGGCGTGGAGCGCAGATTCAGCAGCCCGCGACGCTCGGCTTCAATCTCCCACTCCGGACTATATCCGTTGCCGTTGAAAAGGATGCGCTGATGCGCCTTCAATTCACGGCGGATGAGCTTGGAAAGCGCATCCTCAAAGTTCTCCGCCTTTTCCAATTCATCGGCAAACTGCATCAATTCATCCGCAACCGCCGTGTTGAGCATGATGTTGGTGCAGGCAATGTTGAAGGACGAGCCCGGCATACGGAACTCAAACTTGTTGCCCGTGAACGCAAAAGGCGAGGTGCGGTTGCGGTCGGAATTGTCCTGCGGAATCGGCGGCAGGGTCGTAACGCCGATATCCATGCTCTTGTGTTCCGCCGACTTGTAGTCCGTCCCTTCGACCAGCGAACGGATGACCGCCGCCAGCTCATCGCCGACATACATGGACACGATTGCAGGCGGCGCTTCATTCGCGCCCAAGCGATGGTCGTTGCCCGCGCTGGCGACGCTGATGCGCAGCAGATCCTGATATTCATCAACCGCTTTGATCACCGCCGTCAGGAACAGCAGGAACTGCGCGTTCTCCATCGGCGTAGAGCCGGGATCGAGCAGGTTCTCCCCTTTGTCGGTCGAAATCGACCAGTTGTTGTGCTTACCGGAACCGTTGACACCTTCAAACGGCTTTTCATGCAGCAGGCAGACCAGCCCATGCCGATCCGCAACCTTCTTCATGATTTCCATCGTCAGCTGATTGTGGTCGGTCGCAATATTCGCCGTTGCGAAAATGGGCGCCATCTCATGCTGGCACGGCGCGACCTCGTTATGCTCGGTTTTGGCGCAAATGCCCAGCTTCCAAAGCTCTTCATCCAAATCCGCCATGAACGCCTTGACACGCGGGCGGATCGAACCGAAGTAATGATCCTCCAGCTCCTGCCCCTTCGGCGCCCTTGCGCCAAACAGCGTGCGCCCGGTCAGAATCAGGTCGGGACGTTTTTTATAATCTTCCTTATCAATCAGGAAATACTCCTGCTCCGGTCCGACCGTCGTGGTGACGCGGGATGCGTCCTTGCCAAACAGCTTCAGCACACGGCAGGCTTCCGCGCTGATCGCCTGCATCGAGCGCAAAAGCGGCGTTTTCTTGTCCAGAATCTCGCCCGTGTAAGAACAGAATGCCGTCGGAATGCAGAGCGTGTCATCCTTAATAAACGCATAGCTCGTCGGATCCCATGCCGTATAGCCGCGTGCTTCAAACGTCGCACGCAGACCGCCAGACGGGAAGGACGACGCGTCCGGCTCGCCCTTGATCAGTTCCTTTCCGGAAAACTCCATGATCACCGTTCCATCCGCGCAGGGAGAAATGAAGGAGTCATGCTTCTCGGCGGTGATGCCGGTCATCGGCTGGAACCAGTGGGTGAAATGGGTCGCGCCCTTCTCGATTGCCCAATCCTTCATCGCATTGGCGACAACGCCCGCAATCTGCGGATCCAAAGCCAATCCATGGCGAATGGTCTGCTTGAGTGCCCTAAAAACATCTTTGGGCAGCTTTTCTTTCATGACGGCTTCATTGAAAACCATGCTTCCAAACAGTTCGGGAACTTTCTTCATCACGATCTCTCCCTATTCTTCGCCGCTTAGCGGCTTTGTGGGCGGCGGCTGCATGTTGTTCTGTCTTCTGCCGCTCGCTTTTTAACGTGCGTCAGTATATTCCATTTTTTGACCCACGTCAACTATTTTGGAGTTCATTTGTTTCGTTCCTGCATATTTTATCAATTCCGCCAATTATTCCGAACGATATTAAAAGTTTTAAGAATTCTGCTTCATTTTATTTATTGGATCCTTGTCCCGCAAAACCGTTTTTGAGCGTTTGAAACCTGGCCGCAAAAACAATGTTAGATTTTGCAAACTTATTCTTGACATATACCCCCAAGGGGTATATACTATCGCTGCAAGGCGAGGTGAAAACATGGACAATCCAGAACAAAACTGCTGTTCCTGCCGCACGAAGCACCGAAGCGAAAAGGAAGAGCGCGACCTGCTCAACCGCTTAAACCGCATTGAAGGACAGATTCGCGGCATTCGCGGCATGGTTGAAAAAGACGCATACTGCCCGGATATCTTAACGCAGGTTGCGGCGGCAAGCGCGGCGCTGAACAGCTTTTCCAAGGTTCTGCTCGCCAGCCACGTCAAAACCTGCGTCGCGCAGGACATTCGCGACGGCAAGGACGAAACCATCGACGAGCTTTTGACCACGCTGCAAAAGCTGATGCGTTAAACGAGGAGAACGTCAGGGCTTTGTCCCCATTCTCCTTCTGAAAGGAGCTTTTATGGAACAATATACCGTAACAGGCATGAGCTGTGCCGCTTGCAGCGCCCGGGTTGAAAAAGCCGTTTCCCATGTCCCGGGCGTGACGAGCTGCTCGGTCAGCCTGCTGACCCATTCAATGGGCGTCGAAGGCAATGCCAATCCGCAAGCGGTTATTTCCGCTGTGCAGGCGGCAGGCTACGGCGCATCCCTAAAGGGCGCGGCGCAGGAATCCCCCGGCATCGTCCAACAGGAGGACGCGCTTGCCGATCACGAAACGCCGGTTCTCAAGCATCGGCTCATCGCGTCGCTGGGATTCCTCATCGTTTTGATGTACTTTTCCATGGGGCATATGATGTGGGGCTGGCGCCTCCCCGCCTTTTTTGACGATAATCACGTCGCTATGGGGCTGGTTCAGATGCTGCTGACCATCGCCGTCATGGTCATCAATCAAAAGTTCTTCATCAACGGCTTCAAGAGTCTGTTCCATGGTTCGCCGAATATGGATACGCTCGTCGCCCTCGGCTCGACCGCTTCCTTCGGTTACAGCACCTATGCCTTGTTCGCCATGACGGGCGCACAGGTTCGCGGGGACATGACCGCCGTGATGAGCTATATGCACGAATTCTATTTTGAATCCGCCGCCATGATTCTCGCGCTCATCACCGTCGGCAAGATGCTTGAAGCCCGCTCCAAAGGAAAAACCACCGACGCACTCAAGAGCCTGATGAAACTCGCGCCGCAGACCGCCGTGCTGATCCGCGGCGGTCAGGAAGTCACCGTGCCGATTGCGCAGGTCAGGCGCGGAGACATATTCGTTGTGCGCCCCGGCGAAAACATTCCGGTTGACGGCGTCATTCTGGAAGGCGAAAGCGCCGTCAACGAGTCTGCGCTGACCGGAGAGAGCATTCCGGTCGACAAAACCGTCGGTGACAGCGTTTCCGCCGCAACGAGCAATCAATCCGGTTTCCTGCGCTGCGAAGCCACGCGTGTCGGCGAAGATACGACCCTTTCGCAGATTATCAAAATGGTTTCCGATGCGGCGGCGACAAAAGCGCCGATTGCAAAGGTTGCCGACAAGGTATCCGGCGTATTCGTGCCGACCGTCATCCTCCTTGCCATCCTTACGACGGCGGTTTGGCTGCTCTGCGGCAAGCCGATCGGTTTCGCGCTGGCTCGCGGCATTTCCGTGCTGGTCATCAGCTGTCCCTGTGCACTGGGCTTGGCGACGCCGGTTGCCATCATGGTCGGCAACGGTCTGGGCGCGAAAAACGGCATTCTCTTCAAAACCGCCGTTTCGCTTGAAGAAACCGGCAAAACCGAAATTGTCGCGCTCGATAAAACCGGCACCATCACCCGAGGCGAGCCGCGTGTAACGGATCTTGTCCCCGCCGACGGCTTGTCGGATCATGATCTGCTGACCCTTGCCGCCGCGCTCGAAAAGCGCAGCGAACACCCCCTCGCCCGCGCCGTCATGCACCGCGCCGACGAAGAAAAGCTCAGCATCGCCGAAGTTTCCGATTTCCGCGCCCTTCCCGGCAACGGCTTGACCGCCACGCTGGGCGGCGAAGAACTGCTCGGCGGCAGTCTGTCCTTTATCTCGACAAAGGCGCAGATTCCTTCCGATTTGCGCACGAAGGCGGAATCGCTTGCCGAGGAAGGCAAAACGCCTCTGCTCTTTGCCAAAGGCGGCAGGCTGGCGGGCATCATCGCCGTTGCTGACGTCATCAAAGAGGACAGTCCCGCCGCCATCGCCGCTTTGCGCAACATGGGCATCCGCGTCGTCATGCTGACCGGCGACAACGAGCGCACTGCCCGTACCATCGGGCGTCAGGTAGGCGTAGACGAGGTCATCGCGGGCGTCCTCCCCGAGGGCAAGGAAAACGTCATCCGTGCTTTGCAGAAAAAGGGCAAGGTCGCCATGGTCGGCGACGGCATCAACGACGCGCCCGCGCTCACCCGTGCGGAAATCGGCATCGCCATCGGCGCCGGCACGGATGTCGCGATCGACGCGGCGGATGTCGTGCTGATGAAGAGTCAGCTTTCCGACGTTCCCGCCGCGATTCGCCTGAGCCGCGCAACCCTGCGCAACATCCACGAAAACCTGTTCTGGGCGTTCTTCTATAACGTCATCGGCATTCCGCTGGCGGCGGGCGTATGGATTCCGCTTTTCGGCTGGACGCTGAACCCGATGTTCGGCGCGGCGGCAATGAGCCTGTCGAGCTTCTGCGTGGTCAGCAATGCCCTCAGATTGAATCTTTTTAAACTGCACGATGCAGGAAAAGATAAAAAAATCAAATCAAAGAAACATCATCAGGAGGAAAACAAAATGGAAAAGACGATGAAAATCGAAGGCATGATGTGCGGTCATTGCGAAGCCGCCGTCAAGAAGGCTTTGGAGGCTGTGGACGGCGTTGCATCCGCCGAGGTCAGCCACACCAGCGGCACTGCCGTCGTCACCCTCAGCACGCCGGTCGATAACGCCGTGCTGAAAAAGGCTGTCGAGGATAAGGACTACACGGTCACCGATATCGCGTAATCCCTTTGCGCCGCATCCATTCGGATTCACGCGGACATTTACGCAATCCCCCGGGGGCTGAGTCCGCATATTTCCCGCACATTTTATTTAAGGAAAGGAAGAAATACGGTATGAAACCTGTTACCTTTTCTCATCTGGATGCTTTTAACCACGATTACGAGCAAAGCGCGGAACGTCAGCTGGCGACGCTTGCCCTCTCCAAGAGCGAACTGAACAACGTCGCTTTCGTTTCCAGCCGCGCAAACGCCATGCGTCAGAAGTTCTCCGTTGAAGTACCGACGCTGGAAGTCACCAACCAGAAATCCAGCGGCCGCTGCTGGTTGTTTGCCGCGACGAACGTGCTGCGCGAGCGCATCGCCGCCGTGCGCAATCTGGAAAACTTTGAGCTTTCTCAGAGCTATCTGGCGTTCTGGGACAAGTTCGAGCGCTGCAACTATTTCCTTGAGAGCATTCTCGAAACCGCTGCTCTGCCGACCGGCGACCGCACCGTGATGCACATCCTTTCTACCGGCGTTCACGATGGCGGTCAGTGGGATATGTTTGCCAACATCGTCCGCAAATACGGCGTCGTTCCCAAGGACGTTTACGACGAAACCTATCAGAGCAGCAACACCCGCCAGATGAACGCCGTTTTGAACCGTGCGCTCAAGGCTGCCGCGCAGAAGCTGCGCGACATGGTTGCCTCCGGCGCGGACGAAGACGCGATTCAGGCGGAAAAGAACAAGGTTCTGGACAGCATCTACGGCTTCCTGTGCAGCTGCTACGGCGAGCCGCCCAAGGCGTTCAGCTTTGAATACGTCGATAAGGACAAGGTTTATCACATCGAGGAGAACCTCACCCCGCTGACCTTTGCCGAGCGTTATGTCGGCGACCTGCTTGAGCAGATCGTCAGCATCATCAACGCCCCCACCGCCGACAAGCCCTATCACAAGACCTACACCGTCCGTCTGCTGGGCAACGTTGCGGAAGGTCGTCCCGTCGTTCACCTCAATCTGACGATGGACGAATTCAAATCCGCCATCATCGCTCAGCTCAAAGCGGGCAAGGTCGTCTGGTTCGGCAGCGACGTCGGGCATTTCGGCGAGCGCACTGCGGGCATCTGGGACGACGGAAGCTTCAACTTCCCGCTTCTGACCGGCATGGATCTCGCAATGGACAAAGCCAACGCGCTTGATTACGGTCTGGCAGCCATGAATCACGCCATGGTGCTGACCGGCGTCAACCTCGACGCGTCGGGCAATCCGACCCGCTGGAAAATCGAAAATAGCTGGGGCGACAAGAGCGGCGACAAGGGATACTACGTCTGCTCGGACAGCTGGTTTGACCAGTACGTCTTCCAGGCGGCGGTTGAAAAGGAATACCTCGGCGACCTCGCCGCGCTTGCTTCTCAGGAGCCGATCGTTCTGGAGCCTTGGGATCCGATGGGCACGCTTGCGGACTGAGTCCGCCTTCACTTCCGCCAAGTCTGCAAAGCATGATCGTTTTGCGCACGCGAGCGGTTTTACATCATCTCTATATACATCAAAAACCCGTTCGGTTTTCCGAACGGGTTTGCTTTGTTTAAAATCAGTTTACGCCTTCATCGTATAGCCGCCATCGACCTTTTTCCAAACGGCGTTTCTGCCAGCCTTCGCCGCGCCCACCGTCGCATGCAGCATGCAGATTCCGCGATCGAGCGGTGCATATTTCTTAAACAGCACGCTCTGCTCCAGAATGGAAACGCTCGTCTTATCCGCAACGATCTTCCACGGCTGCTGGTTCATCGCGCTGGGCGCAAGCCTTGCGGCAAGCACGGCTTCCTTCTGCCATGCGCCGAGCTGACCCAGCTGCTCTTCCGTCATGTCGCAGACCTTGACCAGATCCTTGCGCTTGGGCGCAAACGCAGGCAGGTTCGCCTTGCCCAGCGCAATCACGCAATGCACGCTCTCATCGCTTTGCAAATCAACATTGCGGGTGATGATATCCGGATAAAAGCCCGCGCCGAGCCAGCAGGTGCCCAGCCCCATCGCCGTCGCTTCCAGAACAAGCGCTTCGCCCATGAAGCCTTCGACCTCCATCGGCGTACCGCGCTTGGCAATGATGACCGCATAAACGTCCGTACCCTTGATCTGGCTCTTCAGACCCGGTCCCTTGAACATGCGGATCTTCACGCCCTGCCAGCTCAGCTTGCGGCAGGTTTCGCCCAGCTTATCGAGCTGTTCCTTGTCCGGCGCTCCGGTATATTGGCGCACAGAGCTGCGCTTGTTCAGCGCGTCGATCCAGCTTTTCTGAATATTGAGTTCAAACATCTGTAAACCGCTCTCCTGTCAAAAAGGGCATATGCCCGATAGATTCATACCTGTATACTTTAGCACGTTATGGGCATGCCTGTCAACGAAAAACGCTGACCTGAGAAAAGTCTTCGCTTTAGCAGGAAAGTCGCATTCGGATGAACAACATCCGATCGATATCAAAGCCGCTCACGCTGTCGCACAGAAACAAAACGATTCGCTAAAACCGCTATACTGCGGTTGACAGCCTGCATATTTTTCTTTCAAATGCGCATCCTGCTCCACGGAGGTGTTTTTGATGAGTCCCAAGGAACTGCTTTATATTGAGGATGCGCTCGGACACGAGCAATTTCTGATGGCACAGTGTCAGGACGCGGAACGTGCGCTGACCGACCCTCAGCTGAAAGCCTGCGCACACCAGCTGCACAACGCGCACAAGCAGCTGTTCAACCACTTGATGGGTCTGGTATAAGGAGGAAAGCGCAATGAACAACGACCAGAAAATCATGGAAGACCTTCTTCTGACGACCAAAGGCGTCTGCGACCTCTATCTGCACGGCGCCATCGAATCCGATACGCCGAATGTCCACCAGACATTTGACGGTGCGCTGGGCGAAAGCCTGGACATGCAGTCGCGAATCTACGGCGAAATGTCCTCACGCGGCTGGTATCAGACCCAGCAAGCCGACGCTCAGCAGATTGCTCAGGTTCGCGGCAAGTTCTCCTGCTGACCGCATCCATAGCAAAACGGTTCGTCTCTTTGTCGGGGCAAACCGTCCAGACTGTAGACAAAAAGCTATTCTCCCCCCGAAGGGGGGAGAATAGCCCTTTCCGCAAATGAAAGAATAGCTGAATTTCTTGATTTTGCTATTCAAACCAAGATTGCTTATGTCAACAAGCTGAACGGTTCGCCTCTTTGCCGGGGCGAACCGTCTTTTTTGACGCATAGTACATGGTGTAAACTTCGGTGGAAGTAAGTGCGTAAAATCGCCCGCATGCGCAAAACGATCATGCTTTGCTAACTTGGGCGGAAGTGAAAGCGGACTCAGCCCGTTTATTGTCGCATAGAAAACTGCGTAAATTCGCCCGCGTGCGCAAAACGATCATGCTTGGCTAACTTGGGCGGAAGTGAAAGCGGACTCAGTCCGCTTATTGCTCAGCCCTCAAGTCAAACATCTTTGCCGAAACAAAAATGGAAGCTATGTTGATTGCCAGCACGAAAACAAAAATCCCGATTTCGACAGAAGGGATGTTCATCAACATATTCATCCCGCCCAAGCGGGAAATCAAAGCGATTAAAGCTCCCTCTATGATGATTGCACCGAGATAGACCGCCTGCGCCTTTGCCACGCCGAAGCGAATAAGCGCCGGCATGACAATCGCATGGGTCATCAGCATGACTGCCAGTGAACCCAGCATATTCTCCGGTATCGTCCATGCACCGCAGCGTGCGCTGGTCGTCCCTACCGACAGCACCATCATCACCGCCGCACAGATGTAGGTGATGATGTACTTATCCAGAACGCATTGAAGCCCTGTCAGCGGAAGCGCGGGCATCATCCGATCAAAACGACTGCGCTCATCATAGCTGCACATGTTGACGGGAAGCATCAGCGCATAAATCAATGCAAACAGCATGGTCTGCGTTCCACCGAAAGAAAACAGAACAATCATCAAAAAGTAAACCAGAAGGATCTTTTTCGCCGTGAAAACATCCTTCATCATCAGCCCTTTCACCGAATCTCCTCCCCTTTCTCAATCATCAGCATCATATCCTCAAGCCCCAGCCGTTCGAGCGGCATGCCGTGCGGCACATATTCCCTCTCCATCAGGACATGAACCGTGCCGTGCGCATCGAGCATCCTCCGCACACCCGCCTTCGGCATGGCATCATACTGCGCACGCTCCATCGCAATCAGCGCGTATTTTTCAAGCAGTCTGTCCTTTTCCTCGCTGAGAATCACATTGCCTTTATGCATAAACACCACATAGTCGCAAATCTTCTCCAAATCCGAAACGATATGCGAGCTGATGAGAACCGAATGATCCTCCTGACGGGTGAACTCATTGAACACATCCAGAATATCATCGCGCACGATCGGATCAAGCCCACTCGTTGCTTCGTCAAGCAGCAGCAGCTTCGCATGATGGCTCATCGCAACCGCAATCGCGAGCTTCATCTTCATGCCGCGGGAATAATGCCTGACCGCCTTATCTTCCGGCAGAGCGAACCGCCGAATGAAGCCGCCGAATACCTCGTCATCCCAGTGTGTGTATATGCCGCGCATGCACTGAGCAATCTGCGGCGCGGTCAGTTCATCCGGCAGACACGCCTCGTCCAGCACGACGCCGATATCCTGCTTGACTCGGGTAAACGCCGCAGACCGACCTGCCCGCTCGCCCAGCACGACAACTTCGCCGCCGTCCGGCTTGCACATGCCGCACATCATGCGGATCAGCGTCGATTTTCCGGCTCCGTTTTCCCCGATCAGCCCCAGCACACAGCCTTGCGGCAGAGTGAGATTCACATTATTCAGCGCAAAATCGCCGTAACGCTTTTTCACCTGTTTCAACTCAATGGCGTTCATGTTCATCCTCCTCATTCAGCGTGCGCAGCATGACGCACAGCTCTTCTCCGCTGACGCCCGCCTGCGACGCCAGCACCGATATCTCCTGCAAATGCTCCTCGATCTTCCGCAGGAGTTCTTCCCGAACCCATTCTTTATTGCGTGCGGCGACAAAGCATCCTTTGCCCGCCACTGTGCAAATCAACCCTTCATGCTCCAGCTCGTCGTATGCCCGTTTGGTCGTAATCACACTGATGCGCAAATCCTTGGCAAGCGCACGAATGGACGGCAGCATCTCGCCCTCCATCAATTCTCCGCTCAAAATCTTCTGCTTGATTTGCGAAACAATCTGCTCATAGATCGGCATGCCGGATGCATTGCTGATGATGACGTTCAAATCATTCCTCCCCTTTGCGTTTAGCTGTATATGTACAGTATATACAGTTGAAGCAGTTTGTCAAGACCTTTTGATTAAAAAAACCAGATGAGGAATAACACAGCCACTCCTGAAAACAGAAACACAGATCCGTCCTCGCGATTTCCGCTGCGTTGAATCCATCCGATGGGTTTTCCCCGACTCCCTTTTTTTGGCGTCAACTTGAATAAGGGATACAGAAAAGGAGGACTGCTCCTGGCAATCCCCCTGATTTATGGTTTTTTCTCCGCGATTTCGCAGATCATGAACGGATAATCGCCTTTCGCCTGCCGAATAATCTCCGCAAAGCGATACGTCTTTTCCTCCGTATTCTCTTTGCTGTTCGGATCGGCAACGAGAAGCTCCCCATTTTCCGCAATGCCGCGCAAAACGATATAATGCCCGCTTCCCGTGAAATATCCCGGACCGACATAGACGATGATCATCTTGCCCTTTCGGAGTGTATTCTCAATCGCCCGCGCATCCAGCATGCGCCATCGCCCCGTAACGCCGTATTCAGCCAGCAGCAAACGCAGAGCATCTCGTCCAAGCCCGTCGCCGCGATACAGTTCCATGTCGCCCGCCAGACGCATGACCTCATCCGGTTCAGGCTCTTCCTCCGGATAAAAATACCCGATGACCATCGACACGCACACCGCGCCGCATCCGGACTGCGCCACCGACGTTTCTTCTCCGTGCCACGAAACGGCGTTGTCGGGATAATCCTGCTGATAATACAGCGGGATATCCAGCAGCAGCGGCTCAACCGGCTTCTTTTTCTGCGCATATGCCGATGTGCAGCAGCTCACAGCCAGCAGAAACGCCGCCGTGCCCGCCATCCAGCGTTTCATCAAAGCACGATATCCCCCGGACGGTAGCCGATGGGCAGCGGTTCTTCTTCGACAAACCGGAAATCAGCGTCTCTGAGCGTCGGAAGGAACGCCTCAAAGGGAATCCTCGGGAACTCGCTTCCATAGCTGCTTGCGCCAAACCAGCCGCCCTCATGCGCACGCAGGTTGAGGTCGCGGGCAAACTTCGTCCGATTGGAGCAGTCATGGATCAGCGGCTTCCAGTTTTCGCGCACAGCGGTTTCCATCAGCGAAAGCGTCAAATCACGGCTCCAGATGGGCGAAATGTATCCCTGACGCGCCATATACAGGCTCTCGCCCTCGTAGTTGTCGATGTTGTTCGGATTCAGATGCAGTTCCGCGCAGTTCATGAAATCGAAACCCGTCGCGAGAATCTTGTCCTTCTTCTTCATGAAGGTTTCGTAAAGCTCCGGCGTCATCGGCGTTTCAATGCCGACATAGCGGATATACTTTTTCGCCATCGCGATGTTCTCAATGACCCGATCCGCACAGCCGGACGCGCCCAAATTGAAGCGCAGCTCATCAAGCCCCGCCTCACCCAGCGCACGCAGGTTTTCCTCCGTCGCCAGCGTGCCGTTGGTGTACATGTGCTGATGCACGCCCGCCTCATGGAACTTGCGGATGACGCCGTAGTATTTCTCGATCTCCATAAACGGCTCAAGATAGACATACGCAACGCCCGTCGGCTTCTTCTGAATGGACAGCAGCAGGTCGATATCGTCCTCATAGAACTTCGTGCCGCCGATTTCCCACATGCCCTCGCCGATCGGCGGCTGGCAATCCAGCTCACCGTAGTTATAGCAGAACTTGCATTGCACGTTGCATTTGTTCGTCTTGCGAATCGCGCTCAAGCCCGTCCCCATCAGGCAGGACGCACAGCCACGCGGGAATTTTCCCTTGTCGCCGACAAAATACGTGCGCCCCGACAGGCTCTGCAAGCCGTCGATCTTTGCCATCTTCTCGGCGCGGCGCTTGTTGACCGCCGTTTCGATCTGCGCGAGCGCAGCCAGCGCGATCTCCTGCTGATGCGGCATCAACTCTTCATCTTCCGGAAGTTCCGCAAAGAATTCGAACCACATCAGCGCATCTTTTTTTGAAATCTTCATGTTTATCCTCCCTGAAAGGAACCGTCGGCATGTTACGCGAAACGTTTTTCTTCAAACTGACGCATGAGAAACGGATTTATTTTTCATTTCACGATAATTAAAGAAAAAATCGCTTTCCCAGTTGTCACTAGAAAAGCGATTTGGCGGAGAGTTAGGGATTTGAACCCTAGGTGGGGTATCAGCCCACACACGATTTCCAGTCGTGCGCCTTAGACCACTCAGCCAACTCTCCAGAACTTGGCTGCTGCTCAATCAGCGAGATTTATTATATCAGGGTTTGGTTCGGTTGTCAACTCTTTTTTCACAAAAAAATGCAGGAAATGCAAATCTTTGCATTTCCCGCTGAAAATGAGGATTCAGTTGGGTGCTTACTCGCCCTTCGCCGCGTTCGTACCCGCAATGCGGCCAAACACGCAGAAGTCTACGATCGCGTTGCCGCCGAGGCGGTTGGCGCCATGCAGGTTACCGGTGATTTCGCCCGCGCAGTACAGACCCTCGATCTGCGTTCCGTCTGCACGGAGCGCATGCGTACCCTTGTCCACGTTCACGCCGCCCATCGTGTGATGCGCAGCCGGCTTACGCGGATAAGCGTACCACGGACCGGTCTTGAGTTCCTTGGTGAAGGTAATGCGTCCGTAGTCATCGGTCTTCTCGCCGCGCACACAGGCGTTGAAATCGTCGATCGTCGCCTTGAGGGTTTCCGGATCCATGCCGAGGGTCTCAGCCAATTCTTCGATCGTATCCGCCTGCACATAACCGGCAAGGTGGTTTTCGAGATAATAGGCAACCGTCTTATCGCCCAGCGTTTTGCCGGTCTTCGGATCCGGCACAGCGTCAGCGCTGAACACCTGATACATCAAGCCGTCCGGCTGAGCGATGATGCCCAGGGACATCTCGTCGCGGCGTCCATCCTCGCGCACGAAGCGCTCACCGTTCTTATTGACATAAATGCTCGCGCTGTACGTCAGCGTGATATCGGAGGTTGCGCCGGTCCACGGGTTCGCATACGGCAGCAGCTGGATCTGATCCATATTGATCAGCTCAGCGCCCGCGTTCTCAGCCATGTAGATGCCGTCGCCGGTAACACCGGGCATATTGGTCGTGCCGACCTTCGCGCTCAGATCCGGCCACTTCTCGCTCTGGCAATACTTCATGCGCATCTCGACATTGCCGGCAAAGCCGCCGGTTGCAAGAATCACGCCCTTGTTGGCATGCAGGGTCACCTTATGTCCATCTTTGCCCACAGCGTTCACGCCAACAACCTTATCGCCATCCATAATCAGGCTCTTGCCGGTGGTATCCATCATCGCGGTGAACAGGTCGCCCTTCGTCGCAAGGTTGCCCTCGAACGCCTTGAAATAGCCCGTGCCGTTCGGCATCACCGCAGTATGCGTACGCATATAGAGCGAACCGCTGGCAGAGTTGATCTTATCGGCAAACTGCATGCCCATTCCCTCGATCCACTCAAGAGACGGATAGGCATTTTCAGCAAAAGTCAGCAGCATATCCAGATCGCCGACCTTGTCGCCGCCGTTCCACGTCTGGAGAGCAAACCACTCGGGGCTGTCGAAAACCTTCTTGTCGGTCTGCTTGTACGCTTCAAACTGTTCGCGAACCGTGTCCATCACCTGCTTATGCAGCTCGCTGACCGGTTCCTCAGCCAGCGCATCTTCAACCAGAGAATCCAGGCTGCTGGTGATGTCCGCATGATCCTGAAGCGCCGGGTCAGGGCAGTTATAAATGCCGCCGGAAACGATGGCATTGCCGCCAAAGAAGCCCGTCTTTTCGATCACGATGACGCTTGCGCCCTCGTCGGTCGCCGCAACGGCAGCCGCCAGACCCGCTCCGCCGCCGCCCACGATGATCACGTCTGCGGTCAGTTCTTCGTCCTCGGCGACTTCCTTCTCAACAGGCTTTTTGAAATCGTCGAGATTCGCGCCGGCTTCTTCCAGCGCCTTGGAAACGCCGGAGAGGATGGCACGGCTGGACACGGTCACGCCGGTGACGGTATCCACATTGACGGACTGATTCTCAACGACTTCCTGCGGAATCTCGCGCATCGGCCAATCGATCAGACCGGGCGTTTCCACATTCTCCGTCACCTCGACGGATTCAATCCTGTCCTCACTCACAGTGACCTGCACGGTCATCGGTCCATGCATGCCGCTGACCGTCGCACTGTAAGTGCCTGCCGTCATCGCGGCACTGGCGCCGCAGGCAAGGCTCATCAGCACACACAGCGCCAACACGAGCGCCATCAGCTTGTTTTTCATGGTTTTTCCTCCTTTGTTTCCCTTCCCGGGAACTGTGTTTATGATATATCAATCACAAAGTAAATGCAAATGCCAAAAAATAATCAATCTCGGTTTTAAATACCCCAAAATCATAAAAGCGGGCTGAGCCCGCTTTCACTTCCGCTCACGTCTGCAAAATCCCAAAGTTCTGCGCACGCGGACGTTTTTTCTATATCATTTTCAATTCATTTAAAAACAGGCTGAGCCCGCTTTCACTTCTGCCCACGTCTGCAAAATCCCAAAGTTCTGCGCACGCGGGCGTTTTTTCTATATCATTTTCGTTGCTGTCAAAGATGCGCTGAGCCGCCGGCATTTTGTCGAATAGCTGACAAATTCTCTTTATGGATGGTCGGAAATTTGCGACACCATTTCAAAAAAGTGCTTCGCCTGCGGGTTGACCACGCGGCTGCGGATCGTCAGCGTCAGCGGATTGCGGTATTCCACGCCTTCAATAGGCACCAGATGCAGATCCTCGCTCTGCGCATAGCCAAACGCGTCGGATGCCATGCCAACCGCCTTATGCTGATGCAGCAAGGCAACCACATCGCCCATCTTCTTTCCCGTATCGACCACACGCGGCATAAATCCGGCGTTCATGCATTGGGCGATATTCCGGGCATAGATTTCCGGCAAATCCTTTGCATCAAACATGACGAATGGCATATCCGCAAGCTGTTCCATCCGCACCGATGAACAACCGAACAGCGGGTTTTCTCTTGGAATCAGCACGCGCATTTCGGTTTGACAGACGACCGTATAGCAGCAATCACGCATGCTCATAGCAAGCGTTTCTGGCAGCACCGCGCAATCCAATTCGCCGCTGAGCAGCCGCTCCCTGATTTCGGGCGTCGAGCCATATACGGGTTCGAGGCGAATGCTCTCCTTTGCCGCACGATCAAACGCCGGCTTAGCGGCTGTTCTAAAGGTTTGGAGCAGACCATAAGCGATATAGCCGATTGTGACCACGCTGTGCGTCTGCTCGTCGATTTGCCGAACGCGCTCCACCATCGTCTCCAGCTGGCTCATCACCCGCCGTGCTTCCACGAGCATTCGTTCCCCCGCGGGCGTCAACGTGACGCTCTTTCGGTTCTCGCGGTCGATGAGCGCACACCCGACTTCCTTCTCCAAATTGGCGATTGCCCGGCTGAGTGCGGGCTGGCTGACAAAGCAGCTTCCTGCCGCATCCGTAAAGCTTTGGCCCTCTGCCACAGCGATAAAATACTCAAGCATATGAATCGTCATGCCAATCCCCTTCCTTACAGAAGGAGAATAGCATGGCATTCATACGCTGTCAAGCAGGAAGCACCGCTTTACGCCTCATTTTCACACGCTGCCACATGCAGGTGATGCGCCTGGCTCATCAGCACGCGACGACAGCGGAAATACGCCGGTACGAGGAAGATATCCGCCGCGACCCATGCCAGCGGGCTGCCCATCGCCGCGCCGACGAAGCCCAGTGCCGGAACGAGGAACATGCCCGCCAGACTGCGTGCAATCATCTCCATAACGCCCGCCAGAATCGCGAACATCGAGAAACCCATGCCCTGAATCATGAACCGCACAACGTTGACCAGCGTCAGCAGCGGATACGCCAGCACATTGACCAGCATATACGTCTGTGCCAGCTCAATCAGCTGTGCGCTGCTGTCGCCGGAAACAAACAGTCCGGTCAGGCTGCGTCCAAAGAACCACGCGATGGCAAAAGCAAGCAGCGAATAGCCGCAGCCCATCAGCGATGCCGCATACAGTCCCTTGTTCAGGCGGTCGTATTTGCTTGCGCCGACATTCTGCGCACCATAGGTCGCCATGGTCGAGCCCAGCGCGTCAAACGGACACGCGAGGAAATTCAGCACCTTGCCTCCCGCCGTGACCGCCGCAACGGAAAGAGAACCCAGCGAATTGACCGCCACCTGCAAAATAACGCTTCCGATTGCGGTAATGGAATATTGAAGCCCCATCGGCACGCCATACGCGCACAATTCCTTCATGCGCACGGACCGCATGCGCCACTCGTCACGGCTGATATGCAGAATCGGCACCTTCGCCGCAATGAACAGCAGACAGAGCAAACCGGAAATCGCCTGACTCAGCACCGTCGCCAGCGACGCGCCGAATACGCCCAGCTTCATCACAAGAATAAAGAACAGATCCAGAATGACATTCAGCACCGAGGAAAGCACCAAGAAGAACAGCGGCGTCTTGCTGTCGCCCAGCGAACGCAGCCAGCCCGAAAGCAGGTTGTACAGGAACGTGAACGGAATGCCCGCGAAAATGACGACGATATAATCATACGCCTGCTGGAAACAATCCTCCGGCGTATTCATTGCGCTGAGGATCGCGTCGCAGTAAACCACCGTCATCACGGTCATCACCAGCGCAAACGCGATGGAGAGCCATACGCCGTTGGCGACAAACTCGCGCATCCGGCTTTCTTCACGCGCACCGAACTGCTGCGCAACCGGGATGGCGAAGCCTGAACAGATGCCCATGCAGAAGCCCAGCACGAGGAAATTGATCGAACCGGTCGCGCCTACGCCCGCGAGCGCTTCCATGCCCAGAAAGCGCCCGACGATCAGCGTATCCACCAGATTATAGAGCTGCTGAAAGAGCATGCCCGCCAACAGCGGCAGAGCAAAACCGAGGATCAGTCGCACAGGTGAACCCTGTGTCAAGTCTTTGGTCATACAAATCTCCCTTAAAAACGGTTATTGTGAAATAAAGTGTACACCTTTGCTCGAGATGCCCGATGGGAATACAAATTGCTTTGAAATCAGCGGTATTATACACGTTTCTCATAAGCTTTTCAAGACGGTAGATTCACCATCTGCCGCTGATTTTCTCATCATATTTGCACAAAAGCGGATGGGCATCCACACCCATCCGCTTTATCATCTTTCCGTTTTTTGCTCCGCTTCCTCTTCCATGCGGCAAAGCGCCTGCGGCGTATCCGCATCGCTCAATTCTCCCGGCGAAACGCAGGGAATGCGCACCGCCTTTTCCTTCATCAGGATGCGCTTGGCGCCCCTGTCCCCCGTCAGCCCAAGGAGTTCATCCAAGCACGCGGCAGAAAACACCGCCGGATTCCCCCATGTTTCTCCATCTGACAGACAAGCCGCTCTTGCGCCTGTCTGTTCAAACGCATGCAGCAGCCGCTCCAGCGACTCGCGGGAGAGCTTCGGCATATCCGCCGCGCACAGCAGCACGGCATCCGCATCCCCGGCATTTTTCACGCCCAGATGAATGGAATGGGACATCCCCCGCCCGACCTCGCCGTTTAAAACGGTCTGAAAGCCCGCTTCTTTTGCCAGCGCATCGACCTGCGCATCGCTGACCACCGCCATTCTCCGCGCACATGGCAGGCTTCCCAGCGTTTCGAGCGCTTTAGCGATCATCGGTCTGCCGTGATAGAGCGCAAGCAGCTTGTTTTCTCTTCCGAACCGTCTGCTTTCCCCCGCCGCCAGCAACACGACGCACAGCTTCACGCGTCCTTCTCCTTTTTTCCGAAGAGAATCTTTTCCGGCGTGACGGGCAGATTCCGTATTCTCACGCCGCACGCATGGAATACCGCATCCGCGATGGCGGGCGCGGGCGTATTGATGACGCATTCGCCGATGGATTTTGCGCCGAACGGACCTGTCGGCTCATAGCTCGGCACGAAATCGACGCGAATGCTGTGCGCGTCCATGCGCGTGGGCAGTTTATATTGCAGGAAGGAATTGCTCATCGTCCGTCCCCGTGCGTCCATGCGCGGCTGCTCGGTCAGCGTCATGCCAATGCCCTGCATGATGCCGCCCTCCGTCTGAACGCGTGCCAGCTGAGGATTGATGACCGTTCCGCAATCCACCACGCCGACGTAATCGACCACCTCGACCACGCCCGTCTGCGGGTCAAGGTCGATTTCCGCACAGCCTGCCATGAACGGCGGCGGCGAAATCGGCGAACCGTTGGACGCACAGGCGGCGATGGTATCCACCGACGCCGTCATCTGCGCCGTGGCAATCTCGCCGAGCGTCACCTTGCGCTCGTCTTTCGTGCTGCGCACACCGTCGCCTTCAAAGACGACTTCGCCCGCATCGCACGCAAGCAGCTTTGCGCCCGCCGCTTCCAGCTGACGGATGAGCTTTTCGCAGGTTTTGACGACCGCCATGCCCGTGACATAGGTTGTGCTGGATGCATACGAGCCGCAGTCATACGGCGAATGGTCGGTATCCACGCCATGCACCGCGATGTTTTCAATCGGGCAGTCGAGGCTTTCCGCCGCGATCTGCGCAAGAATGGTGTCGCATCCCGTTCCCATATCGGTCGCGCCAATCGCCATCACATAGGTTCCTTCGTCGCAGAGCCGAATTTCAACCGAGCCCGTATCGACCGCCGAAATACCCGAGCCCTGCATCGCCAGCGCCATGCCCACAGCGCGGACATGTCCGTTCGGCAGCGTTTTCGCCGGATATTTTTCCTTCCAGCCGATCATCTCCTGCGCCCGGGCAAGGCATCCATCCAGCGTGCAGCTGTCCGCCCGCTCGCCGTAATACGCCGGCATGACCTCGCCCTGACGGACGACGTTGCGGGCGCGAAGCTCGCCGGGATCCATATTCAGCCGATGCGCCAGCTCGTTGACGGCGGATTCCATCGCAAACATGCCCTGCGTCGCGCCGTATCCGCGGTATGCGCCCGCGCTCATCGTGTTGGTATACACAACCTCCCACGAGAAGCGGAATGCCTTCATATTATGCGTATAGAGCGGAATGGATTTGTGACCGGAAAGCCCGACCGTCGTCGGTCCATGTTCGCCGTATGCGCCGGAATTGGACAGCGTAAACATGTCCACGGCGCGGATCACGCCGTCCTTCGTCGCGCCGAGCCGCACATGGATATTCATCGCGTGGCGCGGGCTGGAAATCGTCTGCGATTCCTGTCGGGTATAGACGATCATCGCGGGCAAGCCCGTTTTCATCGTCACGATAGCGGGATAGACCTCGCAAACCATCGTCTGCTTTGCGCCGAAACCGCCGCCGATGCGCGGCTTGATGACGCGAACCTGATTCTTGGGAATGCCCAGTGCCGTCGCCACATTGCGGCGCACATGGAAAGGCACCTGCGTCGAGGAAATGACCGTCAGCCGCCCGTAAGCATCCAGATGGGTGCTGGCGCGGAAGGTTTCCATCATCGCCTGCTGGTTCGCCAGCGTGCTGTAATCCTGCTCGATGATGATGTCGCACGCGGCAAGCTCCGCTTCGATATCGCCGCTTTCGTCCCTGCCCTCCGCGACCAGATTGCGTCGGTTGTCCGCGCCGCAGGGAACGAGCGCACGCCAATTCTCCTCCGGATGAATGCAGACGGGGTTGTCCTTCGCCGTCTTCGCATCGAGAATTGCGGGCAGAATCTGATATTTTACGCGAATAAGCCGAATCGCCGCTTCCGCCTGTTCGCGTGTCGCCGCCGCGACAATCGCCACCGGATCGCCCACGCAGCGCAAATGGCGGTCGAGAATCAGCCTGTCATACGGGCTGAACTCCGGGTACGTCTGCCCCGCCTGCGTAAAACGAATATCCAGCACATCGTGATACGTCAGCGCACAGGCGACGCCCGGCGCTTTCAGCGCACGCGAAACGTCGATCTCCTCAATCATCGCGTGGGCATGCGGACTGCGCAGGATGACGACCTGCAAACAGTTTTTCGGAGAAACATCCTCCGTATAGACGGGCTTGCCCGAAAGCAGCGCGGCGGAGTCCTTCTTGCGGACGCCCTGTCCGACCGACCTCATACGCGCACCTCCCCGCTGACGACCCGATTCAAAAAGCGGCGAATCGCCCGCTTCTGGCTCATATAGCCCGTGCAGCGGCAGAGGTTGCCCGCCAGATAGGCGTCGGCTTCCTCATCCGTCGCATCCGGCTTCTCTTTGGCGAGCATCAGCACATTCATCATCATGCCCGGCGCACAGAAGCCGCACTGATCCGCGCCCTCGTCGGCGAGGCAGTCCGCCAACGCTTTTGCCGCATCGCCCATGCCCTCCAGCGTCCGAATATCGCGCCCGTTGCAGCGCATCGCGGGAACCGAGCAGGAAAGCACGGCTTTTCCGTCCATATGCACCGTACACAGCCCGCAATTCGTCGTTTCGCATCCGCATTTAACGCTGCTGATGCCCAGTGCGCGAAGCATGCCGTACAGCGTATCGTTCGCCCCGGCATCAAACGCAATGGTGCGCCCGTTGAGCTTAAACTCGATCTTCATCTTCTCTCACCTCTTCAGGCATGCCTGCACGGCGCGTTCCATCAGCACCGGCGCGACCTTCCTTCTGTAAGCCTCCGATGCGCGGGCATTGGTGCCCATCGGAATGTCTGCCGCCATGCGCATATAGTCAAGCGCTTCCGGCTTGGCGCCCTCTGCCACGATCATCGCACGCGCCGGGCGGCTGCCCAGCGCCACGCGCACGCCGCGCTCATCCGCCGATGCCGCGCAGACCAGCACCGGGATATCCGTCTTGGACAGGCGCACGCTTTCAATCGCCGCGCTCCTGCCTTTTTCAATGCGGATGGCAGTCAGGATGTCCCTGTCCCACTTTTCCTTCTGAAACTCGTCAAGCGGCACTTCGCCCCGCGCATAGGTCACGACCTTTGCGCCCATGGCGAGCAGCAGCGTGCTGACATCCGAAAAGCCGAATCGGCTGAACACGCTTCCGCCGACCGTCGCGCTGTTTCGGAACTGCGTGCCGACAATCGGCTCAAGCGCACGGGCAAACACCCCGCCGAACGCCGCGTTCAGCGCCGGATGGGTTTCCATGGTGCGCAGCGTCGTCATCGCGCCGATGGTAAAGCCCTGCTCATCCTCTTTGATGAAATCAAGCCCCAGCGCGGACAGGTCGAGCGCCGTCTGCCTGCGCATGCCGCACATGCGAAGCCACATGTTGCCCGCGACAATCACCGTCGATTTCTTCGCGTTGAGTTCATACGCCTCGTCCAGCGTCTGCGCAATCACATAATTTTTATACTGAGCCATACTCTTCTCCGCCGCTTACGCCCGGTCTCTGCAATCCTCGTTGCCGCTCATGATTTCCACAATGACGCTGTTCGTGTTCTCCATGCCCTCGCGCACCAAATGCCCCAGATTTTCAAACAGCGAGGACAGCCCATGCGTGCCGACGATGCCGTCGCCGCCGCGTACGCCCATGCCGTTCATCGCCAGGAACGCCGCCTTGACCGCCAGCCCGCTGGACAGCTGCACCTTGCTCGCGCAGCCCTCCTTCGCGCCGTCGCAGATCATGCCGCAGATCGAGCCGAGAATATTCTGCATCGCAAAGAGCATCTGTTTCTCTCCGCCGCCCAGCATATAGACCACGCCGACCGACGCGCCCAGTCCGCTCGCCACGCCGCATGCGCAAACCGCCGACAGCGTGCCCGTAAACGTCTTGACATAGATATTGATGAGGTTCGCCAGTGCCGCGGCGCGGAGTTTGGTCTCCTCGTCAATGCCCATCGCCTGCGCCACGCCCTCGATGGTCAACAGCAGCGTGATGCCCTGATTGCCGCTTCCCGTCGCCGTCATGACGGGCATGCTGACGCCGCTCATCCGCGCATAAGACGCCGCCGCGCAGAGCTTTTCCGCACGGGAAACCGGAGAATCTCCGATCGCGCCCTGCTTGATGAGCGTATCGACCGCACGGCCCAGACCGAATTTCAAGCCTTCCTGCGCAACCGCCATGTTCATGTCGATGCCGTCCTGCAAAAAGCGCAGCTCCTCCAGCGGAACTTCCTTCGCAAACGCGATCATCTCAGACAGCTTGCAGTTGCAGATGGGATCGCCCGCCGTGCTGCCGTCCTCATTTTCCACATAGGCTTCAAACGGCGCATGATCGACACGGACGATGTTCGTATGCGATTGCAGCGTCAGCACGCGAACCGTGTCGCTGTCCGTTTCCAATACGGATTCGACCAGCAAGCCGTGAACATCACTTCTCGTCTT
This sequence comes from uncultured Clostridia bacterium, assembly GCA_934643825.1. Classification (GTDB taxonomy): domain Bacteria; phylum Bacillota; class Clostridia; order Christensenellales; family Aristaeellaceae; genus Ventricola. The sequence continues at coordinate 6,234 of CAKUCW010000009.1, read as the reverse complement.
GACGGTCACTCTGCCTTCGGCGACCATTTTCTTCGCCGCGCTGAGCGCCTCCGGAGAAACATGGTCAAGCACACGCATTTTTGCCGTCGCGTCTCCTGCCGTCACGCCCATCGCCGCGCAGAGCGCCACGCCGCGCTCATCCGCGCCGGGAATGCCGACGCCCATCGCGTTTTTATACAGGTAGTTGTCCAGCGTGATCGTCAAATGGCGAACCTCACCCTGTGCGTTTGCCCGCGCCGTTGCCGTGTTGAGCGCGATTGCCACCGGTTCCGTGCAGCCCGTGGACGGCATGATAACGCCGTGGATTCGCTGCAAAAAATATTCATAATCCATCTTGTATTCCTCCGTCAGCCAAAGAGTATCGCCAGCGCCTCCGCCAGCGTTTCGACTCCGTAAACGCGCATGCCTTCCGGCGCACGCAGATGTTTTGCATTTTCTCTGGGAATGACCGCCGTCGTAAAGCCCAGCCGCGCACACTCCGCAAGCCGCCTTTCCGCCTGCGATACCGCACGGATTTCTCCAGCCAGACCGACCTCGCCGATGACCGCCCAATCTCCCGGCACGCACGCGTCGCGCACGCTCGATGCCACCGCCGCGCACAGCGGCAAATCCGCCGCCGGCTCGGAAAGCTCCAGTCCGCCCGCGACATTGACATAGACATCCTGATTGAACAGCGATACGCCCGCCCGCTTTTCCAGCACGGCAAGCAGCAGCGCCAGCCTTCCCGAATCAAAGCCGTTCGTCGTGCGCCGCGGCATGCCGTATGCCGTTTGCAGCGCAAGCGCCTGAACATCGACCAGCATCGGGCGCGAACCTTCGATGGCACAGTGTACGCAGGAGCCGGGCACATTGCGTGCCCGCGTGGACAGCAGCAGCTCGGACGGGTTTTCAACCGGCACCATGCCGTTTTCGTGCATTTCAAACAGTCCGATTTCATTGACCGAGCCGAAGCGGTTCTTCACGGCGCGGAGAATGCGGTATTCGTGCTGCCTGTCGCCCTCAAAATACAGCACGACGTCCACCATGTGTTCCAGCACGCGTGGTCCGGCAATCGCGCCCTCTTTGGTCACATGCCCGACAAGAAAAACCGCGCACCCCGTCGTCTTCGCCATGCGCATCAGCAGGCTGGCGCATTCGCGCACCTGCGAAACGCTGCCCGGGGCGCTTGCCATGTCCGGTCGATACATCGTCTGGATGGAATCGACGATCATGTAATCCGGGGAAAGCTCTTCCCAGCGGCGTTCGGCGGCATCCATCGCGTTTTCGCTCAGCACAAGCAGGTTTTCGCTCTTGACACCCAACCGCCTCGCACGCATTTTGATCTGCCGAACGGATTCCTCACCCGATATATACAGGACACGCGCCCCTCCCGCCGCCAGATGCTCCGACGCCTGAAGCAGAAGCGTCGATTTGCCGATGCCCGGGTCACCTCCGACCAGCATCAGCGACCCTTCCACCACGCCGCCGCCCAATACGCGATCCAGCTCTCCAATGCCGGTCGTTGCGCGTGCGGTCGTCTCCTCCGGCACTTCGGAAAGGCGCATGGCGCTTGCCCCCGTACCGGGTCGCTGCTTGATCGCCTTGACCGGCGCGGTCTGTGCCGACTGCGGCGCCTGCTCTTCCAGCGTATTCCACGCGTTGCAGCCGGGGCACTTGCCCATCCAGCGCGGCGTTTCATAACCGCATGCGCTGCATACATAGGTGGTCTTTTCCTTCGCCATGTTTGTCCTCCAAGATATCCGTAAAGCAGGCGCCCCGTCCGCCGCATCGCCGACAAAAGGCGCCGCTTCATCAGCCCAACTTCCTATACTTCGGTTTATTCTACCATACTTTCTTCCATCTGCAAAGCAAGCCGTTGAAATTTCGGGGATTTGTGATTTTGCTGTTGAATGCCGCACAAGCTTACGATATAATGAAGTTACGAAAACTTTTCCCCTCGTTGGGCTGTACATATACAATTCTTCATATACGAAAGAGGGCTGTCTTTTCCTTTCCGAAAAGGCGCTTTACTCCATATTTCATTTCATGTTGAAGCGAGGTTCTGGTTATGAACAGACGACCCTCTCAAAGCCGCAGCGGCTATGACTCTTTTTCTCCGCAGCATACTGCGCATTTCAGAGCCGATCAGCCGGACGGTGATTTTTTTGACCCTAAACCGCCCAAATCGTTCGGACGGCGCGTGCTGCTCATCCTGCTGGCGCTGATTGTGGCAGTTCTGCTCATCAACGTGGGCGTCAATCAGTTTGTCCGTGTCGATCGCGTAACCGTCCCCATCCGCAAGATGGATTCCGCGTTTGAGGGGTATACGCTGCTGCACATTTCAGACCTGAAGGGGCTGCTCTTCGGCAAAGACCAGCAGTTCATCCGCTTCGCGCTTCGAGATGCGCAGTTTGACGCCGTGGTCATGACCGGCGACATGGTTTCTTCCCGCGGAAACGCGCAGCCGCTGTATGAGTTGATCGAGGTTCTGCGCGAATTGAATCCCGATGCACCGATTTATATGATTCCCGGCGACCGCGATCCGCTCCCCGCCTCCATGTCTTATGCGACAGGCGGAAGCCCCTTCGCCCCGTGGATCCTCGGCGCACAGCAGCGCGGCGCACAGCTGCTCAGTTCGCCCCAGCTCATCGAGCGCGACGGGCATTCGCTCTGGCTGACGACCAGCGCCCTGCTCAGCCTCGATTTGGAGACGATGCAGGAGCAGTTTGAGCGGCAATATCTGGATGTGCTGGGATCACAGGATGAGAACGAGATCGATCTCGCAAAATACAACCTGCAATGGCTGAGTGAAACGCGCAGCGCCCGCAAAATGATGACGGAAGACGACGTCTACATCTCTCTGACACACGTTCCGCCGTCCGAGTATGAGCTGGAAAACGCATACGCCGGCACGCTGTCCGAACGGCTGCATCTGGTTCTCTGCGGACATTACGAAGGCGGGCTGATTCGGCTCCCGTTCGTCGGTGCCCTGTTTATTCCCTCCCAGAACCTGCCGAACTACGGCATTCTGCCCGGTGCGCAAACCTATTGCGGGCTATCCAAAGTCGGAAAGACCTATCTCTACGTCAGCCCCGGTCTGGGCGACAACGATGGGATTTATCCGCCTCTTTTCTTCCGCTTTTGCAACCCGCCCACGATTTCGCTGGTCTCCCTGACCACATCGCGGTTGTAAGCAGCGCCGCCTTCGCCTTTGCCAAAGTTTAAAGCTTTGCTCACACGGGCGATTTCGCTCAATCTCCCATATATCAAAAAACAGGCTGACGATCTTCGCCAGCCTGTCATTTTACCTTGGAGCTGTTTCTATAACAGTCCTTCAGCTTGTTGACATAAGCAAACCCAGCTTGAACAGCAAAACCAAGAAATTCAGCTATTCTTTCATTTGCGAAAAGGGCTGTTCTCCCCCTTCGAGGGGAGAACAGCTTTTTGTCTACAGTCCGGGGCTGTTTTTTACAACAGTCCTTTTGCCTTTATTTTTATGCAAGCTTGAGGATCATGCCGAGCAGCCTTCTGACGCTGCGCTTTACGTCCTCGCGGCTCAGTTTCCCTTCCTGCATCATCCGCAGGGTGTGTTCCGGCGCACCGCATCCCATTTTCACATCATTACCCGCCGCAATCTCGGTATACTGCGGCGCGTGGGTATACCAGTCCGTCGTCACCATGCCCTCAAAGCCCCATTCGCCGCGCAGAATATCGGTCAGCAATTCGCGATTCTGGCTTGCCCACAGCCCATTGATGAGGTTATAGCTGCTCATGACGGTCAGCGGCTGTGCCTTTCTGACGCATATTTCAAACCCTTTGAGATAGATTTCGCGCAGCGCCCTTTCGGATACGCGTGAATCCGAATCCTTGCGATTCGTTTCCTTATTGTTGCAGGCAAAATGCTTGAGCGATGCGCCGACGCCCTCGCTCTGAATGCCTTCAACCATAGCCGCCGCCATTTCGCCCGCAACGAGCGGATCTTCTGAATAATACTCGAAGTTGCGCCCGCAGAGCGGCGTGCGGTGAATATTGATCGCCGGGGTCAGCCATACGCCGATGCCGTTTTCATGAACTTCTTTCGCGCCTGCCGCGCCGACTTCCCGCACGATTTCCGTGTTCCATGTGCATGCCAGCAGCGTCGCGCAGGGGAACGCCGTCGTCGTCACGCCGCATTCACGCTGAATGCGCAGACCTGCCGGTCCGTCCGCCGTCATCACATTCGGCACGCCGTAGGTCGGCAGGTTGCCGAATCCAAATGTATTGGCAACGCCGCGGTTCGGCTGCCCGCCGAGCAGGCGAACCAGATCCTCGTCGCTGAGCAGACTCATGAATTCATCCAGCGTCAGCTCTCCGTTTGCCACATCCATCAGCTGCGGCTTGACGGGCTTCGCCCACGCGCTTCCCGGTATCTTCTCCGGAATCTCCACCGGATACTCGCCCTCGCCCGGGATGCCTTCCAGCCCGCGCCAATCCACACGCGGCGTTTCAGCCCCGCAGGAAATCTCGCGATAGCTACCGTCCTCAAGCATGCGGCGGTGCAGCCGGCTCGGCGCACATTTTTCGGAAAGCTGCTGCAAGACTCTGTCTTCGCCCAGCACATACCGCTCAGCCACTTCGACCGTATCGCGGACGTTTTCACCCATTCGGAAGCTGTATTCGCCCTTTTCCAATACATACGCCGATTTTTGAATCACGCCCTCATCGTCGTAGGTCGCAAACGTATACGGCTCAAACACAATCCTCAGCGTTTCGCTCTCGCCCGCTTCCAGCAAATGCGTCTTGGCAAAGCCGACCAGCGTGGTCGCAGGCTTCGCGATTCTTCCCTTCGGCGGATTGACATATGCCTGCAAGACGTATTTGCCCGCGCATGCGCCGGTATTCGTAACCTTTGCAGAAATCGACAATTCGCCCGCATCATTACTCAGCCTGCCGGAAATATCGCTCAGCGCAAACGTCGTGTAGCTCAAGCCAAAGCCGAATGGATAGCAAACCGCATCCGCCGCGCCAGGAATCGTTTCAAAATAACGATAGCCGACAAACACATCCTCCTGATATTCCACATACAGCGGCGACTCCGCAAAATTTCCCGAGGACGGATATGCCGCGAACGACGACGCAAACGTATCCGTCAAATGTCCGGATGGGCATGCATCGCCGACCAGAATATCCGCCGCCGCCAGACCGCCTTCCATGCCGCCCTGCCACGCCAGCAGCGCCGCCCCGATCGACGGTTGATCCTTAAACCAGAGCGTATCCATCATGCCGCCGGTGTTGAGCACCACGATCACGCGTGAAAACGCATCGAGTACCTGCCTGACCATGTGTTCTTCATCGAAGGAAAGGAAGTAATCACCGTCATGCGGCTGACCCGTGCGGTCGTAATCCTCGCCCGAAAAGCGGCAGATCGTGATGATCGCGGTATCGGTAAACGCACGCGCCTGCTGAACCAGTTCGCTGTTCAAGATCGGCTCCCGCGTTTTTCCGGGCGTCGCGCCCGCAGCGTACTGCGCACGGACATTTTCCTGATAAAAATGTTCCAGCGGCTCAAAGACTTCGATTTTGCCTTCATCCTGTTTCATGCGAAGCCCCTGCGCCAGCGACCGGACATATGCAACCGTCGTATCGCCGCTTCCGCCTCCACCCTTGACATAATCCGCCTGCGCTTTTCCGAACACAGCCACGCGGCTTCCGCACTTCAGCGGGAGCATATTATTTTCGTTTTTGAGCAGAACCATGCCCTCTGCCGCCGCTCTGCGTGCCAAATCCATGTGCTTTTGACTGCCGGTTACGCGGCGTCCATCTTCGCCCAAGGGCGTTCCGGGCATAAACCGAATGCGCTGCCATTTTTCTTCCATCACAAAAAATCCTCCGTTCATCTTGTCGAATCATCTCTGCAACGTCGATAATCGTTTTTTTCGTTTTCTTCATCCATTCTGGTTTACAGTCTATCACACTTTTTCTTTCCTTGCAATTCCGTGTGGGCTGAGCCCACTCTCACTTCCGCCATCGCTCTGCAAAACATGATTTTTCCGCTCACGCGGGCGATTTTTTCAATTCCCCCATACGTTCTAAAAATGTGCTGAGCCCATACGCTCTTCCGCCAACGCTCTGCGTACAGACATTCTTTGCACAATTTCACGCAAAACAAAAAGACCAACCCGAAACCGGATTGGTCTGCTTGGTGCACCTTCAGGGGCTCGAACCCTGGGCACCCTGATTAAGAGTCAGGTGCTCTACCAACTGAGCTAAAGGTGC
>CAKUCW010000008.1 GCA_934643825.1 uncultured Clostridia bacterium | reverse complement strand
TTCCGCAAATGAAAGAATAGCTGAATTTCTTGATTTTGCTATTCAAGCCAAGTTTGCTTATGTCAACAAGCTGAAGCAGGTTAAGCCCGCTTTTTGCATTTTATGGAAAAAAGTTGAAATTTTCGCACGCATGATGTCGTCATATAAGTAAAAGGGGATCTTAAAGAAATAAACAGGGAGGAATCCATCATGAACACAAAAATGCTAAGGATGATCACATCGGCGTTGATTCTGATGTTGCTGTTCACAGTCGCATCCTCTGGAATTGCCGAAAACGGAATCCGCATAGACGGTCAGATTGGCTTTGACGGAGTCGTGCTGCAGGGAGGAGCATGGAGACTGACTCTGAATATTGAAAACCATTCAGAAAAGGACATCAACGGATATATCAGCGTCAATACCGTGAAGAATGTCTATGACGATTATGATGAAATGCGCTTACCCGTAAAACTTGCAGCAAATCATGCAGATGAATTCTATATGGATGTATTTCCGCTTGCGACGCAGAATATCTTGGATGTTCGCCTGTTTTCCGAGGATGGCAGTCTCCTTGCCTTTACAACAGTTTCGGTGAAAAAGGCTATTGCAACAGACGCCATGACAATCGGTGTATGGGGCGAACGGAAACTGGCAGATGCTTTGAAGAGCCACGTCGGAACGGATGAATACGGAAACAGGGAAACTATCGAAACCGTTCTGCTCAATGCTAAAAGCTGTCCCGAAAATGAAGCGGAGGCGATGGCATTTGGTCTGCTGGTTGTCGATGGACATTCGTGGGATGAGTTGTCGCTCAAACAGCAAAATACACTGATTGCTTGGATGAAAAACGGAGGATATCTGGTTGTTGGCGCAGAGAGCAAGGAAAACTCGGAAAAGTGGATTGCCGCAGTAACACTGCCTACGGATCAGGGTAAAATCAAGTCATCGACCGAGGATACTGTTCGAACGATTCTTTCCGACTCAGCAGAAGCGGATGAAGAAAGAGAATTGCTGAAAAACGTAAGGCTGCTGGCAGGCGGGCATGCGATTATCTGTGGTTTTAGCTTGAGCAATGCATCCCTTTTGAAGGCTGCTGAGCAGGAGCAGATTTGGCGGCGTGTTCTTACTGCAATAGATGGGCATGGTTATACATTCAGTCACGATGGGCAGAGCAATGTCAAACATAGCCAAACGCTCAATACGTTGGAACGGGTGAACAAAGGAAACGGAATCCTGCCGATCGCGTGGATTCTCGGCGTATATGTTGCTCTGATCGGGGTCGGACTATATGCTATTCTCAGGCGCAGAGATGCAGGCAAATGGATGTGGGCAGCTATTCCGTTGTGTGCCGCGGGATGTGCCACAGCGATTGGCATTTGGGGTGCTGTAAATAAAATCGGTGCGCCTGCCGCTTCGCAAACTTTGCTGATCCATTACGATGAAGATGGCGATGTTGACACAGAGGAACAGGTGCTGCTCAGCTATGCCGGGCAGGAACGCAGAACCATCAGCACCCAAAATGGTGATGAGATTGAACCGGTAAACAACTATCAGCGTTTTTATTGCTATGGAGAAGAAAATGTGGATATGAAGAATATGGAACTCCGAAATGTTGTGACGCTCGGAGAAGATGCTTCCATAGAATTGAAAGGAAAGGCAACTTGGATTGAACGAAATCTGCTGATTCATAGGAAAAATCTGCCGGAAGGCAAAATAACCTCATCGGCTTGGATGGATTCGGATGGGCTTCATGCAGAAATTTATAACAAAACCGATATAACGCTGAAAAATGCGGTTCTGATCACTTCATGGGGTTATGCGTGTGCCGAGCGGATTGCGCCGGGTGAAACGAAAACATTTTTCCTGCCGCGTGAGAAAGAATCAAAATACTCCGCCAATCTGAATGACGGTGTTCTCATTCCCGAAGGAGAAGCGTTGCTTTTCCCTGCGCCAATCTATTCTGTCGAGCGCATGTATGTCTATCCGGAACTTGCAGAAGGAAAAGAACTGAACCTGACCTCTGATGAAGAGAAAATTAGACAGCTGCTTCAATCAAAAGTATCGTATGGTCTGACATATTATAACGGCAATTGGGCGCAGTGCAGTTTAGTTGCAGAAAGCTTGGATGTTGAATGCTCAGCACTCCTGATCGATGGTGAACCGATTGACCATACGGCGAAAAACACCATCATCGTTTGCAATATTCCGATCCGAGAAGAATCACCGAACGGATATCTATATACGGGTGAAATCTTGAAGTATGAGGTCGAGGAGGATACCGACGGTACGTTGCATCTGGGTGCTAAAAAAGAACTCAGCTATATCTATGACGACGGAATTCATATGATAGGCTATGATCTTTCGACGATCGATTACGGCAAGATTCAAACGATTCGTTTTGATGGTGCATTTGGATTTGCTTTGAATAATGGAGTAACGCTGGAGATTTACGATCATGGCAGCAACGAATGGATTCCCATTTTTTCTGACAGACGCGGATTTGAGGATCTGGCTTTGGATGTAGACGAGATGAACGGAATCATCGGAGAAAACGGTGAGCTGTTTCTGCGCATTCAGATGAAAAACATCAATGATTATGGCGGCGTTTATATGCCTTCGATCACAGTGGAAGGAGGGGACGTGCAATGATCCGCGTAGAAAAGCTGACAAAAAGCTATGGTAAAACGCAGGCGCTTCAGGGGTTGGATTTGTCAATCGGAGATGGAGAGCTGCACGGATTTGTCGGTCCGAACGGCGCGGGCAAAACAACCGCGATGCGGATCTTGGCAACGCTGATGAAGCCTGATTCAGGTGACGCACAGGTGGATGAAATCAGCATCATTTCACAGCCGGAACGTGCAAGACGGTTGGTTGGATATATGCCGGATTTTTTCGGTGTATATGATAATTTGAAAGCATGGGAGTACCTCGATCTGTATGCGGGATGTGTTGGCATGGGCGTCAAAGATCGCCGCAGAAGGATCGATGAAATGCTGATGCTGACAGAGCTGGAGAGCAAGCGGGAAGCCTATGTCGATCATCTTTCCCGCGGTATGAAACAGAGGCTGTGTCTGGCTCGTGCAATGATGCACGATCCTAAACTGCTGATTCTGGATGAACCGGCATCCGGAATGGATCCGCGTGCAAGGGCAGAAATGCGCGGCATTCTGAAAAATATCAGCCATATAGGCAAAACGGTTTTGATATCCTCCCACATCTTACCGGAATTGGCTGATATGTGCGATCACATGACCATTCTTGACCACGGAAAAGCGATTTTCACCGGTTCTATGAGTGAGCTGGAAAATCGGATGCACAGCGAAAGCGAACTAACCATACGGTTTGAAAGAATGCCCAATGAATCCCTGAAAACCGAAATGCTGGATGTTTTGAAGGAAAAGAACATTCGGGAAGAACAAAACATGTGGCATATTGCGCTTGCGCAGGATGATGAACGCGATGCGGATATTTTGGCACGCTGGATCCGGATGGGAGCGGCAATCTGTGACTTCCATCGTGAAAAAGTGACGCTTGAAGAGGTCTTTATGGAGGTGACTGAGCATGATGCTTAATCCGATTTTTGAATCCAGCGCACGCAGAAGGATGCGCACGATAAAAACGCCGATTATCCTGACATTGTATTGGGTATCAATGCTGATCTTTTCACTCTCTATGCTGACGGATTTCATGGGGCAGGGACTTCAAGTCTATATGTTCCGCCGGAGTACGGAGTGGATCATCTGGGCAACGGCACTTCAGTTCTTTTTGATTGTTCTGGTCGCGCCTGCGCTGAGTGCATGCAGCATTGCAGGTGAGCGGGAAAGACAAACGTTCGATTTGCTATTGATTACGGGAATAGGTGTGCCAAGAATTATTCTGGGTAAGCTGATGGAACATTTTGCGTTTCTTCTTCTATTGATTGTCGGCAGTTTTCCCATCATGATGCTTGCAAATGTCACCGGAGGCATGCCCGTTTCGGATATTCTCATGATTATGCTGTTCCTGGCGATTATTGCGTTTGCAGCGTTGTCCGTAGGCATAGTAGTTAGCACACTATTTAAACGTTCGCTTTCCGCCATCGTTGTAACGTATCTGGCAGTTTTCGCAATTGGCATCGGTACGTGGGGATTGGCAAAGCACGGAATGTTGGCAGCTGCATACAGCTACGAAATGCTTTGCGAACTGGAAACTGCATCGCCTGCGACGGTTCTGGCTTCAATACCCAAGACGATTTTCCTCAATCCGGCGGTTATGCTGGTCATGCTACTTGCCGGCAAAACGGGTATTCTGCATCGAACAATGGAGGATACCATGAGGTTGATGGATATTTATACCGTATCGAGTTATGTGGGATTCTCGCCCGTTGCCAAGGTTGGCATTTTGTCGATTTTTGCCGCTTCTGTTTTTCTGATTGTGCTGGCTATAATCCTGCTTTATGTGCAAACAAACGGGAGAAAGAAGCACTAAAAACGCTCAAAAAAGCCGAAACATGGCGGATTTGCATCATTTCGGGAAAACAGGTGAAAATTATTCGCGCATTTCTTGCAGATTTTTCAAGATTCTGCCCGATTCGTCAAACTGAGCCCTTGACACAAACTGTTTACAGCGATACAATAGAGCCACTACGATTCGAGGCATTTTTGCCCCAGAGTTCGCGGAATATCGAACTTTGATGGAGGATAAAAACCATGTATGACATTCCTGTGACGCTGACGACGAATCCTAAAAAGAAACCGGAAGATGAGTCGAAGCTTGGTTTCGGCAAAATCTTTACCGATCACATGTTCATCATGGATTATGAGCAGGGGCGAGGCTGGCATGATGCCCGCGTGGTTCCGTATGCTCCGTTTGTGATGGATCCTGCATGCACGGTGTTCCACTATGCACAGGAGATCTTTGAAGGCATGAAGTGCTACCGCCGTAAAGATGGCGGATTGAATCTCTTCCGTCCGCGTGATAACTTTGCGCGTATGAATCGTTCTGCCGAGCGCATGGGCATGCCGAAGATTGATGTTGAAGAAGCGATGGCGGGTTTGATTGCGCTGCTCAAAGCTGATGCCGATTGGGTGCCGAGTGCGCCGGGAACGTCGCTGTATATTCGTCCTACGATGATTTCTACGGATGTGATGTTGGGCGTGCATGCTTCCCGCACATATCGTTTCTTTATCATTTGTTCGCCTTCCGGCGCGTATTACGCCAAAGGGCTGGCTCCGGTTGGTATTTATGTCGAGCCGGAACTGGTTCGTGCAGTTAAAGGCGGCGTGGGCTTCACCAAGACTGGCGGCAACTATGCTGCGTCCATTCTTGCAGGCGATATTGCCGAGAAAAAAGGCTATGAGCAAGTTCTCTGGTTGGACGGCAAAGAGAACAAATACATCGAAGAAGTTGGCTCGATGAATATGTTCTTTAAGTTCAAAGATGCGTTGGTTACCCCGCCGCTGCTGGGATCCATTCTGGGCGGCATTACACGCGATTCCATCATTAAGCTGGCGAAATATAAGAATATCCCCGTTGATGAACGCCGTATTACCGTTCAGGATGTCTTCGATGCGGCAGATAATGGCACGCTTGAAGAAGCCTTCGGTTCCGGCACGGCGGCAGTTGTCTCTCCGGTTGGACGTTTGGCATGGAATGATCGCGAAATTACCATTTCCGGTGGAAATATCGGTACGCTGACGCAGGATTTCTATGATACGCTGACCGGAATTCAGTACGGTGAGCGTGAAGATCCGTTTGGCTGGGTCGTCAAGATCTCCTGATCAAGGGTCCTTTTGTTCGATTCCAAAGATAAACGCAAGATAAATGGCACCCATGGATGACACGGGTGCCATTGTCATGCACTGAATGATTTGCTGTAACAAACACCGCGGAACATCCGCGCAAATCACAGGGGGATCGACAATGTTCAGGTTAGAAGAAGTGTTTTGGGGCGGATGGCAGGATAAAACCCTGGAGGCAATGCGCAAAAGGCGTTTTAAACAGAACTTGGAAAGTCTTGAGCCGCTGGAAGCAGAACGGCTGGAAGCGCTGACATCCGGTGCGCTGGATCGAAGGCTGGAAACCTGCTGGCAGAGTATTGAGAGAAAACCTCTGCGCAAACAGCAGCTTGCGCAGATCTGGCAGTGTATTTTGGATAACATCGAAATACAGGCGGATTGTCTCTCAAAAGAAGAACATGAGTTGGTTGAAAGGACGCTAATCCTTGGAGGAACAGCCCAAATTGAAGATGCCGCTGAGCTTGAAGCTGCGAAGGCATTGTCATTCAGACTTTGGGCAAATGTCGGTTTGGTTGCCGATAAGCCTTATATCGAAATAGAGTGGCGTGTTCGCCAGCCCATCGCGCAGGCATTCGCTCGAAAAGAACATGAGCAGACCAGAATGCGGCTGAACAGTTTTCGTGATTATCTGTCGGGAACCCTTTACCGCGTGGGCGCACTGGATGACAGATTGCCACAGCAGATGCTGCTGCGCGACGTGCTTTGTGTTGATGAACGAGATGAAACGCTGAAAGAACTGGTCAGGCGTTACCTTTGGGCGAGTTTTGATTGCGTAGATTACAAAGATGGGGTTATGCTGATCCACCCTGCACTTGCGGAACCACAGACAATTATTCATTCGGGACGGAAAAAATCGAATGTTTTGATTTTTCCAAAGGAATCATCCCCAATGGTGAATGATATTCTCCCCGAAGAAGTGCCGCTTCAGCAAGAACTTGAACAATCGATCAAAGGCGCAATGAGAGATGGACATACGGCTAAAGATGTCGCTCAAACGCTTCGCCTGCTCTGTAAACAGGGCGCACCTTTGGACGCCATGGAAGAAATTCTGCAGGAATCGTTAATTGTATTTGTATCACCTGCCATGCGCAGAGCGCTTGAAGATCTGTACTACATGACACCTAAATGGGTCATGGACAAGCAAAAAGCCATACTCCAGTGAAGGAGTGGAAGAGGAGTTAAATATGCAGTTTACTGTAACACGGGAGAAAGATGGTATGATGCTATCCAAGCTGCTTTTACAGGTTGGTGATATGCCGCTATGGGCGGTTAAACAGGCAATGAAAAAGCGGGATGTCCGTGTAGATCATATCCGTATATCCGAAGATTGTCGTGTCTACGAAGGACAGGAGATTCGCGTCTACTGGTCGAAAGAAGCACTCGCTTCGCAGAAACAAAGCAAGCCGACGGTTCCGATTGTCTTTGAAGATGAGCATATTCTGGTCATCAATAAACCGCAGGGGCTTCAATCTCAAAATGAAGAAAATCCGCTTGCAGGCGACAGCGCTTTAACCCGTGTTCTTTCTGCAAAAAGAGAAAGTGGCGAACCAACCGACCAAATCCGGTTGTGTCATCGTCTTGATGTACAGACCGGCGGTCTGCTGTTGTTTACAAAAGACGAAGCATCTTACGAAGCTGCGCTGGAAGCATTTGAAAAACGAACCATGGAAAAATTCTATACCTGTCGAGTAAAAGGCTGTCCCGCAAAACGGGAATCTGTTCTGCATGCTTATTTGCGAAAAGATGCGCAGCTTTCACGCGTTGCCGTAACGGATTACCCTGCAAGAGGTGCGCTGGAAATCATAACCGGATACCGTGTGTTGGAAGCAGGAGAATATGCCCGGCTGGAAGTGGAATTGATGACCGGACGTACACATCAAATTCGCGCACATCTGGCGCACATCGGTCATCCAATCCTTGGCGATGACAAATACGGCGATCGAGAACTGAATCGAAAGCTGGGTTTAAAAAGACAACAGCTTTGGTCTACCAGACTTGTTTTCCACGCTTCCGGTGCACTTGCTTATCTGGAAGGGAAAAGCGTCAGCCTTGAATGCCCGTTTTAAACAAAGGAGGAGGAATCAACATGAAACGTGTTCGCTTGATTGCTCTTGATATGGATGGAACGCTGCTAAGCAGCGATCATCAAACGGTTCCGCAGGAAAATATCGATGCCATTCGCCGCGCAGATGCGGCAGGAATATGCGTTTGCATTTGTACAGGGCGTATGCTTGAGGATGCCAGCGACTTCATTACCAGCTTACAGCTCCCTTGCATGATTATTGCCTGCAACGGTACACGCATCAGCGACGGACCGCTTCCCAAAGGTCATATTCTCTATCGCCGCTCTTTTGAGCCGCAGGATGCCAAGCGAGTTCTGGATTTGGTTCTTCCTTATCGTATCATGATCAACGGATTTGAGGATGGACGTGTCAATACGGTTGCTTTTGCACCTGATCAACACTATCATCTGACGGATCGAGGACTTATTGACGCAAGTTATGGAGAAAAAGCAATCTATGAAGCTGCACAACGTGGCATCATGAAGTTCTATATTTCAGCAGACGGCTATGCGGGAGCGAATACATCGAAGCACATAGAGGATGCGCGAAAAGCGATCAAGAGCGCTTTCCCCGAACTGCAAATTACGCAATCTGCACCGGATAATATCGAGATTATGCCGAAAGATGCCAATAAGGGTACAGCGCTTGCGTTTCTCGCACAATCCCTAGGCCTTAGACGGGAACAAGTGATGGCGATGGGGGATGCAGAAAACGACTTAAGCATGCTTGAGTATGCGTACCACAGTGTTGCGATGGCAAACGGAACCGAGAAAATCAAAAGTGTTTGTCGTTATCAAACGATGAGCAACGATGAATGTGGCGTGGCAAAGATGATTGATCGTGTGCTTGAGGCAATGGAATCACAGAACGAATAAGAACGGTAAAATATAAACCCTCTTTGATACGGATGAACCATCCATGTATCAAAGAGGGTTTTTAGCGCATAGGAGAAAATGCATAAAGCTGCCCGCTTGAGTAAAACTTCAGCGTTTTGCAAATTAGGGGAAGGCACAAGCGGGATCGGCCCATATTCTGATGACGAAGCGCGTATACGGCGTCATTCCTGAAGCAATGCTGCTACGGCTTGTTTTGCCATCGCATAATCGTAACCGCGTCGAGCCAGCGCAGCCATAATCTTCTGTCTGTCTTTTATATTAGAGAGATCTTTTCCGGCAGCACTTTTTCGAGCAGCTTTAAGCGCTCCTGCAAAAACATCATCACTGTCAAGGGCTGACAGGGTATGAGAGATGATATCGGAATCGACGCCTTTTTGCCGAAGCTCCATTTGAATACGACGTGTTCCCATTGATTTTGCAGACCGGGACGCAGCCCATTGCTCGGCAAAATCGGTATCATTGATATAACCCGCTTCATCCAATCGCGCCATGACACGCGCAATTGCTTTTTCCGGATAAGCGTTGCTGCTCAGCGCCTTAACGATTTCCTGCTGCGTACGCGGGCGCATAGCAAGCAGCGCAACTGCTTTTTCCATGGCAAATGAGTATGAGCGTTCATCGATAAAAGCATGAAAGGCGCCAGGATCAAAGGGAGTTCCGCCGCGATAAGGACGCTCTTTGAGCATTGCCCGAGGCATAGCAAGCGTTTCCCCGTTTGAAAGTGTGAGAAGCGCCCGGCCTCGATCGCGTCGGATGCTGACGAGTTTAAGTGTGCTGTCCATGGCTTACATTAACGAATTTCGCTGCTTCCGCGGCGCTCTTCGAGCATACTGCGCTTCAGTTCGTAAAGTCTTTGAGAAAGGTCAACCTTATAACGGTGCGGACTGTGAAGACGCTTATATTCATCCCAGAAAGTATCCATCTCACGATGCGCATATTGTGCGATTTCAGACAACGAGGGAAGCTGATAAACCAGCTCGCCCTTTTCAAATATAGGAGTTAAAAGCGGACGAACTTCATAATCGCAGAGCGTCATGCGCTTCCACGTATTCTCAGGGTCGAAGATTTCAAGCGGTTCTCCGGAAGAAAAATCATCTTCCTCCAGCGCAATCAAATCTGCCAGCGCCTTTCCGGAGAGACGGTCATAGAAGCGATAGAGGCGCTTGACACCCGGATTGGTGATTTTAGCAGGATTCTCAGATATTTTGATGCGCGGCTCAAACTTGCCGTTTACTTCTTCCGCAGAGAGCTTATATACGCCGCCAAGAGCCGGGTTATCCATACTGGTGATCATACGCGTACCGACGCCCCAGACGTTAATGGCAGCGCCTTGTGCTTTCAGATCCCAAATGACTTCCTCATCCAAATCGCCGGAAGCGAATATTTTCGCATTCGGGAAACCAGCCTCATCCAGCATCTTGCGAGCCTGACGGCTGAGGAAAGCGAGATCTCCGCTGTCCAGACGAATGCCGGTTGGTTCATAACCCTTTGCCCGCAGCTCATTAAATACAGTAATCGCATTAGGCACACCGCTGGACAGCGTGTCGTAGGTATCCACAAGCAGCAAACAGTTTTCCGGGAAGACTTCCGCATAAGCACGGAACGCACTCAACTCATCCGGGAAAGACATAACCCAGCTGTGCGCATGCGTCCCTCCGACAGGCACGCCGAACATCTGACCGGTCAAAACGTTGCTTGTCGCCTGACAACCTCCGATAATTGCAGCACGAGCGCCATAGATTCCCGCATCCGGACCTTGAGCGCGACGCAGACCAAATTCAAGGACTTTGTCTCCGCGAGCCGCTTGAACAACACGCGATGCTTTGGTTGCGATCAGCGTCTGATGATTGATGATATTGAGCAGTGTGGTTTCCAGAAGCTGTGCTTCCATGATCGGAGCAATGACGCGGACGATCGGTTCACCCGGGAAGATGACGGTGCCTTCCGGAACAGCCAGAATTTCACCGGTAAACCTCAATGTGGAAAGCCGCTCAAGGAAAGCCTCATCAAAAATGTTCAAGCTCCGCAAATAAGCAACATCATCGGCGGAGAAATGGAGGTTCTTCACATAATCAATGGCCTGCTCCAGACCGGCAGCAACGGCATAAGCCGTCATATCGCCTTGCTTGCGATAAAAAATATCAAAGCAGGCACGGTTGTTTTCCATACCGAACCGCAGATATCCATTCATCATGGTCAACTCATACAGGTCGGTCATCATGGTTAAATTACGCATATTCTTTTTTCTCACTTTCTGAGTATTGTGGGCACAGTGGGTAACAAAGCAGCCAGCCGCAGAGGATGATTTCAATCATAGATGCACACTGGCGCAGCGTGACATAATAAGTATTATCAACATTTGCGCGACCGATACCGGCAAGCAGCAAACCGACAAGGAATATGCCATCCGCAATCAGCGGCAGAGCAACGCGCAGGTCAAACCGCCTGCTGTCTATCGTCCAAAGCGCGATCATGGTCAGCAGCGAACCAAGCAGTACAACCAAACCGATTTGCGAGAAGAAGAAGAGGGAACTGTACGCGCCGCGTTCAAATTCTCCGAGAAATGTTTCCGCAACACACAGAACTGCGCTGACCAGCGGTGCAATGGTAACAGCACTCATGCGGTCACGAATTCGGATAAAGAAATAAATCACGACACCGAGAGCTGCCAATGCAGACAGAATTTGAGAGATGCGAACGAATTCGCTGATAAACGTCAGGCTATCGTTGCGCAGTCCTTCGATAACTGTGCGTCCGGAACAATAGAGCAGCAGATACCAGCAGAACACATCGCCTTTGCGACGGATATGTCTGCGGACACAAAGAAGCAGAGCAAAAACGAGTATATCCCAACAGAATTCGTAGAAGAATGTTGCCATATGCCAATACCAGACTTCTCCGACTGGGATTTCAACGGCAAACGGGAAGAACTGAAGGGCTTCCTCGGAAACACGAAGACCGTACGCCTCCATATTGATGTAGTTTCCCCAGCGCCCGATGCCCTGTCCGAGCACAAGCGCAGGCGCGATTACATCAAGGAGTGTCAGCATTGAGATTTTATGCTTCTTGCTGACCAACTTTGCGGCAAAAAGTCCGCCGATTATACCGCCGTAAATGGCGAGCCCGCCTTCACGAATATGAAAAATCGAAATCAAGTCTTCGCTAAAGTCGTTGAAGCGAAAAGCTACATAATATAGTCTGGCACAGATGATGCTCAGCGGAATCGCATAGAGCATAAAGTCCAGAATAGTATCTTGCGGCAAATGGAGGCGCCGCGCTTCATTGCTGCAAAATAAATAACCGATTATGATTGCACCAACAATCAAAATGGCGTACCAGCTGATGCCAAAGAAGGCAATCCGGTCGATCAAGGGTCTGCTAAACATAGGTGTCCTCCCATCCGGCAAAGCCGAAAAGTCAATCTCAATTGCAATTTATCCTTGTTAGTATACAGCCCGGTTATCAGACTGTCAAGAAATGGTTGAACTTATACATCTTATGAAAAGAAAGTTCATATTTTCTCTTGCTCGATGGTCTGACTGATGGTATAATGAAAAAAACTCGAAATGCGGCGTTCTTTTTTGTGCGCACGCGAAGGAGGAAACACATGTCTATCGTTCATGTTATGGATCATCCGCTGATTCAGCATAAGCTTTCTTTAATGAGAGATCAGGAAACCGGCCCCAAGGAATTCCGTGAGCTGCTCAACGAAATTTCCATGCTGATGGCTTACGAAGTTACCCGCGATCTGCCGCTCAAGACCGTCGAGATTGAAACGCCGATCTGCCGTGCGCAGACTAAGGTGATCGCCGGCAAGAAGCTTGCGATTGTTCCGATCCTTCGTGCCGGTCTGGGCATGGTGGACGGCATCATGAGCCTCGTTCCCGCCGCTAAAATCGGTCATATCGGTCTTTATCGCGATCCGAACACCCTTGAGCCGGTTGAGTATTATTGCAAGCTTCCTGCTGATGCTCAGGAGCGTGAGATTCTGCTGGTTGATCCGATGTTGGCAACCGGCGGTTCCGCTGCCGCAGCAATCGGCTTCCTGAAGAAGCGCGGATGTAAGAATATCAAGCTGGTCAACCTGATCGCCGCGCCGGAAGGCATTGCGCGTGTGCAGGCTGAGCATCCGGACGTTGATATTTATGTGGCGGGCATGGACGAGAAGCTGAACGATCACGGATATATTATTCCGGGTCTGGGCGATGCCGGCGACCGTCTTTACGGCACAAAGTAAAAAATCAAAGGGCATGTCAGGCAGACATGCCTTTTCTGTTTTTATAAATAACGCTTTCTTGCTAGTCATGCGGCTTTATGCTATAATAAACGAAAAGTCAAACGATAGGTCATAGGAGAATATAGGCTATGAAAGATCATATCGCTGTTTTAATTCCGTGTTATAACGAAAGCCGCACGATTGAAAAGGTTGTTCGGGATTTTCGGCGTGTTTTGCCGGAAGCGGTCGTTTATGTATATGACAATAATTCGAGTGATGGAACGGGTGAAATCGCTGCGCATGCAGGTGCAATCGTTCGTAAAGAGCGCATGCAGGGAAAAGGAAACGTTATCCGCAGAATGTTTCGAGAGATTGACGCGGATTGCTACCTGATGGTAGACGGCGATGACACATATCCCGCAGAAGATGCGCCGGCAATGGTGTCGGCTGTTCTTGAGGAACAGGCAGATATGGTGGTTGGAGATCGGTTATCCAGTACATATTTTTCGGAAAACAAAAGACCTTTTCACAACATGGGAAATGGTCTTGTACGCACATCGATCAACCGTCTGTTTGGAAGCAATGTGAAAGATATCATGACAGGGTATCGTGCTTTCAGCTATGCATTTGTTAAAACCTATCCCGTTCTTTCTAAAGGATTTGAAATCGAGACCGATATGACCATCCACGCAATCAATCGGCGCATGCAGGTTGCCAACGTAGTCGTTTCATATCGGGATCGTCCTGACGGAAGCGAGTCAAAACTGAATACCTATCAGGATGGCGCAAAGGTTCTGATGACCATCGCTCGGCTTTATAAGAATTACCGTCCGTTTGCGTTCTTTGGATTGCTTGCGTTGTTTTTGGCGCTTCTTTCGACAGGTTTCATGATTCCTGTTCTCATGGAGTTCGCACAAACCGGATTGGTTCCCCGGTTCCCGACACTGATCGCGTGCAGCGTTACGATGCTGGCGGCGTTGCTGCTCTTTGTTTCTGGTTTAATTCTGTCAACGCTCCAAGAAAAAGACAAGCGCGACTTTGAATTCCAGCTTCAGCAGGTGATGGATCGATATCATCAGCTGAATGAAACCGTGAATGAGCACAAGGCATCTGCCTAAACCGAAAGTGGATTGACGAAGGCAAATGGATAAAGCAACTTTTGTATCTTTAGCCCGTCAAGCCGGTTTTGGCAAGATGGGCTTTTGCAGTACACGGGAATTTGATATTGAGCGGCAGCACGTTATGGAGTCGCCGCCCATCGAGGAAAGAAAGCAGCTTCGCTTTGTTCCCGAAGAGGATTATCCGCAGGCGAAGAGTTTGGCTGTTTTGCTGTGGGGGTATACGCCAGCGGCAAATGAAGAGAATGACTGCGTTCAGGTTGATGGCTATTATTTCGCATCAAACGCCGCGTATCACGCTGCAAGGGAACTTGAAGCGCAAGTACGGGCGGCGGGCGGATTTGCGCAGGCAAATGTATCTTATCCCGCAAGAGAAGCGGCAGTACGTGCCGGAATGGGCATAATCGGCAATAACGGGTTGCTGATAACACCTGAGTTCGGTACGCGTGTCGTCATCATTCTGATGGCAACGGATATTGTGAATGATGAAAATGATCATATAGCAGAGCAGAAGGAACACTGTCTGAGATGTGGAAAATGCGCAAAAGCATGTCCTGCGGGCGCGATTGATTCGTCAGGCATGCAGTTTCCTGAAAAATGCATTCGCAATTTCATGATGGAAGGCGTGATTGCTCCGGAACATTTGCGGGCAAAGATGGGCAGGCGGCTTGTTGGCTGCGACATCTGTCAGCGTGTATGTCCCTTACAGCCTCAATTTGCGCAGGGGAAACAGCTCGGCTTGACGCTTGACGAACTGATGACCGTCAATCAAACCGAGTTTTCACAGGCAATTGCAAAACTTTCCTGTGAAATCGGCAGAAATGCAGCACGTCCTCAGCGTGTCCGCGCACAGGCAGCTTTGCTTGCCGGCAACAGCAAAAACGTTAAGTATCTGCCCGTTCTTCGAGAATGGGCAAAACTGCCGTTTCCGGCAGTCAGCGAACACGCCCGATGGTCGATTGAACAGATTGAAATGTCAGGACTTGACCGAAGCAAAAAAACAGATTAAAATAAAACAGAATGTAACATGGGGAGGAATGGCTTTGCTGAAAGAACAGATTGACAGCCTGCTTGATCGCGTGCAGAAGCCTGCGCGTTATATGGGCGGAGAAATGAATTGTGTGCTGAAGGATCCGGAGAGTGTAGATATTCGCTATGCGTTTGCTTTTCCGGATGTATACGAGGTGGGCATGAGTCACCTCGGCTCTCGCATTTTATACGATATTATCAACAAACGCCCGGACGCGCTTTGTGAGCGCGTCTTTATGCCGTGGGTCGATATGGCAGACCTGATGCGCCAAGAGGGCGTTCCACTGTTTTCGATTGAAACGCGCTCACCGATCGGTGGATTTGACATGCTCGGTTTCACGCTTCAATATGAAATGAGCTATACCAATATTCTGGAAATGCTCGATTTGTCTGGAATTCCCTTGCGCAGCGAGGATAGAACATGGGATCATCCGATCGTGATCGCAGGTGGCCCATGCGCCTTTAACCCTGAACCGCTTTATGCATTTATTGATGCATTTTCTATCGGCGATGGAGAAATCAGCACACTTGAAACGATCGATGTCGTCAAGCAGTGCAAGCAGGAAGGTGTTTCCCGCGAAGAATGTCTGCGCCGTCTTTCCAAACTGCATGGCGTATATGTTCCTAGCCTTTATCGTGCGGAATATCACGAAGATGGAACTCTGGCATCTTTCGAGCCGACAGAAGAAGGCATCCCTCGTACGGTCGTTAAGAATATGATTGCGGATATCGATAAAGCCGATTATCCGGAGAGCATCATTGTTCCTTATATGGAAATCGTTCACGACCGCATCAATATTGAAGTTCTGCGTGGCTGTACACGTGGTTGCCGTTTCTGTCAGGCAGGCATGATTTATCGTCCGGTGCGCGAGCGCAGCGTTGAACATCTGCTTGACTTGGCGCAAAAACTGGTTGATGCAACCGGATATGAAGAAATCACACTGTCGTCGTTGTCAACGGGTGATTACACCTGTTTGCCTGAGTTGGCACATAAACTGATGGAAAAATTCCAGGAAGAGCGTATCGCATTGTCCCTGCCCAGCCTGCGCCTTGACAGCAAGCTGAAGGAAACCCTGGAAGAGACACAGAAAGTTCGAAAGACCAGCTTGACCTATGCGATGGAAGCCGGAACACAGCGCCTCCGCGATGTAATCAATAAGGGTATCACGGAAGAAAACCTGATGTCTTCTGTCAGCGACGCTTTTGCGGGCGGATGGAGCAGTGTAAAGCTGTACTTCATGTTTGGCTTGCCGACTGAGACGACGGAGGATCTGAACGGCATTGCCGATCTGGCTTCCAAGGTTGTCCGCAAATACTTTGAAACGCCGAAAAACGTCCGTGCACGCGGTCTGCGCGTCAATTGTTCGGCGAGCTGCTTTGTTCCTAAGCCGTTTACTCCGTTCCAGTGGGAACCGCAGGATACCATCGAACAATTCGAAGAAAAGCAGAAGCACCTGTGCCAAATCATGCACATCAAGGGTGTTGAGTTTAACTGGCACACACCGCAGGTTTCCTTCCTTGAAGCTTGTTTTGCACGCGGCGATCGAAAGATGGCAGATGTGCTGGAGGCTGCGTGGCGTCTTGGCTGCCGATTTGATGGTTGGACGGATCAGTTTAGTTTTGAGAACTGGATGAAAGCGTTTGAGCAGTGTGGGGTCGATCCGGCGTTCTATGCAAATCGTCGCCGCGAAAAGGGTGAACTGCTTCCGTGGTCGTTTATTGATGCAGGCGTGACTGAGGCATATCTCTGGCGCGAACATGAACGTGCCATGCGTGCAGAGACGACGCCGGACTGCCGAAAAGGATGCCAGGGCTGCGGATTGAAGAGATTTGAAGGAGCGTGTGAAGGACGATGAGAATGCTCATGCAATTCCAGAAGGGCGATATCGTCCGTCATCTGGGCTTATTGGATCTCCAGCGCACGATGCAGCGTGCACTGCGTCGAAGCGGTTTACCGATCGCATATTCCAATGGATTTAATCCGCACATTGTCATGTCTTTCGCGTCAGCGCTGTCTTCCGGAATTCCCGGCGATGCGGAGCTTCTGGATGTTTCCCTGCATGGCGAAACAACAGAGGAAGCCTGCATGGAAGCGATGAATCGCGTTCTGCCTCCGGCGCTTCATGTATCCCGCATTCGTCTTGTAGACGATCGCTTTCCCAAAGTCAGTGCAGCGCTTCGACAGGCGGAATATCGCATAACCCTCTGGGGGGAAGATGCTCTGAAAATTGCCGGAACAATTCCGGATTTTCTGGCACAAAGCGAAATCATGGCGCTTCGTAAAACAAAGCGTGCGGAAGCAATGGTTAACATCCGTCCGATGATCCATCTGCTGGAGGCTCAAACGAATGCAGAAACAAAAACGGTTGTGCTGACTGCCCGCGTTTCTTTTGTGGAAGCTGCCACCCTCAAGCCTGATTTGCTGCTGTCTTCGCTTTGTGCATTTGCCGGCGTTGACACACCCAGGTGTGAAATACGGCGCACCTGCCTGCTTGGAGAAAAGGATGGGCAGAGCGTGCCGCTGATCGATCTGTAACATGATGCAAAGAGAACTGATTATCGATTATTCCCCTAGATATACAAGAGCGGCTGTTGTTGAGGACGGTCAGCTCTGTGAGCTGCATACTGAATCTGAAAGAACGGATAGACAGACAGAAACCCTATATTACGGGCGTGTTCAAGCCGTTCGTCCATCTGTTCATGCAGCTTTTGTAGACATTGGTCAGGAGCTTAATGCGTTTTTACCCCTTGATAACGGGCAAAAGCTCAAGGGCGGTGACATGATCATCGTGCAGGGTGTTGCCAAACAGACAACGCAAAGCAAAGGACTGCGTATCAGCACGCAAATCAACCTGACCGGACAGTGGTTGGTGCTGATTCCCGGCGAAACGGGTGTTCATATTTCAAAGAAGGTCAAAGATGCGGCGCTCCGTGCTGAACTGGCGGAGATCGGTAAGCAGATTTGTCCGGAAGGGTGTTCGATGATCATTCGAACCGCTTCCGAGAATATTAATCCGGAATTCCTTCGCAAAGAAGCAGATGAACTGTATCAAAAATGGCTGGATGCGAATCAAAAGGCAAAGGGGATGGTTCGCCCCGGTGTTCTGGTCGGTCCGACGCCGCTTTATTTGCGCCTTGTCCGTGATTTGGCTGGCAGCCTGTCCAAGATAACGGTCAATGATGAGGACTGTATTTCCACGCTGAAACAGGCTCAATCAGCAGGAAGGATTGCCGCCGAAACAGAATTGCAGTATTTCAAGGAAAATGCTTCTCTGCTTTTTGATGCCGCTAATTTGGAAACGCAGATTGACAAAGCCTTAAAAAAGCGTGTATGGCTTCCGTGCGGTGGATATTTGGTTTTTGATTTCACTGAAGCACTTACAGTCATTGACGTTAACTCCGGCAAAATGGTCACAGGAAAAAGCGTGGAAGAAACCGCTATTCGCGTAAATACGGAAGCGGTTTGCGAAATTGCCCATCAGCTTCGGCTGCGGGATGTCGGTGGCATTATTGTCATAGACCTGATCGATATGCAAATGGACGCGAGCCGCCACGCTGTCTTGGATGCATTAAAAAAGGCACTGAAAAAAGACCGAATGCCCACCAGCGTAGACGGCATCACAAAACTGGGGCTCTTGGAAATGACGCGCAAACGCAAAAGTGAACAGCTTCGGCGAACGCTGCGAACAGCTTGCAGCGTCTGCTCCGGAACGGGTGAGGTTCTTTCACCCGATGAGGTGGCAAGAAGAGCCATGCGTCAGGCACGCAGAATGGCGATTGCCGGGCAAGCCGGTCCTTTTGTTATAAAGCTGTCGGCAGAAGCTGCAAAGATTCTCAGCACAATGCCCCAGCCGAAAAACTGTCCGCAAGTCTGTGTACAGGAAAGCAATCGACATCATGAGCGATTTGAAATCCTGCAACCCGGAAATGACACGATTCCGGAAGACGCAATCGCACTTCCGGAACAATAAACGATTAGCGACAAAAAAGGAATTAGCAAAATATGAAAAGAACTCAGGCTATTGAGCTTCCGGCAGAAGAGATTGCCCAGCAGAAAGAATGGATGAGAGCCTTCGCGGAGCTTAAAGATCGTCCGCACACATATTGTGTGGTTACGTACGGCTGCCAGATGAATGCGCATGACAGCGAAACACTCGAGGGCATGTTGGCACAGATGGGCATGACGCCCGCTGAAAGCCGTGAAAAGGCTGATTTTGTGATATTCAACACATGTTGTGTGCGTGACAACGCACAAAGACGTGCGCTTGGAAATGTTGTATGGCTGAAAGAGCTAAAGAAGACACGCCCCGAGCTGATGGTTGCCGTCTGCGGCTGCATGATGCAGCAGCCGGGAATGGGTGAGCAGATTCTCAGACAATATCCGTTTGTTGATTTGGCTTTCGGCACGCATAATCTATATCGATTTGCACAGCTCATGCTCAAAGCCGTGGAAAGCAGACGACGTGTTGTCGAAGTTATCGATGATGACGAAGGCAGCATTCCGGAAGAACTGCCTGTTCGCCGCAATAACCCATATCATGCGTACATTACAATCATGTATGGATGCAACAACTTCTGTTCGTATTGCATTGTGCCTTATGTTCGCGGACGCGAGCGTTCCCGTGCTTCGGCTCGTATCTTGCAAGAAGCTCGTGAGTTGAAGGCCGATGGCGTCAAAGAGATCATGCTGCTGGGGCAAAACGTCAATTCTTACGGGCTGGATGTGGAAGGTGAGTTGAGCTTTGCGCAGCTTCTGGCAGAGCTGGACAAGATCGGCATTGAACGGATTCGGTTCATGACGTCGCATCCAAAGGACATTTCCGATGAATTGATCAATGTCATGTCTTCTTCAAAACATATCTGTCATGCACTTCATCTGCCCGTTCAGCATGGAAGCAACAGAATTCTGCAATCCATGAACCGCCGATATACGAGGGAGAAGTACCTTGAACGCGTCGAAGCGATTCGTAAAAAGGTTCCGGATATCAGCTTAACTACCGACTTGATCGTGGGTTATCCGGGCGAAACCGAAGAGGATTTTGAAGAAACCTGTGCGTTGGTTCAGCAAGTCGGTTATGACAGCGCATTTACATTCATTTATTCGCCGCGTGTCGGAACGCGTGCGGCTGATATGGAAGATCAGATTCCGGAGGAAGTTTCTTCCCGTCGGATTCAGAAACTGATCGCCATCCAGAAGAATATGACGCACGAGCGCTATGCCAAATATATCGGACAAGTTCACCATGTCCTTGTCGAAGAAGCTTCCCGTCGCGACGAGAACCAAATGGCAGGAAAGAACGAATACAACATCACCGTCAATTTCCCGGGAAGCAAAGAGCTGATCGGTCAAATTGTCCGTGTTAAGATCACGTCTGCGGGTGAAAGTACGCTGCGCGGCGAAAGAATTGTTGAAAACTAAAATCGTCATGAATCGGTGAAAGGAACAAGGTTATGAGCAAAGTTACGGAATGTGCCCGCGAACTGGGGCAGGCTATCGTTGACTCCGAAGAATATAAGAACATGCAGCTTTGCGAAAAGGCGGCGATGAGCGATCCCGCCGTTGCGCAGGCTATGAGTCGCTATCTGGAAGCAAAGGATCAGCTTCACGCGGCGATGGCAATCGGAGATGCGGACAAAATCGCACAGCTTGGTCAGGAAATGGATGATGCTCAGCAGGCGCTCAATCAGATGCCGGCAGTCGACGCGATGACCAATGCGCGTCAGGCTTTCTCCGAGCTGATGAATCAGGTCAATCATGTGCTTGAATTTATGATTACCGGCGAAGTGGAGCAGAGCGGTGGGTGCAGCGGAAATTGTGCCTCTTGCGGCGGATGCCATTGAGCCTGCTTAAAACGCTGAGGAAAAAAGACACGGAGGCACGGAAATGGCAAACATGACCCCGATGATGCGTCAGTATCTGGATATGAAGGACAAATACCCCGGAATGATTCTGTTTTTCCGACTGGGCGACTTCTATGAAATGTTCTTTGATGACGCCAAGCTGGTCTCCCGGGAATTGGAACTGACGCTCACCGGGAAAAACTGCGGTATGGAGGAACGCGCACCTATGTGCGGAGTTCCGTTCCACAGCGCAGAAACCTATATCAATCGTTTGATCGAAAAAGGTTATAAAGTCGCCATATGCGAACAGATGGAAGATCCCGCAACTGCAAAGGGACTCGTCAAGCGCGATGTCATTCGCGTCGTGACACCCGGTACAGTGATTGAGCAATCCATGCTGGATGAAAGAAGAAATAACTACCTTCTGTCTGTGTGCATGGATGGAGAACGCGCCGGATTGGCTTTTGCCGATGTTTCAACGGGCGAGTTCTATCTGTACGAAATCGAAAAAGCATCCAGCAGAATGCAGGATGAAATCGTTCGCATTATGCCCAAAGAGATTATATCGAATGCAGAATTGCCGGATCATGCAACATCGCTGCATGTAGATGTTCAGGATGGCACACGGTTTCAATATGCTCGGGCAAAAGCAGCGCTGCTTGATCATTTTAAAGTGCAGAGCTTGGATACCTATGGTATCAGCGGTCTGAAACTGGGCATTCGGGCAGCCGGCGCATTGATGAAATATCTTGAAGAAACGCAAAAAAATGCGCTTGAACATATGAATGAGCTTGCCGAATATCATGACAAGCGGTATATGATGCTCGATCATACGGCACGCAGAAACCTGGAATTGACCGAAACCATGCGTTCACGGCAGAAGCAGGGTTCCCTGCTCGGTATTCTGGATTATACCTGTACGGCAATGGGCGCACGCACACTGCGCGGTTTTATCGAACAGCCTTTGGCGGTAAAAGAGGAAATTGACGCCCGTCTTGACGCGGTACAAGCTTTGCGTGAAGCAGATATGACGGTTGACTTGATTCGGGAAGAATTGACGCAGGTTTACGATATAGAACGGCTGCTGAGCCGAATTGCTTATAAATCCATCCATGCAAAAGACTGTCTGGCGCTTCGCGATTCCCTTTCCCATGTTCCTGCTATACGCCATGCCTTAGCATCCATTGCTCCTCAAGGTATGCTTGGTGGATTACTCCAGCAGCTGACTCCGCTTGATGATATCGTTGAAAAGTTGACTGATGCCATTGATCCGGATGCACCGGCGCTGATGAGCGAGGGACATTATATCAAAAACGGTTTCAATGCCGAATTGGATAAGCTGCGTGAAGCATCGAGAAATGGTCATCAATGGATCGCAGAGCTTGAAGCAAAAGAGCGGGAACTGACAGGAATCAAGAATTTGAAGATTCAGTATAACCGCATCTTCGGCTACTATATCGAAGTCACAAAATCCAATTACGAGCAGGTTCCGTATCGGTACACCCGCAAACAGACACTTGCCAACTGCGAACGATACATGACGCCGGAACTCCATGAAATTCAGGAAACCGTTCTTGGAGCACAGGAAAAAGCAGTCCGTCTCGAACAAGGACTTTTTATTGAAATCAGGGATTTCCTTTCCGAGCAAATTCCCCGTATTCAGCATACGGCTATCGGGCTAAAGACACTGGATGCATTGGTATCGCTTTCAGTTGCGGCGATTCGGAATCACTATGTTCGTCCGGAAATTTCCGAAGATGGCGTTATTGATATCGTTGATGGTCGTCACCCGGTTGTAGAAGCGGGTATGCATGGAGATGAGCTGTTTGTTCCAAACAGCACGCTTCTTGATGACGACGATAACAGAATGCTTATCATCACCGGTCCGAACATGGCAGGTAAAAGCACCTACATGCGTCAAGTTGCACTGATTACGTTGATGGCGCATATGGGAAGTTTTGTTCCGGCTGAAAGAGCGAAAATCGGAATCGTTGACCGTATATTCACGCGTGTAGGCGCCTCGGACGATTTGGCAAGCGGGCAATCGACGTTCATGGTCGAAATGAACGAAATGGCGCATATTTTGCGCAGTGCAACACCGCGTTCGTTGATTGTACTCGATGAAATCGGCAGGGGAACCAGCACTTTTGACGGTTTAAGTATCGCGTGGGCTGTCGTAGAATACTTGGTTGATAAAAATAAAATCGGAGCCAAGACTCTGTTTGCAACGCATTACCATGAACTGAGCGAACTGGAAGGACGTCTTTCCGGCGTCGTGAATTATCGAATCAGCGTAAAAGAGCATGGCGAGGACATCGTTTTCTTGCGCAAAATCGAACGTGGCGGCGCAGATAAGAGCTTTGGCATTCACGTTGCACATCTGGCGGGCATGCCTCGACCGGTAATCATGCGTGCGCATGAGATACTGGCTCGCCTTGAAACCAATGATGTCAACCAAACGTCGATTGGGCAGAACATTCTGGGCGATACGGACAAGAAAAACAAACAGGTTAATATGTTTGAAGCGCCGGCGATGGATTTGGTTGAAGAAATCCGTGCGCTCGATGTGATGAGCATGACGCCGATTGAAGCCCTGAATATCTTATTTACCCTGAAAGAAAAAGCGAGAAAAGCTTAAAACCGACCGGAATACAGAGAAAGGAACAATGCCGTGGAGGATAGACCGATACTAAGGCTGGATCAGGAACTGATCGGAAAGATTGCTGCCGGTGAAGTGGTAGAAAGCCCTGTTTCAGCCATTAAGGAACTGGTTGAAAACAGTTTGGATGCCGGTGCAACATGCATTACTGTCGAAATCCGCGACGGCGGAATTTCTTATCTGCGCGTGACGGATAATGGACGCGGAATTCGGAGCCGTGATGTTCGTATGGCATTTGAGCGCCATGCGACAAGCAAAATCACGAAATCAGATGATTTGTTTGCGCTTCATACGCTCGGTTTCCGTGGTGAGGCCCTAGCATCCATTGCTGCGGTATCCAAACTCACACTGACCACGCGAAACGTTCATGAGGAAACGGGAACTCGTGCAGTTAATGAAGGCGGAGAAATCAAGAGTATTTCAGAGGCTGCCAGCCCACAGGGAACCACTATCGTTGCCAGAGAACTGTTTTACAATACACCCGTGCGCTTGAAATTTCTCAAAAAGCCCTCGACAGAAGCTGCCAAGGTTGCCGAGATGATTGCAAGGCTGATTCTTGCTCATCCCAATGTATCCTTACGACTGATTCACAATGGAAAACAGATTTATTCGAGTTCCGGAAACGGAGATCTGCGCAGCGCCCTGTTCAGTTTATATGGCAGAGAAACAGCGACAGCAATGATTCCGGTTCGGTCCGAAGGATCCGTTTCTGTTTCAGGTTTGGTGGGTGTTGGCTTGCAGGCACGTTCCAATCGCGCCAGACAGACCTTCATCGTCAACGGGCGTACCATTCGCAGCCAGATTCTTACTCAGGCGCTTGAAGATGGATGCAGAGAACGTGTAACGATTGGTCATTATCCGATTTGCGTACTGAATTTGGAGATGCCGACCAACATGGTGGATGTCAACGTCCATCCCAATAAGTTGGAAGTACGTTTCAGCGATGAACACCTGATTTACGAAAACGTTCGCGGAGCAGTCACAGACAGTTTTTCAGTATCCCCGCTTCAAAGCGCCCCTCATATGAGTTTGGTTCGGGAAGTGCCGCAAACGACGTTGAAGCCCAGCGTCGTGCAGGTCATCAACACGCAAACCGATGAAGGTATCGAGCAGGCACGCGAGCAGACTGCTGTTTTACCGCAAGCATCCGAAGTCCATAAAAATGCGCAAGTTGTCATTGAACAAAAGAGCGAAAGTAAACCCACGCCGCAACAACAGGCTGATTTTACTTCTTTTGTAACGCAGTATTTCGGCGGTGCAGCGCTGAGGGAATCTCAAATACCGGGCAAAAAGGAAAATTTGGCATTTTCAAAGCTCAATGATGAAATTTCTCCCATCCAACCCGAAGCTGTACCGAGCGAGCCTAAGCCGAGTGCAAATGAGCCGCTTACCGTTTCCGTGCAGGAGCCCGTTCAGGAAGAACTGATTCCGAAGAATGCTGTTCCCACAACACTGGGCGATGAGTTAAGCGGTTACTCCATGGTCGGCGTTGCTTTTGACACCTATATCATTTTGCAGAACACAAAACAGCTGATTTTGATCGATCAGCATGCCGCGCACGAACGAATACTCTACGAAAAGCTGATGCGGGAAATTGACGCCGGGGTTGGTTCTCAAATTCTTATGGTTGCTCAAGTCGTTCATGTTACACCACAGGATGCGGTAAAAATAGAGACCTATCATGAGGAAATTCGCGCTGCGGGCTTTGATATTGAACCATTCGGTGACGACGCTTATCAGATTCGTGCAGTTCCCAACGTGTTGGGTATTCCACAAACGAAAAGCGCATTTCTCGAAATGGTCGATCGCCTTGGTGAACTTCGTGTATTGTCTACCGCACAAAAAAGACGCGATGCTATCCTTCAGATGGCATGCAAAAAAGCGGTAAAGGGTGGCGACAAGCTCACCATGGAAGAAATCAAGCCTCTGCTGGCGGATATGCTTCGAACGAATGCGCCGCCAACCTGCCCGCACGGACGCCCGTTGGTTGTTGTGCTGGAAAAGACAGAGATCGAGAAGCGTTTTAGAAGAATCAACAATTAAAATGAGGATATGCGCATGTCAAAACCCATCATCGTTGCGCTTGTTGGTCCGACTGGCGTAGGAAAGACGAAAACCTCTTTGTTTCTGGCAAAGAAACTGAAAGGTGAAATTGTGTCGATGGATTCGATGCAGATTTATCGGAATATGGATATCGGCACAGCTAAATCAACTCCGGAAGAACGTGCTGCGGTTTCGCACCATATGATCGATGTTGCCGATCCGCATGATCGCTTTACTACAGCAGATTATCAAACTATGGCGGTCCAAGCTATTCGGAATATCCTAGATCGAGGAAAACTGCCGCTGCTTGTTGGCGGAACGGGATTGTATTTGGATGCTATTCGATATGATATGCGCCTTGGTGAAAGCAAAGCAAATGAAGAGATCCGCGAAAAGCTGAGGAGCATTGCCCAGCAGCCTGACGGACAGAACATTCTTCATGCCATGCTTGAAGAAGTTGATCCGGAAACCGCTTCCAAATTACACCCGAACGATATCCGTCGTGTCATGCGTGCATTGGAAATCTTTGAAATGTCCGGAAAAACAAAGAGCCAACAAGCTGAAGCTGAAAAACGCGAGGGCATGTTCCATGTCCTTGTATATGGTTTGTCGCTGCCGCGGGAAATGATGTATGCGCGAATCAACGCACGAGTAGACGAAATGATGCAGGCAGGACTCGTTGAAGAAGTCAAAAACCTTCTTGCCTTAGGCGTCGAGCCTAATCAAGAAGGCGGCGCTATGCAGGCAATCGGCTACAAAGAAATCGTGAGTGCTTTGCGTGGTGAAATTACATTGGATCGTGCTGTCGAACTCATTAAGCAAAACTCTCGAAGATATGCAAAGCGGCAATGGACTTGGTTCAGACACGATTCTTCCATGCGTTGGTTTGACTATACCGAGTATCCCGATCGCGAAGCGCTTGAACAGGCACTGCTTCATCAGATTGAAGAGGATATTAAGCAATATCAAGAATTTCAAGAAATGTGTGAAACCGACCAGCGGTCTAATGGAAAACGTTGATTTAAAACCGAACAAGATTCGGGAAAAGGACATAGGATAAAATGACTCTTAAGAGAGGGAGTGTATCCTATGTCCTCTTTAGATTTTTGTGATTACGGAAAGTGCCGCAAACCATCCTGCACCCATCATCAAGCGGGCTATATTGTCGAACGGCTGGTTGACCATAATTGTGCAAATTATTGCTATCGCGGCTTAATTTCCATCAGCGATTTTCAAGACAATATTTGCCCACCTCTATATTTAAAAAAGATTGAGGTACTTGATGTAAAATCCATTGCATTGTCCTGTTCAGGCGAAAAGCTCAGGCTGACGCTTGCATTAC
Organism: uncultured Clostridia bacterium; assembly: GCA_934643825.1. Classification (GTDB taxonomy): domain Bacteria; phylum Bacillota; class Clostridia; order Christensenellales; family Aristaeellaceae; genus Ventricola. The sequence continues at coordinate 43,899 of CAKUCW010000008.1, read as the reverse complement.
AGGGAATCGATAGCCGGAGTTGCTGCTTCCGTGCAATGTCATACATTGAACTCGATACACCGCTGCAAGGATGCGCCTGCTTTGATCGCCATAATATGAATCTGCGAAGGGACATACAAATCGGAATACAAAGCGCAAACTATTGCCAGCCCAGCGGTTTTCAGGTATGCCTGTCGATTGGCATCGAATCCATCTTCAGCAGATATGAAATCGTATGTCAGCAAAACGAGTGCTGTATGCCTAAGTTAAATCTGCCGCTTTATCCACCGCCGATGTATTCAAAAGGCGAACGTTCCGGCTGTTGTTTTAAATAAAATGCTTTAGGTACTTGTCTGTACACACGAATTGCGGTAAAATAAGAAAAAATCAATTATTGTTTGATACGAAAGGGTAAAGAACGTATGCAAATGCTCAAAGATGCGATCCTCAAACGAGGAAAAGCACTGAATCAGGATGTTTTGCTGGTCGATTCTTTCCTGAATCATCAGGTTGACGTGCCACTCATGAAAGCAATCGGCGAAGAATTCGCCAAATACTTTGCCAATAAGGGATTGACCCGTATTGTAACGATCGAAAGCTCAGGCATAGCGCCGGCAGCGTTCACAGCGTTGGCAATGGGTCTTCCGCTTGTAATTATGAAAAAACAAACGTCGAAAATCATGAATGGCGATCTTTTGCAAACAACGGTTCGCTCTTTTACAAAAGGAACGCAGTATGAACTTACGGTGAAGCACGAGTTTTTGCCGGCAGGTGAGAAGATTCTGCTGATTGATGACTTTCTTGCGAGCGGAGAAGCCGCCTTTGGCGTGTTGAAACTTGTGCAGCAGGCGGGTTCCGAAGTATGCGGTGTAGGCATTGTGATTGAAAAGGCTTTCCAAAGCGGTCACCAGCGGCTTGTCGATCTGGGTATGGATGTGTATTCCTTGGCTCGCATCGCATCCATGTCGGAGGACAGCATTGAATTTGCAGACTGATGTGATGTTGATGTTCTGCGGCAGGTTTTTTAATGCCTGCCGCGTTTTTTGTGTCTTGATTACACAAGGCAACTTCAATTTCAAACCTATTTTTTCTGTCGGATTTACCAAAATGGTGAATTATTGATGCAAGCCGTTACAGAATATGTTATAATAAAGAATCAGTGAATAAGATTTGGGAGGTTATGCCATGATGCAGCCTGAATTCCCTTTGATCTTGGCGTCCGGTTCACCCAGACGGCGTGAATTGCTCGATCAAATGGGTCTGATATATACTATTGATTCTCCGGATGTTGATGAGAATTATGTAGGACGTCCGGCGGAAACCGTTTTGGAGATTTCCAGAAGAAAGGCCGTAGCTGTTGCAGCTCGTCACCCGGACTCGGTTATCCTTGCAGCGGATACGCTCGTCTTTGCAGATGAAGCGCTGGGAAAACCGCATACGCCTGAACGTGCAAAAGAAATGCTGACGGCATTGGCGGATAATTGGCACAATGTTTACACCGGTATTACTTTAATCAATACCAATAGCGGAAGAGTGCTTCGCAATGTGGATCGAACTCGCGTTCATATGACTTCGATGACCGAACAGGAAATGGACGCCTATATTGCCACGGGTGAACCGCTCGATAAGGCGGGCGCTTATGCAATTCAAGGTCAAGGCGGCATGTTTATCGACAGGATTGACGGCTCATACTCCAATGTCGTCGGTTTGCCTATGACCATGCTGAGGACTATGCTGCTTCAGCTGAACGGGATGACAGAACGAGGAGTTATTTAATGGCGGGTTTTCAGTTTGTTTCTCCGGATATTGCGATTGATATCGGAACGAACAATACAAGAGTTTATGTAAAAGACAAGGGTATCGTGGTCAACGAACCTTCCGTTGTCATTACGCGTGGAGAAAACACTCGCAATAACATTGTGGCGGTCGGCGACAGTGCGGAAGAGATGATCGGGCGATCCGGCGGCAATATTCGTGTAATACACCCCCTGCGCGACGGCGTCATTGTTGACTATGAAATGGCTCAAATCATGATCCATTATTTCGTCAGCAAAGCCATCGGTACGCGTCGGTTTGTCAGACCGCGTGTGGTTGTGACGATGCCCGGTGACGTAAGCAAAGTCGAGCGGCGTGCGGTTATCAATACGATGGAAAAAATCGGTGCGCGTCAAATTTTCGTCGTTGAACAAGCATTCGCCGCTGCGCTCGGAACCGGTTTGCCCGTATACGAGCCGCAGGGGAGTTTTGTCGTCGATATCGGCGGAGGCACGACGGAAGTTGCCCTCGTGTCAATGGGCGGCGTTGTCTTATCGCATTCCATTCGGGTAGCTGGCAACAAAATCGACGAAGCAATCTCCGGATTTTTGAAAAAGCAGCATGCCATTCTGGTTACGGATCGCGTTGCTGAGCAAATCAAATTTGACTTAGCCGACGTGCGAAGTGACAAAAAAATGGAACATATTGCCGTTGTGCGCGGACGCGATATTGCCACAGGTATGCCTTTGACAGTCGATATTGATATGTCCAAGGTCAGCGAAGCCATTTACGAACCGTTGCAGGAAATACTCGGCGCAATCAAATGGGTTCTCGGGCGCGTTCCGCCTGAACTTTGCTCGGATATCCTGCAAAACGGCATCTATCTGACGGGCGGATCTGCCGCACTGCCCAATTTGGATACGATGATCGCAACGGAATTTGGTGTGCCGGTATCTGTTGCAAGAGACGCAGGGGAATGCACAACGCTGGGCGCCGGTTACATGGCGGATCATTTTGATATGCTGGGCGGCGTAATAGGCAGAGCTGAATGACGCGGTCAACGATTCGCAAGGAAGGCAAGCGATGAAGAATAAACATCCTGTATTATACAATTTTATCCGCAGAACCATCGTTCTGGTTCTGATTGCGCTGATGGCGCTGACAGCATATAGCCAGTCAACCGGTTCTTTGATATCCTTATCCCCGGAAAGCGCTCTTTCGCGTATCATAACGCCCATTCAGGGAGCTGTTTCCCAGATCACCCACTCGATATCCAATTATTTGTATCGCGTGAAGCTCAGAAGTAATATCGAGTATGAGTATAATCAGCTGAAGGCGCAGAACGATGAGCTGACACTCCGCAGCATTCTCTATGAAGAGCTGGAAGAAGAAAATACGCAGCTGCGGGCACTTCTGGGCGAATACGAAGATCGTTCATCCATGAATCCCGTTCTGGCTCGTGTTATTGCCAGCGAAACAGGCAACTACTTCTCAACTTTTACGATAAACAAAGGAAAAAACGATGGCGTTGACACTCAGATGGCTGTTATTACCTCTGAAGGTCTTGTTGGTTATACCTATGAAGTTTTTGATAAAACGGCAAAGGTGATCACCATCATCGACGATCAGGCAAGCCTTGCGGCTTTGATCGAAAGCAGCCGTGATCAGGGAGCTGTTAAAGGTACGCTCGGAAGCACAGGAGAGCCACTTTGCAGAATGTACTACCTCTCTGCGGACAGCATTCCCAGACCGGGTGATCGCGTAATCACGTCGGGTGTCGGCGTTTCGTTCCCGAAAGGACTTCTGATCGGTTACGTCAGAGAGAGCACCCGTGCCATCGAAGACAGCAAACACTATATCGTTGTCGAGCCGGCGGCAGATTTTGAGCATATCGAAAATGTGCTTGTTCTTCGTTACTATGCAGATGTTGAGGATATGCCGGACAACTACGATAACACCGAAATCATCATTGCGCCGGTTGCGACTGCGCGTCCGCAAGCCGTTATCGAAGAGGATCGTCTGACGAACTCCACGCCTGTGCCGCTTCCGGATGCACCGGGCAAGGCGACGCCTGCCCCGACTCCGGAATCTGTGGACTTTATCGTTGACGAAGAAGCCATGGGTGATTTGGCAGAACGTTTTGTCGAAATAACGCCCACACCTGAATCTCCGGAGGAAACGCCGGATTCTGCTTGGATGGACGATGACGACGACGTTTTCCCGGAAGATTTTTAAGCGCTGACATGAGAGGTGAACAAACATGTCAAGAGCAATAAGAATCGTTTTTACCGTGATTCTGGCGTGTATCTGTCAGACTGATTTAGTCAAATATATCCGAATCGCAGGTGTGGCGCCGGATATGCTGACCGTTTTTCTGGTGTTGCTGACGGGTTATACCGGTCCGTATGGGGGATTTTGCGCCGGCAGCGTTATGGCACTGCTCTACGATGCCAGTGTTGGATATGTATTGGCAATCAACCTAGTCTGCTACACATTTATCGGCTGGGCAGCCGCCATGCTGCGTGATGCTACGAGAAAAAAGCTTCACCGCCTTAAACACAAAAGCTATTTTGAATTGATCGTCATCTGCTTTTCTCTCGTTCTGGTCAGAGAAATCGTTTATATCGGTTATCTGTTCCTCATTGGTGCGGAGCAGAGCATCGTAACCCTTTTGCGGGCATTGCTGTGCAGCGCATACAGTGCTGTCATGATTCTGCCTTGTTCTTTGATTCAGAACAAAATCATGCGCGTTCATATCACGCGAAAAAAGAAAAGCATAGACTGGTTGGGAGATTCAGAGGAAGCAGGTCGCAAGCGTTAAGCAGTTTGGAGGTATTATAAGGCTGTGGCTAACAAGTATAGGGCACGGTATATCACGATCGCATGCGTCATTGCGTTATTATTCGGTGTGCTGATCGTTCGATTATTCAATTTGCAGATTGCTGATTATGAGGATAATCTGTCAAGTGCGGAAAGCAAAAAGACTAAGACCATTACCAGTCAGGGCTCACGCGGCACGATCATGGATGTCAATTCGTTGACGCTTGCTTATGATAAGCAGATTTATAATGTCCAGTTTTATCGCGACCCGAATTATACGCCAACCGATATCGACAGCGAAACCGGCAAGACAATCAGCCAGTATAAAGTTTATACCAACGCGATTATCAACGTAATTGATATTATTGAAAAAAATGGCGGAACGCTGAACACGTCGTTTTCTCTTAAACAGGATGAAATGACGGGTCTGTGGATTTTTACTTGGAACAATAACAGCTATACTCAGGCGCAGCAGGATGCACGTGAAAAGATGTGGCGCAGCAACTTCTATGTGAGCAGCACAACCGCATACCCTCAGCAGGAACTTTTCACTGCGCTGTGCAAGAAATACCGTATTCCGGACGAACTGAGTACGGAAAAGAAGATTCAGATTCTGGGTGTCTGGGAAACGATGCAGAACAATGCGTTCCTTTCTCAGCCGATCACTATTGCATCCAACGTCAGCTGGGAAACGGTCATCGAGATCGAGGCAAAAGCGCTGACGATGGAGGGCATCAGTGTTTCTGTCAGCACGCAGCGCGTTTATCCGAACGGAACGCTCGCTTGTCATGTCATTGGCTACATCGGAAAGATTCAGAATTACGATACCTATTACGCTTCCTACAAGGACAAGGGATACGCACTGTCGGATTTGATCGGTCTGGATGGTGTAGAAAAAACCATGGAAGACTGGTTGACCCCTTGCACGACGCAGCGAGTGGGCAAACGAGTGGTTGAAATCGACCGATACGGCGCAGTAAGCCGAACGCTTTCGACCACAGAAGCAACGGACGGCAACAACATCAAACTGACCATCGACACCAATCTCCAGCGCATTGCGGAATCGGCGCTCGAAGAGAATATCAATTATATTCGCGATCAACAGGAGCGGCTGCTTAAAAGCGACGTATGGCTGGATGCCAACAAGGCAGATTTGCAGGGAACTACGCGTGATTTTGAAACCAGTCCTATTGAATTGGCAGAAAAAGGCGCCGTTGTCGTCATTGATATGGAAGGACGAGTTCTTGCGCTGGCAAGCTATCCGCCCTATGACCCGAATGCTTTTATCGTCGGCGGTGAAGCTGCTGCCAATATTCTGCTCGACTCCCGAAATCCGCTGGTCAACTACGCCATCGGCTCTCGTGATACGCCGGGTTCGATTTTCAAGATGGTGACGGCGACCGCCGGCTTGCTGCATGGACAGCTTACTCTGACGGAAACCATCAGCGACCTTGGAAAATTTGATAAGTATGACCAGACAAATCCACCGCGCTGCTGGCTGAACCAGAAGCTGCTGTTTAAACACGCGGATTTGACTGTCGTAGAGGGATTGACATACTCCTGTAACTACTTCTTCTATACAGTCGGATCGCGTCTATATGAACATACAGACGACCAGCTGTATAAAACCGCCGCACTCTATGGCTTGACAACCAAGACGGGCATTGACCTGCCGGGCGAGCTTCAGGGCTACGTTGCCAGTCAAACGACTCTTTACGATAAGAACAAGGCAATCAGCGCTTCTGAGCAATCGACGTGGCGTCCGTCTATTGTCTTTAACCACATTAAACAGCATCTCATCGAAGTCGGCGAAGACTATAACATGACATTCGACGAGGAAAAACTGAACAAATGTGTTAAGCGGCTGATGGATATGGCAGTCGATTATAACCAGGGTGACTGGCTTCCGGAGATTCGTACGATTCTGATGGAAGAGCTCGATATGCCCCGCGAATTGGTTTATTTGCAGATTGTTGCCGGTGATACATTCATCATGCTGAACGAAATTAAATGGGGCGGTTCGGAGGCAATTATGGCAGCGGTCGGTCAGTCCATCACAACTGTTACACCGGTTGCGATGGCGCGATATGTTGCCGCTGTTGCAAACGGTGGTAAGGTATATGATTTGCGGCTGATTGACTCCATCATTTCTCCGGATGGCGAAGTTCTCAGCGAAAGCACGCCGATTCTGGCTTCGGAAATCGAGGGGGAGGGCGTTGCTGAATATCTGGCGGCTCTGCGCAAAGGAATGCATGGCGTTGCCGGTGATGACGGTACTGCAACGAAGTTCTTCCGTGATGTCGAATATGATGACGTTCGAAACAACATGGGTGCAAAGACCGGTACGGCAGAAAAGACGACCATTGACCTTGAAAACAACGCGTGGATGGTCGCGTTTGCACCGTATGAAAATCCGGAAATCGCAGTCTGCGTGTATATTCCTCATGGATACAGCGGATCTTATTGTTCTGTAACGATTCGTGAAGTTCTGAATTACTATTTGGAACACAGAACGCTTGACGGGGAGGACATCATGGCGCCCTCCAACTCTTTGGCTTATTGATCGACTATCAGGAATAAAAGAATGGCTAAAATGTTCGCTGTCAGCTCTGGAAAGGGCGGCGTTGGAAAATCCATGATAGCGTTATCGCTTGCTATCAGTGCTGCAAAGCAGGGAAGAAAGACGATTCTGCTGGATGCTTCCGGCGTTTCACGATCCTGCGATTTAGCGCTTGGGATGGAAAGCGTTGTCGTACTTGATTTGGCTGATGTTTGCTGTCAGCAGACCAGCCTCGAAAGTACGCTGTATAAGGTTCCTCGTTATGAAAACCTTTCATTTGCCTGCGCTTCACTCTATGATGATATTCCGATCGGAGAATTGAACAGTATATTACTTGCGCTTCACTCGCTGTGTGATGTTGTTGTTATCGATTTTCCCACTGGAGAAACCGCATGGACGGATGGAATGCTGAATGAGAATGATTGCAGGCTCATCGTTACAACGCCGGACGACGCTTCGATTCGAGCCAGTGAGCGCCTCATGATGCGGACAACCGGGGGGAGAGAACAACGCTGGCTTATCGTTAATCGCTCTGTTCCCGCTTATGTCCGAAAAGACATACAATATGACGCAAAAACCGTTGAAATGACACTGGATTGTATGCTGGCAGGGTGTGTTCCGGAGGATGACAGCATCGCGTTTGCTGCGCTAAAAGGGCGCTCTGCAATAGAAAGCGGCGGTCCGGCTCAACAAGCATTGCATCAGTTGATGGATACCCTGCTCGGCGACATCGAATAACAAGGAGATCATTACATGCTATTTTCGGAAAACAACCGGTTATCCAAGCCGCATTTTGACTGGCCGCTGCTCATTGCAGGCTATCTGCTTGCGCTTTATGGCGTGCTTGCGATAACAATTGCAAACTATGATCCTTCGCTAGGCTCCGACCGTTCCCTTCAGGATCTGGTTATGGACGCAAACAACGGTCGTTTGCAGCTGATGTGGGTTATTGTCAGCATGGTGGTTATAGCCATCATCATGACGGTTAAATATGACATTATTGGTCGTCTGTGGCCCGTGATCTATTCCGTTGATGTGCTTTTGCTGGGATTGGTTTTGACAACCTCCAAGATCAACGGCGTAAAAGGCTGGTTCCAGTTTCTGGATCGAACCTTTCAGCCTTCTGAGTTGGCAAAACTGGCGCTGATTATTACGCTATCCAAAGCACTTACGAAATATCCGGATAGACCTATTCCCAATTTCCGTTATTTTATCTATATATGTATGCACTTCGGCATTCCGGCATTGCTCATTCTGCTCCAGCCGGACGTCGGAACGCTGATGGTTTTCTGCGTTATTTTTGTTGCGCTGCTGTTTGTTTCAGGCTTTGAAATGCGGTGGATGATCACGCTGGGTTGTCTTGTTGCAGCAGGAATCACGCCGGTCATCTTCTACTTAGCTTCAACGAATAACTTCCGTTGGCTGCGTCTGGTTGCGTTCATTCATCCGGAATCTGATCCGACCGGAAGCAGTTATCAGATCGTCAACTCAAAAATTACGGTTGGCTCCGGCGGATTATACGGAAAGGGCGCATGGGCAGAGGGAACATTGACGCATTTGAACTATGTTCCGGAGAACCATACTGACTTTATCTTTTCAGTCGTCGGTGAAACGCTCGGCTTCATCGGCGCGATGGTTTTGCTGGCGCTGTATGCTTTCGTTATTTATCGCATGCTGTTGCTGGCATTTCATACTAACGATAAATTTGGTCAGCTGATTATCATCGGCGTTATGGCGATGCTTCTCTTCCATGTGTTTGAGAATATCGGTATGTGCATCGGTGTTATGCCGATCACGGGCATTCCGTTGCCGTTTATCAGTTACGGTGGAACAAACCTCGTTGTGAACATGGCTGGTATAGGTCTGGTATTAAATGTAACAAAATACAAGAGTTCCGTTGACTTGAAAACGAAACGCTCGTAGTTCTTCCGTTTTGATCTCCTGCATAGGGTTTTGCAGAAGATTAAAGCAGGGGGGATATCTGGGTGGATGATCGGAATAGCAAAACGATTGTGGGGCATATGACGCCTCGCAAACGGCAAACCTGGGATGGCAAACCAACGCGAAATAAACGCATGAAATGGGATAAGCGGCTGCTGAGAAAGTCAATTCCTCTGGCAGCCGCCTTTTTTTGTTTAGGTGTTGCGGCAATTACACCAAAGATTTATGGCAAGGATATCCAGTCTGTCTTTGGCAACGTAACCACGCAGTTTGACTACGACGACACGCTTGGAAAGCTGCAATTCGTAAGCAAAATCTTGCCGGAAAGTGCAATGGTCTTTTTGACCGGCAGCGATGAAACCGTGACCTGTACGGCATTATGGAACCAGAACGTTCCGGCGACACATACATGGAGCGAAAGCGAACCATGGCTTGAATATGAAGAAACCGGTCAGATCAATAGCTGTCTTGCCGGCGAAGTTATGAATATTGTAAAAAACAGGAAGAACGAATACACCGTGCGCTTGCGTCACAGAAACGGTTATGAATCGGTTTACAGCGGTCTGACACAGCTGCTGGTCAGCGAAGGGGAAGATGTTACTTCAGGTCAGGCGCTCGGCTGTACCGCAGGATTTGCCGCGTTTGAACTGCGGAAAGATGGTCTGTCTGTCATGCCGGTCTTTGGCGATTAATTCAGCCTTGAAAATCAAAATTCACCCTTCGTTTGTCGTATATATCTCAGCGATCACCGTATTTACTTCGTTTAAAACCAGCATCCACGCGTTACTGGCGCTGTTTGCTCATGAGGCAAGTCATTTGATTGCTGCCAAGTGGTTGGGGGAGCGCATTGCGACATTGGATGTCACGCCATTTGGCGGTGTCATGACCTATGAATCCGGGAAAAGCCCACAAAAAGGCTTAAAAGGATGTATCCTTGCAGTGGCAGGTCCGCTTGGAAATTATGCCATGATTCTTCTCTTAACTCAGCCGCTTATGCTGCACTGGATGACAAACGAAAGTTTGCGCCAAGCCATCATCATCAATTTGGGCATGATGATTCTGAATCTTCTGCCCGTGCTTCCTTTGGATGGCGGGCGTATTGTATTTTGTGCAGGATACTATCTGTTTCCCATGTCAAAGCTGATTACCGCGCTCTCTCTTATGGGAATCGGCGTCGGGTGTGCAATGATCGGATTCGGATTATATGCCGCATGGGCATGGAGATGTATCAACATTTCCTTGATAATGATCGGCGGATATCTGACTGTCTACGCATACAAAGATCGTACATTGCTTCTGACGGAAAACATCTATACATTGTTACAGGAAAAGCAGCAACGTGTTCTAAATCCGATGAAAGCAAAAGTGTTCTCTGTATTGCCGGAAACCTCGCTTAAAGAGGCTGTGAATGCTGTCGGTTCAGCAGCGAGGGTTCTGTTTTATACCCGTATGTCGTCGCTCAACTATTGGATCGAGGATACAGAAATAATCTCATACTTTCTGCAAAGCCCAGATTCAAATATACATCATATAATTGAAGAAAAAGGCAAGAAATAAGTTAAGAATTTCATTCAAAATGTGCCCAATGCCTTGAAACATCCATCGCTCTGAGATACAATATCAGAGTAGAAAAGAAACAGAATTGTGAGGGCTGAGTTTTGAGCGAAGTACAGAATACGACATCAACTCATCCGCTTGAAAAAATGGGGATTAGTCCCGAGGTTGTTCAGGCGTTCGATTGGATGGGTTTTCAGAATCTGACAGCTATTCAGGAAAAGTGTATTCCTTTGATGATGGATGGTCATGATATCATTGCCATTGCGCCGACTGGAACGGGAAAAACGCTCGGGTTTGGTATTCCGATGTTGGAATACGTCAATCTGGATGATCCTTCTGTCCAAGAAGTTGTTTTAGCTCCGACCCGAGAGCTGGCTCAGCAAATTGCTGATGAATTGACCAATCTTGCTCACTTTATTAAAGGAATCAAGATTGCCGTTATCTATGGCGGACAGCCGTTTTCAAAGCAAATGAACGCGCTGAATCGCAAGCCGCAGATCCTTGTTGCGACGCCGGGGCGTCTTCTTGACCACATGCAGCGTGGGAACATCCGTCTTGGAAGTGTTCATACGATGGTGCTTGACGAAGCGGACGAGATGCTGAAAATGGGGTTTGTGCAGGACGTTGAAAAGGTTATTGAGAGTGCGGATCCGAACCGTCAACTGGTCATGTTCAGTGCAACAACAAATCAAGATGTTTTAACTGTTTCATGGAAATACCAGAGAGAGCCCATTGAAATTGTCGTTCAAGCGCAGGCTGAGAATAAACCTAACATCACGCAGTATATTGTGGAATCCGATCCGAAGCAAAAATATGAGCATCTGTTGTACCTGCTCGATTCGGATCAATACAAACGTGCCATGATTTTCTGCAACACAAAGGATATGACAGCGCGTCTGTGTGAACGCTTGAAGAAAGCCGGATACAGCGCAGAATGTCTGCATGGCGATGTTCGTCAGGCTATTCGAGATAAAGTCATGTCCGGATTCAGAAAAGGCGAATTTGAGATTCTCGTTGCAACAGATGTAGCGGCACGCGGAATTGATGTCGATGATGTTGAAGCAGTCTTTAATTACGACCTTCCTGATAAACAGGAATTCTATGTGCATCGCATTGGAAGAACCGGTCGAGCAAAACGTGCAGGCGTAAGCTTTTCTTTCGTCAGTTTCAGAGACAGCATTCGCATGGATGAGATCCTCAAGTACATTGACAGTAAGCCGATCACGCTTATTTTTGATGAATTCGGTACACTTTGCCGAAAAGAAGATGGTAAACCCTTTTTAGAGAATGTATAAAATTCGGGCATCAGCAGAGCGAAAATCCGCTGATGCCGCTTTTTTTCAAAGCATGAAGCAACTCCGTCTCTGTAAGCGGAATTGTTGACAGAAGACAGAGTACATCACTTTTGCAATCGATTCGCCGTACCTGCTGCATGTTTTCCAAAACAGCCTGTGCATTTTGCCTTGCTTCATTCGTACCGAACAATCGAATCGAACGACAGAATAACATAGCATACACCTCTAAACTCCGATTAAATTTTTGTGAAACCATTGCATATTATCGTTATCTGTGATATTCTATAGTTAGATGCAAAGATATATTTGTATCGTATGATGAAAGTGAGGGTTTTAACCATGGATGATATGGAAAAGATGGAAAATGATAACATCATCGTTCTGACTGATGAGGACGGCAACGACGTTGAATTTGAGTTCTGCGCTTCCATTGAGTATGATGGAAACGAGTACGTTGTCCTGCTGCCGACCGAGGAAGATGATGGCGAAGTCGTAATTCTTCAGGTCATGGAAGACGAAGAGTCCGACGACGAGGACGAAGTAACCTATGTCGGTGTGGATGATGACGATGTGCTTCAGAAGGTATTCGATATCTTCAAAGAGCAGGCTGGCGACGAGTTCGACTTTGACGAGTAATGCCTTACTTGTTCAAAGCAAACATAACCGCCTTTAAATGACAATGAAGCCAATCGACTCCGGAAAAGCTGGAAAGACCGCGATTGTAATTGTAAACTTGCGATGATTGATCCCCATATTCCGGCGGGCACGAAGCTCTATTGATTTTAACATCATTTGAAAGCCTGATTTTTCCTGATCAGATGACGGGGAAAGTCGGGCTTTCTTTTTTAAAAAAATACGCAGTTTTGCTTAGGGAGGCGAAGTTCCAAAGTGGGTTTTAGATCGACTGCCCTGATGCAGTATTGACATCGGGAAGAAAAAAAATAAACAGAATGTAGTGAAGGGAAGAGTAATAAAGAAGAACTTTATTCTTATGGTAAATTTAAAATGAATAAAATGATGATAGACTTGATAATTATCATTATAATTGTTGCATTTGTAATGATTAAGTTTGAAAATCATTCTAATGAATACTACGAAAGCAGGGCGGGAGCTTTTTCAACAGTAGAAATGAATGAACAAGATGCTTATGACTTTTTGAAAAAAGTAAATATAAGAAAAGATAACAAACAAAGAATTATGGAACATATCACGTGCTATGATGTGTTTAGTTCTGGAAATCTTTTAGTTGGATGTGACGAACTGGGAAACAGAGAAAAAAGCACATATGTTGTTAGAAATGGCGAAATCATATATGGATACAAATTTAGATCAATGGGAGGGTATTTAGTTGAAGCAACAGAAAATGGTGCCATGATATACTGGATTAGAAGTTCAATTATAGCTGAGTTTGATTTTTGTTTAGAAAAGATTAAAGTTAAAAGAGTAATATCTGATGAAAACACTGAAAAACACATTTCATATCTGAAAAATGAAAGCAAAATGAATGCTACAGATAAATATACGTTAAACAAGAACGGATTGCTTTCTATATTTGCAAATGGATATCTGAAAATTACAAAGAGCGCTATATGTGGTGATGACCCCATTACGGTTTTTGAAAACAAAGTAGGATTTGTTATAAATGAATTCCAAAATATCATGATTGTGCTGTTCTTTGCAATCGTATATTTATATGTGAGAAAAAACAAAATTTGAGTATATTTTGATTATTTATGCCTTTGCGCATGAAAGAGTTCATTTTCTTCAACACTTCAAATGGCTGTAATGGGGCAACACCTCTAAAAAAACATATTTAAGAAAAACGATGTTGCTCGAGATAAAAAACGAACAGACGTGAGCGTTTATGCGGGTGCAGCAGGCAAAGTCGTTTTGTCCAGAGTGATTTTTAAAGTTAATCAGAATTCCAGATAAAACAAAATGGATGCCTCCTTCTAAGTTCAGGAAAGCATCCATGATGGAAACCTAATAATTCAATTTTAACCCAGTATCCAGAAAGCCGGGTACATATCAGATTCTTCCAACCTGTTTTCTATTTATGATAGAATGTGTTGCCGCTATCCTCAAAACTTTCGGATCAGGCTGACAACCTTGCCTAAAATGGTTACAGATGGCACAATAATCGGGAGCATCGCATCATTTTCAGGTTGAAGCCGAACATGACCACATTCCCTATAAAAACGTTTAACCGTTGCTTCATCATCTATCATTGCAACAACGATCTCTCCATTATTGGCATCCGGTTGCTTGCGAACTACGATATAGTCATTGTTCATAATGCCTGCCTGTATCATGCTTTCTCCGCGAACACGCAAGGCAAACAGTTCGCCTTCTCCCACAACATCTATGGGCATCGAAAGCACTTCCTCAACATTTTCTTCTGCAAGAATCGGAACACCTGCCGCAACGCGCCCCACAACCGGAATCTGGCGCACATCCGTGTCATCATATGATGATGGGGAAGAAGAGGGAAGTGAAAGTCCCATCGCACGAGGTTTCATAGCATCGCGGTGAAGGAGTCCTTTCTTCTCAAGGCGTGTCAAATGTCCATGGACCGTCGATGTAGACTTTAAGCCAACAGCTTCTCCGATTTCTCGGACAGAAGGCGCATATCCGCGTGATTTTATCTCAGATTCGATATAAGCAAGAATGCGTGCCTGCATATCTCCACGAGGCTTTTTATCTGCCATGAAACCGCATCAGCTCCTTTCTTAGTGAAATCAGATGTCCCTTACTTACAGGCTCTTCCAGAAGATTATAACATAAACGAGCCGCAAAAAGCAAGAAATATCAAACATATGTTCGTATTCAAACGACTTGTCCGATATGAAAAATCGTGATATAATGAGCAGACTGAATAAGGGGGAATGAAAATGGCAGGGAAACGCTGTGTCTTATATGATCGCGAATGCACGGAATGCGGCGAATGTAATCTTTGCGACTTGGATCCAACAAAAATCTGCGATAATTGCGGAAAGTGCATTGGGTTGGATCATGGAAAAGACAGTCCAGAATATCGCGCAATCAAGGTTGATGGCATTATCGATGAAACTATGGATCCGAATGAATATCTTTATGACGAAGAAACACTGGATGATGATCCCGATGATGCCATGAATGATGACGACTTGTTTCCGTTCATGCGCGGCAATCGATAAATTAGAAAAAATTAGAAATCGGTATGTTTTGCGAAGTCTTCTCAGCAAAGCATACCGATTATTTCTATTCTTTTGTTTGCAATTCAGGTTCTTCTCTTAAAACTGTTTTTTGCGCCGCCAAACGGCGATGATCTTCAGAGATGGCGGCATAGTGCTTGCGTGTCGTATTGACATCCGAGTGACCGAGTACATCCGCTACGAGGTAAATGTCGCCTGTTTCCCGATACAGATTGGTGCCAAATGTACTCCGCAATTTATGAGGGCTGATTTTCTTTTTCAGCGGTGCTGCGATAGCTGCATATTTCTTTACCATATTTTCAACAGCACGCTGAGAAATTCTACGCCGCTGAATGGACAAAAAGAATGCGTTTTCGTGACCGGGCAAAGGCTCGATTTGCCTGCGTTCAGCCCAATAATCCTTGAGAGCATTTGCCACTTCATCCGAAAGATAGAGAATGACTTCTTTTCCGCCTTTGCGCGTAACAACAAAAGCATTTTGCTCAAAGTCGAAATCGTCGATATTCAGTCCTACACATTCGCTGATTCGAATGCCAGTTCCAAGGAACAAGGATAACATGGCAACATCTCGCTTGCGCGTAACATGATGATATTTTTGATAAGTCTTAGGCAAAGCCTGACCACTTTCAGCAACATCCAGAATTCGCGCAACTTCATCTATATCAAGGCGGATGATTGCCCGCTCATGGAGCTTAGGCAGCGGAACAAGAGAAGCCGTGTTGCTTTCAATAAAGCCATCTGAAAACAAGTACTTATAAAATGCACGAAGGGAAGCATATTTTCGCTTAATGCCGTACTCATGATTGGTCATTTCGCGGGAATTGATTTCGCCATCATCCAGGGTTTCATTTTTAATATACAGTGCCAAATAACGAGCATAGCGTTCCAAATCCTGTTTGGTAACTTGCTGAATATCTGCGATTGTGAATTCAGTAATCGGTTTTCCGCC
Source organism: uncultured Clostridia bacterium (assembly GCA_934643825.1). Classification (GTDB taxonomy): domain Bacteria; phylum Bacillota; class Clostridia; order Christensenellales; family Aristaeellaceae; genus Ventricola. The sequence goes on along the minus strand of CAKUCW010000008.1, from coordinate 27,849 downwards.
AAACTTTGGCAGTTCAGTGGAAAGATATTGAAAGAACAGCTTTAAATCGTAAGCGTAGCTGAGTCGGGTAAGTGCGCTCGTCTGCTGTTCGATTGCAATAAAATAATCCGAACAGCAGGAAGGCAATTCATGCAGCAATTCCCGCAGACGATGGGTTCGATCAAGCTCAGCTCGCGTGTGATAGTCATTGGGCATAAAACCAACCTCTTCACATCATAGACTGCGTAAAACCTGAGTTTTGCGAAGTCTATTAAATCCTTCCCTATGAGCCACCGATCAACGATGATCTCGAATCTGACCTGTTGCCAGCTCGTCACAGCGATTGTTCCAAGGGTTATCCGCATGTCCCTTTACCTTATTGATGATCACCTCATGCGGCTGCATCACGGTCAAGAGCCATTTCCAAAGATCCTGATTTTCAACTGGCTTCTTTGCAGAATTTTTCCAACCGTTGCGCTGCCATGAATCAATCCAGTTTTGCTTAAATGCATTGACCAAATAAGCAGAATCCGAATATAGCGTAACCTTGCACGGTTGTTTTAACGCAGTAAATCCTTGAACCGCTGCAAACAGTTCCATACGATTGTTTGTTGTATCCGGCATAAATCCGGAGATTTCTTTGATATGCTCACCGAACATCAGGACAGTTCCCCAACCACCAGGACCCGGATTTCCCGAACAGGCTCCGTCCGTATACATGATAATTTCTTTCACAAAACTCTCGCTCCAACGATCAACAACAGATCAACAATATCAGAATCCATATTATTTAATGCACCATACGCTGTGTCTTTTCAACGGTTGCTCCGACAGCCTCGATGACAGCTGCACGCACACCGCCTTTTTCAAGCGCATATATGCCTTCAATAGTAGATCCACCCGGTGAACAAACAGCATCTTTAAGTCTGCCAGGATGTTCGCCTGTCTCAAGAACCATTTTTGCAGCACCGATCAGCGTTTGCGCAGCTAATTCGTATGCCAACGCTCGCGGAACACCATAACGAACGCCGCCATCAGCCAATGCTTCGATAAATTCATAAACAAATGCAGGTCCACATCCACTGATGCCATTGGCTGCTGAAAAAAAAGAATCTTCCACAACGACGGTTTTACCAGCTGCAGAGAAAATCGATTGCGCGATCGCAAATTCCTCATCCGTACAGGTATAGCGGCACGAAAGCAGACTCATGCCCTCGCCAACGGCAATCGGCGTATTCGGCATCACGCGTACAAAGCGTGTCGTTTGAGGCAAGGCCTTTTTCAGCATTTCGAAAGTCCATCCAGCCACAATGGAGATGACAAATTTCCCATTTAAAGCATCATGAATTTCATCGATGACTCCCTGAAGATAGATAGGCTTAATTGCCAGCACAATGCAATCAACCGCTTGAACAAGCGAAACATTATCCTGCATAACATGAATGCCCATTTTAACAAAGCTTTCGCTCTTCTCCGGGTGCTTTCGGCTCAAGTATATCTCATCGGCTCGAAGAAGCTGTTTGTCAACAATCCCCTTGATAATAGCAGAACCCATATTTCCGGCACCGATAAACCCAAGCTTCATTTTCGTACCTCCATTTCTTTTCGCAATCATATACTGCAAAAATCTATTTCTCAACTATACCATTATTCCATTATTGTATAGAAGAAAATCGAATCCGTCAATTCGCAAAAAACTCTTTGGCTGAGTAAAAGAAAGCGGTCATTCCCCTCTCGCAAAGAGAACGACTGCTGCTTTTTATCTCGTTGCCGCCAACATCTCATCGGCACGTCTGCGAACGCGATCGCGAACAATTCTCTGAGCAAGAACCTGCAAATCTTTTGCGTCGATCAGTGAAATTGAACCATATGGGGCAAGCAGCGTTCGCTCGATCGCCGTACGATAAGCACGCATCTTCATGACTGCTGCTTCGCAGAGCCTGCTTTCGCTCTCTTCCTGTGCCAGCAGAAACGCAATCTCATCTGCAAACTGCATATACAGCCGCAAAACCAGACCAGCGGTATTCTCCACATCATCAAGGAAGAATTCGCCGCTCTTCACGCCTTCGCTCAAGACTTCCTTCAAAGCACTCTGCATGCACGCCAACTGACAATCCTTCATCTTTTCGCGCATCAATGCTCCGTCCGGACGATACGCAACCTGAATCAAAAGCATAACAAAGCCAGGGTTATCGCTTTGCCAAAGTGTCGAGGAGGCAAGCAGCGCATTCAGTTTTTCTACTGCTGTCTTTTTTCCTTCGCCGACTGCAACCGCCGCACTTTGACAGATTTCCTGCGCCCGCTGTTCGCAGATTGCTTCCAGAACAGAAAGCTTGCTGTCAAAGTGATGATAAAAACCGCCCTTGGAAAAGCCTACTTCATCCAAAATATCCTGAATGGATGTCTTTTCGTATCCATTAGTATAAAACAGCTTCTCTGCGGCTGCCAGCAACTCGCTGCGGCGTGCATCCCCCTTTTTCAAGCGCTTTTCCCCCTAGTCTTCTTTTGCTACTCGCTCACGTTTAAAGTCGATCCATCATTATAGAGTATTTCATTCTGCATGGCGCGGTATGTTGTCGTCCACAGTTTTTTCTTTTCAATGACATTTCCGCTTGCGTCCTTATACACTTTGTATGTATCAACGACATAACCCGTCCGCTTCTTGCGCCCTTGTTTTCTCGTTCCAACAGGCAGGGATTTATCTAACGTATAGACCACGTCATCATCCGGCTTGATTGTCTTGATAACTTCAGACTCAAGGTCTATGATCTGCCCATTCGGCAAAAGCTTTCCATACACCTGAACCGTTACTTGTTGATTCTCATACCAAGCAACGATAAATACCGGATAATCTGTGTTATTTCTGAAGACAAAATCCAACGACGGCCAGTTGACGGTTGCATCTTCGCCCTTATTCACATAAGAGGATGGCCAACTATGAGCGCTGCGCTTGACGATTTCCAAATCAGCTCGCACAACTGCGTTGAACAGCGTAGACGATGTTTGACAAACGCCTCCGCCCGTATCGTCAACCAACATACCGCCGGCAATCGAACCGGCTTCACGGTAGCCTTTTTCGCCGGTTCTCTGTCCTGTGCTGTCGTTAAAGGACATGGTTTCTCCCGGCTTAACCATTTTGCCGTTCAATGCTGCCGCAGAGATTTCAATATTAGTATTCCGATCTTTATCCTTAGTTGTGTTTGTCGTAAAAGACGAAACTAATCCAAATTGACCAACAAGCTGGCTTTTGGTGACCTTCGGGTCTACGCTCTCGCCCTGCGGAGTAATAACACGATCATACGCACCTGCATCAAGCGCAGCAAGAATATCTTCCTGAAGCTGTGTTCGGTTGATTCGATATCCCGGCTTTGCGTCGGAAAATGTAAACGTCCTGCTCTGCACATCAAATGCAGAAAGGGCGGCATCTATCGCATCGTATTCAAGACTTTCTGCAATGATATCGACAAGCCGATCAATCGCAGTTCGATCATAAGTGAATCCGGTCGAGAACGACGCACCGTTTTGTGCCGTATTTTGGATGACAGAAAGCCGCTCCTCTAACGTACCGTAGCGTCCGATCTGATATGCTTTGTCAAGAATCAATTGAGCATCAAAAGTCATGGGGACTTCGTCAGAAGTGATGCGCCATTTTCTGCTGTCGGATTGTACCACGAGCGAAAAAGCGCCGGATGTTTCCTGCTGACGATCAGAAAAAAGAGACGCAGCTTCTACCAGCGTCATGCCACCCAAGTCTATCCCGTCAACCGTCACGCCCGGATAATAGGTATCTTGTGCTACAGTTTGAGTGATGGCGGCATACGAACGATATGCCGCCATTCTTTCCTGATATATCTTTGCCCCGAAGACCCACAGGGCAGCGCACCCCGCGATAACTGCCAATGTCCAAAACGGGAAGAGTGTTCTTTCCTCTCTTGTGCGTGCCCTGCGGCGGTTCAAAGCCATTAGCCTTTTCCTTTCTTTGCAGAAACAATCAATCGTGCTGCTGCTTACCCGCGTCGATCGCAGCAAACAGCTCTTTTTCATTCATGCGGTAAGACAGAATGTGCAGGCTATCGGACAGATGCACATTGTTGACTGCAACGCCCTCCGGCAGGTTGAGATCAACCGGAGCAAAATTCCAGATTGCTCGCACGCCGCCTTTAACCAGCAGATCACAAGTTGCCTGCGCGTGCGAAGACGGAACCGCCAGCACCGCAATATCAACCTTATGAGTAGAAAGCCACGCATCTAACTTATCCATCGGTTGTACGAGAATGCCGTGTACATCAATGCCAACCAACGCAGGCGACACATCAAACATCGCCTGAACATTGAAGCCCTCTTTCTCGAATCCCGCGTAATTCGCAACTGCGCGACCAATATTGCCCGCACCGATGATAATAACATGATACTGGTGATTCAGACCCAGAATCTCCCCGATGCGCTCTTTTAAATTGGATACATGATAACCGTATCCCTGCTGACCAAATCCGCCGAAGCAGTTAATATCCTGACGGATCTGCGACGCAGTCAGATTCATTCGTTCGCCCAGTTCCTGGGAGGAAATGCGCACTACGCCCGCCTTCTCCAACTCTCTGAGATGGCGGTAATACATGGGCAGCCTGCGCACCACTGCGTCAGAAACCCTTGATTTGTAAGCCATGAGTACTTCACTCCTTGATAACAATAAAGCAAATTCACCTGATTTAGTATAACAGTATTGTAAGCGCTATGCAAGGGAAAGTTTTATCTTCCAAAGTTTTTCGTGTCGTTTGAACAAACTCTCCGCATATACAAAGACACGTGTCGTTTTATCTATGACTGTCAATTATCAAATTCACGTTTCAGACTTCTGGTAAACAGTTGGTTCATCTGTTCCTTAGCCTGTGCGCCGTCATAAAGCACCGCATAGACAGCCCGACAAATCGGCAGATCCACATCATAGCGATCTGCAAGCAGACAGAGTGCCTTAACCGTATCATAACCTTCAGCAAGCTCAGTATACGCTTCGCCGCGCACAAACATCTCACCAAATCGACGATTATGACTGTATGGAGAAAAAACTGTTGCCTCATAATCGCCCAAATGGCAAAGACCGTACGCCGAAAATCCATTTCCACCCATCGCCTCAATCAGCCGGGAAACTTCGCGTGTCCCTCTGCTCATCAATGCGCCTTTAAGCGATGTCAATCCCATCCCATCGAGCATGCCTGCGGCGATGCCTATGACATTCTTGGCAGCAGCGCCAACTTCGTTGCCAATCAGATCCGTACCGTAATAAAAGCGGATCAGACCGCCGGACAGGCAGGAAATCAGTTTTTCCTTGACCGCTTCGCTTTTCGAATCAATCACCATGCAGTTTGGAACACCCGCCAAAAACTCCTGAACATGACCGGGTCCAAGCCAAACAGCCACGTCGTTGGCTTCGCCAACCGCATCTTCCGCAATCTCAGAAAGACGGCGAAGCGAGCTGACTTCTATGCCTTTCATGCAAAGCACAAATGTCTTCCCCCGCACGCCTGTCGCCGCAATTTTCTGCATCAAATCCGGCAAATTCTGTGAGCGAATCGATATGCAGATCAATTCACTTTGAAGTGCATCCTCAAGACGATATGTGAGGTTGACATCGTCTTCCAGCATCACCAGACCGTTTGAGCGTGTTTCAAAAAACTGCTGCATATGTCTGGAGCCTTCTCGCCCATAAAGCGTGACCTCATGCCCAATTTTGCGCAGATACCATGCGATAAACGATCCCCATCGTCCACATCCGATGACTGATGCCTTCATACTTTCATCCTTTCCGCTCGTGAAACGTTATATGCTTTTATCTGTTAAAGCTGCGCATACGGTCACGTTCACGCTTTCGATCCGACATTGGAGTCGGACGATTTGACGCTGTTCTGCCTTTCAGCGGCGTAAGAAGCGTCAGGTCAATATTGCTTTGCGTCAACTCGACATTCTGTACACGAACACGCACAGGCTGACCAAGCGAGAATACAGTTCCCGTGCGTTCGCCGCGCAGAACCATGCGGCGCTCATCGAAACCAAACCAATCTTCCAGTGTGCGAACAGGAATAAAGCCTTCCGCACTGTTAGAGAGCGTGATATACATGCCGTATTCACTGACGCCATTGATCGTTCCGTCATAGTCTTCGCCGACATGATGCGCCATCAGACGCGCCATCATCAGTTTATTCGCTGCACGCTCCGCATCAATCGCAGCACGTTCACGCTCGCTGGAACGGACAGCAGCATCTGCCAAAGCTTCTCCGGTTAACGGAATAGGCTTACCGGTCAGCTTCGCAGTAATCGCTCGGCTGACAACCAGATCCGGATATCGACGAATCGGCGAAGTAAAATGGCAATAATCTGCCATCGCCAAACCATAGTGTCCAAGCGGATTGATGTCATATCGTGCCTTCTGCATGCTTCTGAGCGCCAGCGTCGTGATGACCGAATGCTCCGGGCGATCATGTGTTTTTTCAAGAAGCGCACGGATATCGCCAGGGGCGGCGTCATGTCTGATATTCTTTGCACTCACGCCAATCGCATCAAGAAAATCCGCAAAAATCGCCAGCTTTTCCGCATCGGGCTTTTCATGAACACGATACAACAGCGGCACACGGTTTTCTCGTGCAAAGCGAGCAACACACTCATTTGCTGCCAGCATGAAATCTTCAATCATCATTTCCGCTTCACCACGTTCGCGGGTGATGATTTCGACAGGTTCGCCATTCTCATCAAGCACAAAACTAGGCTCATCAATTTCAAAGTCAATACAGCCTTTTGCCTGTCTGCGTGCGCGAAGCTTCCCTGCAACCGTGCGCATAGTGCGAAGTGTATCAGCCAGCGGCGCCATTGCCGCAAGCTGTTGCTCACTTCCGGCAAACAAAGCATTTACATCATCGTAAACAAGGCGTGCTTTACTGCAGGTTATGGTGCGTGCAAGCCGCTCGTTGACAACGCGACCAGAATCGTCGATTTCCATCAAAGCCGTCAGGGTAAATTTATCCTCATTCGGACGCAATGAACATACGCCATTGCAGAGTTGTTCCGGCAGCATTGGCAATACGCGTCCCGGGAGATAAACGCTTGTTCCTCGTGCAAAGGCTTCTCGATCAAGCGCTGTCCCCGGCTGAACATAATGTCCTACATCTGCGATATGAACGCCAAGCATCACATTGCCATTATCAAGCACTTCAAGACTGACCGAATCATCAAAATCCTTCGCATCTCGTCCATCGATCGTAAATGACAACAAGTGGCGCAAGTCCTCACGCGTCGGATCATCTGCCAAATCAGCAGGCTTGCAGCGTTCTGCATCAGCAAGGACATCATCATCAAACTTCGTGCGCAGGCGCATGCTCATAACCAGCGCATCCAATGCGCAGGTTGCCTGCTGGAAACTGCCGATACGATCTTCTACGTTGACGCACAAGCCGCCTTCATCCTCCCAGCGGACAACACGGGTGCGTACAATTTCTCCATCCTCGGCTTCGGCAATCATGTCAGCTACGGCAATTTCAGCAGGCAGGCGACGTTCAAGAGGCTGAATAACACGCGCACCATCATGCACACGCAGTACACCCATGATGTACTCATGCGCATGCGTCAACACCTTCGAAACGACCACATGGTCGCGTCCGATGCGTTCCGCAAGAACCGTATCCCCAAAAAGTGCGCCGCGGGCGTTTTCCTTTGCGCAGGCAAATGCCGTCCCGTCTTCAGTCTCCATGCGAATCACGCCGCGAGACATTCCTCGAACGGTCAACTGAACCGTCTGATCTTTTTGTGTACGAACTTCACGAACGGGCGTCATAGGGCGCTTACCCGGCTTTTCTGTTCGTGTGCCGGGCTTATGATAATGACTGCGTGTATCGCTTTTCATATTTTCTCTCCTGCTTCTACTGCCATAGATGGTTAAACTGTTAGGGTTTTGAGTTATATAAATTCAAAAAAGAGGCCAAAGCATTTGCTTCAGCCTCTTTCGCTTTCACTTAGCCGATCATCGCGACAATGAGTGCGCAAATGATAAACACACCTGCGGAAACCTTCGTCGCCAGAGCGAGCTTACCCTCCATCGACTTCGCCTTGTTCTTACCAAAGAACGTTTCAGCGCCGCCTGCAATCGCGCCCAAGCCATTAGATTCGCCCGGCTGGAGCAGAACGGTAACGATGAGGATCAGCGCGGTGATCACAAGCAGCACGGTGACAATACCGTTAAGGATCGCCATGTTTCTTCGCCTCCTCGACTCTTTAAGCGGATTAGCGCTTGGAGAACTGCGGTGCGCGGCGTGCAGCCTTGAGGCCGTACTTCTTGCGCTCCTTCATACGCGGATCGCGCGTGAGGAAGCCCGCCTTCTTCACCGTCGGGCGAAGTTCCGGGTCAGCCTTAATGAGCGCGCGGGAGATGCCATGACGGATCGCGCCAGCCTGACCGGCAAGACCACCGCCATAAACGTTAACCAGCACATCGTAGCGACCCTCCAGATTGGTGAGCGCCAGCGGCTGACGAACGGTCATCTTCAGAGTTTCAAGACCAAAGTAGTTGTCGATATCGCGGCCATTGATGACCACTTTGCCGTCGCCCGGAACGAGGCGAACACGAGCAATGGCCTTTTTGCGGCGGCCGACCGCCTGATACTGAACCTGTGCCATGTTACAAACTCTCCTTCCTGCTATTACTTAACCAGCTCGAGCACTTCCGGCTTCTGCGCCTCATGCTCATGCTCAGCGCCGGCATACACACGCAGCTTGCGTGCCATCTGACGGCCGAGCGGGCCCTTGGGCATCATGCCCAGGACAGCATGCTTCACAGCGAATTCCGGCTTCTCAGCCAGCAGCTTGCGGTACTTGGTCTCCTTCAGTCCGCCAACATAGCCGGAGTGATGATAGTAGACCTTCTGATCGAGCTTCTTGCCGGTCAGAACAACCTTCGCCGCATTGATGATGATCACATGATCACCCGTATCGCAGTGCGGAGTGTAGGTGGGCTTATTCTTGCCGCGAAGAATCGCAGCGACCTGGCTCGCCAGGCGACCGAGCGTCATGCCGTCGGCGTCAACAACATACCACTTGCGCTCGACGGTCTGGGCATTTGCCATAAACGTTTTCACGTGAATTCCTCCATTATCCTGAAAATCAGAATGTTAGGTGCATCGCGTTGGTCAGACGCTCTGCTAAGCGCGCGCACTTTCTCCCGGGGCTAACAGGACGAACATACGCAATGGTTATTTTAACCGCTCACATCCCCTTTTGTCAAGGCTTTTTGCTGATTTTATTGAAGAAATTTAATGTCTTTTCGCTTTTCCTCTCTTGCCAGCTTTATGTTGACATTTTTTGCAAACACCCTTGACAAATCATCTAGATCTGTCTAAAATAGAGAACAAGTTCATACCGTTCAACCCCAAAGATGATGATGGGAAATAATCAATGGGCTATATCCATCAAGAGAGCCGGCGGTTGCTGCAAGCCGGATGGATTCCCTTTTGAAAGCTCCTCCCGGAATTGCACGGACGAAATCACAGTAGTCCGCGACGGATGACTCCGTGATCAGTCAGGTTTTGTTTGAAACCATGAGGGTCGGCTGTGCCGACTGAATTAGGGTGGTACCGCGCCATAACGCATTTGCTTGTGTTCAGCGCCCCTACGTCGCTTTTCATAGCGGCTGGGGGGCGCTTTTGTTTTCCCCCGGCTGATGGATTTCTGAAAGGAGATCGTTTTCATGAATCAAGGCTGTAAAAAGTATATCCCCTTTTCTCCCGTTTCGCTTCCGGATCGCACCTGGCCCAATAACCGCATCGAAAAAGCGCCTGTTTGGTGTTCCGTCGACCTGCGTGATGGAAATCAGGCACTTGTCACGCCAATGAATCTTCAGGAAAAGCTTGATTTTTTCAAGCTCCTTGTGGATATAGGGTTCAAGGAAATCGAGGTCGGCTTCCCTTCTGCTTCCGAAACGGAGTATGAAATTCTGCGTGCGCTGATTGACGGTCACTATATACCCGATGATGTCACAATTCAGGTTCTCGTACAGGCACGCGAGCATTTGATTCGCAAAACATTTGATGCCGTCCGCGGTGCAAAGAATGTGATTATCCATTTCTATAATTCGACCTCGACCCTCCAGCGCAAGGTTGTTTTCAAAAAGGATATGCAGGGTATTATTGACATTGCTGTTGCCGGTGCCAAACTCGTACGCGAGCTGACCGAAGCCGACGACTCCGGGACAAATTTCCGCTATGAATACTCTCCTGAATCCTTCTCAGGGACAGAAATGGACTTCGCTGTGGACATCTGTCATCAGGTCATGGAAACGCTTGGTTCAACAAAAGAGAATCCTGTCATTCTTAATCTTCCCAACACAGTTGAAATGTGTACGCCCAACACCTACGCCGACCAAATTGAGTATTTCATTCGTCATCTGCCCAATCGCGAAGCTGCAATTATCTCCGTCCACCCACACAACGACCGCGGCACGGGCGTCGCGTGTGCTGAATTGTCCATGCTCGCGGGCGCTGACCGTGTTGAAGGCACGCTCTTTGGTAATGGTGAACGCACCGGCAATCTGGACATCGTAACTGTCGCATTGAACATGTATACGCAGGGCATTGACCCGCAGCTCGATTTCTCTCACATCGACCATGTCCGAGATATCTATGAGCGCTGCACCAAGATGCATGTTCCGGAGCGCTGGCCATATGCGGGCAAACTTGCCTTCACCGCATTCTCCGGTTCCCATCAGGATGCGATCAACAAAGGGCACGAATATATGCGCGAATCGAAATCCCCATATTGGGAGATTCCGTATCTGCCGATCGATCCTGCCGACGTCGGACGCGAATACGAGCCGATTATCCGCATCAACAGCCAGTCCGGCAAGGGTGGTGCTGCGTTCATTATGGATCACAATTACGGTTATCACATGCCTAAAGCCATGCATCCCGAATTCGGCGCAGTTGTTCAGGCGGAATGCGATAAGACCGGGCGAGAGCTGACCGCAAACGAAGTCTATGAATTGTTCCAGCGCGAATTCCTGAATATCAGCGAGCCCTACGCGCTCTCTCGTGCTAAATTCTACGAAGAAGCTGTTGCCGGCAGCATTGCCAATATTACGCATTTTTCCGGCGTGTTGAGCGTACGCGGCGAATTTGTACAGCTTGAATCTCGCGGCAACGGACCGATTGATGCGTTCTTCAACGCCCTCGGTCAGGCGGGAATTGAAGGCTATTCCTTCATTTCTTATTCCGAACACGCCATTTCCATGGGTTCTGACTCTCAGGCTGTCGCTTATATTGAACTTCGCGTGCCGGGAGGACGACGTGTCTTCGGCGTTGGATCCGAGCATAATATTAACTTCGCTTCGGTAAAGGGTATTTTGAGTGCCATTAACCGTTTTGAAAGCGGCATGGTTTAATTCTGCTTTCTAAAACATATCCCCGGATACGCTTCGTTGTATCCGGGGTTTCTTTATTCTATAACTGTTTTGCTGATTCTCGCACAAAGCACCGCCATATCATCATCAACTTTGCCTGCTCCGACCGCACGCGCAATGAGTTTTTCTCCGATGATTTGCGGATGCAGCCACGCCAGTTTTGCAATGTCTTCACGCAACGCCGTCTCACCCCCGGGATAAGCATCCCGCACACCGTCCGTCATCATGATAATCACATCGCCAACCTGCATCGTCATTCTGAATGAGCGAGATTCCACATCAGGCAGCACACCGACAGGCAGCGTATCCGCTCCGATTGTGCGAACCTCGCCATCGCGCATGATATAGGAAGCACACGCACCGAGTTTCTCAAACGCCGTTTCACCGCTATGCAAATCGCAAACACACAAATCCATCGTCGCGTACATTTCCCGTCCCGTGCACATCAGCATCAGTGCATTCACAACATCGATTGCCTGCGTACGTGTATATCCCGCCCGAAGGCTTTCAATCATCAAAGAAAGCGCCGCATGACTCTCCTGCCTTGCGCTGACGCCGCTTCCCATTCCATCCGAAAGTGCCAGTACATGTCGTCCGCCAGGGAGTGCCCGTGAAACGTAACTGTCGCCCGCAACATCCTCCCCCGAACGGCTTCGCACCGCCGCACCGACATCCAAGGTCATCGCCGGTGCCTGCTCAAAAACAGCCTGTGTGCCAAGCAGACCATCCCGTGCGCACGAGCGCATCGGAACACCGCACGCAGAGGAAACCAGCTTCACAAGCGTAGCAGGAGCAAGCGCTTCAGGTTTGAGCAGCATAACTTCCATTTTGCCTGACAACTTCAAGGCATATACCACATGTACCTCTTCAATTCCCGTCTTTGCCAGCGTATAACGTATGCGTTTATAGGCTTTATCATCCGGATGGATTTCTCCAAGTGTTCGTTCGCATACCTGATGTGCCGCCGCGCTTGTTTTTTGCAACAAATCAATACACTGCTCAATAACCGGGTTTTCGTCCTGCGGCGCACCTAAGCCTTCCATCATTTTCGCTGTATCTTCATAGAGTTTTGCCCACGAATGAATCATTGCCGCGCTTCGCACAGCTACCGCTTCCGACTGTGTCATTTCCTCCGATTCATCCTGTTCAATCAAATAGGTCATTCCGGAACGCTGCATTCTTGGAAGAACCAAAAACGGCAGAACTCCCGGCAGTGCATATATCATCCTTTGTATAGCTGCCAGATCCCCGCCCATCAGCGCCGTTCCCGCGGTCATACCACAGAGCATCAGCAGGAGCGTAATGCTCTTTTTCGAGGTTTTGATTTCTCCGACAAGAAATCCTCCTATCAAAAGCATGGCAAGCGTTTGCGGATTCCCCTGTATCAGCGAAACAACACCACCCATGATGCCTGCACATAGGATTGCCTGTTGCGCACCGCCGATATATGCATGCTCAAGGGTCAAATAAGCAGCCATTGCCGCCGCCAGAATCCTTCCTCCGGAAAACGACGACATTCCGACCGCCAGCGATGCACAGACTGCCAGGATGCAAAGCGGGCGTGTGTCCCCGTCCAATTCATCTCGTCTAGATATGCTGAGTGCAGCACCATCATAAAGAATGCTGAGTCCTGCACCTGCTGCCGCTGTCAACACGTTTATGGTCATAGCATATATATTTCCAATTCCGGTTACAGCGATTGACGTAAGCTGAATGATGAATTCCGCAACAGCCATTGTCGTGCATCCTGCCGGGTTCGCCCATAACCCAGCGCTCAGCCACAGCAGCGTACAAACAGGCAACTGCCAGCATCCCGCCAGTGTTCCCGCGGTATATTGCACGGCAAACCCCATCATAACGCCTGCAAACGCAGCCGGAACGCAAAAGCCCTGACGCAGAAGTACCGCAAACATTGCACTTTGACAGCAATATCCGCCGCCCGGCAGCTGCGCCATCGACAGCAGCGCCATCATGGCAGCGCAAAGCACCCGCTGGATCAGGGTGCCGCGTTCACGCAACGTCCTCTCAATTCCGAAAAGAAATCCAGTGCATTTCCCGTGTGCAACTATCGTTCCCTGTACCACTGCCGCATCCCCCGTTTCCATCGATTTGTGGCTTCATTGTATAGCGTCAACCATCCTGTGGTTGTCGCTATCAACCGCAAATCTCAGAAAGTCTGCGACAAAATAGCACGCATATTCACTATATCAAAATCTTTCGAAGCGTACTCAATCTTCAATTGAGAATGTCAAAACAGTTGCCCTCACGGACAATCCTAATCAATTTCCTACACATTAAAAAAAGACTTGCCATAAACAGCAAGCCTTTTTGCTTAATCCCATGTGTCATCGTCTTCTTCCGCAAGATCCAGCAGTTTTTGCGCCTGCTCCTGAGGAAGGCCTTTAACATCAGACAACCGCTTCGCAATCGTCTGCGTATGCTGCTGAGCATGATCCAATTCTTCCGTCGCCTGCTTGAGTTTTTTCTGGGTTCGGTTTAAAAGAGACGCAAATCCGGCAAAATCTGTACGAATTGCCCCCAACAGCGTCATAACTTCCTGTGTCCGATGCTCAATTGCCAACGATTTAAAGCCCATCTGCATGCTTGAGATCAACGCTGCCAGTGTGGTCGGTCCCGCCAGGACCATGTGGCTTTCTTGCTGAACCCGCTCAGACAATCCCGCTATTCGCAGTACTTCTGCAAAAAGTCCTTCACTCGGCAGGAAAAGAACCGCGTAATCCGTCGTATAAGGCGGTGCAACCAGTTTTTCGGACATACGACGCGCATGCATGCGAACAGCTGACTCAAGCAACCCTCTTGCGCTCTCAATCTCGCCATGTGTTCCATTTTCCATAGCAGCACACAATTCCTGATATTCGCGCATAGGCAAGCTTGCATCAATGGGCAGATATACCGTATTCTCCCTTGTTTGCCCCGGCATCACGACGGCGTAATCTGCCACAGGTTCTCCACCCGGTCTGACATTCGCATGCTGTGCATATTGACCCGGTGCGAGCATTTGCGCCAAAATCGTACCGAGTTGTGCCTCTCCAATCACACCAAAGGGATGTGCGCCAGAAACCATCTTTCCCAACTCGTCCACACTATGTGTCAGGCTCTGCATAGCATTCAGGCTCGCAGCAACCTGTTCTAATCGTTGTGTAACAGTAGAAAACGATGCTTCCAACCGCTGATCAACCGTTTCATTCAGCTTTTCGTCGACCGTTTGCCGCATCATTTCGAGTTGGACACGGTTTTCGTCATTGATGTGCTGCAATCCACCCTCAATCGTTTGGCACATATGTTCCATATGCTTTTTATTGCTTTCCAACCGATCTTCGAGTTTCTGGTCAACATCGCCAAGCTTGTTTTCATAGCTGCTCAGCCGCCGATCCAACGTCTGCCGCATGCGTTCCATGCGTTCTTCGTCCTGATGCCCGGCCGCACGAAGCTGTCCGCCCAGCATATCCATTTGTCCCTGCTGCGTGCGCGTCATTTCACCCATCATCCGCATCATCGCATCGTTGATACTCTGCATGGCCGTGCCGAGTTCATCACGCGCCGCTTGTCCGCTCTGCTCCGTCTTCTCATCTGCCAAATCAAGCCGTTCCTGAACGAATGACGCCAAGCTTTTTGCCTGATTCTCCGCGGTCTTTGCACGCTTATTCAGCACAAAAACGGCAACCAACATCAGCACGACCAAAACAAGGCAGAAAATCACCAACACATAAAGGATCTGCTGTGTGGACAATTGTGTCAAATCCACAGGAATTGTTTTCATTCAAGCTCACATCCCATCTGTTTCCGGCAGTAGCATCCGGAAGATAAATGTGCTATAATAGCTTTACCTATCCGGTTAAAGGAGGATTATCCATGGCTCAAAAGCGAAGACAGGAACTACTCATGAAGCGTAAGCAGCAACGAATTACCCTCTTCTGTATTGTAGGCGGCATCAGCGCCATGCTTCTGAGCTTCGTTATTTGTCTGATTGTATTCGATATTCGTCCCGCAAGCAACACGGAAGCCTCACCCGCAGCAACCGCTCTGCCTTACGATTCGGCACAACCGTTCACCATCGGAGATCTGACAAGCAGCCAGTTGAACGCCCTGCGCTCGCAAGGGCGTCTGAGTGTCAGCGATGGACCGCGTGGCATCAGCATCGGCGAGTCCCTTGATACACTTCTTTCGCGTTATCCAAGCACCTATACCAGCGTTCAAACCTCTGACGAGCAAACAGGCGAACAATCTCATGAAGAGATGATCCTCTATTGTTCTCAGTACTTTGAAAACGCAAACGGCATTATGACCGCGCTTCCGCCTCGCGGATTGATCACCGTTGACAGCGGCGAAATCATCGTTACCTTGATGGCTCCAACTTCTGCCTACCCTGCCGGAACGCTGGATAACTATCGCAACTACGAGCATGTATATTGCATTTATACCATTTCGCCGGATACGATGACTGTAAAATCCATCGTACTGGGCATCAGCAAATAAACGTCTCTTTCATTATAAAAAAGAATTTGCCCTTTGTCAATCGCGATGAGCCTCGCCAAGCATACCGTCATTCCAAATCACCGCTGAAACGGGATGAGCCCGTTCTCCTCTCTGCTGCAACCCGCAAAAATGTGGAAGGTTTGCTCACACACGCTATTTCACGCAATTTCCCATCATATTAAAAAAGGGTTCTCCTTTATGAATGCAGAATATAATTAATTTTATCCGTTTATTTTCAATTATCGGAGGTTTTCAATTCTATGAAATGTCCCCAGTGCGGCACATGGAACGCATCTTATCTGCCCAAGTGCGCCAAATGCGGTGCGGTACTTCCCCAACACACGGATCGTCCCGCTGCATGGGAAGAATCGATGCATAAGAAAAAACCGTTTCTTCAAGTGACACAGTTCGATGAAAACGATGAATTTTCAGTTTCTGAGCAGCTTCCCTCATCAAATAAAGATTCAAATGCTTTTGATCCAGACAATCTCGATCGCGCCGAACTGACCGATGAACTCGAGCAGCTTAAAAAGCGCCGCGAAGAAGGTAAAAAGCGAATTCGCCAAATGAAGCAGCAGGCGGATCATGTCCGTCGCTCTATACAAGAAGCACAAATCGTCCGTCCCATTCCCGAATCCGATGAAATGTCTGCTCAATATGCCGGAGATCGAGCTGCAATCCGCCATCGCCAGCAGCAAAAACAGGCGTCATACACCGAATCAAACGAACATGATACTGAGCCGCCGCAGGATGATTATGGCTATTTCGGCAATCCCTCGCACGAGCGTCCGTTGACTTATGATGATGACGATCCTCATGCGCCAATCTATTATGATGGCTATACGCCGGAATCCGGCGACCAGGCTGCATTGACCGACGACGAATATATGCCCCGCCGCGTACAGACGCATGCCTCTCGTCAGGAATACAGCCCTTCTCACGGTCCCGCCAAGCGCAAAAAGGGCGCATTACGCATTATCACAGGCATTTTGCTTCTGCTTCTCGCCTGCGCCGCAATGGGAGTCGGTGGCGTTTTGATTGCGCGGCATTTCGTGCTTTCTCAAGGCATACAGGTACGAAACGACAACGAAACACGCGTCGAACTGACCGCATCTACCGTAGACGATCATCCCGCGCATACCATTACCATTTACGGTCGTGAAAATGCCACCGTTTATTTAAAAGAGATGCAGACTTCTTATGTCATTGCAGACGGCAAGGTATCCGTCACCGTTCCGGATTACATGTGGTATGACACGGAATCTTCGACCTATGCAACAGAAGTAGAAACGGACACCATGGATGTAACCATTACGCCTTATATCCGTTATTCTCAGGAAGGCGATCAGTATCAGCTTGATCCCATTGAGTACACAGTCGACGTTCCTCTTTCTCCCATTCGTTTGGTCAAACCCACGACCGTCCGCGCCGAAGTCGGCGTGTCGATCTATGAGGTTCAGATTAACGTCGAGCGTGGCTCAACCGTTATCATTGACGGCACCAATGTATCAACGCTCATTCGCGAAACAGGAAACGTTTCTAAAAACGTTCAGGTTTTGCCTGTCGGCGATAATACCATTTCCATTTCTGTCAAGAGCAAATACTGCCGTGAAAACAAAATGGAAGTAACGCTTTACCGCGCCGAGCAAGAGATTCCGCTCGAATTGGATGCTACCGTATTGGTTGAATGGAACTACGAACCGATTTCCGCCGAAAAATATGCCGCAGCAACTGCGGAAGAGCGTGCCAAGATGCAAATCCCTTATATTTACGGCACGACACTCCCAGGCGCGACGATCACCGTTGATTTTCCGCATCGCAATCTGGAGGTCGATCCCGACACGGGACGTTTCAGTTTCATTCCTCTCTTCTCCTCGTTGGGTAACAACGACGTCGTAATTCGCGCCTCCTACGAAGGGCGCAAGGACTCTGTCATTACCCACACCGTTTACTACATGCCAAACGCCGACATTTACACCCGCCGTGCATGGGATTTGGACAGCCAGTATACCGATTTGATCAATTATATCACCATGCGAAAAGGCACAATTTATATGGGCATTGGCACGATCACCCGAATCGTCAGCACAACTCCGCAAATGGCGATTATGAATATCGGCACAGACAATTTCGAAAAGCTGGTCATGCTTGAAAACAGCTCCAAGACAACGTGGACAGTCGGCACAAAATACCGAATCTACGGCGAAGCTTATGGTTTGTACGACACCATGCCGCGTTTGACCGTGCGTTATACTTATCTGGTTGACTGATTTCCATCAGAATAACTGAAACAGCGCTGTTGCGATTTTTCTGCAACAGCGCTGTTTATTGCTCCATTCAATTACGGCTCTTCAAACCAGTTAAGCAGCAAAGCTGTAACCGCTTTCATTCCCTGACGCATAGATTCTGGTTCGATCCACTCTTCGCGTGTATGCGCTCCTTCGCCTCGATACATGCCAAAGCAAACTGACGGTATTCCCAGCGAAAGCGGAATATTGCAATCGGTAGAACCGGCTGTTGGATTCGGCTTAGATCCTGCATACTTTGCAAGTGCCTGCAGAGCGGCATCTTCAAGCTCGCGTTGTGCACGCTGATCAGCCGCAGCACCGCAGGGACGTTCCCCCAGTATCTCAACGTTGATTTTAGCATCCGGGAGCGTATTTTCTCGCAAAATAACATCCAGTTTATCCTTCATCACTGCCATGCACTGCGGATTGTCGGATCGGTATTCATACAGCATTTCCGCATGCTGTGCGATCGTGTTGATGGATGTTCCGCCAGAGATCACGCCCACGTTATATGTTGTCACGCTTCTTCCCACACGAGGAACACTTTGGCGATACAAAGCGCAAGTCAAGCGGCTCAGTACCTCAATGGCGTTTCGTGCACCAAAATCAGCAAAGCTATGACCTCCTCGCGTTTTTGCCGTTATCCGATAGCGTGTTGAACCAACTGCTTGCGTGCAAACTTCCTCCGTGTTTCCGTCCAGCGAAATAAACGCCTTGACTCGTGAGGAAAAATCGCGCATAATAGCCTTACATCCTTTGAGGTTACCCAGCCCTTCCTCGCAGCTATTTCCGACAAAAAGCACACCACAGGTTGGTTTATAGCCCATTCGATGCAGCCTATCCACAAGAATCATCATTCCCGCAAGATTTGCCGTATCATCGCCAACCCCCGGGCAGTAAAGCCTGTTGTCTTTCTCCTGTATGGTCATGGGCGCCATATCCGGAAAAACGGTATCCATATGCGCCATAATAACGACGATGTCCTGATATTCATCGAGCGCAAAACCGCACCGCACGTTTTTTGCATCATCGATTTCGGCAGAGAGCCCGTGTGATTCAAACCAATTCCGCACAAATTCCGCACGGCGTTCCTCGTGATGACTTGGCGCAGGGATTGCGCAAAGCTCTTTTAAAAGTTCAATCGTTTCTTTATGCGCTGATTCAATTTCATGACTTAATTCAGGCGTCAATAGACATGCTTTCAGCATATTGCTTCCCCTTTCCTGTATCAAAACTCTTTTAGGTTAATTTGGACAGAGTCGAATGTTTTTCCTGCCACCCGACATCTCTTTTATATTCGGAGGTCATGATCATGGATGAACAATTGCTTGACTCTATGCGTTTTCTTTGTGACGAGTCGCGCATGCTGACAGGCATTACTGTCGCTTACGGAAGCGAAAAGCAAAGCGAATGGGCGCAATACGGGCGAGCCCAAGAAATCGAACTGACTCAAGACGGCTTTACTCGATGCGAGCGTCCACTCGGTGCAGATACAATCTTCGATTTAGCTTCCTTGACCAAACTCTTTACGACAGTCGCCACGCTTTCATTAGTGGAAAGCGGATTGCTTTCTTTGGATGAATACATTGGAGAAATTGACCCTCGGTTTGTTTTTCTCCGCGATACAACGGTCGGGGATGTTCTCTCTTTTCGTGTCAGCTTGCAAACTCCCGGACGTATTGATCATGCATCAACGCGTGAGGAAGGTCTTCAGCGCCTGTTTAATGTCCAGCTTTGTCCAACGCCAGACATTCGTGTATACTCCGATATGAACGCGATGGTCATAAAGTATGTAATTGAATCCAAGACCGGGAAACCTTTTTTTGACATCATCCAAGAGAGCATACTCGCCCCTGCCGGAATGACTGAAACCTATTCTGTCATTCCCGATGAACTGCGTTCGCGTTGTATGTGTTATAATTATGAACATCGCATCGAAAACGGTCAGTATATCCTGCGCACGAATACACCCTGCGGAACACCGCACGATCCCAAATCGCTTCTTCTCAGTCTGGGTGGGCGCGACTTATGTGGACACGCGGGGTTGTTTTCTACCAGAAAAGATATGGTTCGGTTTGCGCAAGCGCTTCTTACCGGCGAACTGATTTCACGCGAATCACTCTGTTCCATCGGTGTAAATCGTACCGGCTTCCCGCATGGCGACGGAACCTATCGGCAATATCTCGGTTATCTCTGCTTTTCCAAACATCCGTTTCAGCATCTCAGCGAAGTCCCGCACTGGATGGGCGATCGTTCCATCGGATTAAGCGGATTTACAGGAAACCACCTTTCAATCGATCCCGATTTGAACCGATTTGTTCTTTTTCTGGGAAATCGATGTCATGGACGTGTATCACACATTATCCCAACCGATGAACATACGCTGGAGGAACTGGGATTGAATCAACGCGGCGTAGGCGTTGTCCACTGGACAGATGGACGACTTGTTCCATCCTCCGCAAAGTATGTCTATTTTAAAGACGAAATGCTCCACGCTCCCATCGAAGCACGCATGCGTTCGTTAAAATGGCTGCGCTGATATAAAAATCGAGCTGAGTCTATCTGTCCCTCTGCCTCATGCAGCAAGAAACCAAACGATCATTCACGCAACGAATTCTCCACACATGATAAAAGCTGTTTTCTCGATAACCTTGAGAAAACAGCTTTCATTGTATATTCGCAATCGTACCCGGATTCCTTCATTCAAAGTGAAGACCGGTAAAATCAAATGTTGCAAAATAGTCTGCCGGCGTTTCGGCACGGCGAATCATCTGTACGCTGCCATCCTCACGCATCAGCAACTCGGCGCTGCGAAGCTTTCCATTGTAGTTATAGCCCATCGAAAAGCCATGTGCGCCTGTATCATGAATGAAAAGCAAATCTCCGCGATTGATTGCAGGAAGATGACGATCAATTGCAAACTTATCGTTATTCTCACACAGGCTTCCTACGACATCGTACACATGGTCGCAAGGTGCATCCTCTTTGCCCAGTACCGTGATATGATGGTATGCACCATACATGGCAGGACGCATCAAATTGCATGCGCAGGCGTCTACACCGATATACTCCTTATAGGTGTGCTTCTCATGGCATGCGGTAGTGACCAATGCACCATTGGGTCCCAGCATAAACCGCCCCAACTCCGTAAAGATGGCAACATCACCCATCCCCGCAGGAACAAGCACTTCTTCGTATGCCTTGCGTACACCTTCGCCGATTTCATCAATATCATTTTCAGGTTCTTCCGGACGATACGGAATACCTACGCCGCCGGAAAGATTGATAAACGCAATCTTTGCTCCGGTTTCTCGCTGAAGCTCAACCGCAGTTGTAAAGAGGATCCGTGCCAACGTCGGATAATATGCATTCGTAAGGGTATTGGACGCGAGAAACGCGTGCAAACCAAAGCGCTTCGCACCCTTCTGCATTAAAACGCGATATGCCTGCGTCAGTTGTGCGCGAGTCATGCCGTACTTGGACTCTTTCGGCTGATCCATAATATGATTGCCGATCGAAAACTCTCCACCGGGATTATAACGGCAGCAGATCGTTTCAGGGATCCCGCAGGCAGATTCCAGTGTATCGATCAGCGTAAAGTCATCCAGATTGATGATTGCGCCCTGACTATTAGCGCGGGCAAACTCACGCCCCTGAGTTTCATTAGAGGAAAACATAATTTCGTGGTTCGAAAAACCGGACGCCTTGCTGAGCATCAGCTCCGTTTCCGAAGAGCAATCTACTCCGCAGCCTTCTTCCTTCAAAATCTTGAGAATGAACGGGTTCGGCGTTGCTTTAACCGCAAAGTATTCCTTGAAATTCGGATTCCAAGAAAATGCGTTTTTCAGCGCACGCGCTGTACGGCGGATACCCGCTTCGTTATAAATATGGAAAGGCGTTGGATATTGAGCTGCAATTCTCTTTGCCTGCTCAAGCGTCAAAAACGGCTTTTTGCTGCTCATATTGTCCTCTTTTCTTTGCATGTCAAAATGCAAAATGCAATGTAGTAACAATATACATGCTTTTAATGCCCATGTCAAGGATAATTCTTGCGAAAAACGGCAGTTTATATGCCGTCAAAATGTAAAAATCAAGTCAAGCATACCTGTATATCCGAAACAATCCGAAAACTTAAATTCAGTATAAGGGATTCTGTTCTTGAACCCCCTTATATTTGGGTTCGAAGCGCGTTTATTATTAGCAGATGATATAAGCATTGCGGGCTGAGCCCGCCTTCACCTCCACCGAAGTCCGCCATGCATCAAAGTCTTACTTTCCTATACGTTAAAAAAGGAACATGCCGTTCAGCACATTCCTTAGCATACTGCAAAAGAAGAATTCCCAGCGAAATGCTCCGCATTCCTTATTTCCGCTTTGAAAGAAAGAATGCATCCAGCGCTGCACGACATTCTTCTTTTAAGACGCCACCCACACAGAGAATCCCCCTGCCGAAGGCACTGTCCTCGGGAAGCGCGTATACACTTCCTGCACATCCGCACCGAGGATCATCCACACCATATATAATCTCGTCCACGCCTGCCATGATTGCTGTTCCAGCGCACATGGGACAGGGTTCCAGTGTCACATATAATACGCATCCATCAAGACGTCTGCGCCCCAGTGCCTGTGCAGCACGGCGAATCGCGAGCACCTCTGCATGAGCTGTCGGATCACACATTTCCTCACGTTCATTGCGTGCCTGTGAAATCACCGTATCTCCGCATGCAATAACTGCGCCTACCGGGACTTCCCCTGCGAGCTGCGCTTCTTTCGCCAACTCGAGAGCTAACCTCATCATCTGTTCGCGCATCAGCCGCGATCCCTGCCGCGGAAGAAGAGCGCGACCGTACCGGGACCGGAATGGCTGCCAATGACCGGTCCAACCAAACTGAGGACAATTTTCTCCGGATCACAGCCGAATTCCTTGACGAGCGTTTCCTTGACGTACAGTGCATCTTTTTTGCAATCGCCATGGCTGATAAAAATCATCTGATTCTTGTCAGCGCCCAGTTCTCCAAACTTCATCGCAATAGCACGGAGTGCCTGCATGCGCCCGCGAACCTTGCTGCGGGCAATCAATCTTCCCTCGCTATCCACATGCAAGACAGGCTTGATTTTAAGCATCGTTCCAAAGAACGCTGCAGACGGGGTACAACGACCGCCACGCTTGAGGAAATGCAGATCATCTACCGTAAACCAATGCGCATAGCTCTGCAAACGTTTGCGAATCCAAGCCGCATTGTCTTCAAGGCTCATACCCGCTTCGCGATTGAGAAGCGCGTCATAAACAATCAATCCTTCACCTGCGCTGGCTGCCAGCGTATCGACGATTTCAATGCGTGCATCCGGAATTTCTTCAAGTACCATGTCGCGTGCTATGCATGCAGACGCATAGGTTCCGGACAGTGCAGACGAAAAAATCAGTCCCAGAACTGCTTCACCATTTTGAACGTGCTTTTTAAACGCCTCAAAAAACTCCGCAGGCGGAATCTGCGACGTCGTGCAAGTTTCGCCTGCACGCAGACGATCATAGAATGCCGTCCCTTTTTCCTCACTGTCAAACGGTTCACAGCAAGTCACGCCGGAAAGGGTATAAAAAAGAGGGAGTACCTCAAGATGGTCAAATTGAGAAGCGATTTGCTGGTTCAAATCGGAACAGGAATCCGTTAAAATTGTATACATGATTATTCCTTTCCCTGCTACACATGCAGATAGGTATTATAAGTATATTCCTCATTCCCACTCCGATTTCCTGCTTTTGGAAAGTGACTACCCATTTTTTATAAAAATCTGCATACAAATCCCTTGATTCTGTGCATGAATGCCGATCGATGCCGAAATCCCCTGTGTCTTCAACTCCTCACATATCCGTTGTAAGCTCTCCATAACACTGCGAACAGCCCGTCGTTTTCCTGTCGGTTTTTCCTGCACGACAGCAGCCTGCAACGCCATACGACGTGCTTGCACGGGAGTAAGATTCCGCTGAACAATTGTCCGCGCCGCTTCCACCTGCCGCTCCGCTTGGGTAATCAAAAGCAATGGCTCTGCCTGTTCCAGCGAAAGCGAAATGATTTCTGATTTGGTCTGTTCATTCAGCGCAAACAAACGTACATATCGCTTCGCAACATGCTGCGGCAGCACACAGCGCGACATCATACCCGTTTGAGCAAATAAGGCGGCATTTTCCATCAAAGAAACCGGTTTGCGTGTCATATGTTCTTCCATAAAACACGCCATCGCCTCTAACTTGTCCCCTGTCAAGAGAATTGCGTCTATGGTTGTTCTCCCCAGCATACGGCAAGCCGCCAGTCGTCGCGCTCCGCAAACCAGCTTGTAGCGTTCCACATCCTCATTTTTCTGTACAACAACTGGCTGCAACAGTCCATGCTTCGCGATGGATGCAGCCAGCAGAGGCAACGACACATCCTCCTTTACACGCTCGGGTATCATTCCTCCGTATATGTCGTCTATATTCAGGCGCAGAGCCAGCATTTCGTTGTTTTCTTTATTTGCGGCTTGCCTTCTTTTCACCGCGATCCCCCCTTGCGCCAACCTTCTGTCAACGAGTATATGCCAGAGCAAAAGGTTTTAGAGATGGTTTGCAGGGAGTCTGGATGATCATATTTTGCTTACCCAGCCAGAGTGTGATGCATCCGCATTCATCTGTCCGCATCACATACGCTCCGTTTTCCTCGAGTGTATCGACAACTCGTTGTGCAGGATGGTTATAGCTATTGAGCCCGACGCTGATTAACGCAACCCTTGGCTTAGCCTGTTGAATAAACGCGTCGCTCGTCGCATACCGACTGCCGTGATGAGAAACTTTCAATACATCGCATACCGGTATATCATATTTTTCCGAAGAAGTTGGCGAATCACCTGTCAGCAAAAACGTTGCACCTTCTATTTCAGCGCACAGCACAAGTGAATAATCATTTTCTTCTTTTTTCTTCCATTCACCCGGTGCTAAAACATCCAATTGTGTTCCAAGTACGCTCACCCGCTCGCCCGCGCCTGTCGTAACGATATCTATCTGAGCTTCTCGTGCTGCATGAAGTCCGGCGCGAACCGTGTCACAAGCTTCACTTTCATCCAATCCAGCCGGAAGGATTACCCTCTGAATTTGTATTTCCGAATCCACCAGTTCTTTCAGTGCGCCCGCATGGTCTTCATCCAAATGTGAGAGAATCACAGTGTCAACAAACAGTCCTTCATGCCGCAGATATCGTATGGCTTCTGTGCCGTTCGCTTTTCCAACATCAACCAGCACCGCCTGCCTGCCATGGCAAAGGACAGCCGAATCGCCTTGCCCCACATCCAGTTGAACATAGCGCCACGCCGGACAAAACCGGCAGATATAACCTGCCGTCAACAGAAGAACAGATGAAATAAGCGCTCGTTTCTTCCCTTTTCCAAATCGAATAGCATTGCCCGACAATGCCATCACAAAAAATGCAACTGGTACCATCCACGGATAAGGCGCAGGCAAGCGCAGAACGCCCATTTCGGCAAAACGCAAACTAATCCTCTCAAAAACAGCAATTGGCGCAGATGCACAAAGGGCAATCAGTCCCTTTGCTTTCGAAAAAAGCGCGGAAAAACATAGACAAACCAAACCGCCGTTCATCAAAAACGGCATCATGATGCCTGAAATAAGGTTCATCGGCAGCGAAACAAGAGAAACATAACCGTAGCACATCAGCTGCATGGGAATAGCGGCAATCTGTGCACAAAAACTGACACACAACAAATCTTGCAAATACGGATGTTTTCGAGTAGCCGGGCACCTGGTCAAAATGGCATCAATCTTTTTTCTCAGAAGCAATATGCCCAGCACAACCGAAAACGAAAACTGAAATGATGTATCCAATACCCAGATCGGATTATAAATCGTCATAAATAGTGCTGCTGCCGAAAGCGCAGTCAGCGGTTCATATCTTCTTCCTCGGCACTTTGCCCACATACACAGTGTTGCCATGATCACTGCGCGAACCGTTCCTGCCGCAGCGCCGGTCAGTCCGGCAAATAAGCAAAGCAACACTGTTTCCAACACGAACCTGCTTTTCTTTCTGAGTGACAGTTTTTTAAGCAGCGCTTCAATCGAACCGGCGAGCAGCGTTACATGCAACCCTGATACCGTCAATAGATGAATGGTACCTGTCAAACGCATGGCATTTACGATTTCATCATCCATGCCGCTTCTCTCACCCAAAAGGATTGCTTCAAAGAGAGGTGAGCTTTGACCAAATGTACTTCTCAAATGTTCCAGCAGCTTTTCGCGCAATTTACGTAATACTTCCCGTATTGAAAAAGCTTCACTTCTGTCAGCAATCCATCCCGGTTGGAGATAGCCTGACAATTCATAATTCCGTGCAAGCGCATAAATGCGTTTATCTGTGCCGCCGGGATTACGCACAGTTTCCGGTTCAAACAGTCTTCCAACGCCACTCACGCGTTGACCTACACAAACCATTTGATCGTTTTCGCCGTTCATCAATGTCACCAGTACACGATGCGTCTTCACATCATGTTCACCGCACACGACATTTTTCAGCCAAACACGATTACCGTATTTGATCTCATCTACTTCTCCTGTTATGACAGTTTTCGGCAAAGTTCCCAAATCGTGCTCTGAAAGGCGAATTCCAGCCAAACTGTTGCCGGCCAAGAACATCACGATGCAGACCAACAAAAATGCGCTCTTTCGATGACGGGCACGCATAATCCCCAGCATAATCGAAAGAGCGCATACAAATAGAGACAGTATTACAGAATATCCGGCAATACTTGCTGCAAATATTCCACTCAGATAGGCAATCGTCCAGCCCATCAGTCTGCGTCTAACAGGAAACAGCATCACGGGCGCAAAGCCGGGACTCTTTTTCATTGATATTGCCTGCTTTCTTTTGTGGAATCGGAACGGAAGATAATGGTCAAAAACTCTGGTTTACAATAAATCTGAATCCAAGGTGCCTACACCGTAACTTGTCCTTCAATGGCTTTCATCATGCTGATTTGTCGGAAAAAATAGCAGAGCGTAGACGACAAGCGATTCATATTCATGAAGTATTCTTAAAAATCCTCAGCATCTAAGGATTGCTTCTTAATTGTTAGGGCAAACCTGCCATCCCATGTTATGGACAAGTACAACAAACTGGCATTTAAACAATCCCACCCATCCGTTCGGATGCTTCAAGTTGTGATTTGAAAACAAACTTGTTTACATTAGAATACTTTTCAGCGAGGGACAAAATAACCGGATGATTGTCTTTCGCATAATCCTCAACCAGCTTCACCAATTCGGGATCAAGTTTCTGTTCTGTCCACGGCAGATCCGTTCTGGTTTTTCCAATACGTTCTTTGATTCCGTTCATACAATCGTCAAAGCTATAATCAAGAAAGATTATCGTATCGCATGACTTAAATTGCACTTCATACGTTCTGCCGTTCTGCTGTAATCTCCATCAATGACCCGTGTGCCATACGAAGTATTTCGTTCAGCAACGGCTTTCATTTGCTTCACCTACTGATCGTCAAAAACAGGTATGCTTTATTTTTACTGTTTGGACTTATACGTCTCGCCCCACGCCCACAGGGAATCCAGAATGGGCTTCAGGCTCTTGCCAAGTTCGGTCAGCGAGTATTCCACTCTCG
>CAKUCW010000007.1 GCA_934643825.1 uncultured Clostridia bacterium | reverse complement strand
TTATTCATGGCGAAAACCTACTCTGCCAGCATGCTCAAGGTGCTTGAAGGGCTGGATGCGGTTCGGATGCGTCCGGGCATGTACATCGGTTCGACCGGCTCCCGCGGTTTGCATCATCTGCTTTGGGAGATCGTGGATAACGCGATCGACGAGGTCGCCAACGGCTACGCCAGAAGCATCTCCGTAGAGCTGCATAAGGACGGCAGCGCGTCTGTCGAGGATGACGGACGCGGTGTTCCGGTGGATATTCACCCGGAATTGGGCATCACCGGTGTGGAGGTCATCTATACCAAGCTGCACGCCGGCGGTAAGTTCGATCATCAGAATTATGCGTATTCCGGCGGTCTGCATGGCGTTGGCGCGTCGGTCGTCAATGCGCTGAGCAAGTGGATGGTCGTAGACAGCTGCACAGGCGGCGGACATTACCGCATGCGCTTTGAGAGCAACTACGACGAGGAAGAAAGAAAAGTCACATCCGGACGCCCGGTTACGCCGCTTGAACGCATCAGCGCGACGCGCAAGCATGGCACGCGGGTGACTTTTTTGCCGGATGATACGGTTTTTGAAGAAACGAAATTTAACGCGGAGACGGTGCGCAGGCACCTGCGTGAGCTTGCGTATCTGAATAAAGGACTTTCCATCACGTTCATCGATGAGCGCGAAAAGGATCCGGAAAAGCAGAAGACCGTTTTCGCGTACGAAGGCGGTCTGGCGGATTATGTGCGCTATATCAACCGCGATAAGACGCCGCTGTATGAAAATGTGCTGATGCTGGAGGGCATTCAGGACGATGTGCGCATCTGCCTTGCCATTCAGCATACGGATGATTACGCGGAGAACATTTTTTCCTATGTCAATAACATCCCGACTGCCGAGGGCGGCACGCATGAGATGGGCTTTAAGGCGGGCTTCACCCGTGCGCTCAACGACTATGCCCGCAAGGTTGGTGCACTCAAGGAAAAGGACAACAACCTGATGGGTGAGGATTTCCGCGAGGGCATTACGGCTGTGCTGGCGACGTTTGTCCGCAATCCGCAGTTTGAGGGTCAGACGAAGGGCAAGCTGGGCAACACGGAAGTGCGTCCGGCGGTGGAAGCGTTTGTCTATGCCCGCATGACGGAATACCTTGAAAACCTCAAGAATCAGGATGTGGCGCAGTCGATTGTCGAGAAGGCGATGCGTGCCTGCAAGGTGCGCGAAGCGGCGCGTAAGGCGAAGGAAGTGGCGCGAGCCAAAAACCAGCTCGATGCCGCGCCGCTGGTCGGAAAGCTGTCGAGCTGCACCGGCAGAAAAGCGGAAGAAAACGAAATGTTCATCGTTGAGGGCGATTCCGCAGGCGGCTCAGCCAAGCAGGGACGCGACAGACGCTTTCAGGCGATTCTGCCTATTCGCGGAAAGCCGCTGAATGTGGAGAAAAAGCGCATCGATCAGGTGTTGGCGAACGAAGAATTCCGTTCCATCATCACGGCGCTCGGCACAGGCATCGGCGAAGATTTCGACATCAAGAGCTTAAAGTATTACAAGGTCATCATTCTGTCGGATGCCGATCAGGACGGCGCACATATCCGTGCGATCCTGCTAACGTTCTTCTATCGCTATATGAGGGAACTGATTACGGACGGACACGTCTATATCGGCATGCCGCCGCTCTATCGCGTGGCAAAGGGCGACCAGATCGTCTACGCCTACGACGATAAGGAGCTGGCGACCGTTACGGCGAAGTTCGGCAAGGGATACACCATCCAGCGCTATAAAGGTCTGGGCGAGATGGATCCATCCCAGCTTTGGGAAACGACGATGAATCCGGAGAACCGCCAGCTGATGCAGGTCACGCTGGAGGATGTCGCCGAAGCGGAACGGCTGGTTACGCTGCTCATGGGCGACAAGGTCGAACCGCGCCGCGATTATATCACGACATATGCGGATTTCAATAAGGTGGATACGTTCCTCGCACGAGAAGGGAAGGCAAAGTAATGGCACGCAGGAAAGACGGCGGACAGCCGCCCAAGGAAACAGCACCGCGTCATGAGATTATCCAGAAGCCTATGGACGAGGTTATGCACATTTCCATGATTCCCTATGCGGAGCATGTCATTCTGGAACGTGCGCTCCCGCGTGTGGAAGATGGACTCAAGCCCGTTCAGCGCAGGATTCTGTTTACGCTCAGCGAGCTAGGCGTGACGCCCGATAAGCCGCACAAAAAGTGTGCGCGTATCGTCGGCGATTGTCTGGGTAAATATCATCCGCATGGCGACAGTTCGGTCTACGACGCCATGGTTCGTATGGCACAGCCGTACAGCATGCGTGCGCTGCTGGTCGATGGCCATGGCAACTTTGGCTCGATTGACGGAGACAGCGCGGCAGCAATGCGTTATACGGAAGCGAGAATGGCGCCGCTTGCGCTGGAAATGCTTCGGGATATCGACAAAGATACCGTTCCGTTCAGCTTTAACTTCGATGATACGCTGAAAGAGCCGGATATGCTGCCTTCGCGCTATCCGAATCTGCTGGTCAACGGCGCATCCGGTATTGCGGTCGGTCTGGCGACGAATATTCCACCGCATAATCTGAAAGAAGCGATTGATGCGGCGATTCTGGTGATGGACAAGCCGGAGGCGACGCTCGATGAAATCATGCAGGTTTTGCCCGCACCGGATTTCCCGACGGGCGGACGGCTGATCCGCAACGACGAAATTCGCAACGCCTACGAAACCGGACGCGGCAAGCTGACCCTGCGTGCGAAGGTGCATATTGAGGATGGCTCGGCAGGGCGCAAGCTCATCGTCATCACGGAAGTGCCGTATCAGGTGCCGAAGGCGGCGATGCTTGAAAAGATTCTCAAGCTCAGCGAGGAACGCAAAACGCAGCTCAGCGGAATTTATGATATCCGCGATGAGTCCGACCGAATGGGTCTGCGTGCGGTGATTGAAATCAAGCGCGATGTCGATCCGATGGCGATTCTCGCGGTGCTTTATAAGTACTCTGACTTGCAGGTGACGTTTGGCGTCAATGTGGTTGCGATTGCGGACGGACGCCCCATGCAGATGGGCGTCAAGGCGATGCTTACCTATTATATTGAGCATCAGAAGCGCGTTGTGACCCGCAGAACGAAGTATGAACTGGAACAGGCACGCGCAAGGGAACATATCCTCGCGGGCTTGATGGTCGCGGTCAACCACCTCGACGAAGTGATTGCGCTCATCCGCAAGAGCAAAAGCCCCAAGGAAGCCAAGGAACAGCTCATTGCGCGGTTCTCCTTGACGGATATTCAGGCGCAGGCGATTCTGGATATGCGCCTCCAGCGCCTGACCGGTCTGGAGATTGACGCGCTCCGAAAGGAATACGCCGCAATTCTCAAGACGATTGCCCGGCTTGAAGGCATTCTCAAGAACGAAAAGAAGCTCGATGACGTCATTCGTCAGGAAATGACGGAGATTCGCGATCGGTATGGCGATGACCGTCGAACCGAGCTGATTGAAGATGACCGCGCAACCATGCCGGTTGTGGAGAATAAGCCCATTGCGGAGGATACGGCGATTCTGCGTCTGCGTGACGGTCAGCTCCGCCGCATGAGCCCGCGTATGGTGGATAAGTATCTCGCTCAGCCGGGCGCAAAGGACGAAGTCGTTGAAATCATCCAAACGGCGACCGATGAAACGCTGTATTTCTTCACCAACAAGGGCAGCTGCTTTATGCTTGACGTGGCGAAAATACCGGAAACGATGCGCCTGAAGGAACGCGGCAGCCTGCTCACAGGATTGATTGCCGGTTTGACAGATGGAGAGCATGCCGTCGCCATGATTTGCGTCAAGACGGATGAAATGGCGAAAAAGGGCGATTTCCTCTTTATCACGAAAAATGGTCAGGTTAAACGCACGGCCGCAGCGGAATATGGCATACGCCGCGCTAAATTCTCGGCGATTAACCTCAAGGGCGAGGATGAGCTGGTCGGCATGGTGCAGGTCGATCCCGATGACAAGGATGATATCGTGCTGATTACGCAGACCGGCATGGCGCTGCGGTTCAAGCTCGATACGGTTTCCTGTATGGGCAGGGCGACAGCGGGTGTCCGCGGAATTGATGTCGCCAAGAATGACGCGGTGCGCTGGTTTGAAATTCCCAAACCGGGCGCGATGCTGTTTGTCATCAGCGACCGCGGATTCGGAAAGCGCATGCTCTGTGACGATGTCGAACGGCAGGGACGGGCAGGCAAGGGTCAAAAACTCCTGCCGATGAACAAGAGTGGGGAAACCGGGCAGGTACTTGCCGCCTGCCTGAATGTAACGGAAGCGAAGGCTGTACGCGTTGAGCAGAAACATGGACATGTGACGACGCTCGATGTGGGCGAGATTTCCGTACAGCGCCGCACCTCTAAGGGTGAGCTGCTTGTCAATGTATTGCTTGACGATGTGGTGGAATACGCTGCGCTCGCCGGAGATATGCAGGAAAAATAAGCAAAAAGCATCTGTGCAGTGATATGCGCAGGTGCTTTTGTTGTATGCGGCGGTCCGGGTGAATGGGAGAGAGATCGTCGTCAGCGATACGAGAAACAGCCGATTGACCTGCATAAATAAGGCAAAATTGTGAAATCTTGATTAGAGGGGAAGATTTTCCCCGTTTTCAACGTCTAATGAGTGAAGTTCTAAATGCAGCGCCGACCACATATACAATTTGCGAGGTCAAAAGTGGAGGCGATGCGGATGAACAAAAAGCGCTTCGGTTCGCTTCCCATGAAATGCTGGGCGATGGTTTTAGGGCTGCTGGTCGTTACGGCGGCTTATACAACCCTGACTGAGGCGCCCACGATCATGGCGGCGGTGACGACGCGCGAGCTGCCGGTGTATAACGTCGATACACAGGATAAAGTGCTTGCCATCAGCTTTGATGCTGCATGGGGAAGCGCAAATACGGAAGGAATTCTGGATATACTGGATGAGTATGATATCAAGACCAATTTCTTTCTGGTGGGCTTCTGGGCGGAAAAATATCCGGAGTTGGTTGCGGAACTGGTCGCACGGGGGCATGAAGTGGGCAACCACTCAGCGACGCATCCGCATATGTCGCAGCTGTCCGCACCGCAGATTCGCGAGGAACTGCGGCGTTGCAGCGATTTGATCGAGTCCATCACGGGCAAACCGACGACGCTGTTCAGACCGCCTTACGGCGAATACAACAACGATGTCGTGAGGATCAGTCGCGAAGAGGGATACGAGTGCATCCAATGGAACGTGGATTCCATTGACTGGAAGAATCTCGGCGCGGATGATATCGTCAGGCGATGCACCCAGTCCGTTCATCCGGGAGACATCGTACTTTTCCATAACGATTCCAAATATATCCTGCAAGCTTTGCCCCGCGTGCTTGAATACTATAAGCAGCAGGGCTACAAGGTGATTCCGATTTCCGAATTGCTGCTGAAAGGCAATACATGGATCGATCACGCAGGAACGCAGCATCTGGCAACATCGGCTCCGCGGGCTGCCGCATCGGCGACGCCTGCACAATGAAAGAAGCAAGAATATGAGATTGATGAATAAGGAGGACGTACAATGGAAAACGTCATTAACACACTGCATCTGAGCGGTAAGGTCGTAGGCACCCCGGTTGTGGGGCACGAAGCGTTTGGCGAAAAGTTTTACTATCTGACGCTCGGCGTGCCGCGTCTTTCCGGTGCGCAGGATCTGCTTCCGGTTACGCTTTCCGAGCGGCTGCTGGATGGCGCGATGCTTGCCGACGGGGATACGCTCTCCATCGACGGTCAGGTTCGTTCGTACAATAAGATCATCGAGGGCGCGGGACGTCTGCTGATTACGGCGTTTGCTCAGCGGATTGTCGAGCCGGATGAACGCGAAAATCCGAATCAGATTCAGCTGACCGGAACGCTGTGCAAGGCTCCGGCATACCGCACGACGCCGTTTGGAAGGGAGATTGCCGACATGATGCTGGCAGTCAACCGCGCTTACGGAAAGAGCGACTATATCCCGTGCATCACATGGGGCAGGAGCGCACGCTTTGCGGCGAAGCTGAATGTCGGTGACAAGATTGCCCTGACCGGAAGACTTCAATCTCGTGCATATCAAAAGCAGATGCAGGATGGAACGGTTGTGGAAAAGACCGCGTATGAGGTTTCCGTCGGGCACCTGGAGTTGATTGACGGCGTGCATGGCATGGATCTGGCGCAGCCACAGGCGGCACATGTTTTCCATGCCGAGATGGTGCAGCCGCAGTAAACAGGCTTTAGCGAAATAAAGAAGAAAAGCGGTGAAAGCGGGTTTCGCCGCTTTTTTTTGCGTGCGTTCTGTGTTATAATGAACTGAATGGAAACGTCATACCCATGTTGGAGGGAAGCACGATGCAGGATAATATGATTAACAAGCAGGTCGCCGATCTGGCGAAGGCAATGCTCGCGCTGGAAAGCGAAGAGGAAGCCTACCGCTTTTTTGAAGATATTTTTACCATCCATGAGCTTCAGGCGGTTGCCCAGCGTCTGGCGGTGGCACGTCTTTTGCAGAAAAAGGTCACCTATCAGGAGATTGCTGAGCGTACCGGCGCGAGTACGGCGACGATCAGCCGCGTCAACCGCAGCCTGACCTACGGTGCGGGCGGATACCAGTCTATTTTGAGCAAGGCGAAATTCGGTGACGATGCGAGTGAGGAAAATCGATGAATCTGAATGATCTGAACAAAGAACAGCGGCTCGCGGCGGAAACGCTTGAGGGGCCGCTTTTAGTGCTTGCCGGTGCGGGTTCCGGAAAAACGCGTGCGCTGACGTATCGCGTCGCAAACCTGCTTGAGCATGGCGTTCCGCCGTGGTCGATCATGGCGATTACCTTTACCAACAAAGCGGCAAAGGAGATGCGCGAGAGAATCGAAAAACTGGCTGGCGACGGCGCGGCGGAGGTATGGGTTTCAACATTCCACTCCGGATGCGCGAAAATTCTGCGTCGTGATATTGAAAAGCTGGGGTATACGCGTTCGTTTACCATCTATGATGACGACGATCAGATGAGCGCCCTGAAGGAAATTCTGAAGCGGCTCAATATCGATGACAAATTTCTGCCGCCGCGTGAGATTAAGAGCAAGATATCCGATGCAAAGAACAAATTGCTCGGTCCGCAGGATTGGTTTGCGCAGAGCGATCGCGACTATCGCAGTCAGATGGTTTATGACGTATATAATGCCTACGAAGAAAAGCTGAAAAGCTCTAATTCACTGGATTTTGATGACCTGATTGTCAAAACGCTGGAGCTGTTTGCCCAGCATCCGCCGGTTCTGGAAGCATATCAGCGCAAGTTGCGCTATATTCATGTGGACGAATATCAGGATACGAACTATGCGCAGTATATGCTTGTTAGGCTGCTGGCTGCGCAGAGCCGCAACCTTTGTGTGGTCGGCGATGACGACCAGTCCATCTATGGCTGGCGCGGCGCGGATATCCGCAATATTCTCGATTTCGAAAAGGATTTTCCGGATGCGAAGGTCATCAAGCTGGAACAGAACTACCGTTCGACCGCGAATATTCTGGATGCCGCCAATCAGGTGATTGCGCTCAACGCAAACCGAAAGGATAAAGCGCTTTGGACGCAGCAGGGACCGGGCGAGCGCATCCGCCTGTATCGGGCGGGCGATGAGCGGGAAGAAGCGGCATGGGTTTGCCAGCAGATTCGGGAGCTGATGGCGCAGGGCGAGGACGCAAGCCGGTTTGCCGTGCTTTACAGAACGAATGCGCAGTCTCGTGTCATCGAAGAATCGTTTGTGCAGGCGGGTATTCGCTATCGGATGTACGGCGGACTCAAGTTCTATGACCGCAAGGAGGTCAAGGACATTCTGGCGTATCTGCGTGTGATGATCAATCCGGCAGATGATATTTCCGTGCGGCGCATCATCAACGTGCCTAAGCGTGCGATTGGCGATACGACGGTTGCGGAGTTGGCGAAGCACGCCGCACAAGAGGAAATGCCGCTGCTGACGGCGTGCATGGATATGCCGGAGAGCATCAGTTCCCGCGCCCGCAAGAACGTGGAGAAATTCAGCGAACTGATGATGAATCTGACGATGATGGCTGAGACCATGAAACTGACGGATCTGGTTCAGTATGTCATTGACACAGTAGGACTTGAGAGCCAATATGCCAAGGAAGACAGCGACGAAGCGCGTTCCCGCGTGGAGAATATCCGTGAATTTGTCGGCGCGGTGAAGGAATTCGAAGAGAAAGCCGACAACCCCACGCTGACGGAATATCTTGAAAACGTATCGCTGGTTTCTGATTTGGATGAGATGGGCGAGGACGGCGGCGCGGTTACGATGATGACCCTGCACAGCGCCAAGGGTCTGGAATTCCCGAATGTCTTCATGGTAGGCATGGAAGAAAACCTCTTTCCGTCGGCGAGAAGCCGCGATGATGAATCCCGCATGGAGGAGGAACGCAGGCTTTGCTATGTCGGCATCACGCGGGCAAGAGAGCGCCTGTTCATGTCACACGCGTCAAGACGTATGCTCTATAACCAGATTCAGTTTAACGATCGCTCGCGCTTTATTGATGATATTCCGGCACGCCTGATTGAGGATGTGTCGGTATCCGGCGGAATGGGCGGCGGCGCAAGACGTCCGGGAGGCGCTTGGCAGAGCGGCGGCTGGCGTCAGCCTGCATGGAGCAAGAGCAGCGGTTTCGGAGGACAGCAGGCGGATTCGTCTGCCTATACGTCCGCGTGGAAGCCGAAGACGAGCTTCAATACATCTAAACCGTCCGGTCAGGCACAGAGCTTTTCGAGCTGGAGCGCAAAGAGCGCGACGGTTGGCGGCGTAACGGTGCAGGGTGTTCAGCAGGGCATGGGACAGACACAGCCGCGGCAGAATGTGGTTGTTTCGCAGGCACATGAAATCGAAAAACCGTCGATTTATGCGCCGGGCGACCATGTCATGCACAAAAAATTCGGGCGGGGCGCGGTCATTCGCGTGAGCGGAAGCGGATCGGATGCGCGTATCATGATTCGCTTTGATGATGTCCGCGTGGGAATTAAGGAACTGGCGCTGGCGATTGCGCCGATTATCAGGCTGGAGGAATGACGGAGATGGACGATAAGCAGCGTATGCGCGAACTCATTGACAGGCTGAATGAGGCATCGCGCAGATACTACGATCAGAATGAATCCGATATTTCCGATGACGAATGGGATGCGATGTACGCCGAGCTGCGTGCATTGGAAGAAAAAACAGGCGTCCGTCTGGAAGACTCGCCTACGCGGCGCGTGGGCGGTACGGTCATGGAAGGCTTTGAGCAGCATCGCCATATTGCCAGACTGTGGAGCATGGACAAAGCGCAGAGTGAAGAGGAAATCCTCGCGTGGGCGCAGCGATGCAGAAAGCAGACCGACGAAGCCGGCGGATTGCCGAAAAACACCTATTGCGTGGAATATAAACTCGATGGATTGACGGTCAATCTGACATATGAGGGCGGCAAGCTGGTTCAGGCGGCGACACGCGGCAATGGCGAAGTCGGCGAAGCGATTCTTCCGCAGGCGATGACCATCCGCACCATACCGCTGACCATTCCGTTTCAGGGACGCATGGAGGTGCAGGGCGAAGGCATCATGCGCCTTTCCCAGCTGAAAAAATACAATGAAACGGCAGCGGAACCGCTGAAGAATGCGCGAAATGCAGCGGCAGGCGCTCTGCGCAATCTGGATCCTCAGGTTACCGCAAGCCGCCACCTCGATGCGTTCTTTTATCAGGTCGGCTATATCGAGGGGAAAAGCTTTGAAACGCAGTATGACATGCTGGATTTCCTCAGGGAAAACGGCTTGAATGTCAGCCCGTATGTGCATCCTGCGGAAACGATCGAGGAAGCGCTGGAAGCGGTTCACGATGTGGAAGCGCGTCGAGAAACGCTGGATTACCTGATTGACGGCGCGACGATCAAGATCACGGATATGCGCACACGCGAAGTGCTTGGTACGACGGATAAATTCCCGCGCTGGTCGATTGCTTTCAAATTCCCGGCGCAGGAAACCGTGACAAAGCTGCTCAAGGTTACGTGGGAGCTGGGGCGGACGGGCAAGCTTACGCCGCTGGCGCATCTGTCGCCGGTGGATATCTGCGGTGTAACGGTCAAGCGGGCGACACTGAACAACTATGGCGATATCTGCCGCAAGCATGTAAGGATCGGCAGCGAGGTATGGGTGCGGCGTTCCAACGATGTCATACCGGAGATCATGGGTGTCGTTTGGGACGGCGAAGGCGAGGCACCGGAAACCGACATTCAGCTGCCGACGGTTTGTCCGGCATGCGGCGGACCGCTGACACAGATTGGCGCACACATCTTCTGCCTGAACCGTGCAGGGTGCCGTCCGCAGGCGATTGCGAGAATGGCTCATTTTGCATCGCGGCAGGGCATGGATATTGAAACATTCAGCACGCGCACGGCGGGTCTTTTCTATGACGAGCTGGGTGTGCGCTCAGCGGCTGATCTGTACAGCCTCGATCGAGAAAAACTGATTGCGCTCAAGGGCTTTGGCGAGAAGAAGGCAGACAAGCTGTTTGCCGAACTGGAAAAGAGCAAAAACTGCGAGCTGGATGCTTTCCTGTTTGCGATCGGCATTCCCAATATCGGAAAGAAGACGGCGTATGACCTGATGGCGCACTTTGGCACGCTGGAGGCGTTGATGAATGCGCAGGCGCAGGAGCTTGTCGATATCGAGGATGTCGGCGAGGTTGTCGCGGCTTCGATCACGGAGTTTTTTGCCGATGAACAGAATCGTACGTTTGTCAATCGCCTGCTTAAGGCGGGCGTTCATCCGCAGATGCGCATTCAGGAAGATGCGGGTACGTTGTTCAACGGGCTGACGTTCGTTTTGACGGGAACGCTGCCGACCCTTTCCCGCGCACAGGCGCAGGAGCTGATTCGAAAGAATGGCGGCAAGGCAACGGGAAGCGTATCCAAGAAGACAAGCGTCGTGCTGGCGGGTGAAAGCGCAGGAAGCAAGTTGGATAAGGCGCGTGAGTTGGGCGTCAAGATCATCAGTGAAGAGCAGTTCCTCAAATGGATTGCGGACGGAATCTGCCCGGAAGAAGCCTGATGCGCGGTAAAAGACGACGTAAAACACAAAAACGCGTAGGAGTCATGTAAAATTCTGTTCAAGTAGACGGTTTCCTTTTATACGGCTCTGTGGTATAATCTAGAACAAATCTGCGTGAGGAAAAGGAGTGAGCGCCCATGCAGAGCATGACCGGTTACGGACGCGGCTTGATATGCGAAGACGGCAGGGAGATGACCGTTGAGGTCAAGAGCGTCAATCACCGTTTTCTGGATGTTTCTTTCAGATTGGCAAGACCCATCGCTTTCCTGGACGATGCGGTTCGCAGCGGTGTGGCGGCTCGGCTTGCCCGCGGGCATGTCGATGTATTTGTCAACTATGTCAATCATCGCGCTGATGCACGACAGATTCGCGTGGATACGCAGCTTGCGCTTGCTTATCAAAAGGCGGTGAAGGAGCTTGGCGATGCGCTGAACCTTTCCGCTGATCTTCCGATGGAAGAATATGCACGTCTGCCCGATGTGCTGACGGTTGAAGAATGCAGTGAGGATCAGGACACGGTTCGCGAGCTGTTCATGCGTGCGCTGAACGCGGCGCTCGATGAGCTGACGGCAATGCGTATGCGTGAGGGCGAGAGCCTGAAACGCGATATGCTCGGAAAGCTTGATACGATTGAGCACCTGCGCGGTCAGATCGAGACGCGTGCGCCGCATGTGGTGGAGGAATATCGGGAAAAGCTGAGCCAGAGATTGTCTGCGCTGCTGAGCGGAGATGTGGACGAAGCACGCTTCTTAACAGAGGTCGCCATTTTTGCCGACCGGGCAGCCATTGACGAAGAGCTGGTTCGGCTGACGAGCCATATTGCGCAGCTTCGCGCAGCAACGGCGATGGAGAACCCGGTTGGCAGAAAGCTGGATTTCCTTGTTCAGGAGCTGAACCGGGAATTCAACACCATCGGTTCCAAGGCGTCGGATGCGCAGATTGCGCAATGTGTTGTTGAGGCAAAGGGAGAAATCGAAAAACTGCGCGAACAGGTGCAGAATATCGAATAACAGTCCGGAGGTACCCGTGGAGATCAAGCTCATTAACGTTGGCTATGGAAATTTCATTTCGTCAAGCCGCATCATCGCAATCATCGGTCCGGAATCCGCACCGGTCAAGCGGATCATTCAGGAGGCGAGGGAGGAGCGCCGCCTGATTGACGCGACTTACGGAAGACGGACGCGTGCGGTGATTATTTCGGACAGTGACCATGTCATTTTGTCCGCCGTGCAGCCCGAAACCATAGCGCACCGTTTTGATATCAAGGATAATACCACCATCGTCGAGGAGGAAGAACCGTAATGCAGAAGAAAGGCGTTCTGTTTGTCTTTTCCGGTCCGTCCGGAGTGGGAAAGGGTACGCTTAAAGCCAAGCTGTTTGAGGAATTTGCTGGGAAAATCGCTTATTCCGTTTCGGCAACCACGCGTGGACCGCGTGAAGGCGAAGTTGATGGGAAAGACTACTTTTTTATTACCAGGCAGGAGTTTGAAAGCCGCGTGCAGAATAATGAATTTCTGGAACATGCGGTGTTTGCGGGCAACTGCTATGGAACGCCGCGTGCATACGTTGAAAAGCTGCTGAACAGCGGGATGAACGTTGTGTTGGAAATTGACGTTCAGGGTGCGCTTCAGGTGATGCAGAGCATGCCTGAATGTGTCAGCATCTTTATTCTGCCGCCCAGCTTTGAAGAACTGGAGCGCAGACTGCGCGGACGCGGAACGGAAACGGAAGAAAAGATCTGCCAGCGCCTTGAAACCGCAAAGCGCGAGCTTCCGTATGCACCCAAGTATAAATATCAGATTGTCAATGGCGGCGATATCGATGCTGCTTATGCGCAGCTGCGTGCTGTTTTCGTGAAGGAAACAGGATGCACGGACGCAAAGTAAGCTTGTTATAAACTTGCCCTTAGATGATGAATTTAGAGGAGGAAATATCAATATGTCCATGACCGATCCTACGATTTTGCAGCTTCTTGAAAAGGCTGATTGCCGTTATACGCTCGTTGTCGAAACCAGCAAGCGTGCCCGCCAGCTGATCGACGGTGTTCCGCCGCTCATCGACGCCAAGGACAAGGAGAACATGCCTCTCTCCGTCGCGATCGACGAAGTCAATCGCGGGCTCATCACCTATGAGCGTTCTCCGGAAATTGATGTCAAGTAATAGCAAAAAACCATGCGTTGTCCTCGGTGTGACCGGGGGCATTGCAGTATATAAGGCATGTGAACTGCTGCGCCTGCTGCAAAAGCGGGGCATGGACGTCTTTGTAGTCATGACGCAGAACGCATGCCGCTTTGTTGCGCCGCTGACATTTGAAACGCTTTCCGGACATCCGGTTGCGGTGGATACGTTTGACCGTCCGCAGACGTGGGAGGTCGAGCATATCGCACTGGCTAAGCGGGCGGACTTGTTCCTGATCGTTCCGGCTACGGCGAATATCATCGGCAAAATGGCGTGCGGAATCGCGGATGATATGCTTTCAACGACCGTTATGGCGACGCGTGCGCCAGTGATGATTGCGCCTGCGATGAATACGGGCATGTGGGAAAACCCTGCGGTTCAGCAAAATATCAAAACGCTGACCATGCGCGGTGTTCATGTGGTGATGCCGACGTCGGGGCATTTGGCATGCGGAGACAGCGGCGCCGGAAAGCTGGAAGATATTGAAGTGATCGCAAGGCGTGCGGAAGAGGTTTTGTTTGCCAAGCGGGATATGGAAGGGCTGCGCGTGTTGGTGACTGCCGGACCTTCCCGCGAAGCGCTTGATCCGGTTCGATATATCTCCAACCGCTCTTCCGGCAAAATGGGATATTCCATTGCCGAAAACGCCGCAAAGCGCGGGGCAAAGGTGACACTGCTCAGCGGGCCGGTTTCGCTTGATGCGCCGAAAGGTGTTGAGGTTGTGCC
Source organism: uncultured Clostridia bacterium (assembly GCA_934643825.1). Classification (GTDB taxonomy): domain Bacteria; phylum Bacillota; class Clostridia; order Christensenellales; family Aristaeellaceae; genus Ventricola. The sequence goes on along the minus strand of CAKUCW010000007.1, from coordinate 64,777 downwards.
GTTTTTGACGACACAGGAACTGCTTGATCATGCACTTGAATTGGTGGGCGAGCAGGATATCGTCATTCAGGCGGCTGCACCTGCGGATTATCGTGCGCAGGAAATTGCGCCGCAGAAGATCAAAAAGCAGAGCGGAGAACCAATGACGCTTGAGCTGGTCGAAAACCCGGATGTCGCCGCGACGATCGGGAAAAAGAAGGAAGAGGCTCAGGTTTTTGTTGGCTTTGCTGCGGAAACAAACGACGTCATCGAGCATGCGCAGGGAAAACTGACGCGCAAGAATCTGGATATGATCGTCGCCAACGACGTGACGCGTCCGGGGGCGGGCTTTGATGTGGATACGAACATTGTGACGCTGATTACCCGAAAAGGGGAGCAAGCGCTGCCGCTGATGAGCAAAGCGGAGGTTGCCGGACACATTCTTGATCATGTGCTTGAGCTTTACTTCGAAAAAGCAAACGCACAATAATTGCAATTTCGCGATTGGCTGCCGGGATTCGTTGAGTCTAACGGCAGCTTTTTTGATGTAAAAATGCGTTTCCCGCGCATAAATCTTGACGTACACTTAATTTACGCATATAATTGAACGTATGTATGATGGGTCAGAGTATGGGCTCTTGAATGAGGATACGACCCATCAATTGAAAGGAGGCGAACGAAGAATGAAACGCGTTTCATGGCGTACCTATATGGGGTGCTTTGCATTTTTTGTTTTCGCCTGCCTGTTTTTATCGGGCGCACAGAGGCTGATTGCAGCCGACAAAACAAGTGTTCAGACAGAAACGCTGAGTTGTCGGGAAGCTTGGCTTTGCAGTGCGCCGTCTTCCGCACAGGATCAGCAGACAAGCCGGCAGAGAAGCGACAGGGCATACGGTGATTCTGAACGGGTGATTCATTCGCAAAGCGAATATTCGGTTTATGGACGCATGCAGCGGCGAAGCGATGCCAATGGCAACGTGTTGTCCGGCAGGAACAGCTATCTGCGTGCGGTATATCAGGCGTTTCCTCTGGGTGATGGGTTTGCATAGCACGCCAGAAGATATGTAAACCTTTCAATTATAATCAGAAGTGAGGAAAAACGTTATGGCTAACAAACATGCTAAGGCGAAGAATCCGCGTAAGCGTGCGATTGTTTCGCTGGTCGCAACCCTGGTTGTCGTTGCCGTTTGCGCTTATCTGGCGCTCTTTGGTTTCGGCAAGGGAACGATGATCAACTACCTCAAGCCTTGGGGCGACGCAATCAGCCTGGGTCTTGACCTGCGCGGCGGTGTTTACACCGTTTATCAGGCTGACAACACGGATGATCCCGATTTTGACACGAAGATGAACTCCACGGTCAGCATTCTGACCAGCCGCTTGACCCGTCAGGGCTTCACCGAGGCGACCGTCACCCGTCAGGGCAATGACCGCATCCGCGTGGAGATCCCGAATGTGTCTGATCCGAACGAGATCCTGACCATCATCGGTACGCCGGCTCAGCTCTATTTTGTTGATGAGAACGGCAACAACCTGATGGAAGGCTCCATGGTCAAGAACGCATACGATGCAAATGACCAGAACGGCAAGCCGTGCATCGCGTTCGAGCTGAACGATGAGGGTGCGAAGATTTTTGCCGAAGCGACTGCCGCTAACCTTGGCAAGACCATTTCCATTACGCTGGATGGCGAGACCATTTCCCGTGCGACGGTTAACACCGTGATCGCGGGCGGCAAGGGCGAAATTACGGGCAACTTTACCGGCGAAGAAGCGAAGAATCTGGCTACGCTGATTCTCTCCGGTGCGCTGCCGCTGAACCTGACTCAGCTGGAAGTCAGCGCGATCTCCGCAACGCTGGGCGTTGAGGCGCTTGATCGTGCGATTCAGGCGGGCATCATCGGCGTTATTCTGGTCATGCTGTTCATGATTTTCCGCTATCGTCTGTGCGGCGTGGTTGCTGATATCGCGCTGACCATTTACATCATGATCGTCGTGCTGCTGCTGGCGCTGACCGGCGCTCAGCTGACGCTGCCGGGTGTTGCGGGTATCATCCTGGGCATCGGTATGGCGGTTGACGCGAATGTCGTTATCTTTGAGCGCATTCGCGAGGAAGTCAACGTCGGACGCCCGCTGGGCTCTGCGATTCGCAAGGGCTTCTCCAACGCGCTCTCCGCTATCGTTGACTCCAACGTGACGACCATCATCGCGGCTGTCGTACTGTATGCGTTTGGCACGGGCTCTGTCCGCGGCTTCGCGCTGACGCTGGGCATCGGCGTTGTGACGTCGCTGTTCACCGCTGTGTTCATTACCCACAAGCTGCTGGATATCTTTGCCGATCTGGGCATCAAGAACCAGAAGCTCTATGTGCGATAAGGCGAGGAGGAATGAATCATGGATATCAAAGTGAAAAGCCACCTCAAGCCCTGCGCAGCTGTTTCCATCGCCATCATCATTGTGGCGCTTGTGATGACGCTGACCGGTCACGGCATGAACCTGGGCGTCGATTTTACCGGTGGTACCATCATGACCTACAACATGGGCGAGCAGTTTGAGACCGCCGACGTTGAAGCGGTTCTGGCAGAAAACGGCATCACCGACGCGCAGATCGCCAAGACGGGCGAGGACGATACGCAGGTGCAGATCCGCATCAGCGACAAGGAAAACACCGATGACCTGCGCTCCGCTCTTGAGAGCAAGCTCGGCGAGAAATACACCAACATGGAATATGTCGATATCTCCCGCGTTGGCGCAATCGCGGGTCGTGACCTCATCAACAACGCCATCAAGAGCGTAGCGCTTGCGGCTGTGCTGATGCTGGTGTATATCGCGATTCGTTTCGACTTCTATTCCGGTCTGGCTGCGATTATCGGTCTGTGCCATGACATTGCGATCATGCTTTCCGCGGTCGTCATCATGCATAGCTTCATCCGCGTTGAAACGACCTTCATCGCGGCGCTGCTGACCATCGTCGGCTACTCCATCAACAACACCATCATCATCTTTGACCGCATCCGTGAGAACTCTCACAGGAGTGACCTGCGTCAGCTCAGTCGCGAGAACATCGTCAATCTCTCCGTGCAGGAGTCCCTCTCCCGTACGCTGAATACGACGATCACCACGCTGCTGACGATCGTGACCCTGTACATCATGGGTGTGGATTCCATCAAGCAGTTCGCGCTGCCGCTCATCGTGGGTATCGTTGCGGGTACTTACTCCGCGAACCTCATCAACGGCTATGTCTGGGCGCTGCTGATGGATTGCCGCGACGCGAAGAAGCGCACGAAGGCGAAGGCTTAATCTTTTCATGCGTACGGGTCTGCGCATAGGCTTCAAATAGACCTGCCAAATCAGAGGATAAATAGCCCCTCTGGTTTGGCGCTGAATACGGAAAGCTGCATTCAGCGCCAAACCATGAGGGGAAGGAGGCTTCGGCATGCTTCGATTTGTACCCAAACAGCAGGAAAAACGGCAGATCCCGCTGGAGCTTGCTTCAATGGATGTCCCCGGTCGTTTGCTTGAATTGCTGATCGACAGGGGCATCGACACCAAGGAACAGATTGAAAAGTACCTGCATCCCAAGCGCGAGGATTTATATGACCCGATGCTGATGCAGGATATGGATCAAGCAATCGCCGTTATCCGTGATGCCATCGAAAAAGGCGAGGAGATCACGGTGTTCGGAGATTATGACGTGGACGGCGTGACCGCAACCGCCATTTTGCTGACCTATCTGCGAAAGCAGGGAGCAAAGGTTGATTTTTACATTCCGGACAGACACGGCGAAGGCTATGGACTGAATATCGCGGCGGTTGAGCAGATTGCAAGCCATTCACGCCTGCTGATTACGGTGGACTGCGGCATCACATGTGCCAAGGAAGTGGCTCGCGCCAAAGAACTGGGCATGCGCGTCATTGTGACGGATCACCATCAGCTCGGAACGGAGATGCCTCAATGCGAAGCGGTGCTGAATCCGCTGCTGGGGCGCTATCCGTTCCGACGTTTGTGCGGCGCTGGCGTGGCGTTCAAGCTGGTTCAGGCGATGGGCGGCATGGAAGCCATTGAGCCGCTTTGGGAACTGGCAGCGCTGGCGACGATCGCCGATATCGTCCCGCTGATGGATGAAAACCGCGTGATCGTGTATTATGGACTTGCAGCGATGAGGACGACGCAGCGCCCGGGTTTGATTGCGCTGATGGAATCGGCTGGCGTTGATCCGCAAAAGGTGACGTCTTCGGATGTTGCGTTTCGCATGGCGCCGCGAATCAACGCGGGCGGCCGCCTTGCGCTTGCTTCACGCGGCGTGGAGTTACTGACGACGCGGCGCATGGACGCGGCTCGGGAAATTGCGGAAGAGCTGAATCAGGATAATACCAAGCGCCGCGAGCTGGAGCTGGATATATTCAAAAAAGCGGATGAAATGACCCGTAATGAAATTGATTTCATGAACGAGCGGGCAATCGTCATCTGCGGTGAGGGCTGGAATACCGGTGTCATCGGACTGGCGGCTTCCAGACTGGTTGAAAAATACAAATGGCCGACGGTGTTGCTTTCGCAGGACGGGGATGTCTGTGTGGGTTCGGCGCGGTCGATCCCCGGCGTCAACATCCATCAGGCGATGAGTACCTGCCGTGATTTGTTTGTCCGGTTTGGCGGACACGCACAGGCGGCTGGATTGACGATTGAAAAAAAGAACGTTCCGGAATTTCGAAAGCGCCTTTCCCGTGCAATTGCCGCGCAGGCTGAGGCTGAAGCATTCATTCCGACTGAGGAATACGATCTGGAGCTTGAACTTTCTGAGATGACGGAGGAGCTGGTCGATGCTTTTTCAGCAATGCAGCCGACCGGATTCGGAAATCCTGCGCCGGTCTTCTGCGTTCGCGGCGTTCATACAACAGAGGTGCATACGATCGGCAAAGACGGCGCACATCTGAGAATGAAACTCGCGCAGGGAAGCGACATGCGAAACGCAATCGGTTTCCGCATGGGCGAAAGGATGAATACGCTCCCGGAAGTTGTGGAGGCTATTCTCAGCCTGTCCATCAATGTTTGGCAGGACAAGAGAAATGTGCAGTGTGAACTCCGGCAGATTCAGGCATACATGCCGGGAAGGGCATTTGTTTCGGAATGCCAGCGCCAATGTGACAGAATCGACAGCGCAATGCTCGATGCCGTCCGTTTGGAGGGCGAACAACAGCCGAATCGAATTGAAAACATGACGCTGAAGCAGGCGGAAGACGTTTTAGCCGATGCGTTTTCGGAAGGCTATCAGGGTGTTTTGCTGGGCGTGCATACGCTTGCAGCGATGAAACTCCTGAATGTCCACCTTGCGGTGCTGCATGCACAGCTTGACTATGCGATTGGCGGAACGGCGGATATCCGGGGCTTTAATACACTGGTTATGGCGCCGGACTGGTCGAAGATTGCGTTTAAGCCGCGTGTGATTGTTGCGATGGATGGCTTTTTGAGCGATGGTGAGCGTGAATTGGCTGCAAAGCAGTTCCCGAATACGCGCATCATCGAGGTGACGGATCTGCGCGGTCAGGCGGCTTCTGCCGCAGAAAGACTTTTACCCATGGACGATGCGCTCAGAGGTTTGTATAAAGCGCTTCGCCAAAGGGAAAAAGTGGATTGCACGATGAACACACTTGCTGCGGCAACCGGACTTGACGAGGGCATGATTCTGGCAGGACTGATGATTCTGTCCGAATTGCATTTGATTGAGTATAGAACAGAGCCGCTTGAATGGCGGATATTGCCCAGCGGCAAAGTGTCGCTGGAAAACAGCCGATTCCGCTCACGGCTGATGCAGATGAAGGACGAAGGGAGGAAAACGATTTGACGCAGGACGAATGTAAAAACCTGGATGAACTGGTTGCAACGCTTGTCAAGTATCATCCGGAAGCCGATGTGGAGTTGGTTAAAAAGGCATACCACTTCGCAGAAAAGGCGCATGCGGGTCAGCTGCGCAAATCGGGCGAACCATACTTTGTTCATCCGCTGACGGTTGCGGGCATATTGGCAAAGCTGATGCTGGATGCGCCGACAATTGCCGCAGGATTGCTCCACGATACGGTAGAAGACTGCGACGATGTGACGATTGAAGTCATCGAAAAGGAATTCGGTCAGGAAGTTGCGCTGCTTGTCGATGGCGTAACCAAACTGAAACGGCTGGATTTTACCTCCCGCGCAGAACAGCAGGCGGAGTCGATCCGTAAAATGATTCTGGCAATGAGCAAGGATATCCGCGTCGTGCTGATTAAATTGGCAGACAGAACGCATAACATGCGGACGCTGAAATCTCAGCCGCCGGAAAGCCAGAAGCGAATTGCACAGGAAACGCTGGATATCTATGCGCCGCTTGCGCACAGACTGGGCGTTTATAAAATCAAACAGGAGCTTGAAGACCTCTGCCTGCGCTACCTTGATCCGGAGGGCTATCAAAACCTGATCGTCAAGGTCGGCATGAAGCGGGCTGAGCGCGAAGAGAATATCCGCTGTGTCATCAATACGCTCAGCGATAAACTCAAGGAAATGAATATTCATTTCGAAATCGACGGACGACCGAAGCACTTTTACAGCATTTATCGCAAAATGGTGCTTCAGCATAAGCCGTTTGAGCAGATTTTTGACCTGATTGCGATTCGCGTTCTGGTAGATACCGTGCAGGACTGCTACGCGGTGCTGGGCGTGGTGCATACCCTTTGGAAGCAGGTTCCCAACCGCTTCAAGGATTACATCTCCATGCCGAAGCCGAATATGTACCAGTCGCTCCATACGACGGTAGTCGGCGAAAACGGCATGCCCTTTGAAGTGCAGATTCGTACCTACGAGATGCACCGCATTGCGGAGTACGGCATTGCGGCGCATTGGCGCTATAAAGAGGGCAAACAGGTTGCGGATTCGCTGGATAACAAGCTCTACTGGCTCAGACAGATTCTGGATTGGCAGAACGATACACGCGATTCTGAGGAATTCATCAAGTCGCTGAAGGTTGATCTGTTCAGCGATGAAATCTTTGTCTTTACGCCAAAGGGCGAGATTGTCGATTTGCCCAAGGGGGCGACGCCGCTGGATTTTGCTTACCGCATTCATAGCGCGGTTGGCAATAAATGTGTCGGCGCAAAGGTCAACGGGCGCATTGTAACGCTCGATACGCCGCTCAATACCGGTGATTTTGTTGAGATTATCACCCAGCAGAACAGCAAGGGTCCGAGCCGAGATTGGCTGAAGATCGTCAAGACTGCTCAGGCGAAGGCGAAGATTCGTCAGTTTTACAAGAAGGAACTCAAGGATGAGAATATTACCAACGGCAAGCAGATGCTTGAATATGAGGCAAAGCGTCAGGCGGTCAACCTGCCGACGCTGCTGAAACCGGAGTATATCGATCCGATTCTGCGGAAGTTCTCCTTTGCCGATCTGGATGATCTGTATGCCGCTGTCGGCTGCGGCGGCATCGCTGCCCAGCAGGTGGTTACGCGCCTGAGAGAGGAACAGCGGGCGCACGACAAGCCGCTTGTACCTGTTCTGCCGCGGGTGGCGGAGCCTATGTCGCCGCATGGAGGCAAAAGCACGTCAAAGGAAGACATGGGCATTAAGATTGCCGGTCTGCCGGGATGTCAGGTTCATTTTGCAAAATGCTGTACGCCGCTTCCGGGCGACGAAATTATTGGCTATATCACAAAGGGGCGCGGCGTGACGATTCACTCCAAGGAGTGCGTCAATGTCAACGCATCACATGACCCGGCACGCTGGGTTGAGGCTGAGTGGAATGATAACGTCAATTCCTCTTACAACGGTTCGATCCAGATTCTTGCGCAGGATCGCCATAACTTGCTGGCAGATCTGATGAGCTATCTGTCCGCACAGAAGGTAACGGTATGTGCGCTGAATGCAAAGGTCAACAACAACCAGACGTGCAGCATCGAGCTGACGCTTCAGGTTGCGAATAAGCAGGAACTGGACTGGGTTATCAAGCAGATTGCGAAGCGGCAGGATACGATTGAGATTTTCCGCGTTTGATACGGGTTGCGATTTGAAAGGAAACAGAGCATGAGATTGGTCGTACAGAGGGTTCTTGAGTCCAGCGTGAAGGTGGACGGCAAAGAAGTCGGGCGCATCGGAAAAGGTTTTATGGTGCTTTGCGGCGTTGAGGACGGCGATACGCAGGACGATGTCCGCTATTGCGTGGATAAGACGGTCAATTTGCGCATTTTTGAAGATGATGAAGGCAAGATGAACCGTTCGATCCTGGATGACGGCGGCGAGATTCTGGCGATTTCGCAGTTTACGCTGCATGGCGATGTTCGTCATGGACGTCGTCCGAGCTTTATCCGTGCGGCGCGTCCGGAACTTGCCGTGCCGATGTATGAAGCCTATTGTCAGGGGCTGCGCGATGCCGGTGTACATGTGGAAACCGGTATTTTTCAGGCGGATATGAAGGTTTCACTGATCAACGACGGACCTGTGACGTTGCTGATTGATTCGAGGAGGACATTCTGAGATGCTGGATATTAAAACCGTGACCGGCGGACCGTTGGATGTCAATACCTATGTGGTTGCGCAGGACGGCATGGCAGAATGCGTGTTGATTGACCCGGGCGCGGAATACGCGGCGGTGAACGGCGCGGTCTGCGGCAGAAAAGTGACGGCGGTTCTTTTGACGCATGCGCACTTTGACCATATGCTCTACGCTCGTCCGTGGCTGAAAGAGGGCGTAAAGCTCTATGTACACGAAGCAGATGCCGCAGCGCTGAGCGATCCGCAGCTGAATCTGTCGGGTATGGTCGGCGCACAGCTGACCCTGCCGCAGGCGGATGTTTTGCTCAAAGAGGGCGACAAGGTGGAAGAAGCCGGGGTTTGTTTTGATGTGCTTCACACGCCGGGACATACGCCCGGATCGGTTTGCTATCTGCATGATAAGTCGCTTTTCTGCGGCGATACGCTTTTTTATCAGGGATACGGTCGCGTAGATTTGGCAGGCGGCAGTGAAAAAGCGATGATGGAGTCGCTTGCCCGGCTGATGAAATTGCCTGATGATACAGTCTGCTATCCCGGTCACGGCATGAAGACCAAGATTGCATGGGAACGGGGGACACAGGCGTGACCATTGCGGTAAAAACGCAGCTGTCGGCGTTTCAGAATGATATCGGCGATGTCATCCGCTTGTTTTACGGAGAAGGCGCAGCGGTTGAAGCGGAGCAGACGGCAGATATGCGTCTGACCCATACGCACAGCGAACAAAACGGCATATGGACGGAACACGTCGAGTTGAATGACGGAAACGGTCTTGTGGCGGAAGAAACGCTTTGTGCGCCCGTGGTCTGCGGAGGCTTGGAAGAAAAGCGTCAGCTCAAGCGGCTGGTGAAGCGCTGCTGTTATCAGCTGATGAAGCGTGTCGCGGGAAGAAGACCCGCGTGGGGTTCGCTGACGGGAATACGCCCGACAAGGTTGTATTATCAGCAGCTCGAAGCAGGCAAGACACGGGAAGAAGCGCGTGAAACGCTTTGCAGCCTGTTTGATTTATCCGATGAAAAGATTGCGCTGTTGGATGAAATCATTGACGCTCAGCAAGGGCTGATCACCCGTGATCCACGCGCATGTGATTTGTATATCGGCATACCTTTCTGCACGACGAGATGCGCCTATTGTTCGTTTTCTTCCGGTGAAATCGGAAACGGTCGGCTGGTTGAGCCGTATTTAAATGCGCTTTTCCGTGAGATTGAGGTTTGCGCACGGATGATCCGTGAGTTTGGGCTGGATATTCGCGTCGGATATATCGGCGGCGGAACGCCCAGCAGTTTGAACACCGAGCAACTGGAACGGCTGCTGAATCATATTGAAAAGCACTTTGGCAAACTGGATGAGTTTACGGTTGAAGCTGGTCGTCCGGATACGCTGGATGAAGAAAAACTGCGGATGATTTACAGCCACCCGGTGACACGCATAAGCATCAATCCTCAAACCATGAACGACGATACGCTTATCCGAATCGGTCGTGCGCATACCGCTCAACAGACGGAACAGGCGTTTGAATTGGCGCGAAAGATTGGCTTTAAGGACATCAATATGGATGTCATCGCGGCACTGCCGGGCGAGAATTATGAAAAGTTCGCCTATACGCTGGAGCGTGTCCGCGAGATGAAGCCGGAAAGCCTGACGGTTCATACGCTCGCCATCAAACGTTCTTCTAAACTGCACGAGGTTAAGTACGCGCAGAATGAGCAGGACGTGGCGCAAATGGTCGAGCTTGGCAAACAGACGGCGCATGAAATAGGCATGCGTGCCTATTATCTGTACAGACAGAAGTACATGGCGGATAATCTGGAGAATGTCGGTTATGCCGTTCCGGGGAGTATTTGCCGGTATAACATCGATAATATGGAAGAAACGACCAGTGTGTTGGCACTGGGCGCCGGCGGAATCTCAAAATGTGTGATGCGGGAAGAGGAAAAAATACTGCGGGCACCGAATATAGCCAATATTGAGCAGTACATCGACCGCGTTGACGAGATGATTGAACGTAAGCGGGAAGCTTTTGCGGTTAAAGCAGAAATGTTGAAACAGGTCTGAGAAAAAGGAGAACAATGCAATGGTCATCAGTGACAAACAGGCTTTGCGCCGCTGCGTCAAGCAGGCGGTTCGGCGTGCAGAGGTCATAGAATCCATGCTGGATTTCGATGTATTGCACGGTGTGCTGGATGTGGAAGAGCTGATGAGCATGGCTGCGGTACCTTTTGAGGGGACACCGCTTGGCGGAAACGCACCGGCAATCGCTGCTGCGATGGATGCGTTGGATATGCCGTTTGAAGATCCGGTTCGCGCCAAACTCATTCAGAGCGGATACACACGGGAAGCGTATATCCGCGAGATTCTCGACGTAATGAAGGCAAAGTGCGTGCTGGTTCGCGTTCCGATGGATCAAACGCATGAACTGCAATATCCCGACGATCGGCTTGCGCCGCTGGTTTCTGTTCCATCCGGGTTGTTTGCTCCCGGACGTTACGGAACGGATTACAGGCAATGCGCGGAGCGCATTCTTGAAAGCACAAAAGCATGCGGTGCGCAGGATATTTGGGTCGAAGAGTTTGACCGATACGCTCTTGAATACGGCGTGATCCCCGCCTGTCAGGATGGGCATCTGCGACTTCATATCGGCGTGACGGACGAAAATCAGCTGAATATCCTTGCGGAGCTGCTCGATCGCGAATCGGATGTCTATGCGGTCGTCTTTTCCGGATGCGAACTGGAACGAAAGCTGATCGATGTTGCTTCGGTCAGGCTGAGGATGCTCGTGCGGCTGTCGGACATGGATCACCTGCCGTATGCTTTTGAAAAGCTGGGACTTCGATTCATCCCATATGCAAGCTGTGCAGAATTGCCGGAATTGATGCTGGGTAGATGGATCGGCGCGAGGGGAAAAATATGGCAGGCGCTATGTGATGCTTATCTTCCGCTTGCGCGATGCGGTTATTCGCTGCAAAGCGAGGATATTGCCCGGGATGTACGGCTCTTCTTGAGCGGAAACCTTAAATTTGAAGAAATTTGATGAAGATGAAACGGCGCGGCATGCGCCTGTTTAAGGAGGAAGAACAATGAATCCGACTTTTGTAATTGAAATGGAAAACGGACAGACGATGAAGGGTGAACTCTATCCGGATGTTGCCCCCAACAGCGCGGCGAACTTTATTGAGCTGGCGAACAGCGGTTTTTATGACGGCGTGATTTTCCATCGCGTCATTCCCGGCTTTATGATTCAGGGCGGCGATCCGCTTGGCCGCGGAACCGGCGGACCGGGTTACAGCATCAAGGGTGAGTTTGCACGCAATGGATTCAACAATCCGCTCAAGCACACGCGTGGCGTCTTGTCCATGGCTCGCAGCATGATGCCCAATTCTGCAGGCTCTCAGTTCTTTGTTATGGTCGATGATGCGCCGTATCTGGACGGTCAGTATGCCGCGTTTGGTAAGGTGACGGAGGGCATGGAAACCGCCGATGCCATTGTCAGCGTACCGCGTGACGCGATGGATAAGCCGTATGAGGATCAGAAAATGAAGTCGATCCGCGTGGAAACGTACGGCGTGGAATATCCGGTCGAGAAGATCAAGGGACGCGGCTAAAAACGGAGGCTTGTTGTGAACAAAAACAAAGTGGTTGTTCACTTGATGGGACACGATTACACGATGGTGACCGATCAGCCGACGGAAAAGGTGCAGCGCCTTGCCCGCTATGTGGATAGAAGGATGAGAGAGCTTTCCATCCTCACGCATGCGGGTGAAGGAATGCTCCCGGTTTTGACGGCGATGACGCTTGCCGACGAGCTTTTTACTGCGCAGGATGAGGTCAATCGACTGCGCCGAGAGCTTGTCGACAAAAATCAGGCGGTTATGCAATCGGAAAAAGAATGATTCAGCGGCGGCGTGAGGGGACAAATGCCCTGCGCCGCCTTTTTCGGAGGAAAACGGATGGAACTGCTTTCGCCTGCGGGCAATCGGGAAGCGCTGGTCGCCGCGATTTCATGCGGTGCAGATGCTGTTTATTTGGGATATACTGCCTTTGGCGCACGCAGTTATGCGGGAAATTTTGATGCGGATGGCTTGCGCGAGGCGGTCGAGTATGCCCATGAGCGCGGTCGCAAGGTCTATGTAACGGTTAATACGCTGGTTAAACAGTGCGAAACGGATGATCTATGTGATGTGCTGGAGCTGCTGGGCAATACGAATGTAGATGCCGTTCTGGTTCAGGATCTGGGCGTGGCGCGGATTGCGCAGGCGCGTTTTCCGCAGCTTGTGCTGCATGCCAGCACGCAGATGACCATCAACAATGCGCAGGGCGCAAAGCTCATGCAGAAGATGGGGTTTGCACGCGTCGTTCCGGCGAGGGAATGCTCGCTTGAGGAACTGCGGAAGATGGCGGATACAGGTGTCGAGGTTGAAGCATTTGCGCATGGAGCATTATGCGTTGCGGTTTCCGGACAATGTTTGTTCTCGAGTATGATCGGTGGACGCAGCGGAAATCGCGGTCGTTGTGCGCAGCCCTGTCGGCTTCCGTATTCGCTCGACGACGGAACGAGCGGTTATCTGCTTTCAACGAAAGATTTGATGCTGATTGACAGATTGCCGGAACTTCGGGATGCGGGTGTCTATTCGTTTAAGCTTGAGGGACGGATGAAGCGCCCGGAGTACGTCGGCGTGATCACCCGCGCTTATCGTGAGGCGTTGGATGCAGCGGAAGCGCATGTTCCGTATCATCCGGATCAAAAGACGCTTGATGGGCTGCGCCAAGTCTTTAACCGCGGCGGATTCACGGAAGGTTATGCCATACAGAAAAGCAACGCCGCATTGATGAGCTGGCAAAGACCGAACCATTGGGGCATACAGGTTGGAAAAATCATGTCCATGCGGGGACCGCTGGCACAGGTTCTTCTGACGAAAGAGTTGAACAATGGCGATGGCTTGCAGACGCGAGGCGCAAAAGAGGCGGACTTCACCTATTCCGGCAAGGATACACCTGCCGGAATGGAGGCGACGGTTCGTATTGCGGATAGACAGGTCAAGGTGGGCGACGAGGTCTATCGACTGACGGATGCGAAGCAAATGAAAGAAATCCGCGAGGTTATGGGCAAAGAGAATGCACAGATTCCGCTTGACATGCATCTGTATGCGATGCCGGGCGAGTTGCCCATGTTGACGATCTGCGATGATGAGGGGAATAGCGTCAGCATTCAGGGAGAAACGCCGGTAGATGCCGCTCAGCAACGCGCTTTGGATGCAGAAACCGCAAAGAAGCAGCTTGGCAAGCTGGGCGGAACGCCGTATGGCTTGAACAGCTTTGCGCTGGAAAGCAAGGATGCGTTTATGACGGCAGGCATGCTGAATAGTCTGAGAAGAGAGGCCTTGGAACAGATTCGTCTGGCACGCATTGCACCGAAACAAACAGACGGTCGGTCTGTATACATGGAATGCAGTTTGCCTGCACAGGAAAGACTGTTGATCGTACAGGGCGAGAACTTGGATGACGCAAAAGAGCTGATGGCATGCGGAGCGGATGTTTTTGAATGGCAGCCGCAGATTTACAGGGAAAAGGAGCTTACCCAGGCACTTGAACGGAATCCGGATGTTTTGCCGGCGCTGGTTCTGCCTGTGGTTTTACACAGCGATGAGTTGACCCATCTGCATGAGTGGGTATGCAGAAATGCGGCAAGGCTGAGCGGCGTCGTGGCAAACAATCCGGGTCAGTTTGAGCTGAAGTGGCCTGTTCCGGTCTGGGGCGGGCAGGGTCTGAATGTGATGAATGCGGAATGTGCAAAGTTCTTTACAGCGCTGGGAGCACAGCGCCTGACCGCGTCGTGCGAATTAAACTTGAAAGAGCTGCACGAGTTGTATCGCAACGGCGGCAACTATGTGATGGAGGCTTACGGAAGGACGCAGCTGATGCTCCTGAATCATTGCCCGAGAAGAACGCGCAACGGTGATGAACGTCAGGATGACAGGTGCGATGCCTGCGCGAAGCTGGGCGGCTGTCCCGCGACGTATACCGACAGAAAAGGCTATCGTTTTCCGCTCCGTCGGCTCAAAATGGAGCATGGATGCGTTTTGAGACTGTATAACAGCGTGACGACAGACATGGCAAAATATGCGCAGAAGCTGCATGATACGGGCGTGTCGCTCCGGCTGGCATTTACGGATGAGAACTTTGCAGAGCAAAAGGAAATCGTGACTTCCTACCGAAGCATTTTGGAAAAGGGTAAGGCTGTGCATGACGCTGCCGCATCTTCAACGGCTGGTCAGCTGATGCGCGGCGTGGAATAAAGGAGTACATGAATGAATGAAAGATCCCTGCGCGTACTTGAGTTTACGAAGATTCGTTCTCAGCTGGCGCAGTATTGTGTTTCCGATATGGGGCAGTCGCTGTGTGACGGGCTGACGCCATCCAGCCGGATTGAGGATGTTCGGCGGATGCAGCAGGAAACGGAAGAAGCGCACAGTCTGCTGGCGTATCTGGGCGGAACGCCGATGATACCGTTCACGGATGTACGCACGGCGCTGCATTTGGCGCAGATCGGTTCGGCACTGTCCCCGCGGGCATTGATGGATGTGGGGGCATGCCTTCGTGCATCGCGTGCGGCTCGTGAGGCTATCGTGACGGATAAAACGAATACACCTCTGATGAGCGCGAATGCCTCCCGGCTGTCAACATTTAAGACGATTGAACAGGCGATATCAGACGCGATTATCAGCGAAGATGAGATTGCAGATCGAGCGAGCAACGAGTTGTTCCAGATCCGCCGCAAAATGCGTGCATGTAATGAGCGTGTGCGCGAGCGGCTCAACGGAATGATTCACAATCCCAATTTTCAGAAATACTTGCAGGATGCCATCATCACCATGCGTGCGGATCGCTATGTGCTTCCGGTTCGCCAGGAATATCGGTCGATGGTGCCGGGCATCGTGCATGACCAATCCTCTACGGGCGCGACGGTCTTTATCGAGCCGATGTCTGTCGTGGAGATCGGCAATGAACTCAAGCAGTTGATTTCCGCAGAAAAGGCAGAAATTGAACGGATATTGAGAACGCTCTCTGCGCAGGTCGCGCCGGAAGCGGACGCGATTGCGGATAACCTTGCGATTCTCGCCCAGCTGGATTTTGCGTTTGCCAAAGCATCGCTTGCGCGGCAGATGAATGGATGTATGCCGAAGATCAACGACGAAGGACGGGTGAACATCGTTCGCGGACGTCATCCGCTGATCGATCCGGAAAAGGTCGTTCCGCTGGATATCCGGCTGGGAACGGATTTTACAACGCTGATTATTACCGGCCCGAATACGGGCGGCAAGACGGTTACATTAAAGACTACCGGTCTGTTTACGCTGATGGCACAGTCAGGTTTGCAGGTTCCGGCGGATTATGGCACAGAGCTGGCTGTGTTTGATGACGTATTTGCGGATATCGGCGATGAACAATCCATCGAGCAGTCGCTTTCCACGTTCTCCGGACATATGACCAACATTGTTTCCATTTTGCAGGAAGTGACGCCGGATTCGCTTGTGCTTTTTGATGAGCTTGGCGCAGGAACCGACCCGACAGAAGGCGCGGCGCTGGCACAGGCGGTGCTTTCCACGCTGCTGGATATGCATACCCGGACGGTTGCGACGACGCATTACAGCGAACTGAAGGAGTATGCGTTGACAACTCAAAACGTTGAAAACGCATCGGTTGAGTTTGACGTGTCAACGCTTAGACCGACCTACCGTCTGTCCATCGGAATACCCGGAAAGTCTAACGCTTTTGAAATATCGCGAAAGCTTGGATTACCTGAATTCATTATCGGAAAAGCGAAGGAGCTGCTTTCCAAGGAGCAGGTACGTTTTGAAGATGTGATTGCCAACGCCGAATACCATCGTCAGATTGCGGAAAAAGAACGCAAACTGGCGGAGGAAGCACGCAATGAAATGATTTCCATCCGTGATCAGGCAGAAGCGGAGCGCAAAAAGCTCGAGGATCAGCGTGATCGGGCGATTCGCAAGGCGAAGGACGAAGCAAAGCGCATTGTTGATAACGCCAGACGAGAATCCGAAGCGATGATTGCAGAGCTGCGTGCTATGAAGAAAGCAGGCGGTGCGCAGGAACACGAGATTCAGAAGGTCAAAAAGCAGATGGAGCAGGCGCAGGATGCGCTGGCAGAGAAGAAGGAAGTCGCCGGCGAGATTCCGAAGGCTGTGAAGGTCGGCGACATGGTGCATATCGCATCGATGGACGTGGACGCGACCATTGTTGCGCCTGCGGACAACAAGGGATATGTGCAGCTGAAGGTTGGCATGATGAAGATGCGTGCGCCGCTGTCGGATCTGCGTACGCTGACAGCAACGCAGCAACTCGTCAAAAAGGAGCAGAAGAAGCTCGAACGCAAAAAATCCATGCGCGAGGCACGAGTGGATGTGATGACGCGTACGGTCAGACAAGAGCTGGATGTCCGAGGCATGGCACTGGATGAGGCGATTCCGGAGGTTGAGAAGTTCATCGATGATGCGATGCTTTCTTCCCTCAATGAGGTCAGCATCATTCACGGAAACGGAACCGGCGTGCTGCGGGCAGGCATTCAGGATTGCCTGCGCAGGCATCCGTGTGTCAGCAGCTTCCGCTTAGGCAGATATGGCGAAGGCGAAACCGGCGTGACGATCGTGACACTTAGATAAAACAGGGCATCTTGCGAAAACGCAGGATGCCTTTTGCATATGAGTTGAAAAGCAGCGTCTGCAAAGATTCGATGCTTCGCAGCTTTGATGGACATTCAGACGGATCAAGACTCTCTCTTTTTAAGATAGATGGATAACCGCTTCATAATCAGCGCACATTCCGGACAGAATGTGGATGAGGTGAGCGGATGAAAAAGAAAGAGTGGATTCGGAAAAGTGCGCTGGCGGCATTGGGGATTGTGCTGGCGGCAGAAATAGCCATGATGGTTCGGGAAGAGGGAAATGGCGAAGCACGAGCCGAAAGTGTCTATGCGCAGGGCGAATATGTGAAGACTTTGGAAGGAATACAAAGTCCTTTTGCCGATGTTGTCGATGTGGTGATGCCATGCGTTGTCGGGGTCAGCAATCGTGCGAGGACATACAGCATTATCAGCGGTCAAACGGATGTTGTCGAGCAGGCGACAGGTTCGGGCGTCATGATTACCACGCAAGGGCATGTTGTAACGAATTATCATGTCATTGAGGGGGCAAGCGATGTTCAGGTGCTCAGTAATGGGCAGTATTTGCAGGCGGAAATCGTTGGCTATGACGAGCTGACGGATTTAGCGGTTTTGAGAGTGACGGAGGATGTCAGTCTCCCGGCTGTTAAGATGGGCGACATATCGCAGGTGCGGGTTGGAGACTGGGCAATTGTCATCGGTAATCCGCTGGGAAAGCAATTTGCGGATACCGTGACAATCGGTGTTGTTTCAGCGCTGAATCGAGAGCTGGATGGAACATCCATTGTCAAAATGATGCAGACGGACGCGGCAATCAATTCGGGCAACAGCGGTGGCGGACTGTTTAACACCAAAGGAGAGCTGATTGGCATCCCTTCGCTGAAGTACAGTTCAAACGGAATACGGGATGCAGCCAGCATTGAAGGCATTGCGATGGCGATACCGGTCGATGTTGTTAAACCGATTGTTGAAAGTCTGATCCAATTCGGAAAGGTGACGCGCCCTAAACTGGGAATCTCTGTGGTTACGCTCCGCGGAAGTGAAGAACCGACCGACGGTTTGATTCCTGCGGGCGTATTGGTCACGTCGGTGTCGCAGGATAGTCCTGCTCAAAAAGGCGGAATGCAACAGAATGATATCATACTGAAAATGGATGGAGAGCGGATTATGCTGCATACCGATTTGATCAATCGAATTGCTGCGCATGCCGAAGGTGACATCATCACGCTGACGGTATGCAGGATTCCCGGCATTGAAAACCTAACCGTGCAGGACAGCGTGCCTGCCGGTGAAATCCTGGAAATCCCCATTACGCTTGAATTACCGCGGGAAAGAACATGAGAATGCGGTATAACGTTGTTTCTCTGCGCATACGTTGGCATGACGGCAGGGAGGGATGTTATGCAAGCATACGATCTGTATCAGGATATTGCGCAAAGAACACAGGGAGACGTATATATTGGAGTTGTCGGTCCGGTGAGGACAGGCAAATCCACATTCATCAAGCGGCTGATGGAAACGATGGTTCTTCCGGCGATCGAGAACGCGCACATCCGCGCCAGAGCGCAGGATGACTTGCCGCAAAGCGGTTCCGGGAAAATGGTCATGACGACGAAACCGGCATTCGTTCCATCGGAAGCGGTTGAGATCGCTCTGCCATCCGATCATCGGGTGCGGCTCAGGCTGATCGACAGCGTGGGGTATTTGGTTGAGGGCGCATTGGGGACGCAGGACGGAGAAGCGCCGCGCATGGTGCGCACGCCGTGGTCAAGCGATGAGATGCCGTTTGAACGTGCGGCGGAGATTGGCACGCAGAAGGTCATCAGTGAACATTCGACCCTTGGTCTGGTTGTCACGACAGACGGAAGCGTGACCGACCTGCCGCGGGCAGCATATGTGCCGGCGGAGGCAAGGGTGATTGCGGAGCTTAAAGCGCTGGAAAAGCCCTTTGCGGTTATTTTGAACACGCAAACCCCCGCGTCAACGAAGGCGCAAAGCCTGCGCAAAACGTTGGAAGCGGATTATGGCGTTCCTGTTGTGGCGATGAATGTGGAACAAATGGAAGAAGAGGATATTCGCGGACTGCTGGAGCAGATGCTCGGACAATTTCCGGTGGTACAGATGAGCATACAGACGCCCGAATGGCTGGGTGCACTCGACGGAGAACACTGGTTGATGAAGAGCTTGCAGGAAAGTTTGGAAGAGAATACGCCTGCGTGCTTGAAGATTGGGGAAATTCATGCGTTTTCACAAGCGCTTCTATCAAATCCTTATCTGGAAACGGTTGCGGAAAAGAATGTCGATCACGGAAACGGAAGCGCTAATCTGCAAATGACGCTGGGAGAAGGGCTGTTTAACCAGATTCTTGCAGAACAATGCGGAACGGAGATTCGGAGCGACGCGCACCTGCTTGCATTGCTCCGAGAGCTTGTTGCGGCGAAAAAAGAGTATGATCATGTTGCACAGGCACTTCAATCCGTCAGGGAGACAGGATATGGCTTGGTTTCGCCGCAAATCGAGGAAATGACGCTTCAAGAACCGGAGATTATCGGCAAAGGCGGCCGATTCGGCGTCAGACTCCGCGCAAGCGCACCGAGCCTGCACATGATTCGGGTGAATATTCAGACGGAAATATCACCGGTTGTCGGAACTGAGCAGCAGTCCGAAGAAATGATTCGTTATTTCATGGACGGATTTGAACAGGATCCGCAAAAACTTTGGCAAAGTAATCTCTTTGGCAAGCCGCTATCCGATATGGTCAGGGAAGGATTGGCAAATAAACTGATGCATATGCCCGAAGATACCCAGCTGAAAGTGCAGCAAACGCTTGAAAAGATTATCAACGAAGGAAATGGCGGGATGGTGTGTATCCTCCTGTAAGCACAGATAAGTAAATTAATATCTTTAGACCGATGGTCTGTTGTCATGCAGACTGTCGGTCTTTTGCAATTTGCATGACGAAAAATGTATGCGTACACAGAAAATATTGAAGAGAACGTTCGAACGTGCGTAAAGAATAGATAAATGAAGTTAGAGAAAAAACTAACGAATGGAAATCCTCAATCTTTGTTTGCTTTTTAGCTTTTGTATGATATAATAATCCGTGACATTTCATTCAAGCATGTGGGCAGTCTTCTTTCATATTACGGAGGGCTTTCCATCTTGAAAAGTGAAGGGAGGAACTTGTCTGTGGCTACTACCCAGACATTTGGCGGAGGCGTCCATCCCCGCGAGATTGGCAACGGTAAAAACGCAACCCAATCCCAGCAGATCGTGAACGCTGCCGCTCCGGCTCGTGTAACGATTGCGATGGCTCAGCACGGCGGCGCACCTGCGGTGTGCTGCGTCAAGGTGGGTCAGACGGTCAACATGGGTCAGGTTATTGGCGAAGCTCAGGGCTTCATTTCTGCGCCGGTGCATGCGTCTGTTTCCGGCAAGGTCGTTGCTGTAACGACCTGCACCATTGCCAGTGGTAAGAGCGTTCCCGCTGTCGTCATCGAGAATGACTTTGAGGATCGCTGGGACGAATCTGTTAAGCTGCGTGAAAATGTTGATGCGCTCAGCGCTCAGGATATCGCGCATATCGCTGCGTCCTGCGGTATCGTCGGCATGGGCGGCGCGGCGTTCCCGACTGCCGTTAAGCTCGACACTTCTAAATTGGAAGATAAGCCCGATACGCTGGTCGTCAACGGCAGCGAATGCGAGCCCTATCTGACCAGCGACCACCGCATCATGGTGGAGAACGCTGCGCAGATCGTGGATGGCATCATGCTGGCGATGAAGGCGACCGGCGTTTTCTGCGCCAAAGTCGGCATCGAAGACAACAAGCCTGACGCTGTTCAGGCGATGCGCGATGCGGCATCCGGCAAGCAGGGAATCGAGGTCGTGGCGCTGCCTGCGCGTTATCCGCAGGGCTTTGAAAAGACCCTCATTTATTCTCTGACCGGTCGTATCGTTCCCAACGGCAAACTGCCGTCTGCTGCGAAGTGCGTCGTCATCAATGTCGGCACCTGCGCGGCGCTGTCTGCGGCGGTTCGCAAGGGTCAGCCGCTGATTGACCGCGTTGTGACGGTGACGGGTCGTGTGGCAAATCCGATGAACCTTCGCGTGCGTATCGGCACGCCGCTGCTGGATCTGATCGATCAGGTGGGCGGACTGACCGACGGCGTTCGCAAGCTGGTTGTCGGCGGCGCGATGATGGGCAATGCTGTTCCGACGCTCAATCTGCCGATCACCAAGAACTTCGGCGGCTTCCTTGCGCTGGGCGAAGAGGCGATTTCCGCGGAGGAATCCGCGTGCATTCGCTGCGGTCGCTGCATGCGTGCCTGCCCGATGAAGCTCGCTCCGGCGAAGATTGATTCGCTGGTTCGCCATGGTGACTATGACGGCGCGATTGCCGCAGGCGCCATGAACTGCATGGAGTGCGGCAGCTGCACATATGCCTGCCCGGCAAAGCGTCAGCTGACGCAGAGCTGCCGTGTGGCAAAGGCGATCGCCCGCTCGAAACCCAAAAAGTCTTAATGTATACGGAGGAACGTTAAAATGTCCAAGTATGTGATTTCGTCTTCTCCGCATCTGCGCGATAATGTCACGACCGCACGCATCATGCAGGATGTCTGCATTGCGCTGCTGCCTGCTGCAGTTGCCGGCGTGCTGTTTTTCGGCTATCGTTCGGCGGTGATCCTCGCATTGTCTGTCGCGGCTGCGGTTTTGAGCGAGTGGCTTTACTGCAAGGCTTCTCATACCCGCAATACCATCGGTGATTTCAGCGCGGTCGTTACCGGCATGCTGCTGGCGATGAACCTGCCTTCCACCGTGCCGTACTGGATGCCGGTCATCGGTTCTGTGATTGCCATCCTGTTGTGCAAGATGATTTTCGGCGGCATCGGTCAGAACTTCATCAACCCGGCGCTCGCCGCCCGTGCGATTCTGGCGCTGTCTTGGGCGAGCCTGATGAACACGTTCGCCAAGCCCGCGTTCGGCAGCTTCGTCGGCGTGGATGCTGTTGCTTCCGCTACGCCGATCGGCGCGACGGTTGCGGGCGATTATACGCTGACACAGCTGTTCCTGGGCAACATTCCCGGAACGCTCGGTGAGACCTGCAAGCTGGCGTTGCTCATCGGTGCGGCTTACCTCTTTGTCCGCAAGGTCATTTCCTGGCATATTCCGGTTGCATTTATCGGCACGTTTACGGTCTGCTACCTGCTGGCGACGGGCTTTGACGTGAATGCCACGCTGTATCAGGTGCTGTCCGGCGGTCTGATTCTCGGCGCGTTCTTCATGGCGACGGATTACTCGTCTTCTCCGGCGACGGGCAAGGGCAAGATCGTATTCGGCATCGGCTGCGGTCTGCTGCTGTTTGTCTTCCGTTTCTGCAAGAAGACTCCGGCTGAATGGTGCTCTTACGCCATCCTGCTGATGAACGTCTGCTCTCCGCTGATCGAGCGCGTGACGGGTCATAAGAGCTTTGGGGAGGTCAAGAAGTAATGGGTGATATTGTGAAGCTTGCGCTCCGTTTGTTCATCTTTGCGTTTGTTGCCTCCGTGCTGCTCGCTATGACAAACGAAGTGACCAAGGACCCGATCGAGAAGCAGAAGCTTGCGTCTAAGATGGCGGCTCTGAAAACGGTCCTGCCCGGCTGCGAATATGAGCAGATCGAATATGAAGGTCTTGCCGACGACAGCGTGCTGGACGAGATTTTCGCCGGCAAGGATGCTGACGGCAATGTGAAGGGCTATGCGCTCACGGCGAACCCGCAGGGCTATGGCGGAGAGATTCCGATCACCCTCGGTGTGAGCGTTGATGGCTATGTGACGCAGACCTACGTCGGTTCCCTTCAGGAAACGCAGGGTCTGGGCAGTCGCGTTGGCGATGATGCTTTCAAGGAGCAGTTCATCGCAATCGCTGCCGATCCGGATACGCTGCGCAGCGATGTGGATACCATCGCGGGCGCGACCATTTCTTCCTCCGCGTTTGTCAATGCGGTGGAGCAGATGCTCGTTTACACCAAGAATACGCTTGGCATTGAGCCGCATGCGGGCGATAAGGAAGCTGTTCTTGCCGAGGCTGCGGCTGTAAACGGCGGCGACGCGGAGGAAGAGGCTGCGGTTGAGACTACGACGGCTTCTTATGACGTGACCGGCTTTGCTCCGTTCAAGGTTGAAATCACCGTGGACAGCAATGGCAAGATTGTGTCTGTAACTGTTCCGGAGAACAGCGAAACGGCTGGCTTCGGTGCTGACTTGATTGCGGATACCAGTGTGTTTGATGCGCTGGTGGGTCAGGACATCGCGACGGCGCAGATCGACGTGAAGAGCGGTGTGACGCTGACGAGCAACGCGATTAACGACGCGCTTTCTCAGGCTGCTGCTGCTTTCGGCGGTGCTGCTGAGGGTGAGGCAAAGGCATATGACGTGACCGGCTTCGCTCCGTTCAAGGTTGAAATTGCCGTGGACGGCGAGGGCAAGATCGTGTCTGTGTCTGTTCCGGAGAACAACGAGACGGCGGGCTTTGGCGCTGACCTGATCGCGGATCAGAGCATCTTTGATGCACTGGTGGGTCAGGACATCGCGACGGCGCAGATCGACGTGAAGAGCGGCGCGACGCTGACGAGCAACGCCATCAACGATGCGCTCAAGCAGGCTGCCGCTGACTTTGGCGGCGCTGAAGATGCTGCTCCGGCTATCGCGGGCGATCCGTACACCGTGAAGGGCATGAACAAGTTCACGATGTATGTGGAAGTTGCGGATGGCAAGATCGTCTCCGTTTCTGCTCCGAATAACAATGAGACCCCGGGCCTTGGTGCGGACATGCTGACCGACGATGCGCTTTCTGCGCTGGTGGGTCAGGAGCTTGCGACGGCTCAGGTTGACGTGAAGAGCGGTGTGACGCTGACCAGCAATGCAATCAACGATGCGCTTAAGCAGGCTGCTGCTGCGAACGGAATCGTTATCGCTGAGCCGACCGTTGAACCGACCGCCGAACCGGTTGCCGAGCCGACCGCTGATGAAGCGGCTGCTACCGAGCTGACCATGTATGATGTGACGGGCTTTGCTCCGTTCAAGGTTGGAATCGCGGTTGACGGGGACGGCAAAATCGTGTCCGTATCCGTTCCGGAGAACAACGAGACGGCGGGCATTGGCGCTGACCTGATTGCTGACCAGAGCGTCTTTGGCGCGTTGGTGGGTCAGAACATCGCGACGGCGCAGATCGACGTGAAGAGCGGCGTGACGCTGACGAGCAACGCGATCAACGATGCGCTCAAGCAGGCTGCTGCCGCGTGCAAGCCCGAGGCTGCCGATGAGTCTGCCGCTGAAGCGACCGTATACGACGTGACGGGTATGTATCCGATCAAGGTCGCCATTGCGGTTGACGAAAACGGTAAGATCGTATCGGTGACTGTGCCGGAAAGCAACGAAACGCCGGGCTTCGGCGCTGACCTGATTGCCGATCAGAGCATCTTTGATGCGCTGGTGGGTCAGGATATCACGACGGCGCAGATCGACGTGAAGAGCGGCGTGACGCTGACGAGCAACGCGATCAACGATGCGCTCTCTCAGGCTGCTGCGAATTATGGAAACGCTGCGACGGACGCGGAAGCGGAAAGCGCGACCAGCGACCTCATGGTTGGCACCTACGACGTGACGGGTATGTACCCGATCAAGGTGGAAATCGTCGTGGATGGCAATGGCAAGATCGTGTCCGTGACCGTTCCGGAAAGCAATGAGACGCCGGGCTTCGGCGCTGACCTGATTGCCGACCAGAGCATCTTTGACGCGCTGGTGGGTCAGGACATCGCGACGGCGCAGATCGACGTAAAGAGCGGCGTGACGCTGACGAGCAACGCCATCAATGACGCGCTCAAGCAGGCTGCTAAGGAGGTGCAGTAAATGAAGAAATATGGAAAAATCTTCATGAACGGCATCATCGACGAGAACCCCACGTTCCGTATGGTGCTGGGCATGTGCCCGACGCTTGCTATCACAACGGCGGCAAGCAACGGTATTGGCATGGGTCTGGCGGTTACTTTTGTTCTGATTTTCTCTAACCTGGTTATTTCTCTTCTGCGCAAGGCGATTCCCGATGAGATCCGTATTCCGGCGTTCATCGTGGTTATTGCGACCTTTGTTACGATCGTGCAGCTGCTGATCAAGGCGTTCCTGCCTGCGCTGGACGCGTCTTTGGGCGTGTTCATTCCGCTGATCGTCGTGAACTGCATCATCTTCGGTCGTGCGGAAGCGTTTGCTTTCAAGAATAAGCCGCTTGCTTCTGTGGTGGATGGTCTGGGTATGGGTCTGGGCTTCACGCTCGCCATCACGCTGATCTCCTCGATCCGTGAGATTCTGGGCTCCGGCACGTTCTTCGGCATGCAGGTGATGCCGGAGAGCTATCTGCCGATGGGGATTCTCGTCAAGCCTGCCGGCGGTTTTATCGTACTGGGTCTGACGCTTGCACTGATGAACAAGCTGCTGCCCAAGAAGGCGTAAGGAGGAAGGAATATGAATCAAATTCTTACGATCCTGATTGGGTCTATCTTCGTCAATAACTTTGCGATGTCCCGCTTCTACGGTATCTGCCCGTTCCTGGGTGTTTCCAAGAAGCTGGAAACGGCGTTCGGCATGGGCATGGCGGTTACGTTCGTCATGGCCGTTGCGTCGCTGGTGGCGTATCTGGTCAATACCTTCCTGCTCATCCCGCTGGAACTTGAGTATTTGCAGACCATCGCGTTCATTCTGGTCATTGCCGTTCTGGTGCAGATCGTTGAAATGGCGATTAAGAAGATGTCCCCGGGTCTGTATCAGGCGCTGGGCGTCTACCTGCCGCTGATCACGACGAACTGTGCGGTTCTGGGCGTGGCTCAGCTGAACGTCACTGAAGGCTACAATCTGATTCTCTCTGTCGTTAATGGCGTGGCTTCCGCGCTGGGCTATACGCTGTCCATCTGCCTGTTTGCGGGTATCCGCGAGCGTCTGGCACTGAACAACATGCCCAAGTGGATGGAGGGTTTCACCGGCGCGATGATCACCGCTGGTCTGATGGCTGTTGCCTTTAACGGCTTCAGCGGTCTGATCTAATCGCAAAGCGAGGGAGGAAACCAACGTGAGTGTTAGTGCAATTCTGATTGCCGCGCTTGTGATGAGCGTTTTGGGCTTGATCTTTGGCGCGTTGCTGGGCGTCACCGGCCGCGTTTTCAAAGTGCCCACCAATGAAAAAGTTGAAGCGCTGCGTGCTTGCCTGCCGGGCGCGAATTGTGGCGCCTGCGGTTTTCCGGGCTGCGACGGCTATGCTGCTGCGGTCGGCGAGGGCAAGGCTGAGGTCGGCGCCTGCGCCGTCGGCGGTCCCGCGTGCGCCGCGAAGATGGCGGAAATCATGGGCGTGACGGTGAATGAGTCCGTTCGCATGGTTGCGTCTGTTGCCTGCCAGGGCTACGGCGACCATTGCAAGCCCAAGGGCATCTACGAGGGTATGACCGATTGCGTTGCTGCGTCAATGGTCAACAGCGGAACGAAGGCGTGTTCCTATGCCTGCCTGGGTCTGGGAACCTGTGAGCGTGCGTGCCCGTTTGATGCGATTCACATCGATCCGATCAAGCAGATCGCGGTTGTCGATGAGGAAAAGTGCCAGGCGTGTAAGAAGTGCGTCGCTGCCTGCCCGCAGCATGTTCTGACCATGCGCCCGGCTGGACGCAAGGTTGAGGTCGATTGCCACAATCCGGAGAAGGGCATTGCTCTGAAGGAAAAGTGCGACCGTGCCTGCATCGGCTGTGAAGCTTGCGTAAAGGCTTGCAACTTTGGCGCGATTGAGATGGAAAATGGCGTGCCGAAGATCGACTACGAGAAGTGCGTGGGCTGCATGGCTTGTGCGGACGCTTGTCCGACCGGCGCGATGCAGGCGGATTTCGAGAGCCGTAAGGAAGCCTATATCGATCCGAACAAGTGCGTCGGATGCACACTCTGCACCAAGCAGTGCAAGTTCGATGCCATCGAAGGTGCGCTCAAGCAGCCGCATAAGGTGCTTGGCGCCTGCACGGGCTGCGGTCTGTGCGCCGAAAAGTGCCCGAAGAAGGCGATCACCATGCGCGACCGCCGTGCTCCGCGCAACAAGCTGGACAAGGTGAAGAAGGCTCCGGCAGCCCCGGCTGCGCTGAAGGCTCCTGTCGCCGCAAAGACGCCTGTTAATCAGTAAGCGTACGCCCGGCTGAGCGACACAACAAGAAGGGAAGCTGAACAAATCGGCTTCCCTTTTAGTTTTATGCATCGAAAATTGCGAAAAATCGCTCGCGTGCACAAAACGTTCAGGCTTACAAAAATGCGGCGGATGTGATGACTTGCTCAACTTCCTTTTGTCTACGCTTGAAATTGTTCAAATTGCCCGCATAAATAGACCTTAACTATTTTCAGATTATTGCGGAATCACAGGCGGTTCTCACCTGTTTTTTGAAGGAATTTGCGTTTGGATTCCGTCGATAATTAAGAGGCTTGGAGTCTTGCTTTCGCTAAATTTGGCGCGTATAATGTGAACATCATATTGAAAGGGCGGTAACAAGCGATGATTGATTTCAAAGCCATTGAAGCTGTGGATCCTGAAGTGTGCGCGGCAATGCGCAAGGAGCTGACTCGTCAAAGAGAGCATCTTGAGTTGATCGCCTCTGAAAACTTCGTAAGCGACGCCGTTTTAGCAGCGATGGGTTCGCATTTGACCAATAAATATGCGGAAGGCTATCCGGGAAAGCGCTACTATGGTGGCTGCCAGTATGTGGATATTGTAGAGGACTTGGCACGTGAACGCGCAAAAGCATTGTTTGGTGCTGAGCATGCCAATGTTCAGCCGCATTCCGGCGCACAGGCAAATATGGCGGTTTATTTTGCCATGTTGGAACCGGGAGATACGGTTATGGGCATGAATCTGTCGCATGGCGGTCATTTGACGCACGGAAGCCCTGTAAATATGTCCGGCAAATATTTTAACTTTGTGCCCTATGGTGTCACGGAAGAGGCGGAAGTCATTGACTATGATGCGCTGGAAAAGACAGCGCTGGATGTTAAGCCGAAGATGATCGTTGCCGGTGCATCTGCTTATCCGCGCATGATTGACTTTGCGCGACTTCGCGAAATCGCAGATAAAGCAAATTGCCTTTTGATGGTCGATATGGCACATATCGCGGGACTCGTTGCGGCAGGCGAGCATCCAAACCCTGTTCCGTATGCTGACTTTGTGACGACCACCACGCATAAAACGCTGCGCGGTCCGAGAGGCGGCATGATTCTCTGCAAGGAGAAATATGCAAAGGCAATCGACAAAGCCATTTTCCCGGGAACGCAGGGAGGCCCGCTTGAACATGTCATTGCGGGCAAGGCTGTGTGCTTCAAGGAAGCGATGAGTCCTGAGTTTAAGACGTATCAGCATCAGATTGTTCTCAATGCCCGCGCCATGGCTGAGGAATTTACGAAGGAAGGGATTCGGCTGGTGTCCGGCGGAACGGACAACCATTTGATGCTGTTGGATCTGACAGGTACAGGTGTAACGGGCAAAGCGCTTGAAGCATTGCTGGGTCAGGCGAATATCACGGTCAATAAGAATACCATTCCGAAGGAAACGCTCAGCCCGTTTGTAACCAGCGGCGTGCGCATTGGTACGCCTGCCGTGACCACACGGGGTATGAAAGAAGCGGAGATGAAGCAGATTGCTTCGCTGATTACCCGTGTCATTCACGAGGGAGAGAGCTGTCTGCCGGAGGTCAAAGCGCAGGTGCTTGAAATCTGCGCTAAGCATCCTTTGTATGAGGGATGCGTGCGAGAATAAGAAACCACAAAAGACGTGCATGGCTGTCATGCACGCCTTTTTTAGCGTATTGCACTTAGCTTTAAACCCCCGGAGCAAAAAACGTGGTCAGTGCCGAAAATGGATTTGTGGTTGACATGAAAAAGGGTTGGGGTTAAAATTAAATAGATAAGCTGTATGCTGAGGTGGCGAATCGAATGGTATATTTGGATCATGCGGCAACAACGCCGCTGAGAAGAGAAGCGCTTGATGCGATGATGCCGTATTTTATGGAAAAGGCAGCCAATGCCAGCTCGTTATATGCTGCGGGCAGGCAGGCGCGTTCTGCTGTGGATACGGCACGCAGACAGGTTGCTCGGGCGATCGGTGCGCGTGAGCGGGAGATTTATTTTACTGCCGGCGGATCGGAAGCGGATAACTGGGCGCTGTTCGGCATTGCGCGGACATTGAAAGAGAAACGCCACATCATCACTACGCAGATCGAGCATCATGCAGTTTTGAATAGCTGTGCGGCGCTTGAACAGATGGGATACCCCGTGACTTATGTCGAGCCGGATGAATATGGATTCATTTCGCCCGAAAAGGTTAAGCAAGTGATGCGCCCGGATACGGGTCTGGTGTCTGTGATGACTGCCAATAACGAAGTGGGAACGATTGAGCCGATTGCTGAAATTGCGAAAATAGCGCACGAAAACGGTGCCTTGATCCATACGGATGCCGTACAGGCGGTCGGGCATATTCCGGTTGACGTAGAAAAACTGGGTGTAGATCTGCTTTCAATGGCGGCGCACAAGTTTTATGGTCCCAAAGGAATCGGGGCGCTGTACATCAAAAGCGGCGTTCATATCACCAATCTGATCTATGGCGGCGAGCAGGAAAAGGGACTGCGTGCAGGAACGGAAAATACCCCCGCCATTGTCGGAATGGGGCGGGCATTGCAGCTGGCATGCGAAAACATGGCGGCGGAAAACGCAAGGCTTGAAGCGCTTCGAAATCACTTTGAAGAGGGCATTCTTGCGCGAATTCCTCATGCACGAATCAACGGAATGCGGAATCATCGCCTGCCCGGCACGCTGCATGTAACGTTTCCTGACGCAGATACGAATATGCTCTTGATGCGGCTGGATTTGGAAGGCATTGCGGCGTCGGCAGGCAGTGCGTGCGCAGCCGGCGCGATGGAGCGGTCGCATGTGATTCAGGCGATGCGCGTTCCCGAGGGAGCGGATGTGCGCTTTTCGCTCGGCATGGAAAACACACAAGAGGATATTCTAAAAACCGTGGATGCGTTGTGTCGCATTTTAAATTAAAGGAGAGCTTTCATGATCTATGGCAATAAGGAGGGCATACGCGATTCGCTGCTTGCGCAGTTGGAGACCCTGTATGACCTCGAAATCCCTGCGGAGGTTTTTGCGCCTGCCGAGCTGCTGGATGTGCTGGCTGCATTTACCTGCGCAATCAACCGTGAAATCAGCATGTACATTTCCCGAAGCGGCGAGGTGCTGGATATCACGATTGGCGGAACGGGGAGCGTTGAGCTGAAGGATATTCATCTGCGCCGCAACACGCGCAGGCTGAGCATGGTGCGCTGTATCCATACGCATCCGGGCGGAAATCCTCAGCTTTCGGATGTAGACCTCAGCTCTCTGCGTGCCATGCACTTTGATGCGATGGCGGCGGTTGGCGCGAAGGATGACCATGCAACCGGCATACAGGCGGCGTTTCTGGGCGAATATGTCGGAGGGTTCAATCGGATTCACCTGACGGATATTACACCTGTTCGCAGAATTCCGCAGAGGTCGTGGATGGATGCGATTGAGCAGGCGGATCATGAGGTTTTGATTGGTGCGCCAAACAGCACGCAGGAAGAAACGGAACGCGCATTTTTAGTCGGGCTGGACAGTGAAGAATCGCTGAGTGAGCTTGCGCGGCTTGCGGAAACCGCAGGCGCGGTCGTCGTCGGAACGATGCTCCAGAAAAAGACGCGTCCGGATACGGCGATGTATATTGGAAGCGGCAAAGCGGATGAGCTTTCGCTGGCTGTGCAGGCAAGAGAAGCGGATGTCGTCATTTTTGACGATGAGCTGACGGGCGTACAGACGCGTAATTTGGAAGAAGTTCTTCGTGGCGCAAAGGTCATTGACCGAACCACGCTGATCCTTGATATTTTTGCTCAGCGGGCGCAGTCGCGAGAGGGTCGCTTGCAGGTTGAACTGGCGCAGATGGCATATCAGCTGCCGCGGCTTCTGGGTCATGGCGTTGCGATGTCCAGACTGGGCGGCGGAATTGGCACGCGAGGCCCGGGTGAAACCCGTCTTGAAATGGACAGACGGCGCATTCGCAAGAGAATGAGCGATTTGCGTCAGGAAATCGATGAACTGAGCGGTCAGCGCAGCCTGCGCCGCGCCAAGCGACAGAAGAATAAAGTGCCGGTTGTGGCGTTGGTCGGCTATACGAACGCCGGCAAATCGACGCTTTTGAATACGCTCAGCGGTGCGGGTGTATTGGCGGAAGACAAACTGTTTGCAACGCTTGATCCGGTTGTGCGCACGGTAAAAATGCCGACGGGCGGAGAATTCCTGCTGGTGGATACGGTTGGATTCATCAGCAAACTGCCGCATACGCTGGTCGATGCATTCCGTTCGACACTTGAAGAAGCGCTTCTGGCTGATGTGCTGCTTATCGTTTCGGATGGTGCGTCGGAAGACATGCTTCATCAGCATGACGTGGTGCTGGAAGTTCTGGCATCCTTGGGCGCAGCGGAAAAGCCGAAGATCGATGTGTTCAACAAGGCAGACCTGCTGGATGCGGATCCATCCAAGCTGTTGGGCGCAGTGCCGATCAGCGCCAAAACGGGAGAAGGACTCGACGAACTGCTGGAACGCATCCGGACGGAGCTTCGCGGTGTATCGCGCCCGATGAAGGTGATCATTCCGTATGCGCAGGGTGGTTTGCTCGCTAAAATACACAAGGACGGACAAGTGCTCAGCGAAGAATATGCGGCAGACGGCATTGAAGTCTGCGCGATGGCAGATGAACAGCTGTACGGACGTTTGATTGCACAACTGGGTGAACAGGCGGTTGCATGGCAGGACTGATGTAAAGGGGACGAGAATATGCTTTCCATACGAACGATTGCGTCGCTGACGCTGGGTGCGGCGATGATGTTTGAATCTTGGGGGTATATGATGCCACATCAGGATCCGACAGATACGCTGATTCTGGTCAACAAGAATCATAAGGCGCCGTCCGTTCCGGTCACGTTGGTCAAGCCGGATGTACAGCCGACGAGAGAGTCGCTTTCGGAGAATATCTATATGCGCCCGGAAGCCGCGGCTGCGCTGGAAGAACTGTTTAAAGCGGCGGCTGAGGACGGAATCACGCTGTATGCAACGAGCGGATTCCGCAGTTATTCCACGCAAAAAGCAATTTTTGAGCGAAAGCTGGACCGAATGGACGAAAAGCAGGCAAACGCCAGCGTTGCGAAGCCCGGCTATTCGGAACATCAGACGGGATTGGCGATGGATATCGAAGGAGAAACGACGAAGGGAACCGGACTGACGGAAGCGTTCGGCGAATCTCCGGAAGGAATCTGGGCAGCGGAACACTGTGCGGAATATGGCTTCATCATTCGTTATCCGAAAGGAAAAACGAGAATTACCGGGTATATCTATGAGCCGTGGCATCTTCGCTATGTTGGAAAAGAAGCGGCGGCAGAGATCACGGAACTTGGTGTGACATTTGAAGAGTATATATTGGCATTGCGCTCGGAACGTATTGAAATCATGCGGGAGGAAACACGATATGAACAAGTTGATCCGTAAAACACTTGTTTTTGCGGCGCTGATGACGTCGTTCACGCTTGCATATGCGGAAGAAACGCTGGATTTGTCTGATTTTGACGATGCGCAGGAAGCGCAGATGGTCGAGATGGAGCCGGAAGCGGCGCAGTGGGCGTATCCGATCCCGTACGATCTTCTGACGACGAGCGATTACATCGTTTTAACCAATAAAGAGAATCTCCTGAGCGAGGACTACATTCCGCCGGATCTGGTCAAGCTGACGTGCAAGAAAATCAGTTCTGATCCGATTCAGATGCGCGAGGTGGCAGCGCAGGCGCTTTCGGATATGTTTGCTGCCGCTAAAGAAGATGGGATTATCCTGTATGCGCATTCCGGATATCGCAGTTACCGCACGCAGAAAACCATGTATTCCAATCGCTTAAAGAAGAATAATGGCAAAGATGACGGCGTTGTGGCTTATCCGGGCTCTTCGGATCACCAGACGGGACTGGGCATTGACATCATCAACAAGGCTGGAATCGGAAAGAAATTCACGACTGCCTTTGCGGAAACCAAAGAAGGAAAATGGGTTGCGGAGAACTGCTGGAATTATGGGTTTGTGATTCGTTATCAGAAGAACAAAGAAGATATCACACAGATCATGTTTGAACCCTGGCACCTGCGCTATGTAGGCGTACAGGTGGCTCAATATATGCACGAAAACGACCTTAGTCTGGAAGAATTTACAGCAGAATGGAAGGAGGCCGTAGCCGAGCATCAGGCTGCGGAAAAGTGATATGAAGATTATCGACATCTCGCAGGAAATCTACTCCGGTATGCCCGTTTATCCGGGCGATCCCAGCTTTCAGGAGCATCGGGTCAGCAGTTTTAAGCAGGGGGATATGTGCGAAGTCAGCGAAATCACGATGGGCACGCATTGTGGTACGCATGTAGACGCACCGCTGCACATGCTGCCGGACGGTGCGCCGCTGGATAGCATTCCGCTGGACAGCTTTATCGGCAAGTGCCGTGTGTTGACGGTTCCGTATCCGATTATCAGCGAAAAGACGCTGGAAGAGTTTGAAATCAAGCCCGGCGAGCGCATTCTGCTTCGGACGGATCCGAATGGCAAATACAATCGCCACGGCAAATTCAACCCGGCGGTGCTGAGCATGCGTGCGGCACAGTATCTGGCGCAGCTGCCTGTCAAGCTGATCGGCATTGATGCGCCGACGGTTGAAAACATGGAGCTTTGCGATGGCGAAGTGCATAGAACGCTGCTAAAAGCAGGTATCCCGATTCTTGAAGGACTGCGTCTTGAGGGAGTTGAAGGGGAAAACTACACGCTCAGTGCGCTTCCGATTCGTCTGAATGGCGAAAACGGCGCTCCGTGCCGCGCAGTTTTGATTGAAGAGGATTAAATCGATTGTCAGAGCAGATGGACAGTGGTATAATAGATTCAGGACCCGAGAGCTAAAGAAGAGGGAGGATTTTTGTTCCATGAATATTCTTTTAACTGGCGGCGCGGGATTTATCGGTTCGCATACTGCGGTTGAACTGCTGAATGCCGGACATCATGTCATCGTGGTGGACAATCTTTACAACAGCAGTGAAAAAGTGGTTGAGCGCGTAGAAGAGCTGACCGGTAAGAAAGTCAAGTTCTACAACGCGGATGCGTGCGATTCTGACGCGATGGACAAGATCTTTGCGGAAAACGAAGTGGACGCGGTCATCCATTTTGCCGCGTACAAGGCGGTTGGCGAGTCGGTTTCCAAGCCGCTGGAATACTATCGCAACAACTTGGATTGCACGCTTACCGTTTGCGAAGCGATGAAAAAGCACGGCGTGACGCGGTTCATCTTCAGCTCGTCTGCAACGGTGTACGGAATCCCGGATCATATGCCGCTGGATGAAACCATGCCGACCAGCTGCACCAATCCGTATGGCTGGACGAAGTACATGAATGAGCAGATCCTCAAGGATGTCGCACATGCCAATCCGGATTGGTCGGTCGTGCTGCTGCGCTATTTCAATCCGATCGGTGCGCATGAGAGCGGACGCATCGGCGAAATGCCCAATGGTATCCCGAACAACCTGCTGCCGTATGTTTCACAGGTTGCGGCGGGCAAGCTGGCATATCTGCATGTGTTTGGCGATGATTATCCGACGCCGGACGGAACCGGTGTTCGTGACTATATTCATGTAGTCGATTTGGCGCGTGGTCACGTTGCTGCTGCTGATTTTGCCATGAAGCACACCGGCACCGAGATTATCAATCTGGGTACTGGTCATGGATACAGCGTTCTGGATATTGTCAAGGCGTTTGAAAAGGTCAACGGTGTCAAGGTGCCGTATAAGATCGAAGCACGCCGCCCGGGCGATATCGCTGAATGCTGGGCTGACCCGACGAAGGCGAAAGAGCTGCTGGGTTGGTCTGCGACGAAGAACCTTGAAGATATGTGCCGCGATGCGTGGCGCTGGCAGACGCAGAACCCCAATGGCTATGACGACTAAGTTCATTTAAGCGAATATAAAGAAAAGCTCCCGATTTCCTGTAAAAAGGAAGTCGGGAGTTTTTGACATATAGGAAATTGCGCGAAATCGACCGCGTGTGCAAAGATTCTATGGCTTGCAAAAACTGCGGCAGAGGTGAAGGAGAATCAGCCCGCTTTAGCCCTGCTTTTTGCGATTCAGCCCGCGATACAGGTGGAGGTCGTTGTTGATATATCCGGCGAGGATTTCGGTGATTTTCGCATCTTTTCCGCCGCCTGCAACAATCACGTCAGCATACTGCTCGTAGTTGCGGATGTATTGGTCAAACATGGGCTTGACGGTCGTCATATACTGAGAGGAGATGTTGTCGATCTGGCGACCGCGCTCATTGATGTCTCGCTGAATGCGTCTGAGCAGGCAGATATCCGCTTCAACGTGCATATAGAGCTTGAGATCCATCATGGCACGAAGGCGGGAATCATAGAAAGCGTGAATACCTTCCACGATAATGACATCATGCGGTTCAAGATATTCGCCGGGCAGATCGGCGCGGCAGTGATGCGAATAATCATAACGCTTCTTAGAAACACGCTGACCTTCCAGCAGGCTGTTCACATCAGAAAGCAGCAGGTCATGGTCGAAAATGGAAGGCTCATCGTAGTTCAGCAGGCAGCGTTCTTCAAAGCTCAAGTCCGGATGGTCTTTATAGTAGGCATCCTGATTGATGATGAGGATGCTTTTGTTGACCATGGTTGCAAGTTCTTTTGCCAAGGTGGATTTTCCGCTGCCGCTTGCGCCGCAAATGCCAATAAACAACATAGGCTTGTCGTACTCCTTTGCTATATGCAAATCTGTTTGTATGGTTTCGTGCGTGATTAAAAGTTTGCGTCATTTTGTCAGCGATGCAGTCGACCCAATGACGTGATGTAACTCGTGGAAATCTGCCGCATAAGGGGCGAAAATGCCCGCTATGATGTCAGTTAGGTTTCTTCCTGAAGGGCTGCTTCAGCTGCTTCCCATTCTTCGTACAGCGCCTGCAAGGTCTGCTGTGCGGTTTGATAGGCACGCTGTACATCTGCGGCACGCTGCGGATCGCTGTAAAGTGCCGGATCAGCCATCTGTGCTTCCAGCTCGGCAATCTCCGCTTCTTTTGCGCCGACAGCTTTTTCAGCTTCCTGCGCACGGGTTTTGAGTTGGCGCAGGGCTTGACGATTCATTTTATCGCGCCGTTTTTCCTTTTCAAGCTCTGTTTTTGTTTTGCCGCCTTCTGCTTCAACGGGAATGGGGCGGTTTTTGCGCTCGATATAATCATCATAATTGCCGATGTATTCCGTTACGCCATCCGGACGCATTTCAATAATCCGGTTGGCAACCCGATTGATAAAGTATCGGTCATGGGAAACCGTTATGATGGTTCCGCCGAAATCGGACAGGGCGTCCTCCAGCACTTCTCGGGAATCCATATCCAGATGGTTTGTCGGTTCATCCAGCAGAAGAAGGTTGTCCTTGCGGAGCATGAGTGCCGTCAACGCAACACGGCCTTTTTCGCCGCCGGAAAGCGTTTTGATGGGCTTGAAGACTTCGTCGCCTGTGAATAGGAACATGCCCAGAGCGCCGCGGACGTTGGATTGTTCCATCTGCGGGAAACGATCCCAGACTTCGTCCAGAACGGATTTGTCGGGATGAAGTGTGCTTTGGTGCTGATCATAATAACCCATATCAACATTCGCGCCATAACGGATAAAGCCGGTATCCGGTTTTTCCTCGCCGACGATGAGCTTAATCAGCGTGGATTTTCCGACGCCGTTCGGTCCGATGAGCGCAATGCGGTCACCGGCACGCACATGGAGACTCAAATCGCGGAAAAGATGCTTTTCGCCGAATGATTTGCTCAGCTCACTGAGCTGCAAAACATCTTCTCCGGTACGGCGACGCGCTTCAAAGGAAAAACGGATGGCACGTTCGTCAACCGGCTTTTCCAGCTTTTCCATGCGGTCGAGTGCCTTTTCGCGACTCTCGGCTGCTTTGATGGATTTTTCGCGGTTGAACATGCGATAGCGGGCGATGATCGCCTCCTGACGCTCGATTTCCTTTTGCTGAAGCTCATAGGCACGCATGCGCGATTCAAAACGTTCCTGACGCTGGGCGGTATATCGGGTATAGTTTCCGCTGTACTGTTCGGAGGAACCCATCAGAATCTCAACAATGCCCGTGCAGACGTGATCAAGGAAATAGCGGTCATGGGAGATAACCAGCACGCTGCCCTTATAAGCTGCCAGATAGTTTTCGAGCCATTGCAGCGTTTCCATGTCCAGATGGTTTGTCGGTTCGTCCAGCAGAAGCAGATCCGGCTTTTGCAGAAGAAGACGGGCAAGGCAAAGGCGTGTCTGTTCACCGCCGCTGAGCGAGTCCACGCGCTGATCATACTGCGATGGCTTGAATCCCAGACCGTTGAGAACGCCGGAAACCATGCTCTTCCAAGCGTAACCGTCGGATTCTTCAAAGCGGCGCATCAGGCGGTCATAGTCGGCGGAGAGCTGAGCAAAACGCTGTTCATCCGTATGCGCATGCGTCATTTCGTTTTCCAGCTCGCGCAGACGCTTTTCCATGGCAAAAACAGGTTCGTAGACTTTTTGAAGTTCATTCCAGATGCTTTCGCCGCTGGTCACCATGTTCTGCTGAGCGAGATAGCCGATCCGCGTTCCGCGAACGAGCGCAATTTCGCCGCTGTCCTGCGAATCCAGTCCGGCGATGATGCGCATCAAGGTTGATTTTCCGCAGCCGTTTACGCCGACAAGACCAATGCGGTCACCCTGTTGAACGGTTAAAGATACGTCGCGCAAAACGGCGTTTATACCAAAGGATTTCGCGACGTTTTGAACGGATAGAATAATCATATTGAGAAGCTCCTGTTTGTTGACGATAGAGGATCGAAAAAAGTGATTGTTCAAAAATTACATACTGATTTATTATACGACAGACGGCGCGGCAAGGCAAGGCGATTTTTAATCAGGATGGCATAAAATGAAAAAAACGCGCATGAAGGGTTGCAAATATACGGGGAAATGAGTATAATAAATGAAAGTCAAAGAAAGTTAAAAATAGAGGTGTTACGCATGAGATTACTCAGCGATTCTATTGAAGATTTTATCAAGACGCTTATGGAAAGCGAGCAGAGCCAACAGCAGGAGATTGAATTGCGCCGAAACGAGCTGGCTGAGCATTTTCAATGTGCGCCTTCGCAAATAAACTATGTTCTGGCAACGCGTTTTACTCCCGATCATGGCTATGTGATCGAATCCCGGCGCGGCGGCGGCGGATATATCCGCATCATGCGGTTGGCGTCCAGCAGCCGGGAAGAGCTGCTTCAGTCGATGTATCAGAGAATCGGCATGTCGATCAGCTCGGCGGATGCAATGCGGATTGTCGATCATCTGGAGTCGGAAAAAGTGGTCACATCGGACGAGGCGAAGCTGATGAAAGCGGCGCTTTCTCCGCAGGCGGTTCCGCTTCCGCTCTCCATGAAAGATGCGCTGTGCGCCGGAACACTGCGCAGCATGATTCTTGCTTTGGCTAAGCGCCGCCCGGACGCATCGTGATTCTTCCGGGCAAGGAGGTTAATCCGATTGATCAGTATTCCAAATGTATTTACCCAGGGAGCGATGAAAGCTCTGGTTCAGGCGCAGATCAGTGCTGCGTCCATGGGATATGAAAAAATGGGAACGGGGCATTTGCTCTGCGGACTGTGCCGCGTAGGCGATGAGCTGACGCGCTGCATTCTCGGAGATCTGGTTCCCAGTGAAATTGAAGAAGAGGTTCTGGCGCAGTGCGGACGCGGCGATGTGGGGTTTTCGCGCATAACGGGTCTGACACCGCATGCGCAGCGTGTCTTGCTGCGTGCAATTGCTTATGCTAATCCGGATAAAAAAACACTGGCAGGCGTTGCGCATATCTGGCAGGAGCTGCTGTATGAAGAAGGCTGCACGGCGCTGTCAGTGCTTAACGAGTTGGGCAGAAGCGTTGATTCCATGCGGACTGCGCTGCAAAACGCGGTAGGCGAAATCGAGCGTCCGGTTCAGGCTCAGCGCATTGCGTCTTCGTCTGAACCGATTACCCAGCAGGAGGCACAGTCGATTCGGCAAAACGCAAGCGCATCACAAAAGGCGGATGGACAGCAGAAGGAAAATCAGGATCCGCTTGAAGCCTATGCGCGTAATTTGACACAGGCAGCCCAACGCCATGAGCTTGAGCCGCTGATCGGGCGAAAAAAAGAGCTGGATTCCGTGATTCAAATTCTCGGCAAAAAAGCGAAGAACAACCCGTTGCTGCTCGGCGAACCCGGCGTAGGCAAATCGGCAATCGCGGAAGGGCTTGCTCAGCGGATTGCGGATGGAGATGTTCCGCCCATGCTGCTGGAAACGCAGGTTTATGCGCTTGACCTTGCTATGCTGATTGCGGGAACGAAATACCGCGGTGAGTTTGAAGAGCGGATGAAAGGCGTTGTCGCATCTGCGCAGGAAAATGGGAATGTGCTGCTGTTCATTGATGAATTGCATACGTTGATTGGCGCGGGCAGCAGCACGGAAGGTTCGCTGGACGCCGCCAACATTCTGAAGCCGGCGCTGGCACGCGGTGAATTGCGCGTCATGGGCGCGACGACCTACAAAGAATACAGAAAGTATATCGAAAAGGATGCCGCCTTGGCACGGCGTTTCCAGCGGGTAGATGTTCAGGAACCTGACCATGCGCAGACACTGGAGATTTTGAGCGGGTTGCGTGAACGGTATGAAAACTATCATCATGTTGAAATATCGGATGACGCGCTGATTTCGGCAGTGGAGCTTTCCTCTCGATATGTGACGGATCGCTTTATGCCGGATAAGGCAATAGATCTGATTGATGAGGCGGCTTCCATGGCAAACATTGAAACATGGAAGCAGAGCCGCATTCCGCGACCTGCGATTCAGTCGGAACAAAATACCGATGAAGCACAGGAGGAAGCGATCGAGCAGGTAATCGGTTTGCCGACAACGGTGATTCACGCCGATGAGATTGCCAAGGTTGTCTCCCAATGGACGGGTGTTCCTGTGGAACATGTGGGCTCGGATCAGCAGCAGGACATTCTGAATTTGGAGAATGTGCTTGCCAAGCGCGTCGTGGGTCAAAGCGAGGCGATTGCTTCGATTGCGAAGGCGCTTCGCCGTGCGCGTGCAGGCTTGAATGATCCGACCCGTCCGCTCGGCGTGTTTATGTTGCTTGGCCCGTCGGGTGTGGGCAAAACGGAGCTTTGCAAGGCGCTCAGTGAAGCACTCTTCGGCAGCGAAAATGCGCTGATTCGCGTTGATATGTCTGAATATAGCGAAGAAGCAACAGCGTCCCGACTCATCGGTTCGCCGCCCGGCTATGTCGGTTATGGCGATGGCGGTCAGCTGACGGATGCGGTGCTCAAGCGCCCGTACAGTGTGGTGCTGTTTGACGAAATCGAGAAGGCGCATCCGAAGATTTTCAGTCTGCTGCTGCAGCTGCTTGATGATGGTCAGTTGACGGACAGCGTCGGCAGAAAGGTGAATTTCAAAAACACCATCATCATTATGACTTCGAACTCCGGCGTTTCTTTCGATATGGATAAGCGTCTGGGCTTTGCCGGTTCAAGTACGGATAACAAGCCGGCGGTTAACCATCGCCGCACGATCATGGAGCAGGTGAAGCAGACGTTCAGACCGGAGTTTCTCGGCAGAATTGATGAAATGATCGTCATGAACAGCCTTACCGATGAGGACGGCGCAAAAATTGCGGCACTGATGCTCGACAAAATCGGTGGCAGGCTGATGGAAAGAGGAATCAGGCTGTCCTACGATGAACAGGTTCCGTTTGCCCTTGCGAAAGAGGGCGTCAGCGAGATGAGCGGTGCGCGTAATTTGCGGCGTGTCATTGCGCAGAAGGTGGAAGATCCTGTCAGCGACTTGGTTCTGAAAGGAAAAGGCAGAGAAGGCATACGGATTCGTGTACAGGGCGATGATATTCTCGTATCGGAGGACTGTACTGCGCTGACGAGCGTATAATCATGTTGAAAGCAGGGACTCTTTTGTAAAAAAGCGAAGGAGTTCCTGCTTTTCGTTATCAGGAAGGATGCGGACTTCGCTCGTTCGAAAGGGTAAATAGAAGCCGCCTGCTTTTTGTTCTTGCTTTGAACATCAATATGTTTTACAATAAGAAAAACAGAAGTGGGCAGGCATGGAAGGAGTACGCAAACGCAAATGGAAAGACTAAGAGAGGCAAGGGATTGGTTTCTTTTGCATGTGCCGGCATGGATAGCGGCGCTTTGTACAATCTTTATGCTCTGCGTGATACCGCTCTATTTTGAAGATGCTTTTTTTAATATCAACCGCTGCAAAGTTGAGCTGGTTCGGGCGGTCATGCCGTTTTTCTGTGTCGGAATGCTGGGTGTGATGACAATTCGGCGGCTCAGGCGGGAAGCATGCTGCCCGGCACCGTATGCGCCTGATGGAGCCATGGCTCTGTTTTTGCTTGCCTGTGTCGTATCCTGCGCGTATGCGGGTTTTACGGAAAGTGTTCTGGAAGGCACACGGGGGAGAAGTCTGGGGCTGTGGCTGATGCTTTGCTGCGGCGGTGCGTATTATGTGATCGGCGCTGGAAAGCTGAAGGGCAATGTGTTGTCCGTGCTGATTCTGATCAGCGCAGGGGCTTGTGCGCTCTTGGGGATTCTGAATGGCGCGGGTGTTGACCCGCTTGGGTTTTATGAAGAAATCAAAGCGGGACAGGAAGAGACTTTTCTGTCTACAATCGGACATTTTGACTTTTTCGGTACCTATCTGGTGATGATGTTTGGGTTGGCTTCAGGGATCTGTGTGTTTGGCAAAAAAGCGATTACGCGCAGGGCTGCCGCAATCTGTTCCGTCATCCTTGCGCTGGGCATGGCGGTTTCCAGAACGGACAGTGCGCTGCTGGGCATGAATTTGGTTTGTCTGGCGATTATGTCGCAGTCCGGAAACGACTATGTGCAGATGGCGCGTGCAGCGCTGCTTTGGAGCGTATGCTTTGCGGTTCTTCCCGTGGCTCGAAAAATCGCAGCGATCAGCGTTTATAAACCGCAATTTTCGGGTTTGCCGCTTGTGCTTTGCGAAACGCAGGCGGCTTGGATTCTCACGGCGTTTTTTCTGATTCTTGCGATGCTGTTTATGCTGCTTTACAAAAAGGGATGCCGCGCACCGGGCAGAAGGACTTTGATGAAAGCGGCATTCATAGGGGTTCTTCTTGCAGCAGCCGTTTTGATTGCCGTGATTGCATGGTTTACCCTTGTGGACACGACAGCGGATCTGGGCGGCATGACGTCGTTCCTTCGCTTCGATGACCTGTGGGGAAGCGCTCGCGGTTTTGTCTATAAGCGTTCGATCAGCGCGTTTGGAGATTTTTCGTGGAAAGAAAAGCTGTTTGGATGCGGTCTTGGAACGACGCAGACCACCCTTACGCCGTACTTTGATAATCAAAACGCCATAGAGGTCGCGGGTGGCATTTTTAACGATTGCCATTGTCAACCGCTTCAGATGCTACTGACATGCGGAATATGCGGTGTTCTGACATTTGTTGCGTTTTATGTCAGCATGGTGACAGCGGTTTTGAGAAGCATGAAAAACGATGCGCTGCTTCATGGCGTTTTTGCCGCGTTGATCGGCTATATTGCGGTGATGATGTTCAATGTTGCGCAGCCGATTCTCATCATGACATATTTTTCGATGTGTGGATTCGGCATTTCCAGAATTCGCTATTTGGCAAAAAAGGGAGGAGTTCACCATGAATCTTGAGCAGCTGATTGGAAGATTAAAGGCAACGCCTTCCTTCATGGAGAATGTAACGCATTGGGAAACGATTCCGGCGAAAGA
This sequence comes from uncultured Clostridia bacterium, assembly GCA_934643825.1. Taxonomy (GTDB): domain Bacteria; phylum Bacillota; class Clostridia; order Christensenellales; family Aristaeellaceae; genus Ventricola. The sequence goes on along the minus strand of CAKUCW010000007.1, from coordinate 21,656 downwards.
AGCACAGTATGCGCCTTTTCCGGACACGCTTGACCCAAGGCTGTCCCCGGTGCTTGCTGCCCGGGGTATTTATCAGCTTTACAGCCATCAGAGGCGGGCTTTTGAACTGGCGGAGGAAAGAAAAGATATCTGTGTTGTTACGCCGACGGCATCGGGCAAAACAATGTGTTACAACCTGCCGGTTCTCAATGAAATATTAAAAAACAATGATGCCCGGGCACTGTATCTGTTTCCGACCAAGGCGCTGTCGGCAGATCAGGTGTCGGAATTGTATGAGCTGATTGAAGCGTTGGGCGTGGATGTCAAAACGTATACGTATGACGGAGATACGCCCGCTGCGGCACGCAGGCAAGTCAGGCAGGCAGGGCATATCGTCGTGACCAATCCGGATATGCTGCACTCCGGTATACTGCCGCATCATACAAAGTGGGTTAAGCTGTTTGAAAACCTCAAGTATGTCGTCATTGATGAAATTCATGCCTATCGCGGGGTGTTTGGTTCCAATCTGGCAAATGTCATTCGCAGGCTGACGCGTTTGTGCGCATTCTATGGATCGAATCCGCAATTCATCTGTTGTTCAGCGACGATTGCCAACCCCGGCGAGCTGGCGGAAACCCTGATTGGGCGTCCGGTTGAGCTGGTGGATCAAAGCGGAGCGGCGAGCGGAGAGAAGCATATCGTTTTTTACAATCCGCCGGTCATCAACAGGCAGCTTGGAATTCGCAAATCCGTATTGCAGGAGACATTGCGTATTTCGTCCATGCTGGTCGATAACGACATTTCGACGATCGTATTCGGAAAATCCCGTCTGACCGTTGAGGTATTGACGAGACATTTAAAGGAACGAGTCAAGGATCCGTTTGGAAATGCCGGACGGGTGCGCGGATATCGCGGCGGCTATTTGCCGACGCTTCGCCGAGAGATCGAGCGAGGCTTGAGAAAGGGCGAGATTCGAGCCGTCGTATCGACGAATGCGCTGGAATTGGGCATTGATATCGGTCAGTTGGATGCCTGTGTATTATGCGGATATCCCGGTTCGATTGCCAGCACATGGCAGGAGGCGGGACGCGCCGGAAGGCGGAAGAATACGGCTCTGACGATCATGGTGGCGTCTTCATCGGCGCTCGACCAGTACATTGTGGCGCATCCGGAGTATTTCTTTAAGCGCTCGCCGGAAAACGCATTGATTCATCCCGATAACCTATATGTATTGCTCGGTCACGTCAAATGCGCCGCTTATGAGCTTCCGTTTGAGGAAGGCGAGAGCTACGCAAAGGGCGTTTCTACGAAGGAATTGCTTGACTATCTGTGTGAAGAGCATATTTTGAATCTGACGGGTGGACGGTATTATTGGATGGCGGAAGAATTTCCGGCAGCGGATCTTTCGCTGCGTTCGGTTACGAGCGAGAATTTCCTGATTATTGATATCACACATCCCGAACACCGCGTTGTCATCGGAGAAATGGATCGTTACACCGTTCCGATGCTTCTTCATGAGCATGCGATTTATATGCATGAAGGGCAGCAATATCAGGTTGAAAAACTGGATTTTACGGAAAAGAAGGCGTATGTCCGAAGCGTAAACGTAGATTATTATACGGATGCGGATTTGAACACGAGCGTCAAGGTACTGGACGTACTGAAAGATCAGCCGTTTGGCGACGGAACGCTTGCCTATGGCGAAGTGTTGGTCACATGGCTTGTGACCATGTTCAAAAAGTTCAAGCTGGATACGCAGGAAACTTTGGGATTTGGTCCGGTCGATCTTCCGGAACTGGAAATGCCGACGAATGCCTGTTGGTGGGCGCTGGATGAGCGAATAACTTCCGGATTGTCGATGGATGACCTTCAGGGCGGCATGCTTGGAATTGCAAACGCGCTGCGCCAGATTATCCCTATTTATTTGATGTGTTCACCGAGCGATATCTGCGTACAATATCGTGTGCGCGATCCCTTCACCAAGTTGCCGACGCTGTTGGTTTTTGATAATTATGCGGGTGGCATTGGGCTGAGCGAACGGGTTTACGGCATGCGTTCGCTGATCTTTAATGATGTGCATGAATTGATTGCCGGATGTCCCTGCGAAACAGGCTGCCCGTCGTGTACAGGTCCGGCGACGGAAGTAGGGGAACGAGGTAAAAAGACGGCGCTGCTCTTGACGGAAAGGCTGAGGACACTATGAGAAATCTGCGTCAGCGCCTGATGGATATTGCCAAGACACAATCCGAGCCTAAGCCGCAGCCCCTAAACAGAGAAGAACCGCTGAACACGTTTTTTTGCAGAGAGGATATTGTGCCGCTGAATGAGTTGGGCGATATCCGAAGCGTAACGCTTGATGATGTTCGGGCGTGCGATCCGTACTTTGAGGGGAACAGCTGGACAATGGATCGTCTGCTGTTTCTGGATACGGAAACGACAGGGCTAAACGGTGGTGCGGGAACCGTTGCGTTTGAAATCGGCGTAGGTTGGTTTGATGCACGCGGTATGGTCATTCGCCAATATGTGATGCGCAATTATGCGCAGGAAGCGGCGATGCTGAAGGATATCGCGAGGCTGTTTGAAAAGGCGGATACGATCGTCACATTCAACGGAAAGAGCTTTGATTTGCCGCTGCTGGAGTCGAGAATGGTGATGAACCGAATTCGTTTGCCTGTAACGGAGTATCCGCATTTGGATCTTCTGCATGCGGCTCGGCGCGTTTATAAGCTTCGCTTGGGACGGTGTAACTTGACGGCGCTCGAAAGTGCGGTGCTTGGGAAGAAACGTGAGGATGATTTGCCCGGTGCGCAGGTTCCTGCGAGGTATTTTGAGTATTTGAAAACAGGAGAATTTGCGCTGCTGGAGGATGTGCTTCGCCATAATTTTGAGGATGTCAGAAGTCTTGCGGAATTGACCGCTGCAATCTGTCAGGCATATAGAAAACCGGAGAGCATATCCTGTTATGAAGATATGCTGGGGGTCGGACGAACGCTGATGCGCACAGGTCGGACACAGAAAGCCCGGACATGCTTTAAAATTCTGGGACACAGTACACTTGCACCGCAGGCGCACATGTACTTGGCTTCAAGCTATAAGCAGAGCAGAGAATGGAGCGAAGCAGCCGACGCATGGGAGACGATGATTGTTCAAGGGGAAGCAGGCGTCTTCCCTTATATCGAGCTTGCCAAATACTACGAACATGTTGAAAAGGATGCCCCAAAGGCGTTGATGTATGCAAGGGGCGCACTGAATTATGCGCTGAATACAGCGCCGCTGGGAACGGAACACGAGGATACCGCACAGATCATTCGGCGCATTGAAAGACTTCAAAATAAAATCAGAAGAAAACAGGGAGGAATACCGCTATGAGTTTTATGGGAAATATGATCGGAAACAAAGCGCTTGCGGCGCACGGAAAGAGTGAATACGAAAAAGCCATGCAGCTTTATGACGAGGCTTATGAAAAAGGAATGGATAAACCTCGGCTTCTACGTGGATACAGTATTCTGCTCATTCGCACGAGGCATTTTGACCGTGCGCTGGAGGTTTTGAAGAAGCTTGAAAAACTCCCGGGATTGACTGCGAATGAGAAAGTGGATCTGCATGTAAATTATGCGATTATCCTTTGGCAAAAGGGACATCTCGATCATGCGATGGAGATTCTTGAAGACGAGTTCAAGCATCTCAAGAATGGCACGATGTACAGCATCATCGGCTATCTGAAAATTGAACAAGGTGATGCGGAGGCTGCACTGGCATTCAATCAGGCTGCATTGGAATACGATGATGCTGATCCGGTTTATCTGGACAATATGGGACAGACCTATTATCGACTTGTCGGGGACAAAGAAAAGGCGAAGCCGTACTTCGACCGTGCGATCGAACTCAAGCCGGATGCCATCGATACCAATTATTTCCTGTCCCTGTATGATATCGAAAAGGGAGATACGGAACAGGCGATTGAGCGTTTGCAGACTGCGCAGAAGGGATTTTTCTCGCCGCTCAACTATGCTACGCCGGAGAAGATCGATGAAAAGCTTGCGCAGCTTGGCGTGAAAGCATGAGCATCGGGAGAGAATTCGCCCATCAATCTCCGAAAAAAGTCAGGAGATTGATTGACAAAAACCAACGCCTATGGTATCCTTATCACCGTTAAAAGGGAGTAGTTAAAAAGGCATGGTCAACATATCCCGGCAATCTGTCGGTGGGCATGCGCCTATTGCATAGGTAATGAGACTTTTAGCACAATCACAGGGTTGATCGTGCAAAAAGTCTTTTTTGTATGGTCAGACCGAGAGGAGAAGCGTCATGAGTATTGATTTTACTGGAAGTAACCTCATTTCTGTCCTTCTGCTGTTTGCGGCAGGGCTGATCCTGATTATCAAGGGCGGCGATTTATTCGTCGATGCAGCAACGTGGATTGCCGAAGCGTCCGGCATCCCGAAATTCATCATCGGTGCGACAGTTGTCAGCTTCGCGACGACGCTGCCGGAGATGCTGGTGTCCGTCTTTGCGGCACTGGAGGGAAATGCGGATATTGCGGTCGGCAATGCGGTGGGTTCGGTCACGGCGAATACAGGCTTGATCATGTGTTTGTCGCTGATTTGCATGAATTGCGCGATGACTCGCAAACAGTTCGGTGTTAAAGCGGGGATTCTGCTGGTGACGATTGCCGTGCTGTTTGGATTTACGCGTGATGGTCAGCTTTCAGTTCTCGAGAGCGCGATGATTCTGGTCTTTTTTGTAATCTTCCTTGCGGAAAATTTGATTGCGGGTCACCGTGAACAGGGAACAGAAGCTGAAAGCGATGTACGAGCCAAGATCGATGCTAAAGCCATGGTGATCAACATTGGCAAATTCGTGATTGGCGCAGCTGCCATCGTACTTGGCGCACAGCTGCTGATTGATAACGGATCTGCGTTGGCGCGGATGCTGAATGTTCCGGATTCGATTATCGCCGCGACGATGATTGCGATCGGAACATCTTTGCCCGAATTGGTTACGACCATTACGGCGATTCGCAAGAAGCAGTCCTCGCTGTCGGTTGGCAACATCATTGGCGCAAACATCATGGATTTGACATTGATCATGCCTCTGTGTGCATTGATTCAGGGAAAAGCGATGCTGGTTGAGCGTCAGGGAATGCTGCTGGATATTCCGGCGTGCTTTGTGATCAGCGCGGCGGCATTGATTCCTGCACTGATCAGCGGTAAGTTCAAGCGCTGGACAGGCTATCTGATTGGCGGATTGTATATCGTCTATCTGATCATCATGTTTACATCCTTTGGCGTATAAAGAACCCGGATTGAGTTTACTCGTAGTTCTGACAAAATCGGCGACGGAAGAGCCATCCTCAGATGTGCGTCCGTCGCTTTTTGATCGTTTTAACAAGTGATTTTTAAATGAATGCGGTTTAAGGTTTGCTCATACAGCCGGTGATGCGCTTGACTCGGCAATTTAAGACGCTAAAAGGCGGCTTCCCTTTGCGGGAAACCGCCTTTTGCGTTTATCGTGTTTGAATGAAAGGATGATTCCGTGTCATTTAGGATACCGTGCATTCCGGCTCGGCATCAATGAACAGCTTATCGCCGTCATAGTCCACCACCAGTTCCGTGCGCGGTTGAACATCCTCGCCAATCAGCTTGCGGGCGATCAGCGTTTCAACAGAACGCTGCATGAAACGCTTGAGCGGACGCGCACCATAGATCGGGTCATAGCCCTGCGCAACGATGTAGCTGCGGGCAGCAGACGTCAGACGCACAGTCAGCTGTTTGTCGGTCAGACGATGGTTGAGATCCGCCACCTGCAAGTCAACAATCTTATCGATTTCGTTGCGGGTGAGCGGCTTATAGAATACGATCTCATCCAGTCTGTTGAGGAACTCAGGACGGAACTGCGTTTTAAGCATGGCATCAACCTGTTTGCGTGCTTCTTCGGTGATGTTACCGTTCGCATCGATACCATCCAGAATAGCAGAGGAACCGAGGTTGCTGGTCAAGATGATGATGGTATTCTTAAAATCGACCGTACGTCCCTGAGAATCCGTGATACGTCCGTCATCCAGCACCTGAAGCAGAACGTTGAATACATCCGGATGTGCTTTCTCAACTTCATCAAAAAGAATGACGCAGTACGGATGACGACGGACGGCTTCGGTCAGCTGACCGCCCTCATCGTAACCGACATATCCCGGAGGGGCACCAATCAGACGGGAGACACTGTGCTTTTCCATGTATTCGCTCATATCGATACGAACCATGTTCTTTTCATCATCAAACAGTGCCTGAGCGAGGGCTTTTGCCAATTCCGTTTTACCGACACCCGTAGGACCGAGGAACAGGAACGAACCGATCGGACGATTCGGATTCTGGATGCCTGCACGGCTGCGGAGAATGGCTTCGCAGACCTTTTCAACCGCTTCATCCTGACCGATGACACGCTGATGCAGCGTATCATCCAGATGAAGCAGCTTCTCGCGTTCGCCTTCCATCAGCTTGGATACCGGAATTCCCGTCCAACGGGCGACAATACGTGCGATTTCTTCCTCAGTGACCTTATCACGCAGAAGCGTACTGTCACTCTTAGCTTCTTCGGCAATTTTTTCCTGCTCAGCCAGTTCTTTTTGCAGCTGGGGGAGCTTGCCATATTTGAGTTCGGCAGCGCGATTCAAATCGTAGTTGCGCTCGGCTTCCGCAATCTCGCCGCCCATATGCTCGATTTCTTCACGCAGCTTCTGAACCTTGCCGATGGAGTTCTTTTCGTTTTCCCAACGTGCTTTCATGGAGTTGAACTGCTCACGCATGTCAGCCAGTTCTTTTTGAATGACAGACAGGCGTTCGCGGGAAAGAGCGTCATCTTCTTTTTTAAGTGCAGCCTCTTCGATTTCATGCTGCATGATGCGACGACGCACATCATCCAACTCTTGCGGCATCGAATCCATTTCCGTACGAATGGTTGCACAGGCTTCATCGACCAAGTCGATGGCTTTGTCCGGAAGGAAACGATCCGAAATATAGCGATTGGAAAGCGTTGCGGCGGCAATCAATGCCTGATCCGAGATTTTAACGCCATGGAAGACTTCATAGCGCTCTTTCAGACCGCGCAGGATAGAGATTGTATCCTCGACCGTCGGCTCGGAAACCAGAACAGGCTGGAAACGACGCTCCAAAGCGGCATCTTTTTCGATATATTTGCGGTATTCATTCAATGTTGTTGCGCCGATGCAGTGCAGTTCACCACGGGCAAGCATTGGCTTGAGCAGGTTGCCTGCATCCATGCTGCCTTCGGTTTTACCGGCGCCAACAATGGTGTGCAATTCATCAATGAAAAGGATAATCTTGCCATTGCTGGTTTTGATATCATTCAGAACGGCTTTTAAGCGCTCTTCAAATTCTCCGCGGAATTTCGCGCCTGCAATCAACGCGCCCATATCCAAGGAGAAAATCGTGCGGTTCTTCAAGCTGTCCGGAACGTCGCCGCGGACGATCCGCTGAGCCAAACCTTCTGCGATAGCGGTTTTACCGACACCCGGCTCGCCGATCAACACAGGATTGTTCTTCGATTTACGCGACAGAATACGGATGGTGTTGCGGATTTCGGAATCACGACCGATAACAGGATCCAGCTTGTTCTGACGGGCAAGCTCGACCAAGTCCTGACCATACTTCTTGAGCGCATCATAGGTGGATTCGGGGTCTTCGCTGGTTACGCGGGCACTGCCGCGCACTTCCTGAAGCGCCTCAAGGAATTTCGGTTTTGTAATATTCAGAGATGCGAACAACGGACGAACGGTCGTATCTGCTTTTTCAAGCAGACCGAGGAACAGATGCTCAACGGAGATATACTCATCACGCATCTGCTTCATCTGGGATTCTGCCTCCGTCAAAGCGGCGGAGAGGGAAGCGGTTACATAGGGTTGCTGATTACTTCCGGAAATCTTCGGCAGTCTGTTGACAGCACTTTCGCAGGCAGTTTGAACCTGTTGGAGATTCAAGCCGAGCTTGCTCATCAGCTGACCGATAAGCCCGTTTTCTTGACTGAGCAGCGAATCAAGCAGATGAACCTGTTCGACCTGAGCATTGCCGTAGCTTTGCGCAAGCTGCTGTGCGCCCTGCAGAGCTTCCAGGGATTTTTGGGTGAAGCGATTCGTATCCATCCAAATCATCCTCCTTTATCATCACGAACGGCGGATGACCGTTCGATGACATTTACATCATAAAGTGTTCTTTGTCTTTCGACGCCGCTAGTATACCATGGTCAAAGAAAGTCAGTAAAGAGTAAATTTAAGAGAAAAATTAGAAAAAATGTGTACAAGACTGACAAATATATGAAATGGAGCTTTTTTTAAGTTCGCCTTTTGACGGGCAGCAGTTGATCAAGCGGTACACGATACTTGCTATAACGCTGCCCGGTGCGATCTTGATAGATGCCGCGATGATCTTTAACCATAACAGTTGCGTTTTTTTCGATATTCGCAATCGTGCCGGTTAAAACGCTTCCTCGATAATAAAAGCACGCATTCATGCCGACTCGAAGCCCGTTTTCCGCGGCTTCTTGCCGCCTGGTTGGCAGGCTGTGCCGTGTTTCACGATGACCGAACAACCCACGGGCAAGATTCAGAAAACGAGAGGAATGCCCCGTTGAACCATAGAGCGCGTTCTCTAATGCATGACAGAGCTCATGCTCAAACACGATCAGAAAGGCTTCCCGAGCAGAAGAAGCAGATAAACCGTTGAGCAAGAACGGCCCTTGATTCAGCCTGAAGAGAAAATCACCAGACATGCGGATTTCGGCGTGGTGCAATCGATCGGGAGCGTTTCGCGTATAGATAAATTTCCCGGCAGAGCTGGTTAGACGGTTGGAAAGTGTAACGTCGATAGAGCCATAAGCTCTTTTGAGAAAATCGGTCAGAAAGAGCTCATCATAAAGGGAAAGCAGTTGTTTGAGCGTCTGCTTGCGAACGGAGGAAACCGGCGTGTCAGAAAAGCCGCTATCCGATGCACAAAGGGTGGAGAGAATGAGCGAACGGCGTTGAGCGATTTCGGAATCCGATAAAGGAAAAGAAAATGGAAAGCTGTCCATGTGAAAACCTCAAAACTGATAGAATTTCCGGGCGGGGATGCTAAAAAAGGAAGCCCGGTTTGACCGAAGCTCCCTTGGAGTGGTTTGGCTTACAGAGTGATTTCGATGCGCACAGCCCGGCCGACAAGTTTGACTTCGCTGATATGCATAGCCTGAGCGTCAAGCTCGCGGTCACCGCTCTGCAAAAGAATCTTGGAATCGCCCAGAAGACGGATGCGGCGCAGACAACGATGGGCGCCATATTCGACAAGCATGATTGCGCCGTCTGTCGGTAAAGACTGCGGAACGACGAGAACGAGGTCACCCTTTTCAATGCGCATAGCACGCATGGAATCATCCGGAGCTTGGAAGTAAACGACGCGTTCAGGCTTTGCACCTTCGATTTTTCCATCCTGAATCGGAACCATTCGGCGGGCAACCTGAATCCAGCCTGCATTCATGACAGGAACGGGACAAAGGACACTGCTGAGCGCATCCAGCCAGATGCCGCTCTGTTCCTCAGCGCTGACCGGTTTGGAAGGGGCAGGCTTCGGCTCCTCCTTGGGCTGAAATGCAGGCTTCGCCGGAGCAAGCGTTCCCAAATCAACGGTTGCCGCAATCTCATCCAAAGAAAACTCTGCTTCGTTTTTCTGGCTGGTACCCAGCGTTTTCAGAATGCGACGTGCCTGATCATCCTGAATGATACGGCGGCCTTCTTCGACGTCTTTGATATATCCCTCGGAAACACCGCACTTACGCGCAACCTGCTTACGGGTCAGCTTTTGACGTGTGCGTTCCAACAGAATCAAATCACCTAAACGGCTCATGGATCAATGCCTCCTTCAAATAAACTCTTTTCGCATGATGACGGAAAGAGAATCATCATTTATCTGTGTTTTCTTCATTCATTATAAACCGAAAACAGGAAAAATGGAAGCTGTATATCCTGTATATCCGCATGAAAAAGAAGGACATACGAAATCGCAGACTTGAAATGTTACGACAAATGCGCTATATTATATTTAGTTGGTTAGAGACGTTTATCTGCAAGAGAGGAAATCGCCATGATGAGAGAGATTGACGTAAGTCAAGTTGAGAAAACAGTCTGTGATTTGTTTTTGAGCGCTTGTTGTGAAATTGGAGATGACGTACTCCGACTGCTTCGACAGCGAATGGAGAGCGAAGAGTCGCCTTTCGGTAAGGAAGTTCTGCGGCAGCTGATAGAGAATGATGAACTCGCTGCAAAACGGCACATGCCAATCTGCCAGGATACAGGCATGGCTGTTATTTTTATGGAAGTGGGGCAGGATGTTCACTTTGTTGGCGGCGATATCAATGAAGCCATTGAACAAGGTGTCAGACGGGCATATCGCGATGGTTATTTTCGAGCAAGCGTCTTGTCCCCGCTTACGCGCATCAACACGAAGGATAACACGCCTGCAATTGTGCATATGCGAATTGTTCCGGGAGAAAATGTTGCAATTACCGTTGCTCCCAAGGGGTTTGGCTCGGAAAACATGTCTCGTTTGTGGATGCTGACGCCTGCACAGGGAATCGAAGGCGTTAAAAATGCAATTGTTGAAACTGTTCGTTTGGCAGGCGGCAATCCATGTCCGCCGGTCGTGGTGGGTGTTGGAATCGGCGGAACGGCGGAATATGCCATGCTGATGGCGAAACACAGCCTGACAAGGGAGTGCGGCGAAGCATCACCTGACCCGATGCTTGCCGAAATCGAGAAAGAAATGCTCGAACGTATTAATCGTCTGGGCATCGGACCGCAGGGATTGGGCGGAAGAACGACGGCATTGGCTGTCCATATCGAACAGATGCCTACGCATATTGCCGGTCTTCCGGTGGCGGTAAACATGCAGTGTCATGCGGCGCGGCATAAAAAAGCGATTCTATAAAACAAACCAACGGTTCTTTTTAAAAAACAGACCGAAAGTCGCTACTTTTGATATGGCGTTGAGGAGGAATCGTGCTTGGATAAGCATATAGACGCACCTCTTGTCCGCGGGCAAATCCAGTCGCTGAGAGCGGGCGATACGGTATTTCTGAGCGGTACAATTTATACCGGACGAGATGCTGCTCATAAAAAACTGTGTGAATTGATCAAGGCGGGCAAAGATCTGCCGTTCGATATCCGGAATCAGGTGATTTATTATGCGGGTCCCTGCCCGGCAAAGCCTGGGGATCCGATTGGATCCTGTGGCCCGACAACGAGTTACCGCATGGATGCATACGCACCGATGCTGTGCGACTTGGGGTTGATCGGCATGATTGGCAAAGGACAACGCGGTCAAGACGTGATCGATGCGATTGCACGCAATGGCGGCGTTTATTTTGCTGCAACGGGCGGCGCAGGCGCACTGATTGCCAGAAGCGTAAAAGCTGCGAAAGTCATTGCTTTTGATGAGCTGGGAGCTGAAGCCGTTCGAGAGCTTCAGGTTGAGAATCTGCCGCTTATTGTTGCGATTGATGCGCATGGCGGAAATCTTTATCTGGATGGACCTGCAAAGTATTGTGAATGATATTTTGCTGAGTTTGCGAAAGAAGCGAATGAAATTTTGCATATTGGCAGGAAAATGAGGATTAAAACGTGAATTATGTTTAATATGGAGTGTGGATGGTTCACGTGGAGGATGACGGATGCAGGAGATAGTCATACACAACTGGGATGAGCTTCAACGTGCGGTTTTTGACGATGTGTGGGATGAAAAAATCATGCGATACCGCGATAATCGCATTTATCGCGGTACGGCTGATCAGCAGTGGAATTTGATGCCATCTCTGAATCGGGTTTGCGGTCATGACTTATCGCTTGAATCACAGGTGTTTCGCAGTTTCAGAAAGTATGGTTATGCCGAGCTGGCAGAGTATTCGGGATTCTGGAAGCTGTTGCCGGTCGCTCAGCATCACGGTCTTCCGACAAGATTGCTGGACTGGACATATTCGCCTTTGGTAGCAGCGCATTTTGCGACAGAGGATACGAATTGCTATGACCGCGACGGCGTGATCTGGTGTCTGGATGTTACGGATTTTCGCCAGTATATGCCATCCCCGCTTCAGCGGAAGCTGATCGATACAGGAAGCAACATTTTTACGGTCGGAATGCTCGAAAAACTCATTCCGGATTTTGAAAAGATGAGGGAGCTTTCCGACAAGCCCTATGCGATTTTCTTCGAGCCGTCCTCGATGATTGATCGGATTGTCAACCAATACGCGTTGTTTTCTGTGGTTTCAGATCCGGCGGTATTGCTGACGGATATTCTGACGGAACAAAATATTCCGTGCAGAAAGATTATCATTCCCAAAGAGGTCAAACTTGAAATTCGAGATAAGCTGGATTATATCAACATTTCTGAACGAATGATTTATCCGGGACTCGATGGCGTATGTAAGTGGATCACACGCCGATATTCTGCCCTTGGTCCACAATATAATCATGCACCCAACAGGGAGTAAGCGCAACTGGGCGCTTAACCAATAAACAAAACAGTATGCAGGAGGAGAACACACAATGAGGAAATTTGTCGCTCTGATGGCGGCAGCCGTCATGCTCTTTGCGCTTTGTGCAAGCGCAAGCGCTGCAACTCAGGTTACCATCTGGCACACGTACACCAACGATCAGCAGGCTGCGCTCGAAAAGTTCGCTGCTGACTTCAATGCAAGCCAGAGCGATTATGAGGTGGTTGTTGAATCTCAGGCGTATTCCGGATTCCTTGACAGTGTTTACAATGCTGTTGCTAACGGTGTTGGCCCGAACATCATCATCAACTATGCTTCTACCGCGGCTGACTATGTGAAGGACGGTCTGGTGGTTGATCTGAGCAAGTACGTCTTTGATGATGAAATCGGCATGGCTGATATCTACAACAGCCTTCCGGATTCCATCAAGGCGGAAACCGTCGGCTTCGTCGATGGCGGCATGTATGCGCTTCCGGCAGTTACCACCGGTCCGATCTTCTTCATCAACCAGACCATCTATGATGAGCTGGGTCTGAAGGCTCCGACGACTTGGGAAGAGCTGGCGGAAAACTCCAAGGTGATCTACGAGCAGAAGGGCATTGCCGGCTTTGCCGCGGACTCCCTGACCGATATGATGCAGGCGCTGATGATGCAGTCTGGTGCCGGCTATATCGACGTGGAGAACAAGAGCGTGCTCTTTGACACGGAAGATGCGACTGCTTGGCTGAAGTGGTTCGGCGACAATGTTCAGGCGGGCTACTTTGCTCTGAATCCGACCGGCGACTACTGGTCTAACGACTTCAACGCGGGTCTGGTTGCCAGCTACCTCGGTTCCTGCGCGGGCGTTCCGTACATCAATCCGGACGGATTCGAGTACTCCGTTGCTCCGATGGTTCGCGGCGACAAGGCTGAGTGGTACCCGGCGTGGGATCGCGGCCCGATCGTCTTCAACAAGGATGAAGCTTCCAACATGGGCGCTTATATGTTCGTGAAGTACTTCCTCTCTCCGGAAGTGAATACGGAGTGGGCGAAGGCGATGAACGCGCTGTCTCCGTACGGCACGACCGAAGCGAGCGAAGCCTATGCTGCTTTTGCGGCTGAGATGGATCCGTCCCTGATTGCTGTTCAGGCTGATCTGGATATCGCCGGTGCGCTTCCGACGGTTACTGGTTCTTATGCTGTCCGTAACGCGCTGAAGGATGCGGCGACGGCTGTTGCCGGCGGCGTGTCTGCTGAGGATGCGATGGCGGAGTGCGTAGCGACTTCCAATGCGGCTCTTCAGGAGTAATTTGACCCCGGTTTAATACGTATTGGGCTGGCGGGCATCAGTCCGTCAGCCCATTTTTTCTGCATTCTTTGATAATCTGAAATGTTATGTTCTCTCCCCTTATGCGGGGGGAGAGAGCATAACCAAGTCCTCCAAGAGTTTCAGAACACATTAGATCGAAGAAAAGGATGTAACAGTCAATGGAGAAGAACAAACTGCTGGTATTCATGATCGATGCGCTGTGCGAAACAGATGTGGCGTATATGCGCACGCTCAAGAACTTTGGATGGATTCTTGAAAATGGCGCACTGGTTCGGGAAATGCTGCCGGTCTATCCCTCGTTTACCTATCCCTGCCATGTATCGATTATGACGGGATGCTATCCGAATAAGCATGGCATTCCGCACAATGAGCATGTCAAAGCAGGCGTGCATCCGGTGCCGTGGTATAGCAAACGGAGCATGGTCAAAAAGAAGTTCTTCGCGGAATATGCAAAGGAACATGGCTACAGCACCTGCTTGATTAACTGGCCGGTTTCTGAAGGCGCGGATGTGGATATCAATCTGCCAATGTGCCTGCCGCCGAGATATCGGGGCGATAATCCGCGCATGTTCTATGAAGAATCGACTTCCAAAGAGGTGCTTGACCGCTATTTCTGGAAATATGGTTATCTGCTTTGCGGATGCAATAAGGTCCTGAATAGCAGCTATGACGATTTTACAAACGCGGTATCACCGGATATCATTCGGGATTACGGACAGCCCGATGTCATGTTTGTAAAGATGTGTGATCTGGATACGGTTCGTCATAAGATGGGCGTAGATAATGATTCCGCAAAGCTGCAATTGCAGAAGCATGATTGTGAATTGGGTGTGTTGATGGAAAGCATTCGTCGATATGGCGATTTTGAGCATACCAATTTCATCATCATGGGCGACCATGGACAGACTGATGTCGAACGCGTTTTGAATTTCAATCGCGTTTTGCAGGAAAAAGGCTTGCAAAAGCTGGATGAAAACGGACACTTGGAGTCTTTTGACGCATACTGCCATTCGACAGGCGGATGCGGCTGGATCGAATTGGGCAATCCTGCTGATGAGGAGCTTCGTCAAAGAGTCTACCAGGTGCTTCTGGAAGCGAAGAACAGCGGTAAGTATGGCTTGGGATATGTCTTTACAAAAGAGGAAGCTGATGAGCGTTTCCATTTGACGGGACCGTTTGACTTCATCATTGAAGGCGAAGAACCGCTTTCGTTTGGCTACGATCCTGCAGCACCGCTGTTTACAAAAGCCGCACCCGGAGATTACAAAACCGCACCGGGAACGCACGGAGGACTGCCGTGGCGCGATCATCGGACGACATTCTTTGCCTGTGGTCCTGCCTTCAAAAAAGGTGCGGTTATCGAACAGGCGTGCCTTGTAGATGAAGCACCGACGATGGCAAAAATCCTCGGATTTGAAATGGAAGATATCGACGGAAAGTGTCTGGATGATATTTTGCGGTAAAACCTGCGCTTTATGCCATAGAGAAAACAGAGGGATGAACCCACCTGCCTTCCGAAAAAAGCTGCAAAGATTTGCCCGTAATGTCAATTCTTGCGCAGCTTTCAATAAGTAAAAAATCAAAAGTGTAAGGGAGATATGACCTATGCGCGTTGTACTCGATCATATCACGAAAAAGTTTGGCGATTTTACGGCGGTCAGCGAGTTTAGCGCCGTGCTTGAAGACGGCGAACTTGTTTCGCTGCTTGGACCTTCCGGCTGCGGAAAAAGCACGCTGCTGAATATGCTTTCGGGCATTTTGCCTGTCAGCGGCGGAAAGATTTTCTTTGACGATCAGGATGTTACGGCGATGCCGCCTGAAAAGCGCGGTATCGGTCTGGTTTTCCAGAACTATGCGCTGTATCCGCATATGACGGTTATGGGCAATATTTGCTTCCCGCTGGAGACACAGAAGGTGCCGAAGGCGGAGCGTATCGAGCGTGCCAATGAGATTGCGAGACTGGTTCATGTCGATATGCTGATGAACCGTAAGCCTTCTGAGCTTTCCGGCGGACAGCAGCAGCGCGTTGCAATTGCCCGTGCGCTGGTCAAGAATCCGCGTCTGCTGCTTCTGGATGAACCGCTCTCTAACCTCGATGCCCGTCTGCGTCTTGAAATGCGTGAGGAGATTCGTCGTATTCAGCAGCGTACCGGCGTAACGACCATTTTTGTTACACATGATCAGGAAGAAGCGCTTTCCATTTCGGATCGCATTGTGCTGATGCGTTCCGGCGTTCTTCAGCAGAATGATTTGCCGCAGCGACTGTACAACGAGCCTGCCAACCAGTTTGTTGCAGACTTCCTCGGCAACCCGCCGATCAACAATATTCCGGGTACGATTCAGAATGGTCTGTTTGTGACGGAAGATGGAATAGCAGAAGCAAAGCTGCCGATGCTGGAAGGCGTCGAGAATGGAAGAAAAGTGAATCTCTCTGTTCGTTCTGAGAGCTTTGTGCTTGATGCAAACGGTCCGATCGCATGCGATGTGACGCGCATGTATCAGATGGGCAAGGAAGAAATGGCGTATCTGCGCATGGGCGGACATGATTTCCGTGCGTATATTGATGCGGATGCCGGACTTAAAGCCGGGGATCATGTGCGCCTGGGACTCAAGAAGCGCGGCGTTTTCCTCTTTGATCGCGAAACGGGGGAGAGAATTCGATGAAAAAGAAACAGACTGCGGATCGGGAGCTTGGAAATCGCAGCTTTTTATCGAAAATTGAGCCATATCTTTATCTGCTCCCGTTTGCGATCGGTATTGCGGTCTTTACGCTCTATCCGGTCATCAACGTTGTGCTGATGTCCTTTAAAGAGGGATACAGCCATTTGAGCCGCAATTTTGACCAGTGGGGATTGGCGAACTATCAGACCGTTATCAACGATCCCAAGTTTGCTCAGGCAATCGGCAACACGCTGAAGTATGTTCTGTTGGTTGTTCCGATTTCGACGTGTATTGCCGTTGTGGTTGCGTATCTGCTCAATCAGAAACTGCGCTGTTCTGCGCTGTTCCAGACGGCGTATTTCCTGCCGATGGTCACCTCGATTACGGCTGTTGGCTTGGCGTGGAAGCTGATGTACAACAAGAACTTCGGTATCATCAACTATTTGCTGTCTTTCATTGGTGTTGACAAAATCCCGTGGCTCGAGAATGCGGCGTGGAGCATCCCCGCACTGGTTATTTTCGGTGTATGGAATATCCTTCCGTTTACGATTATTCTGCTCCTTTCCGGTCTGCAGAATATCGATCCGCAGTATTATACGGCAGCGCGTGTGGATGGATCGAAGGGGCTGCGCATTTTCCTGCGTATCACTGTGCCTCTGCTTGCGCCGACGATCTTTCTGGTATGCATCGTCAATACGATTTCCTGTTTTAAGGTCTTCTCCGAACTGTATCCGCTGTTTAATGGCAAACCCGGTCCGTTCAATAATTTGTATACAGTTGTCTACTACATTCGCTATGCAATGATGGAAAGCCGCAAGTACGGAATTGCTGCTGCTGCTGCGTTGATTCTGTTCCTGTTTATCTTTGCATTTACAATGGTTCAGCTGTTGCTGCAAAAGAAAGCGAAGAAGAGGTGAGAGAATGGACACGCGTAAGATTTCCCGCTTTTTTGTGTATTTCTTTTTGACGCTCGGCGCATTGATTATGCTGCTCCCGTTTTTCTGGATGTTCTCGTCTGCGTTTAAGACGACTCAGGAGATCAATCGCTTCCCGCCGCAGTGGCTTCCCAGCCGACTGAGTCTGGATAACTTTAAGCGTGCGTTTGAAATGGCGCCGTTTGCCCGCTACTTTATGAACTCTGTGATTGTTATGGTCTGTTCGGTTTCGATCACGACATTCACAACGATTCTGGCGGCTTTTGCATTTTCCAGACTGCGCTTTCCGGGGCGTAACGTCATCTTTTCGCTGCTCCTTTCGCTGATGATGATCCCGTTTGAAATGCTCATCATCACGAACTATACGACAGTCGTGAATTTGAAAATCTATGATACGCTGTATGCGCTGATTCTTCCGTTTACCAGTTCGATCTTCTATACATACATTCTGAAGAATTTCTTTGATTCGATTTCAGATAGCTTGTATTGGTCGGCTCGAATCGACGGATCAAGCAATTGGCGTTTCCTTTGGAAGGTTATGGTTCCGATGGCGCGTCCGTCCTTGATGACGATCATCCTGCTCAATGGATTGGCGAGCTGGAATTCGTTCATGTGGCCGATGTATGTCGTTGTCAGCAAGGAAAACCGTACGCTTCCATGGGGACTTCAAGTTTTTACGACGGAAGCCGGTTCTTATCCTGAACTGCTGATGGCTGCATCTACGGTTGTTGTTTTCCCGGTGGTTATTTTGTTCTTATTTGCCCGCAAGTACATCGTGCGCGGTGTTGCCCGCGGCGGCTTGAAGGGATAAAGAAAGAGGATCAGTCCCAGTTATAAAAGCTCTCACGGCGGATCTGTTTCAGCCTGTCGGAGAGCTTTTATATATTTCGGGAATTGCAAATAACCATGTTAAGAAATCTGAATTTTGCGAGTCAATGGGAGCCGATTGTGCAAAGAATAATAGAAATTGCTACTTAAAAGACAAACACACATTATAAATGGGGCATAAACTATACGAAACGAGCTGCAGATTTTTTGCATCGTTATTAAATAGACGAAAATACGGACGATATGCAATTGGCTGCCTTTCAAAATAAATTCTGATAGGTTGCATAGAGAAAAAGTGGATTGACTGTAAAAGTTGACAATGATATAATATAGACAGATGTGTTTGAACGCGTGAAATGAAATGCCTGATTGCAAAATGGAGGCGTGAATGAGCGACTGGAGCATGCTGATCTGGCTTACACAGCTTGGGTTGAGTGTGGTGTTGCCCTTGGGGGGAATGACCGGCTTGGCGATATGGTTGCGCGGGAAATTTCAGCTTGGGCGTTGGGTGGTTCTGATCGGCATTTTGCTTGGGTTTATTCTTGCGGTATCCGGTTTCAGAAATACTTTAAAACAAATGGAATATATGGAAAAGCGCAGGAAAGATTCCCATTCTCAAAAAGGCAAAAAACAGTGACGGGAGGGGCGTATGGAAACCCGGAAAATCGTTTTGCACGAAACAGGGATTATTGCAATCGGTGAGTGCATAGGTGTTGCAGCTATGTTTGCCATCTTTGCATTGCTGGGGCGCTTTGATCGCTCGGTCGTATTGGGGGGATTGATCGGCGCTGTATTGACAATCCTGAATTTCTTTTTGATGGCGGTAAATGCCAACAGCGCAGCGGACAAAGCGGTCAATCAAGATATAAAAAGCGGCAAAGCTATGCTTCAGTTTTCGTATGCTGGCAGACTTGCCATGATTTTCATCATCCTCTTTGCATGCGTAAACAGCGGTCTGTGCAATGTATTTGCGATTGTGATTCCGCTTCTTTTTGTAAGACCTACGATTACGATAGCTGAGTTTTTCAGAAAGTCAGGTGATTAAAAGTGTCCAGTTTGAATGTTTCTGGCGCATTTGTCTACTTTGTGATCCCGATTCTAGGCGGCATACCGATTACGCAGACAACGGTGTCCTCGCTGATCGTTACGATTATCCTGATTGCGTTGAGCATACGGCTTGGAAAGAATCTGCAAAAGCGTCCGACGGGCGTACAGGTTCTGGTTGAAAAAGGCGTATCCATGCTCTATGGTATGGTTGCCGAAACAATGGGCGAGCACAACCTGTATTGGGCACCGTTTATTGGAACGATTTTTTTGAGCAGCATTTTGGGCAGCTTGATCGGCATGACCGGTTTCCTGCGTTCGATGACGGCGGATTTGAGCTGTACGCTGGTTTGGGCTGTTCTTGTATCGGTGTTGATTTGGTATAACAATATTAAAAACAACGGCTTTATCGGATGGCTCAAAGGTTTTACGGAACCGATTGTTGTAATGACTCCGATGAATATTATCGGTGAAATTGCGCAGCCGGTATCCATGGCATTTCGTCATTTCGGTAACGTTGCGGGCGGCGGCGTAATCACCAGCATTTTGTATCTGGCGCTGTCCCTGCTCTCTAACGCGGTGCTGGGGCTGATTGCGGCAAACGGTGTGTTGATTCCGATTGTTTTGACGGTTGTCGGTGTCGGCTTGATTGTATGGAGCAAGAAAAAGACACATAAAAAGTGGTCGATGGTTCTTGGAATCGTCAGCTCCGTACTGGGCGTTTTCGGACTCTTGCAGGCGATGGGCGTACTGGAAGGTGTGCCGGTGCTGAGCTTCGGTATTCCGGCAGTGCTGTCTTGTTACTTCGATATTTTCTCTGGCTTTGTTCAGGCGTATGTTTTCTCTCTGCTCACTATGGTTTACATTGGAAATGCCTGCCCGCCTCCGGAAGAAACCGGAGCGGTGCAGTAATATTTCGTATACATTATCAATTACAACTTAGGAGGAAATGTTCTATGGAAACTTTGGCACAAGCAATTATGGTCGCAGGTAAGGCAATCGGCGCAGGTCTGTGCATGGGCATCGGCGCTATCGGTCCTGGCGTCGGCGAAGGTAACGCCGTCAGCAAGACGGTTGAAGGCATGGCGCGTAATCCGGAGATGGCGGGTACGCTGCGTTCCACGATGATCATGGGTTGTGCTATTGCGGAGACCACGGGTATTTACTCGCTGTTGATCGCGTTCCTGATCCTGTTTGCCCTGTAATATTCATCCTTTCTGATTATCCCAAAAGAGAGGAGTGAATCAAATGGGACAGTTTGAGAGTTTCATTGGCGTCAATTTCTGGACGGCGCTGTTTGTACTGCTCAATACGTGCTCAATTTTTGTTGTGGCACGGAAATTCCTTTTTACACCGGTTCATAACATGATCGAATCCCGTCAGAAGGAGATCGATCAGCTGTATGCCGATGCGGAAAAGGCGAAAACGGATGCCCGTGAGCTTCGTTCCGAATATGAAGCAAAGATTTCCGGCGTTCGTCAGGAAGCCGATCGCGTGATTAAAACGGCGACCGAGAGCGCAAACGCTATGTCTGCGAATATCGTCGCGGATGCGCGTACGCAGGCTGAGCAGATCAAAAACAGAGCGCATAACGAAATTGAAATTGAACGCCGTCGAGCGTTTGAGGGCATGAAGGGTGAACTTTCCGGCATTGCGATGGATATCGCCTCTCAGGTCATCGAACGCGAAGTGAACGAGAAAGATCACGAAGCGTTGATCAACGAGTTTATTAAGAATGTAGGTGAGGCGTCGTGACGGAACTTGGGCGAGCCTATGGCGGCGCATTGTTCTCACTGGCGCAGGACGAAGGAATCGAGAAAGAACTTCTTGAACAGCTGAATGGCGTATGTCATATTCTGAAGGATAACCCTATGTATATGCGTCTGATCAGGGACAAGTCTATTACAAAGGCGGAACGTCTTTCTTTGCTGGATCAAGCTTTTTCTGGACAGGTTCATTCGTATATGCTTAATTTCATGAAACTTCTCTGCGAAAGAGACGAATTTGGCGGCATATTTGATTGCCTGGAAGATTATCATCATCGCTATAACGAGAAATATGGTATTGTTCCGGCGAAGGTTATGGCTGCTGAACCGCTTCAGGAAGCACAGCTGGTTAGATTGAAAGAGGCGCTGGAACGCAAAACAGGAAAACATGTCGAGCTTAGTGTTCAGATTGATTCGACTGTGGTTGGTGGATTGCGTGTTGAAATGGCAGGCAAATGCTATGACAATACGCTGGAAAGCCGCATGGATCATTTGAGAAGAGCTTTGACAGCGAAATTCTGATATCTTGATTTTACAGAAAGAAAGCCGGTGAACCCATGGATCTGAAACCCGAAGAGATTTCAAAAATCATTAAGGCCCAGATCA
>CAKUCW010000006.1 GCA_934643825.1 uncultured Clostridia bacterium | reverse complement strand
AACCCCTTCTTCGCTTCGCGGCGGTTTGAAGAAGGGTTAGAGGAATCAGGGGACGCTTCGCTCCCTGATTCACGCTTTTTTTAAATCGCTTCGCGATTTTGGGGTTACGGGGGTTACCTTGGGCTGCCGCCCAAACCTGCCTGAGGGGATTATCCCCTCAGACTCCCTTCTTCGCTTCGCGGCGGATTTAAGGGGTGATTTCGGAATGAAATCATCAGTCATTTTCCATGAGAATTTGCAATTCCCGCGGCAGAGGTTCAGTGATATCGATCATCTGTCCCGTGACAGGCTGAATACACCGCAGATGTGCCGAATGCAATGCGAACCGATCCTTCAGTTCAGGAAGTTCATTCCCATAGAGATAATCGCCGAGAATCGGGCAGCCCATAGACGACAGGTGGACACGAATCTGATGGGTGCGTCCGGTTTCAAGCTTCAGGCGGATGAGTGCGCGTCCTTTATGTATCTGTTCAACGCGGTAATGCGTCACGGCGCGTTGTCCGCCGGAAACGACGCCGCGTTTTGCGCCCGTGCCGAGCCGGGCAATAGGCGCGTCGATGACGCCGCTTTCGTTTTTGGGAATACCGTCGGTAATCGCCAGATATTCACGGAGAAAAGCGTCGGAATGAAGCTGTGCGGTCAGCAGACGCTGTGCGTGCGCGTGTCGCGCCACGCAGAGCAGCCCGCTTGTGCCCTTATCCAGCCGATTGACGGGGTGATAATCAAACGACGCGGCGTCCTGTCCGAGCAGGGCGGCGAGCTGTTCGCGGAGTGTTCCGGTATGGATATGCCCGCAGGGCAGGGTCGCCAGCGGTGCGCCCTTACTGACAATCAGGATATCCTCATCGGCATAGCGGATGAAGGACGGCGGGAGGGCATCATCGGGCGTCAGAGACGCGCCGGGCGTTTCGCCGTTATCAAGGCG
The DNA here is from genome assembly GCA_934643825.1 of uncultured Clostridia bacterium. Classification (GTDB taxonomy): domain Bacteria; phylum Bacillota; class Clostridia; order Christensenellales; family Aristaeellaceae; genus Ventricola. The sequence continues at coordinate 85,121 of CAKUCW010000006.1, read as the reverse complement.
GATTTCCAAAACCTGTCCGGCGCGAAGGCGGGTGTCGGCGCGAACGGGCATGCCGTCGCAGAGAATGCCGCCCTCGACTTTGAGCCGCCGAAAGGCATGCGTGCCCAAGCGAAACCGTCGGGGAACGACGCTGCGAACGGCGCGTCCCGCGTCCTCTTCGGTGGTGATATAGATCAGAATGCGCATGAAGACCTCACTTTATGGAAAATGGTCAAGGCTTTATTTCGTCGGAGTCGGAGTTTTCGTTGCTGAGTTCAGGGTCATTTTTTTCGGCAGTGATATCCCGATAGGCTTCTTTGATTCCGTTCTTGACTGCCCATTTGATGACAAAATACAGCACGATGAGAATCAGAAGTGCCGTTCCGCTGCTGATGCCCAGTTCTTCCCACATAGATATTCCTTCTTTCTTATGAATCACATAGTACGATGCGCATGCGCATCGTTCAGCAAGTTTCTTAAAACCGCCGCGAAGCGAAGGGGAAGGTCAAGGGAACTCAGTTCCCTTGTGGGGTTTGGGGCGAAGCCCCAATCGTCCTTCCGCTTAGTATGTTATGAACCACATATGCGCAGCTTGTTGACATAAGAAAACTTGGCTTGAATAGCAAAATCAAGAAATTCAGCTATTCTTTCATTTGCGGAAAGGGCTATTCTCCCCCTTCGGGGGAGAATAGCTTTTTGTTTACGGCCTGATACGATGCGCATGCGCATCGTTCAACAAGTCTGTTAAAACCGCCGCGAAGCGAAGGGGAAGGTCAAGAAAACTCAGTCCCTTGTGGGGTTTGGGGCAAAGCCCCCAATCGTCCTTCCGCTCAGTATATGATGAACCCCATATACGATGCGCATGCGCATCGTTCAACAAGTCTCTTAAAACCGCCGCGAAGCGAAGGGGAAGGTCAAGGGAACTCAGTTCCCTTGTGGGGTTTGGGGCGAAGCCCCAATCGTCCTTCCGCTCAGTATACCATATTCGCGGTCAATTGACAAAGCCCGCTGCCGCGGGTACAATGAAGCTGACCCAAAATTCCAAATTTAGTCGAAACGGGGGACGCATATGAACGCAGTCGCCGCTTTTGAAAACAGAAAAGAATCTCTGCGTGAGCAGCTTGAAGCCGCGCAGGACATGACGCAGGCGGTATCTGCCGCGACGATGACGCTTGAGCAGATTGCCTGCGATTTGGCGCAGGATGAACAGGACGATTTTGCCCGCCAAAGACAGCAGGCGGTCATGGCGCTTGCCAAGCGGATGCCCGACTGCCTTCGCGCTGCACGTGCGGAGGGAAAGCTCGTCCTCGAAGAAAGTCGGGAGCAGCAGCCGGACAAGGCGAAAAAGCTCAGGCGCGGCGCGTTGGGCGCGGGCGCGTTGATCTTGGCGGCGCTGGCGGTCTATGAAGCCATTGAGGGCAAAATGACGTTTGCGCTGGCGCAGGCGCTCGGTGCGCTGCTGATGCTTATGGGCGGCGGCTCGAATCGGGAGGACGTGCCGAAGGAAACCGCGCACGCGGAAGCCGTCGTCTGCCTGAATGCGGACGACATGGTGCGCAGGGTCGGCGAAATCTGTCAGGCGGCGGACATGTGCGCGGCGGATTTGGCTCTTTTGGAGGAAGACCACGGCGTGGCGCGGCTTTCCGGCACGGCGGATGACGCCATGCTGGAGCTGCTTTCCGCGATGATGGAAGCGCGGGCTTCGGGTCGGCAGGATCTGGCGCTTCGCAGTCTGGATCAGGCAGAGCAGTATCTGCGGATGCTCGGCGTGGAGAGCGTTTTCTATGATCCGCAGCACGCCGCGTTGTTTGATGTATTGCCCGCCAGAAGCGGCGCACGGACGGTGCGCCCGGCGCTGGTGCGCGATGGAGAGTTGGTGCGCCGCGGCGTCGCGGCGGTCGCTGCCGGGGAGGTGTAAGGCGTGAAGATACTGGGCTTTGACTTGGGCGACGGCGAAAGCGCCGTGACCCTTCTGGATGAAGATTCGACGGTTGAGCCGCGGGTGATTCCCCTCTGCGGCAAAACGAGCCTGCTTTCCGCCGTCGGCGTAAAGAACGGGCGCATTGTCATCGGCGAAGCCGCCAGCGTCATGGACGGCGCGGCGGAAGCCAAGGTGCGCTTTAAATCGCGGTATCTGGTCGATCCCTCGGCGGCGGGGGACGTGCGTGCGTTTGCGCAGGGCGTCGTCGCCGAACTGACGCGGGTGCAGCCTGCGCTGATGGCAGAGGTGGCGCGGACGGTCGTCGGCTGTCCTGCCGGCTGGGGCGAGGGGCGGCGGGAGCAATACGCCGCGCTGCTGGAATCCGCGGGTTTTCCGAATGTCAGTGTCGTGCCGGAGCCCCGCGCCGCGTTCCTCTATGCGCGTCATGCGCGGGGGCTTCGCGTCAGCCCGGAATTGATGCGCAAGAGCGCGATGGTGATCGACATCGGTTCTTCGACGACGGATTTCGCCTACATTGTGGACGGGCATCAGCAGAATGTTTCGCTCTTCGGCGACACGAATCTGGGCGGCGGATTGATCGACGAGCTGATTTTATCGCATGCCGTGGCGCAGTCGCCGGACGGAAAAGCGCTGGCGGAAGTCTTTGAGGAATGTCCGGCGTGGAGGAGCTATTGCGAGCTGGAAGCCCGCAGACTCAAGGAAAGCTATTTCCTCGATGAGGAGAAATGGGCGGACGCGCCGCTTCGCCGCCAGCTGACGGTCTGCTATGACGAGCCGCTGGCGCTGGAATTGAGCATCGGCGGGGAAAGCGTGCGCGAGATGATTAGGGAGCCCATTTCGGCGCTGGGCGGCAGGAGCTTTTGCGACTGTCTGGAAGACGCGCTGCACGCGGCGGTCGAGGTCAGCAAAACCTGCCCGCCGCAGGTGGTCATTCTGACGGGCGGCGCGTCGCGGATGGCGTTCTTTCAGCAGGCGTGCAGAGAGGCGTTTGACGGCGCCCTGCTGGTGCTTTGCCCGGAACCGGAATGCTCGATTGCACGCGGCTTAGCCTACGCGGGGCGCGTGGATGAGCGGCTGAAGGTCTTCAGGCAGGAAGTCGGCTCAATCGCGCACGGCGAAAAGCTGTCCATGGCGGTGAACGCGAGTGCGCACGAATTATATGAACCGGTTGCGCACGCGCTGTTTGAAATGGCGCAGGAAAGCACGGTGGAAGCCGTCGGGCTTTGGCGCAAGGGCGGCATGGCGACCATCGACGAATTGGACGGGGACATTCAGCGGCGGATTGCCAAGGCGTTTGAAAGCGATGCGCTGGGCGAAAGGCTGGAAGGCGAACTGCACGCGTGGCTGGATGAATTGATGCAGACGCTCGAGGACGAACTGACGTCGCTCTGCGTCCGCTGCGGCGTTCCGCCGGAAAAGATGAGCCTGACGGGAGCGCGACTTCAGGCGGGTGTGGGCGGCGTCAAGATGTCGCTGCTGGACGCGATGGGCATGGATATCTTTTCGGGCGTGATGAGCGTCATTCTGGCGGTCGTCGGCGCGACGCTTTGCGGCGGAGGCGGCATGGCGCTGGTCAGCGCGGGCCCTGCCGGCATGGCGGCGGGCGCGTCGGTGGGCATTCTGATTGCCATTCTGGGAAAATCCGGCATGGAAAAGGCGCTGCGCAAGGCAAAGCTGCCCATCCTGATGCGCAGGGTGGTCACGGATAACGCCGTCCGGCGCGGGCTTTCCCGTCAGCGGGAGGAGATCGAACGCGCCATCATTCAGGCGCTTGCCGATCCGTCGAGCGGCTTTACGGCGCGGCTCTGCCAGAGCCTGTCCCAAACGCTGGGCGTGCAGATGGAGCAGATGGCGCGTGACGCGGAAATGTCGATCTGCGCGTGAGCGGATCGCGCCCCAAAAACGCGTGACGCCGGGCAGCGGCGCTCATCCGGTGCAGCCTCTTGAAGAATTTGTTTCTTTTGCATAGGAAATTTTTTCGTTCTGTGTTATAATGCGATTAGCATATTTCGACAACCAAGGAGGTACACCATGGAATTTCATGTCTACGAGAACGCAAGGGCAGCCTGCGAAGCGGCAGGCGTTTTGATCGCGGCGCAGATTACGCGCAAGGGCGACAGCATTTTGGGTCTGGCGACCGGATCCACCCCGATTCCCGCATATGAGATGCTGACCCAGTGGTATGACCGCGGCGTCATCGATTTTGACCGCATCCGCACGTTCAATCTGGATGAATATGTGGGCATCGACCACAAGAACCCGCTGAGCTACCATGCCTTCATGCAGGAGCATCTGTTCAGCAAGGTCAACCTGCGCAAGGAAAATGTCCATCTGCCCAGCGGCAACGCGGCGGTGGACGTTCAGGCATATGACCAGGCGATCCACGACGCGGGCGGCATCGACATTCAGCTGCTGGGCATCGGGCGCAACGGTCATATCGGCTTCAACGAGCCGGCGGAGGAATTCACCTACGGCACGCACGTCGTCACGCTGACGGAGGACACCATCGAAGCGAACGCACGCTTCTTCAAGAGCGCCGACGAAGTGCCGCGTCAGGCGGTCTCCATGGGCATTGGCAACATCATGGCGGCGAGGTGCGTCGTGCTGGTTGCCACGGGCGCGAGCAAGGCGCAGGCGGTGTATGACACCATCCGCGGCCCGATCACCCCGCATGTGCCGGCGTCCATTTTGCAGCTGCATCCCTGCTGCGTGATCCTGACCGACCGCGAGGCGGGCAGACTGATGCTTGAGGAGTAAACCATGCTGGTTAAGAACGGAACGGCGTTCATCGACGGCGGTTTTGTGCGTGCCGATGTGCGCGTTGAAGCGGGAAAAATTGCTGAAATCGGCGAGCTGAGCGCCCAAGCGGGTGAAGAGGTTCGCGACGCGGCAGGGCTGTTCGTTCTGCCGGGCTTTGTCGATATCCATATCCACGCCTACGCGGGCGCGGACTGCATGCGCGGCGAGGCGGATGTCCGCCGGATGAGCGAAGGTTTGCTGAAAACCGGCGTTGCGGCGTTTGTGCCGACGACGATGAGCGCCTATCCGGAGGAAACGAACCGTGCGCTGTTGGGCATTCAGGCGGTGAAGGACAAGCCCTGTGAGCATGGCGCGGCTGTGCTGGGCGCTCATATGGAAGCCCCCTTCCTCTGCCCGAAATATAAAGGGGCGCAGCTGGAGGAGTGCCTGTGCCTGCCGACCGTCGAGGCGTATGAAACCATGACGCACGGCGTAGACTGCGTCAGGATGATGACCCTCGCGCCGGAACTGCCGGGTGCGCCGGAGATGGTTGCCTACCTCAAGGCGCATGGCGTCGTGACCTGCGCGGCGCATTCCAACGCGACTGCCGAAGACGTTCATGCCGCGGCGGACAGGGGCTTGACGCAGATCACGCATCTGTTCAACGCGCAAAGCCCGCTGCATCACCGCAAGCCGGGCGTTCCCGGCGCGGGCTTGGCGGACGACCGCATCATCGTGCAGGTCATCGCCGACGGACTGCACCTGCATCCGGATGTGCTGCGCATCGCGGCGCTCTGCAAGGGCGCAAAGGGCATGGCACTCATCTCCGACTCGATGGAAGCGGCGGGCATGAGCGACGGACAGTATGACCTCGGCGGTCAGGCTGTCTTTGTCCGAAATGGTGAAGCCAGACTGGCGGACGGCGTCATCGCCGGCTCGACGCTGGTGCTGCATCGCGCTGTCCGCAACATGATCCGTCTGGCGCAGATCGCGCCGGAAACCGTCATCCCCATGGCGACCAGCACCCCGGCGGATTCCATCGGGGCAAAGGGATACGGCAGAATTCAGGCGGGCGGCTGCGGCGTGCTGACGCTGATGGATGCGGATTGGAATCTGGCGGGGGTCATCGCGTAACTTTCAAGGAGGAACCGTCTTTTGCAGTGTACGATCTATGCGCTCGGCGAAAAGAAGTGGCGCACCAGCCTTGACCGCGTGCTTGTGCTTGCGAGAAAGGGCGAGGAGCTGATTCTGCATCGCGATGAGCTGAATGCGCTTTGGGAACTGCCTGAAAAGGCGCTTGTCCGGGGCGAAAGCCATGAAGAAACGGCGAGAGCCGCGCTGGGCGAAGCGCTCGGCGAGGCTGTGTTTGATGTATCTCTTCTGTGCGTTTATACGATCACCGGCGAGGACGGCAAAGAGAGCGGCGGCTATTGCTATGTGGCGGATGTTCGCGAATGGCAGGATGAGGAAGCGAGTAAGTCGAGGGCGTTTAGCCGCCTGCCGCTTGCCTCGCAGATCAAAAATCCTGCGCTGGTGTTTGCGCTGCACAAATGGGCAGGCGAGTTTTTTGATGAGCGGCTTGAAATTGAGCGGCTCGGTCAGCCCGCACCCTATTGACAGACGCGCCAAAAGGCGGTATGCTTGCAGACGATTTTGAAACTCCGGAGGTTATGACAAGATGGAACAGGAAAAGATTCTGCGCATCAATGAGCTGGCAAAGAAAAAGAAGGAAGTCGGCTTGACCGATGAGGAAACGCGTGAGCGTTCAGAGCTTTATGCGCAGTATATCAGAGAATTCCGCGAGCAGACGGAAGCCACGCTCAAGCGTGTGCGCGTCGAGCAGGAAGACGGCAGCTATAAGCCGCTGGTGAAGAAGGAAAAGAAACTGAATTAAGCGAAGCGGCGGCTTTTCTGCAAGAGTGGGAAAGCGCCGCTTTTTTGGATGAAAAACGGGCGAAAAGGAGTGAAGATGATGGGATTATTCTTTTCCAACATCCAAATCAGGCGCACGGAAAACGAGCCGGATTTCGCGCAGATTGCCGCGGTACTGACCGAGGGGCGGGATACATCTGCCGTTGACAGCGAGGAAGAAGCCGACATTATGCTTTCCGTTTTCACGATGTCAGACAGCCCATGGATCACCGTCTGTTCGGATTTGATCGACGGCGACTTTGAGGAGTTGGGCGCAAAGGCACGGCGGTTATCCGAAACGCTGCAAACCCAGACGCTGGCGCTGGCCTGTCTGGACAGCGATTATTTCTGCATGAACCTGATTGACGCGGCAAACGGCGCGGATCTCTGGGCGGCGAACGGGCGCATGACGGAAGGAAAAGCGCCGCGCAGAAGCAGCCTTGCCCCGTGGAAACGCTATGTTTCGGATATCGAAGCGTTTAAACGCACGATGCGGGGAAAATACGTCTTTGCGGAGGAGTGCTTGGACGGGCTTGAGCCGCTGCTTTCTCTGCCGGTCTTGCAGGGAGAAGCGGGCGGCGACGAGTTGCCGGAGGACGCGGAAATCCATTGCTTTTACTACGTCCTCAACCGGCGGGAAAACGAGAAAGTCCCGCCGAGATTCAATTATAATCTCCCAAGCTGGTATTATGTGTATTTTGAGGGGAACAAGGAGAATGTGATCGGTTTTCTGAATCAGGGCGGAAAATCCAAAGGCGTGGGCGTTTGGCTGAGCGGGCCGTGTATCTGGAAGCATGAGTTCCGGGTGACGAAAACCATGCTGCAAATGCGCGGCGCACGTGACGAATGGCGGTTTGTACCGATCGAAATGAAGGAAGCGACGACAGCCGACGGCGTTTCTGGGCTGTATGGCGAATGCGCGGATTTGCGCATCCCTCCGGCTGTGCCGGAAGGGCTTCCGTGGAAACGAAAGATGGATATGGAAGAGCGGCGCGCAATCTATATCCGTTTCAGTTTGGAAAAAGATCAGGCCAAAAAGGACGCGGAGGAATACGGCGACCTTCAAGTTACGATGATTCCGCTCCAAAATGTTTCCGGCCAATCCAGCTGGGTGATGACCTGCTACCCGAAAAAGACATGGCAGGAATGGCCGCGGACGCCCCCCAATCAGACACAATATGCTCCCTTTATGAAAGACAGCGAAATGGAAAAAAATCGTTGTTCATCTTGAAGAAAGTATTTTTATGTCCAGAGAAAAAGTTACAACAGGGGAACGAATAGAAGCGGAGAGAGTCTGCATTGAGGAACGAATGAATGCAGGGAAAGCGCCGCTTTTTTGGATGAAAAACGGGCGAAAAGGAGGCGTTAGCGATGAGCGAAAGAAAGGGCATGGCGCTGTTTGCGGCGCTTTTGATGATTGGGCTGACGACATGCGCGAATATGGCGAAGGGAGAGATTTCTGCGGCGGAGTTTAAAGACATGCTGCAAAGCAGAATCCTTGAGGTGCTGGACGAATGGCCGGTCGAGGATCAGTACGCCGTCATGTTTTTCATTTACCCGAACGAGGAATACGAATACAGGGGTTACAGCAACATCCCGGAGTTCAAAATGCTTTACAAAAATGAATCGGAAATGGAGCACAACGTCAACCCGTTCTTTCGCGCATCCGGGGATGATGAAGAACGATGGAATCCGGCGTTCTGGAGCTATGATCGGCAATGGCCGGTGATTGAATTTGAAGAGCCAAATCCGATGGCGGACGCCTTGATTGACTGGTATGAATCCACGGGCGTGCAGGATATCGGAGGCGAAAGCGGCGATGTTTTTGACGAGAATATGCGGTATATCGGAACCGGCCCGAACGGACTGCCGGAGCTTTTGAAGCTGGTGACGGAGATCACGAAGGAATTGCAGACGGACGGCGTGATTGAAGCCAAGTTTGGGCGAAAGCTACCCGTCATTCTGGCGGATTTTGACTGCACATGGTACATGATTAACGCGACGGCCGAGGCAAACCCGAACGGCGAGGCGGAGGCGTATATACAGGCCTGCCTGCGTCATGGCGATATCAGCGAAGATCAGCTCATGCGCAATAACTGACCCGGAAAGAGGATGGAAAGATTTGAACATCAAAGAAGTTCACGAAAGAACGCCTGAGCAGATTAAACGGCTCACGGCGGTGAGGGAAGCCCCGCCGCGTTCATGGGCACGGAAATAAAAATGCCGTCCGTTCAGTTTTTTGCTGAGCGGACGGCTATTTTGTGGTTTGAAACCGTTTCAATCGTAGACTGTTTCGCAGTTTTACGCGGCGAAGCCCTGTGCGGCGAGCGGCTTGCGCAGGCGCAGGGCGAGGAAAGCTGCGAGCAGAATCTTCACGGCGTCGCCGGGAAGGAAGGGAATGACGCAGTAGCTCATGCTCGTCGCCAGATTCATCCCGGTCAGCACCATGAACCAGATCGTGCCGAACGCATAGCAGACGGCGACGCCGAGCAGCATTTCAAGGCAGAGGTTCTTAAAAGAGAAGGCAAACTTGCGGGAGAGGGCGCCGACAATCAGCGCACAGAGGATATAGCCCAGAATGTAGCCGCCCGTCTTGCCGAAGAGAACCGCGGGGCCGCTGCCGAAACCTGCGAACACCGGCACGCCGATCACGCCCAGCAGCGCATAAACGATCATCGAGAGCGCACCGTATTTCCAGCCGAGCAGCGCACCGCTCAGATGAACGGAGAAGAGCGCCAGATTGATGGGAATCATCGGCAGGGGAATCTGAATCTGGGAGCAGATCGCGGTCAGAGCCGCCATCAGCGCGGTCAGAACGAGGTTGCGCGTCAGATCGCGGCGCACGGAAGCAGGTGAAGCAGTCATGAAAAGCCCTTCCTTCTGTAAACTGAATATAGATGTTGAGTTGACGGGAAACAGTGTACCATGCGGAAACGAAGCTGTCAACTGTTAAAATATAAAAAGTTGACGGGATCGGGGCGGCGTGCGCCCCTTGTGTTTTGGCGGTGCATCTGTTAAAATGAAATGTACACATAAAAAAATCTGATGAAGGTTGAAAATCCCGGGGGCGCTTTGCGCTCAAAACGGGTTTTGGAGGAGAACAGATCGATGGATATGAAGATGAAAGTGGCGGAATATATCGCCGCGGCGGCAAAGTGCTGCTTTGAGAACTGCGGTCTCGGCTGCGAGGACATCTGCGCGATGATTGAAACGCCGCCGGATAAGAAGATGGGTGACTATGCGCTGCCGTGCTTCCGTCTTTCCAAATCGATGCGCTGTGCGCCGCAGATGATTGCGGGCAAACTGGCGGAGAAGATCGAATGTGAGGAGATTGACCATGTCGAGGTCGTCGGCGGCTATCTGAATGTGTTCCTGCGCCGCGGCGGTCTGGCTCGCGATATCGTCGAAGCGGTGCTGAAGAATCCGGGACGCTGGGGTTCCAGCGAAATCGGCAAGGGCAAGACGGTCTGCCTGGATTATTCGTCCATCAACATCGCCAAGCGCTTCCATATCGGTCATCTCTCCACGACGATGATCGGCAACAGCCTCAAGCGCATCTACGATTTTAACGGCTATACGACCGTGGGCATCAACCATCTGGGCGACTGGGGAACGCAGTTCGGCAAGATGATCTGCGCCTACAAGAAGTGGGGCAACCGCGAGGAAGTCGAGCAGGGCGGCGTGCAGGCGATGGTCGATCTGTATGTGCGCTTCCATCACGAGGCGGAGAAGAACCCCGAGCTGGAGGATGAAGGACGGGCGTGGTTCAAGAAGATCGAGGATGGCGACAAGGAAGCCATGGAGATCTTCACCTGGTTTAAGGAAGTGACGCTCAAGGACACCCAGCGCGTGTATGACCTGCTGGGCGTGTCGTTTGATTCCTATGCGGGCGAGAGCTTCTACAACGACAAGATGGCGCCCGTCGTGGAAGAACTGAAGGAAAAGGGTCTGCTGGTCGAGTCGCAGGGCGCACAGGTCGTCGATCTGGAAGCCTACGGCATGCCGCCGGCACTCATTCTGCGCAGCGACGGCGCAACGCTCTACATCACCCGCGACCTTGCCGCGGCGTTCTACCGCCACAACACCTATCACTTTGACAAGTGCCTGTATGTCGTGGCGTATCAGCAGAATCTGCATTTCAAGCAGCTCTTTAAGATCATTGAGCTGATGGGGCACGACTGGTATAAGGGCATGGAGCACGTCTCCTTCGGCATGGTCAGCTATGAAGGGCGTGCGCTGTCCACCCGCGAGGGCTATGTCGTCTATCTGGAGGATCTGCTGAACAAGGCGATCGAAAAGGCACGCGAGATCATCGAGGAGAAGAGTCCGAACCTGCCCAACAAGGATGAGGTTGCCCGTCAGGTCGGCGTCGGCGCGGTCGTCTATTTCGACCTGCACAACGACCGCAACAAGGACATCGACTTCCGCTGGGAGCGTGCGCTCAACTTCGACGGCGAAACCGGCCCGTATGTTCAGTATACGCATGCACGCTGCTGCTCCGTTCTGCGCAAGGCAGAGGCGTTCGCGGCGGCTGAGCCGGATTACAGCGTCATCACCGACGACGAGGCGCAGGATGTGCTGATGCTCATTTCGCACTTCCCGGAGGTCATCCGCAAGGCGATGGAGCAGAGCGAGCCGTCGCTCATCACGCGCCACACGACGCAGCTGGCGCAGGCATACAACAAGTATTACTTCGAGCATCGCATCATGGACGAGAGCGATCCGGCGGGCACGGCGGCGCGTGTCAACCTGACCCGTGCTGTCCGCGATGTCATCAAGACGGGTCTGTATCTCATCGGCGTGGAAGCTCCGGAGAGAATGTAAGGGCGATTTGGGGCGCTGCCCCAAACCCCGGCAGGGAACAAGGCTCCCTGCACCCTTTCTTCGCTTCGCGGCGGTTTTAACAAGCCTATCATCAGTTGTCACCAGACGACAGTGCAGGGGGAAATGGAGCTGTTAAGTTAACAACACCGATATTCAAGAATAAAACGAAGTGTTTTTGCCCGAAGGTTTCCAAAGGGCGATGCGCCAAACGGGCGCCGTAAACGTTCGGAAAGCCCTTTGGTGGGGCGATGGGGCAAAGCCCCATATCCCAAATGCTTAGATATTCGTTTCTTGAAATGTTCGGTTTAAGCTTGACAGTCCTCAGGGTTTAAGGCAGAGCCCCAAGCGTTCCCCGAATCGGAGGGAAAATATGGACAAGTTTCAGCTTCGTGGTCTGCTGCTCGATTTGGATTGCATGACGGCGCTTCGCCATACGCTGCATCACCCGGCGGTCGCGGCGCTTGTGCGGCTGTGCCGCGCCTGCGCACAGGATCACGCGGAGGAAGAGCTGCTGACGAGCGCATATTGTCAGGCATATGACGCATGGCTTGCGGCGGCGGCGCGTGGGCGCGGCGGTTTCGTCCGCGAAGCGCTGGAAGCGGTGCTTTTTGAGGAAAGCCCTGCGGCGGAGCTTTGCGCACGCATGGATCCGCTTCCGTACAGCCTGACCAACGCGCTGGCGAATGACCTTGACGCGCTGGGCAGGCTGACGGCGATTGAGCCGGCGATGTTCCTGCTTCTGTGCGAGCGTGCGGGCATGAGCGGTCAGACGGCTGCCCGTCTGCCTGTGTGGGAGCCGACGCTGGGCAGCGACGGGTTTGATCCGCGCATCGACCGATCCATGCTTTCGCGTGAAGGCGTGGGGCAGGTGGCGGCGTTCTTCCGCAAGCATGGAACGGGGCTTTTCGCACGCGATCCGGGCTGCACATGGGTCGGCGAGAGCGAAAAATATCCGCTGGGTCTGCGCGGCATCCGTCAGCCCGATCCCATCCGGCTGGAGGATATGGTGCTTTATGAAAAGGAGCGCGGCGTGCTGGTGGATAACACGCGCCGGCTTCTGGAAGGACGTCAGGCGTGCAACGTGCTGCTCTATGGCGACAAGGGCACGGGCAAATCCGCAACGGTCAAGGCGCTGCTGAGCAGCTTCTGGCTGGAGGGGCTGCGCATTGTGGAAGTGCCGCTGGCGGCGCTGACCAATCTGCCGACCATCTTCGCGATTCTGCGCAACCAGCCGGGCAAATTCATCGTTTTTGTGGATGACTTGGCGTTTAACGATTCCTGTCCGGAATATACGGCGCTCAAGACCGTTCTGGAAGGCGGGCTGGAAGCACGCCCCGCGAATGTCGTGGTCTATGCGACGAGCAACCGGCGCAACATCGTGCGCCAGCGTTTCTCCGAGCGGCAGGACGATGTCAACGAGCGCGACACGCTGGAAGAAAAGTTCTCCCTTGCCGACCGATTTGATTTGCGGCTGACCTTCCTTGCGCCGACGCAGGAGGAGTATTTCACGATTTGCCGGGCGCTGCTCGATGCGCGTGGAATCGAATACGACTGGAATGAGCTGATGCCGCGTGCCCGGGCATGGACGGTCAGCCACAACGGCTGTTCTCCGCGCATCGCCCGCCAGTTCGTCGATTTTGTCGCGGGCGGACGGGAGCCGGACGAGGAAAATCTTCAGGATAAGAGCCTGTAAACGCAGGCGTTATGATGAGCTGGGAGAGCTGTTCAAGCCGCAAGGGGAGAGCAGCTCTCACTTTGGTTCATGACCCGATTGCCGCCTTCATGCAATAAAGTTTTTTTGCGTCGGGCGCAAGAAAAACACGGTTTGTTCCGTCTTTATGAATAGAAGGAAGAACGTGGAAAAACAAAAAGGGTTTTAACCACGGTTTGCCGAAAAGAAATCATACGGAAAGTATGAGGAGGATGAGCATAATGAAGACAAAGCGGATTTTGGTTTTGGCTTTGACGATCCTGATGCTGACGGCGCTGGCGATTCCGGCGCTCGCCATAACGGCGGAAGAAGCGGCTGAAACCGGCAGCAAAATGTATATCACCACCCAGAGCAGCGACACGGTGAGCATGCGTTCCAGCCCGGGCGCTAAGTATGACAGCGTGTTCAAGGTGCCGTATGGCTCACAGGTTTACGTTTATGAGAGCATTGTGAACGGCGCGGATGAAAAGTGGTACCGCATTCACTACTACGATCAAAACGGCAAGTGCTTCAACGGCTACATGAACGAGCGCTATCTGACGTATGACCAGCCGAAGGACAGAGAGGACGAAAAGCCGTCGGGCAAAGACAATTCTTCGGACAATACGGTCACCGTAGACACCGGCATGTTCAAGGGCTTTAACAAGGTCGGCGAGACCTGCACCGTAAAGCCCAGCAAGAGCGGCAGCTATGTCAATATGCGTTGGGCGCCGAGCATGAGCATGCCGGTCATCACGCGCTACTACGACGGCGCGGAGCTGTATGTGCTTGCGGAGAACCGCACATGGTGTCAGGTCTATGACGAGGAAACCGGCGTTTGCGGCTTTATGTACAAGTCGATGACCAGCCGCGGACAATAAGGTTTTTGCGCAACAGCGTTTACAATGAAACAGCAAACGGTTCGCCTCTTTCAAAGAGACGAACCGTTTTCATATGGATGAGCCAATCTTATGGACGCGAGAGGGCAACAATGCGGGTTGAAGGCTAGGGTGCGTTGAAAGCCATGCTTTCCGGCGCAGACCCGTTTCAATTGCAGAATGCTTTGCATTCTGCTCTGAAACTACGTTTTTTAGGGGTAGCGGAATCAGGGGTCGCTTCGCTTCCTGATTCATGCTTCTTTTAAATCGCTTCGCGATTTTGGGGTTACGGGGGAACGTTTGGGCTGCCGCCCAAGCCTGCCTGAGGGGGATTCCCCCTCAGACTCCCATCTTCGCTTCGCGGCGGTTTGAAGAGAGGTTAGCGGAATCAGGGGTCGCTTCGCTTCCTGATTCATGCTTTTTTAAATCGCTTCGCGATTTTTGGGGTTACGGGGTTACCTTGGGCTGCCGCCCAAACCCGCCTGAGGGGGATTCCCCCCTCAGACTCCCTTCTTCGCTTCGCGGCGGTTTGAAGAAGGGGGGTTTAATCCGGGCAGGTGATTTCCATGACCTGTTCGATCATATGATGCAGAAGCTGGCTTTGGATCGTATCGGCGGCGCGATAATAGACTTCCTTCCCTTCACGGCGGGTGACGACCAAACCTGCATCGCGCAGCGGACGCAGATGATGGGAGATCGCCGGTGCGGACATCCCCATCATGGCGGACAGGTTGATGACGCAGTCCTCATCATGGCAGAGCAGCCAAAACAGGCGCACGCGTGTCGGGTCGCCGAGCTGCTTGAATACATTTGCGACGAGCTGGAAATGCTCTGAATCATTGAGTGTCGCAAGCATTGCGTCCGGATGGTTCGAATGATGGGAATGCGGCAGATCCATACAAGAAGACTCCTTTACGATATCATGCATATGCGGCGCGGAAAGCAAGCGGAGAAAGCATGCCCCGATTCGCCCATTCGGAAATCCTTTTCGCCCGATTGGACGGGAATTTCAAAAAAGCTTGCTTTCTGATGTATACGGTATTATACTGCAAGTACATCGAATAAACAAGTGCTTAATTGTGAAAAGATAAGTTCGGAAAAGGAGATCATCACAATGAAAAAGACGTACAAGATCGAAGTGGATTGCGCCAACTGCGCGAACCTGATGGAAGAAGCCACCCGCAAGACCGAAGGCGTTGCGAGCGCGACCGTCAATTTCATGACCCAGAAAATGATTGTCGAATTTGCCGAAGGCGCTGACGTGAAGAATGTCATGCAAGCCGTGCTGAAGGCATGCAAAAAGGTCGAGCCGGACTGCGAGATCGAGCTTTAAGTGAGATTCCGCGCCTTATTTCCTCGGAAATGAGGCGCGATTTTACGGCATATGATTAAACGGATGCTTAATCGAAAGCAAGGACGGAAGGACAGGATAAGCGTATGAACAAGAAGCAGAAAAAGATGTTGGCGCGTATTGTGATTGCCGCGGCGATGCTCATTGTGCTGCATTTCCTGCCGGTGACAGGGCTGGTGCGGCTGGCGCTGTATCTGGTCGCGTATCTGGTCATCGGCTATGACATTCTGCGCAAGGCATGGAAGGGCATTCTCAACGGCAGGGTTTTCGATGAGAATTTCTTGATGGCGGTTGCGACGGTCGGCGCGTTTGCCTTGGCGATTTACGAAAAGAGCGGCAGCTACACGGAAGCCATTTCCGTCATGCTGTTTTATCAGATTGGCGAACTGTTCCAGAGCTATGCCGTCGGCAGGAGCCGAAAGAACATCAGTGCGCTGATGGATATCCGTCCGGACTACGCCAACATCGAGCGCGACGGCAAGCTGGAGAAGGTTGATCCCGATGAGGTGGAAATCGGCAGCACGATCATCGTTCAGCCGGGCGAAAAGGTGCCGATTGACGGCGTCGTGCTGACCGGCGCATCCAGCCTGAACACCAGTGCGCTGACGGGCGAGAGCCTGCCGCGTGACGTCAAGCCGGGCGACGAGATCATCAGCGGCTGCATCAACATGACGGGCGTGCTGACCATCCGGACGACGAAGGAATTCGGCGAATCGACCGTATCCAAGATTTTGGAGCTGGTGGAGGATTCCAGTTCGCATAAGTCCCGTTCGGAGGACTTCATCTCCAAGTTTGCCCGAGTCTACACGCCCGCGGTTTGCTATGGCGCGTTGGCGCTGGCTGTTCTGCCGCCGCTTGTCCGTCTGCTGTTCATGGGACAGGCTGCGCAATGGGGCGAGTGGATCTACCGCGCCCTGACCTTCCTGGTGATCTCCTGCCCCTGTGCGCTGGTCATCAGCATTCCGCTCAGCTTCTTCGCCGGCATCGGCGGCGCGAGCAAGGAAGGCGTGCTGATCAAGGGTTCCAACTATCTGGAAACGCTGTCTGAGGTCAAGACTGTCGTATTTGACAAGACCGGCACGCTGACGCAGGGCGTGTTTGAGGTGACGGGCGTTCATCACAACAAGATGGAAGAAGAACGGCTGCTTGAATATGCGGCGCTGGCAGAGTGTGCGTCCTCTCATCCCATCAGCAAGAGCCTGCAAAAGGCATACGGCAGGGAGATCGACCGCGACCGCGTATCGGACATTCAGGAGCTGAGCGGCAAGGGCATCCGCGCCAAGGTCGATGGTCATGACGTGGCGGTGGGCAACACCAAGCTGATGGCGGCGCTCGGTGTGGAATACCGCGACTGCCACCGCGTGGGCACGATCATTCACATGGCGATCGACGGCGAGTATGCCGGACATATCGTGATTTCCGATATCGTGAAGCCGAATTCCAAGGCGGCGATTGCGGCGCTCAAGCGTGCGGGCGTGGAGAAGACGGTGATGCTCACCGGCGACGCCAAGCGCGTAGCGGATCAGGTTGCATCCGAATTGGGCATAGACAGGGTTTGCAGCGAGCTTCTGCCCGCCGACAAGGTGAAAAAGGTGGAGGAGCTGCTTGCGGAAAAGGGCGGCAAGGCAAAGCTTGCCTTCGTCGGAGACGGCATCAACGACGCGCCCGTTTTAACCCGCGCAGACATCGGCATTGCCATGGGCGCGATGGGTTCGGACGCCGCCATCGAAGCGGCGGATGTCGTGCTGATGGATGATGATCCGATGAAGATTGCCAAGGCGATTAAAATCTCCCGCAAGTGCATCGGCATTGTCTACCAGAACATCATCTTTGCGCTGGTGGTCAAGTTCGGCTGCCTGGCGCTTGGCGCCTTTGGTATAGCCAACATGTGGGCGGCGATTTTCGCGGATGTCGGCGTGATGATTCTCGCCGTGCTCAATGCCATCCGTGCGCTGCGCGTCCATGATCTGTAAAAATAACGCGAATATAAGACGGAGCTGTCAAGCTAACAACACCGATATTTCAAGAAAAAACGAAGTATTTGAGCCCGAAGGTTTCCAAAGGGCGAGCGGAAAGCCCTTTGGTGGGGCGATGGGGCAAAGCCCCATATCCTAATCGCGCTTAGATATTTATTTTCTTGAAATGTTCGGTTTAAACTTGACAGCTCCGTTTATTCTGATTTGAGCCGGAAGGTCTGTTTCCGATATTCACGCGGCAGGACGCCGTAAACGCTCTTGAAGGCAGAGCTGAATTTGCTTTGACTTTCATAGCCAACCTGCGCCGCGATTTCGGAGAGGGAAGCATCCGTCGTGCGCAGAAGCAGCGCGGCGCGTTCCAGCCGATGCTCCTTCATATGGGCGGCAATCGGCTGACCATAGACAAACTTGAAAACGTCCTTCAGCGTGGAAGGGTTCATCAGATAGCGCTTGGAAAGCTCTTCAATCGTGCGCCGCTGCCCCAAATCGGAGAGCAGCTCCTCGTGAATCTGGCGGACGACGGCAATCTGGTCGGCTTTATAGGGCGTTGTTGTGGAAACCGGTGCGGGCGTGCGCGAAAGAACCAGCATCAGCTCCTGAAACTTGAGCCGCGCATAGGGCAGAAGAATCGCCCGGTCGAACGTATACAATCCGTCAAATATCGCCGCGTTCTGCGGGCAGGCGGAAAGCGTTGCGCTGCTTTCCCGGCAGAAGCGGTCGTACAGGCCGCGTGCGCAAACGCCGGCTTCCCGCATCAGCTCGGGCGGCTGCGCATCCAACGCGTCAACATCGATCGAGAAGAACAACCCTTCGTAACAGTGCAGCGGGAACTCGATCTCGGACTGCGTGCAGCGGCTGATGCTGTGCAGCGAAACATCGCCTTCGCCCAGATAGAGCGAAAGCCCGTCCTTCATCCGCCAGCCGATGCGCCCCGTCCGACAGTGGTTGATCTCCATGACGGTTGAGGAAGGCATGCTGTGACGATGGGTGAACGAGGAAGAAAGATAGGTTTGAAAACAAAGCTCAACGCCGGGATAAAGCGTCAGCGTATCGAGCTGGGCTTTGCTTTCCCTGTCGCACATCGCGCACCGATGGCAGGCGCTCAGCGCGGAATGCGTACAGGGATCGGAAAGATGGTTGACGATCGGCTTTCCGCACGGCACATGAGAAAGACGCGCCATAATCTCCTGCTCAGATGAATGGGACATCGGTACCCTCCTTCCTGAATTTGCCCTTTCAGTATAAATTTGTTCTGCGAAGGTGTCAAGCATGGATCTGCCTTCCCGCCCGAACGGATGCCTTGCGTCGCTATTTAAAACGGCGTAAAATGCAGCCCGGACCTGCTTCACAACCGGGCTTAAACGGGCGGAAATCGGCTTGACAGAAGGCGAAAGAAAGTGTATCCTTCATAATCAGAAACAGAGTATTCGAAGGAGTGACACCCGATGAAACCGATTAAAATGATTCCCGCTTTCCGCTATGGCAGTGCGACGCCGTGGGGATGCGAGGGGCTGCGCAGGCTGCACAAGGCGATTCCCGATCCGCGAACGGGGGAAAGCCTCGAAGTATCCGTACTGCCCGGGCTTGAGAGCCGCGACAGCGAAGGGCATACGCTCAGCGAATTGCTCGATGCCGGCGGCGAAGCGATGCGCGGTACGAAGGTCGGAACGGAGTTTCCGCTGCTGCTCAAACTGATTTCTGCCGGAGATATGCTCTCTGTTCAGGTGCATCCGGACGACGCTTATGCGCGGAAGAATGAGCATGGCAAGCTCGGCAAAACAGAGGCGTGGGTGATTTTGGACGCGGAACCCGGGGCGCAGATCGTCTATGGCATCCGCGAGGGCGTGAGCCGGGAAGCGCTGGCGAGCGCCTGCGAAGAGGGCGGCGCGGCGGTTCAGGCGTGTTTGAACAAAGTGAATGTGAAACCGGGCGACGTGTATTATATCCCGGCGGGCATGGTGCATGCGCTGGGCGGCGGCGTAACGCTGATGGAGATTCAGCAATCCAGCGACGTGACCTATCGCTTTTACGACTGGGATCGCGTGGACGCGCAGGGAAAAGGACGCGAACTGCACATCCAAAAAGGACTGGATGTGACGAATGTGTCGCTGCATCTGCCGCCGTGCGCGGGCGCGACGAGCGAAAAGCCCGGCGGCACGGTGACGCGGTACATTGATGAGCGTGCGTTTGTTTTGGAACGCTGGCATTGCGAAAGCGCCATGGAGCTTCCGCTTACGCCGGAACACTTCGTCCTGCTCTGCGCACTGGGCGACGGCAAACTGATTTGGGAAGACGGCGAGATGACCTTGCAGCGCGGGGACTGCGTATTTTTGCCTGCAAAGTGCGAAAAGACGAGCCTTTGCGGACAGGTGGATGCGCTGCTGACTTGGGTGGAATAACACAGAGAGCAGCTCGGGAAAGATTCCTAACAAGGATAGGGAGAAATGTTACACAGGGACAGTGGATCGTACAGTAGAAAAAGGAAAAGTCATCAGGACTTCCGTAAAGAGAATTAGCTGCTTCTTTGCTGAAGTTTCTCGAGTGATACAAGTAATAAATGCATAAAATTTTGGAATATAATTATCAAAAACTTGACAATGATTATTGGGCGATGCTAGAATAAAACATACAAGAAATCCGTTTACATTTTGTAGGATGTGGAAAGAACGAGGGGTTTTCGTAACCTGGCACATCATCGTGAGCAGTTTTGTGTTTTTGTGAAGAATCGGGAGGGGAAAATTAAACGGAATATCAAAAAAATTGAAGATAGCCCTATTTGCAGGAAAGTCTTAATATCAGCGCTTTTCTAAATATCATATACCCATAAAGATAGAACGGAAAACTGAAATGACAAAGAATATATATCCATCGTTTCACGGCGATTCGATGAGCAAAATGAGCTGCGATTTGGTTGAAGGACGTAATATGAGCCGTTTTCGTTGCTTTATTTGCTAAATAATCGATCAGACAACAGGTTAAAAGTGAATAAGATTCAATTTATTTATACGCTGTTTTGAAATTGAGGTGATGGATGATCAGATAAACTAAATGAAGTTTTTTATTCAGAACAAAATGATGGAATATACAAAATGAGTTTTTTAAAAGAGAATCTATTTTTAAGGGTATAAAGATAATCGGTGATTGCATGAAGTATTTCTATGCTCTATGAAGAATTGGTTATGTTGATTGCGTGAATCAAGTTGAAACGAAAAACATGAACGATGCATACTTTGCGAAGAGATCGAAGATTGTAAGTGGACTTGCAAAGGAGTACATGAAAAACCAAACGCTGTATGGAACCAGAAACACTGGGAACCAATGGAGGTAGAAAATGAAAAAGAATTTCCTGTCACTGCTGTTAGTGTGCTTGATGGCAGCTATGCTTTTGACCCAAAGTGCGTTTGCTGAAGAAAAATGGGATAAAGAAACCGAACTGTTGGTTATGGGATGCGGACCGGCAGGTATTTCCGCTGCGGTAGAAGCAGCAGACAATGGCTGCGAAAATGTGATCATCATTGAAAAAATTGGAACAATTGGAGGAACGGCGCTCATATCTGAAGGTATTCTGTCTGGATATGAAACTCATCTAGCCAAAAAATTTGATGTACATGTTACTGCCGATGAGTGCTATGATCGCATGATGGAGCTTTCTAATTATAGAAACGATCCGGAATTGACGCGCATTACGGCGGAAAAATGCGGTGAAACCATTGACTGGCTGATGGATGTATTGAAAGTGCCATTTGAGGACGAAGTGGTTGTCAATCCCAGCTACGGTCCGTTGCGCATGGTTCATAACGTTAAGGGCAAAGGAAGCGGATTTTTGGAACCGTTCCGCAATGCACTCGAATCTCGCGACATCGAGGTGTTGCTCAATACGCCTGGCAAGAAGCTGCTGACTGGTCAGAATGGCGAAATCATTGGTGCAATTGCGGTTGACCCTAATGGAAATGAAATTCGCATTAAAGCAAAAGCGGTAGTCTTGGCGACTGGCGGATTTGGAAACAATACCGATTTGGTTGGCAGACTGATGCCCATGTATCAAGGATGTCTGCCGGTAGCACATGTAGGCGCGACGGGTGATGGATTGATGATGGCGGGAGAATTGGGCGCCGCTATTGTGAATGTCGATCTCTTCAGAGGCAGCTTGGCGGATTATGACATGGTCAAGCAGTATCATGTCGGCGGATTCCCTGCAACGATCGCCGGATTCCATAAGGCTGGGGGCTGCATTGTCATAGGTAAAGATGGACAACGTTTTACGGATGAGCATCGACGTAAAATGGACGAATTCTTTGTTCAGATGCGCAAAGACGACAGTGAATATCTTTGGGCAATCAACGATCAGAACGGCATTGATAACATGATGATGCAGCGTATCATGGATGATCCGTATATTTCTGCCGATACCATCGAAGAACTGGCTGAGAAGATCGGGGTAGATCCTGCGAATCTAAAAGCGACCGTTGAGCGTTGGAACGAAATGGCAGAGAAGGGCGTAGATGAAGATTTTGGCAGAACGACGAATCTAATTGCCCTGAATACGCCGCCGTACTATGCTGTTAGAACAGCGCCCGGCTCCATGGGAAACTATGGCGGTCTTCTTAGAAATGGTAAATCTGAAGTGCTTAAAGTCGATGGAGAACCTATTCCCGGGCTGTATGTCGCAGGCGGTACAGCAGCTGTTGCTTGCGAAAATGGTTGGACGATGTCCCATGCGTTTACGTTTGGACGTTTGGCAGGACGCAGTAGTGTGGAATACATGAATACCTTGGAATAAGGGCGTTCAACACGCTTGTTGTTATGTCAAACAAGCAGAATACTCTTCAAAGCAGCAATGAAATCAAAGCCATTTTGTTGTAAAGTCGAGAAGAAACTGAAACTGTATTTCTCTAATCAAAAATCCGCTCCAGAGTTTTTCTGGAGCGGATTTCTTGTTTTGATTAGAAATTGCAGGGCATCGCCCGCGTGCGCAAAGCTATCGCGTAATGTAAAACTTCGGCGGAAGTGAGAGCGGGCTCAGCCCGCAGGCGGAAGTGAGGGCGGACTCAGTCCACTTTGGAAACGCGTGGAAAATTGCACAGCATCGCCCGCGTGCGCAAAGCTATCATCAATCCCCGGTTGATTCGTTATATTTCAGTACAGCATCGCCCGCGTGCGCAAAGCTATCGCGTATTGTAAAACTTCGGCGGAAGTGAGAGCGGGCTCAGCCCGCAGGCGGAAGTGAGAGCGGGCTCAGCCCGCAGGCGGAAGCGAATCCAGCGTTTCCTTCAGGATTTCCTGCCAGCGCCCGAAGTCCATGTTGGGCACATAGAAGGATTCCAGCTCGTCGTGGAGCTGCTTCGCCTGCGCGAGCGCGGCGACGGCCCGATGCAGATGCAGCCGGATGCCTGCCCGTCCCTGCTCAAGCGCACATTCATGACGGAGAAGCGCACCTTGCGGAATGCACGACGAAAAGTCGAAGGTCTGCTCGGAAGGAAGCGCATCGCCGGAGGTGATGAGCGTGCCGAGCGCGGGGATGGTCAGGTGCAGCAGACGCCCGGGGACGGTCGGACAGAGATGCTCTTCCACATCGTAGCCCGCCGTGCGTGCGGCGCGGCTGATTTCCCGGAGAACGGGCGTCAGATCCATGCCCCAATGCGCCAGCAGACGGAAAACACGCGGTTGGGCATGCTCGCCGATCAGGCAAAGCTCGCCCTTCGGCGTGACCGCGTCGGTCAGAATCGGGCGGACGGACGGCACGGCGCTCGTTTCGCCTGCCTGAGAGAGGACGGACTGAATCAGCGCGTGCGTGATTCGGGTCAGGCGCTTGCCATCCACGGCGGATTGCAGGGCGGCGGCGTTGTCCTTTGCCAGCGCGGCGGCGGCAGCCATGCAGGCACGCGCACGCCGCGAACAGGCGGCATGATCCGCCATGCAGACGCGGATGTGCGCCAGATGCGGGCGCATGGCGGCTTCGTTTAAGCAGACGCCGAGGTTGATGATGCTGTCACGCGCACCGGGAATCTCGGGATCGACGATGTGCGGCGCGGTGCCATCCAGAATGAGCAGCCCGGCATGCGGCACGGCGACGGCATCCAGACTGTCCGGGTCGCCGGAGCAGAAATACAGCGTCGCCGCTTCGTTTTCAGGGCAGAGCGCGGCGTGTACCCGGCGCATGAACGTCGATTTGCCTACGCCGGGTCCGCCTTTGAGGATGAGCTTTCGCTTGAGGTGCGCCTCGTCGAGCAGGTGGTCAAAGCAGGAGATAAAGCCGTCCGGTCCCATTGCGCCGGGAAAGAGCGTTCTGGCTGCGTTCAATCCGATCCCTCCGTTTTTGCGTCGTCAGTCAAGCTGATGCGATTGAAACCACATTGCTTTTTATATGCGCACGGAGGGGAGTTGATACGGCAGAATCAACGCGGACTGTAAACAAAAAGCTATTCTCCCCCGAGAGGAAGAATAGCTAATTTTTTGATTTTGCTGTTTAAGCCCGATTTGCTGATGTCAACAAGCTGAGCGGATACGGCAGAATCAGCGGCTCTTCTTTTTGTCGTTGACGATCAGGATGATGAGCAGCGTCAGCACGACGAGGAACAGAAGCACGATGATGATCGGAATGAGAATGGACGTACCGCCAATCGTCGTTGCCAGCAGAGGCGTGGGCGAAGGCGTAGGCGTCGGAACAGCCGTCGGAACCGGGGTCGGGGTGGGAGTCGGTGTCGGAACGGCTGTCGGAGTCGGAGACGGGGTCGGAGTGGGTGTCGGAACAGCAGTCGGAGTCGGAGACGGGGTCGGAGTGGGCGTCGGAACAGCCGTCGGAACCGGAGACGGGGTGGGAGTGGGTGTCGGAACAGCAGTCGGAGTCGGAGACGGGGTGGGAGTGGGTGTCGGAACAGCAGTCGGAGTCGGAGACGGGGTAGGCGTGGGCGTCGGAACAGCTGTCGGAACCGGGGTCGGGGTAGGCGTCGGAGTGGGAACAGCTGTCGGAGTCGGACTCGGGGTCAGAGTGGGAGTCGGAGTCGGAACAGCTGTCGAAACCGGGGTCGGAGTGGGAGTCGGTGTCGGAACAGCCGTCGGAGTCGGAGACGGGGTAGGCGTGGGCGTCGGAACAGCTGTCGGAACCGGGGTCGGGGTAGGCGTGGGTGTCGGAACAGCTGTCGGAGTCGGAGACGGGGTGGGCGTCGGAGTCGGAACAGCTGTCGGAACCGGGGTCGGAGTAGGCGTCGGAGTCGGAACAGCTGTCGGAACCGGGGTCGGGGTGGGAGTCGGAGTGGGCGTGGGCGTCGGAACAGCCGTCGGAACCGGGGTCGGAGTGGGCGTCGGCGTCGGAACAGCTGTCGGAACCGGGGTCGGAGTGGGACTCGGCGTCGGAGTCGGCGTCGCGTTGAGCGTAATCAGCAGGTCGTTGAGCGCCTTTTGCAGGAGCGCAACGCTGCCGGGCTGGATGCTGAGCAGATAGCTGCCATCCACAACCGCGATGGAAGCGCCGGCGGCATCGCCGTTTTCAGGCGTGAAGCGAATGGCGTTTTTGCCATCGGACAAGCCCTGGTTTTCCGTGCTTTCGCCGAACAGGGCTTCATAGGCGTCCTTGTCCTCGCGTGCCTGCGCGATGGATTGCGCGATGGATTGAAGGGTCTTTCCGTCCGCGTGGGAAGACGGGGTCAGGGCGATGGCTTCCACACCGTTTTCGCCGTAAAGCGCCAGCGCCTGCGCGGTCTGGGCTTCCTTTGCGGCGGCGGAGAGGAACGCCGGGGAAGGCGAGGGAGTCGGCGTTTCGCCGGAAGCGATGCGCTTAGCCAGCTCGCTGTACGTCAGCGGGGCGGGAGTCGGCGTTATCTGGGCATCCAGCGTGACATCGCCGGATTCAACGGCATCCTGAAGCGTGGGCACGCTGACAGCCTGACCGGACGCCGCGCCGATCAGCAGGGAAAGCGCTTCGTCGGAGAGATTGCTGTTGGGCGCGACATAGAGCGTCGCGAGGTTCGGATTCGAAGAAAGCGAGGAAATGACGCTGGCGGAGGTCGTCGCGTCCGCCTCGGCGGAGGAGAGCGCCTGACGGATCAGCTGGATGATCTCCTCGATCGTCAAGCCGCTGTCCGGCAGGAAACGCGCAATGACAGAACCGTCCGGCTGAAGCTCGGCGGAAAACACGACGTCGCCGCTTTCCGAAGCGGAGGCGGAGAACACGGGCAGAACGCCTGCCAGAACGTGGGAGATGCGATACGTTTCGTTGCCCAGCGGATCATAAAGCACGATATCGCCGTTCGTATCGATGAGCATCTTTCCGGGAACGGCGGTGTAGGTATAAACCGCCTTGACATTGGCAAAGCCGTGGATTTCGCGGGAATCCAGCACGATGACGCGGGTTGCGCCGGAAACCGCCTTGCGCGGGAACGGAACGCGGATGACCCAGGCGCCGTTGCCGCGGGCACGGACGATGCGTGCGTTGTCGGCATACAGACTGGTGTAGAGATAGAAAGAGCCACGATCCTCGCTGGTCGTCGCCGTCAGGGAAAGGCGTGCGCAGGCGGCACCGGGAACGAGCGCCGGCATGCCGGAGAGCGTGTATTCGCTGCGGGCTGACGCGCCGGTCTGCTCACGGGAAGCGCTGAGGCGGAAGACGTGCGTTTCCTCCATCGCCTGAAGCATTTCGTCCGGCAGCAGGGAAGACAGCGCGGTCACGTTGTCTTCTGCCGACGCGTCGCCGTAGGGCTGGGATGCGCTCCTTTCGGTATGCACATCGGTCAGCAGCCAGTAACAGGGTTGGGCGCTTTCCTTTGCCAGGGCAAAGGCAGGCAGAAGCAGCAGGAAAAGAAGCAGGAGACAGAACAGACGTTTCACGGGAATCGCCCCTTTCATTGCGCAGAGGATGGACGGCAAAGCACGCACTTTGTCAACCCCAGACGGTTTTTCACGCGGCGGAAAGCCCGAAGGCGGCGCCGATGTGCGCTCAGGATGCTTTATGCTGATTGTCCGTCTTTTAAACCTGCGTTTTGGCTAAATGTATACATTTATTTATAGCATGATGTGCCGCAAAAAGCAAGCCATAATCACAAAAATGGGGAAAATAGCGGTTGACCCCGCATGTTTTTTGAGAGAAAAAGTAAATTTGGGTCTATGCAGGGAATGTGTTTTAGGCTATAATGTGGGTAAGTAGAAAACATGAAAGGGAGGGATTGACCGTGATCCAGGTTATCTTTGGCAAGAAGGGTTCCGGCAAGACCAAGCGCATTTTGGATATGGCGAACGCTTCCGTGAAGGAAGCGAAGGGCAACGTTCTTTTCGTTGACGACGACAAGAGCTACACGCTCAGCCTGAAGCCGCAGATCCGTTTCATCGACGCGAGTGAATACGCCGTAAAGGGCAAGGACTCGTTCTTTGGCTTCCTCGCAGGTATTCTCGCGGGCAACTATGATATCAGCGTGATTTACGTTGATGCGTTCCTCAAACTGGTCAAGACGGACGCCGCCGACCTGGTGGACTTCTTTGCCAAGCTCGAAGGTCTGGTCGCCAACGCTCAGTGCGATTTGGTCATCAGCTTCAGCGAGGATGCGGAGAATGTGCCGGAGAGCATCCGCAAGTATCAAATCTAATTTCGTTTTGCTGAGCCGCTTCCTGCCGTTCATCAGGAAGCGGCTTCTTTGTTCATCGATCGGTCGGGACACGCAGAAGCCCCGGGTTTCTGCCCGATGTTTAATCAGGGAGGTTGATGCCGATGCAAATGCTTTCAACGCGTGGTGCGGCTGCCGTTTCGCCTTCGGAGGCGATTCTTCGCGGACTGGCGCCGGACGGCGGGCTGTATGTGCCCGCTGAGTTCCCCTCTTTTTCGCTCGAAGAGATTGCCGCACTGGGCAAAATGGGTTATGAACAGCGTGCGCTGACGGTTCTTGAGCGGTTTCTGCCCGATTTCACGCGGGAAGAGCTGAAGGGCGCGATTCACGGCGCATACGGCAGGGGCTTTGACTGCGAAGAGATTGCGCCGGTTCGCAAGGTAGGCGGATGGGCGCACGCGCTGGAGCTTTGGCATGGCCCGACGCTCGCGTTTAAGGATATGGCGCTTCAGCTGCTGCCGCATCTGCTGACGCTCAGTGCCCAAAAGCACGATGAACAACGCGAAATTTTCATTCTCGTGGCGACAAGCGGCGACACGGGCAAGGCGGCGCTGGAGGGCTTCCTCGATGTTCCGGGGACGCGCTGCTGCGTGTTCTATCCGCGTGAAGGCGTCAGCCAGGCGCAGCGGCTGCAAATGGTGACGACCGGCGGGCAGAATACCCATGTCATCGCCGTCAACGGCAATTTTGACGATGCGCAGACCGGCGTCAAGCGCATCTTTGCCGATCGGCAGTTCGCCGAAACGATGGATCGGCAGGGACGCGTGCTTTCCTCGGCGAATTCCATCAACTTCGGCAGACTCGTGCCGCAGGTGGTATATTACTTCTCCGCCTATGCGGATCTGCTGAACGAGGGCGCAATTAAGCTCGGTGACGAGGTGAATTTCTGCGTTCCGACGGGCAATTTCGGCGACATCCTCGCGGCAGATTACGCGCACAAGGCGGGGCTGCCGGTCGGCAGGCTCATCTGCGCGAGCAACGAGAACAATGTGCTGACCGATTTCATCAACACCGGCGTATACGACATCGAAAACCGTCCGTTCTACAAGACCATCACGCCGTCGATGGATATTCTGATCTCCTCGAATCTGGAGCGCCTGCTGTTCGATCTGAGCGGCTATGACGGCGGGAAGATTGCGCGGCTGATGGGCGAATTGAGCGGCAGAAAGCGCTATGAAATCGATGAGGCGATGAAGGCGGGCATGCAGGCACGCTACTGGGCGGGCTGTGTGGCTGAGGACGGCGTGCGCGAGGAAATCGCGAAAACGTGGACGGAAGACCACTACCTGATGGATCCGCACACGGCGGTTGCCAGCGCGGTTTTGCGTGCTTATCAGCGCGAAACGGGCGACACGCGCAGGAGCGTGATCGTTTCGACGGCAAGCCCGTATAAATTCGGCGCGTCTGTTTTGGGCGCGGTCGCGGGGCAGAATGCCTGCGCGGGGCAGGACGACTTTGCCTGCTGCCGTGCGCTTGCCGAAAAGACGGGAACGAAAGAGCCGGAGCAGATTCGGGCTTTGCCGACCCTGCCGATTCGCCATACGGCGGTATGCGAAAAGGACGGCATGGAGCAGGCGGTTCTTGACGCGGTGAAGGCGTAAGCGCGGCGCAAAGAAAAACAGGTCAAAAAGCGAAAAGGGAGTTAGAGGAAGACAAGCCTCTGACTCCCTTTTTTGATAGGAAAATAAGGGGAATATGGGAAAGTTGGGTGGGGTTTGAAGAGGCGGTGGAGGGGAATCAGGGGACGCTTCGCTCCCTGATTCTTGCTTTTGGGGCGCTTCGCGCTTTTGGGGTTACGGGGGTTACTATGGGGTTGCCACCCCATGCCCCGCTTGGGGATATCATCCCCAAACCCCATCTTCGCTTCGCGGCGGTTTGAAGGGGCGGTGGAGGAATCAGGGGACGCTTCGCTCCCTGATTCTTGTTTCTTTTAAATCGCTTCGCGATTTTGGAGTTACGGGGGGTTACTATGGGGTTGCCACCCCATACCCCGCTTGGGGATTTCATCCCCAAACCCCATCTTCGCTTCGCGGCGGTTTAAAGGGGGTGTATGGAAATGTCGATTAGAGCATGAAAAGGGGAATTCGGCTTGACAAACGGAAAGAGGAAGGCTAAAATGGGAACAAGTGTTCGTATTTTATGGGAACGAAAACGAAGAAAAGAGAACAAAAGGAGGAGAAAGATGGCGTTTTCCTGCGTACTGCATTTGAAAGAGGAATGCGACGGCTGCGGAATCTGCGAGGAGGCGAGAAGGCTCAGACTGCTCTGGGACGAGGAACGATGGCTGAGGGACGAGGATGATTAAACTGGAGAAGGGAGAGCGGAATGAACGAGAAGGACAGACAAGTACTGCTGCGCGTGAGGGGGCAGGTCAGGCTGGTTCGGGAGCTGAGCGAGAAGCTGACGGAAATGCAGGCGGCGACGCTGAGTGCGGTACAGCTGGACGGAATGCCGCACGGCAGAGGCGGGTTAGCGCGGGGGCTTGAGGTGAAGCTGATGATGAAGGAATCGCTGGAAAAGTCTTTGGAGAGGGAAGGAGCGATTCTACACGAGCTGGAGGACGAGGCAATCAAGGCGATCAGCGGGTTGAAAATCGGGCTATATTCGTTCTGCATGTATTACTACATCGGCGGGCTGAGCTTAGAGGACACGATGCGCATGACGGACAGGAGCAGGCGGCAGATCATGCGATACAAAAGGGAGATCGAGGGGAAGAAGGAGAACGGGGAAGATGGGGCAGACGGCACCTGAAGGGCACGGGAAAGGCACGGGAATGACACCGAAATGGCACCCAAATGTCATCTTGCGGTTCAAAAAGAGGTATGATATGATATCATCAGCGAAAGAAGAAAAGAGATTCGCGGCGGGAAAAGAGAGAAAGAGGGTTTAAGCCCGACCGCCGGCAGGGCGTGCTGCTTTCGGCGCTCTTTCTTCGCTTCGCGGGAAAGCTGAGAAGCATGCATCAATCAAAAAAGCCGTTTCCGGTGTTGGAACGGCTTTTTTTGATGCGAGAAAACGCTCGCGTGGGAAAGACTTCGATGCTTTACAGAGTTTGGCGGAGGAAAAGGCGGGCAGGGAAAGGAGGTGGTGAGATGGGCAGAATGACGGAAAACATGAAGAGCGAAGCCGTTCGACTGTACTTTGAAGAAAACAGGGAACCGGACGAGATCGCAAGGCAGATCGGGGCGAGCGAGAAGCAGGTGAAGACGATCCTCGGCGACCTGAAAAGGCTGGAGGCATACCGAAAGAAATCCGAGGCGGCAAAGCTGCGTGCGCAAATCTGCGTTTACGAAAGCGCGGAAGAAGCGGCGCGGCATCAGGCGGCGCTGCTGAGCCAGTCGGAGGGGAACGACAACATCCGCCAGAGGGCGGCGAAGGACATCCTCGACCGGGCGGGCATTCGGATGCAGAAGGATTACGGAAAGGACATCGTGATTCGGTTTGCGGCGGGCGCACCTGCGCTGGGCATGCCGGACGGGACGGGCGGAAAGGAGGAAGAACAGAAGCATGGAGATCGAGCTTAATTATCAGCCGACAAAAAAACAGCTTGCGTTTCACGCAAGCACGGCGGACGAAGTGCTTTATGGCGGGGCGGCGGGCGGAGGAAAGAGCTACGCCATATGCTGGGACGCGCTGATGCGCTGCCTGAAATATCCGCAGACGCACGCGTACTTATTCAGGCGAACCTATCCCGAACTGGAAATGACGCTGATCCGGACGATGCAGCTCATTGCGCCGAAGGAACTGGGCAAATATGTTTCCAGTGCGCACGAGCTGAGGCTGAGCAACGGAAGCGTCATCCATTTCTGTCACCTGAGCGACGAGGGGCAGGGGCTGCTAAAATATCAGGGCGCGGAAATCCACTGGCTGTATTTCGACGAGCTGACACATTTCACAAAACCGATGTATGATTACCTGCGCACACGACTGCGTGCAGAAAAGCGGCTGGGCATCACGCCCTGCGTGCGATGCGCAAGCAACCCGGGCGGTCCGGGGCATGCGTGGGTGAAGGCGCGGTTCGTGGACAGCACGAACGCGGGCGGGCGAACCGCCGAGGTTGCGGTTGAAAGCAGCATACTCGGCGGGGTGAGCGTGAGAAAGATCGAGTACATTCCGGCGACGGCGATGGACAATCCGCACATCACGCGGGACTACATCGTGGAATTGGAGCAGAAGCCCAAGGCACTGCGGGATGCGCTGCTGCTGGGCAAATGGGACGCGTTCGACGGGCAGGCTTTCCCGGAATTTGTGGACGATCCGACGCACTACGGCGACGGGCTATACACGCACGTCATCCATCCGTTCGACATTCCGTGGCACTGGACGCGGGTGGTCAGCTTCGACCACGGATACACGCGCCCATTCTCCTTCGGGGTTTGGGCGGTGGACGAGGAAGGGCGGGTATACCGATACAAGGAGCTTTACGGCTGCGTGCCGGGGGAGGCGAACGTCGGCATTATGAACGCGCCGGGCGAAATCGCGGAAAAGCTCGCGGAGCTGATGGAACCGGAAGCCGCGGAGGGCATTCATGTTTCGGGCGTCGCCGACCCTGCCATATGGGACAGAAGCCGCGGGCTGAGCGTGGAGGAACAGATTCGCAAGGTCTTTAACGGGGTGACCTTCATGAAGGGGGACAACACGCGGCTGCCCGGAAAGATGCAGCTGCACGAACGGCTGAAATTCGACGAGGAAGGGCGTCCGATGCTCTACGTTTTTGAGAACTGCCGGGATTTCAGGCGGACGATTCCCGCGCTGGTTTACGACGGGCGCAAGCCGGAGGACATTGACACGGCGGGCGAGGATCACATCTACGACGAAACGCGGTACTTTTTAATGTCAAGACCCATTGCGCCGCGCCCGAGAGGGAAGAAAAAGGAATGGCGGTTTGACCCGTTGGGGGAGTAGCCCTCTCAGTCGCCTGCGGCGACAGCTCTCCCAGAGGGAGAGCCAAGGGGGGACGACGAGGGAAGCCCTTTCGGTCAGGCTGCGGCTGACAGCTCCCCAAGAGGGGGAGGATGAGGGGAGACGGCGATTAAAAAATGTCGATATCCAAAGAAAAACCGCTGTCATGCCGTTCGCCGTTTGGAGCAGTGTATTCGCCGTACATCTTGATTCCGACCATATCCCAATTCCATGTACAGGCGTAATGGAAAGCATAGGGATCGTCTTTGTCCGGGTACATGAAGACATGCCATTCCGGCG
Organism: uncultured Clostridia bacterium; assembly: GCA_934643825.1. GTDB lineage: Bacteria > Bacillota > Clostridia > Christensenellales > Aristaeellaceae > Ventricola. The sequence continues at coordinate 53,036 of CAKUCW010000006.1, read as the reverse complement.
GATCGGTATCATCGGAGACGGCCGGATCATGATTGACCATGTAGATGGCCTCCGGCAAGACGTAACCGTCTGTGCTGAACGGAAAGTCTTTGGAAAAATGGAGGTCGATCAGCATGAATTGATCATCCAGAATAATCAGAGAACCGTGATCGACGGGGATGGGGTCATCGCCCCAGTAATCAATCTGCATGCGATCCCAGTGATGCAGGTCGATCTCGCGGCTGATGGTGTGTTCGCTTTGAGAGAGAAAAGGGGAAAGCTCGGGTGAGCAGGGAAAGGCGAGGGTATCGCCTTCCGATTCGGCGAGAGCCGAAGAAACGGACAGAGGAAAAAGAAGGCAGAGAAGCCCAAGCAGACGGCGAAAAGACATGGCGCGACCCTCCTTGGATGATATTTTGATAAGCTGATTATATCGGGAAAGCGGGCGGCGGTCAACGGGGAGAGACGAGGAAAGCCCATGATTTACCATTCAACGGTAACCGTCAAATCTTTGCCGGCTTTCTCCCCGTTTGGCAGTATTGGGACAATTTGAATGGACGTGACATCTGATGGCAACATTCCACTTCCGGTATAGTTGCCGTTTGGATTTATGTTCGTTAATTTAAACAGAAGGTTGCCGGTGAAAGTGTCGTAGAGGCAGTAACCCTGAACCGAAACACTTTGATAGCCATCATGGATGATGGAGGAAAAATCAGCCTCGATAGCATTGCTTTTCACCACCAAGGTTCCATTCATCACTTGGGTGCCGTTGTTAGAAGGACAATTTTCCAGCCCATAAACCCTGCCTGTACGAATCAAAGCGCGGTTTACAAAGCCGCGCACGCAATCACCAGAGCAGCTTTCGATATAAGCCCAATCGCCCATGTCCGAAAGGTGATAAACGGTTGTGCCCTTGGGAAGCGTCAAAAGGACGGTATGTGAAAATAGCGGATCATCTGTTAAGAACGCTGTATCCAGTAACGTAACCGTCTCAGGGATAAAGCTGAGTTCATCGACAGATGCTGATTTCGGCAGCGCTTTTTCAGGAATCCAGCCAAAGCGCATATGGTCTTTGTCAATCTCATATTGTATCAGAATCCAACCATTCTCCCTGCCAAAGACTTGAATCCAGTCGTTTGTGGAGACAACGGCTTTTCCATCAGCTGCGCGGAGATAATCCTTTCCGGGACCGGAGTAGACTTCATACTTTTCCCCCTTGGCGAATTTCACATCTTCAGCGATCAGCTCGCCTTGAGGAATAGACGGAACTACAGTGTGTTTGTTTTTAGTGTCGTTTATGACATCAATCGTTGAAGAAATTTCGCCCGTTGCGGATGAAGCAATTAAGATTAGAAAAGCAGAAACGAGCATCATCGAAATCCAGTTGGGGATTGTCTTTCTCACCCAAAACGGTTTCATGTATTTAACTCCACCTTTCATTGTCCAACACACTCGTGATAACAGGCGATAAAGATAGCCGATTCATAAATTGGTTTGATGGCGGTTGAATCGCAAAATAAGTGTTCTTCAGATTGTCACACCTATCTCGTCACAAGCAGCACGACAGAGGATTCATTCACCACCATACCCATTGAATCCTTCTGTTACATGCTTATAATCCGGATACGCACGCGAAAGGATAGGAGTACATGGAGGGCAAACGGGTTAAATCGCCAGATGTTCAGGGAGATGAAAGCAATATGCGGATGTAACAGGCTTAGGAATACGGAAACGAAAATCATTTTGAATGAGGACAGCCAACGTGACGCCCAGAGAGCGAAGCACAGCAACCATGCTTTTGCCTTTGGAAACATCGATTCCGACTGCGTTCATACAAGCTCCTGCATACAGATTGCAACGGCAATACCGGCTTTTCCCATTGCCGATTCGATCTGTTTGCTGACGCGAACGCACCGGCTCGGTGGCGGTTCTACCTGCACAAAGCGAACGCTGTGAACTACAGCTTAGGCAACGAGATTTCTCAATCTGTAACTGGTTGCTACAGGAATGAGGCAAATATATAGGAACGGGAGAGTGAAAATGGAGAAATACGGCATGGGCGACGTACGGCAGAGCCGGAAAAAATGGGACGCGGCAGAGAACCAGCCGCTGACGGCGCGGGAAAAGGAACTGGTCGAGCGGGGATATACCCTGTTCGACTTTTTCTATGACCAGCTGCGGGAAGACCACGAGGAGATGAAGCGGGCGCGGAGGATACGCGACCACAAGGGCGAGAGGAGCGCGACGGCGCCGACGAGCAACACGCTGGGGAGCTGCGTGGACAACATGATCGCCGACCAGATCGACAACCTGCCGGAGGCGGTGATGCTGCCCGAAAGGGAGGAGACGGCGAACAGCGCGGAAGAGATGGAGGACGTGGTGAGCTTTGTACTCTATCACGCGGGATGGCCGGGCAAGTATCAGACGATGATGGAGGACGCCATCGTGACGGGCACGGGCGTGGCGCAGGTATTTTGGGACGAGGAGCTGGAGGACGGCGCAGGCATGGTTTCCGTACTGGCATGGCATCCGGAGGACTTCTACCCCGACCCGATGTACGAGGACATTCAGGACGGGCGGGGCTGTTTCAAGGTGACGCACACGACGGTCGCGTGGATCGAGGAGCATTATCCGCATGCGCGGGGATATGTTACGGGCGACGCATACGGCGAAGAGGACGCGGGCGAATTCGAAACGCCGGAAGGGGACGAGCGTGCGCTGCTGATTGAGTTCTGGTACAAGCGATACGATGCGGGAAGCCGAAGGACGTTTGTACACATGGCGCAGTTTGCGGGGCATGCGCTGCTCTTCAGCACGGAGACCGGATACGGCGCGGAAGGCGGGGCCTATCCCGAAGGCGTTTATGCGCACGGGCAATATCCCTTCACGCTATACAAATTCCGCGATTCATGGCGAAAGCCTTTTGGCAAGGGGCTGATTTACGATTACAGCGGGACGCAGGCTGCCATCGACCGATACGCCAAGTACATCGACGACAACGCCCGCGAATCGAGCGTACAGCGGCACTTCATTCGGCGCGGAAGCGGCGTCAATCCGGACGATGTGGCGGACATGCGCAAGACCATCATTGAATGGGAGGGCAACGACATCCGCGAGGTGATGCAGACGGTGCAGGCGTCGCCGCTGAACGGGCAGGTTTACGAAATGATGTGCTACATGGCGGACGCGATGAAGCAGGACTGCGGACAGAACCAGTTTACGCGAGGCGAAGGCGGCTTAAACGTGACGGCGGGAACAGCCATCCACTACTTACAGGAGGCGGGCGGCAAGATCACGAGGTGGCACACGGAGAGATTCAAGGACGCATTCAGGCGGATGGTCGAGCAGATTCTCTGGGTGCTGAGCGAATACATGGAGCCGGGGCGGAAGCTGCGAATCGTCGGCGGATGGAACTCAAGCGGCGGGATGCGGGAGAGGATCATCGAGCTGATTGCGCCGAGCAAAAACGGAGGGGCGCTGCCGCGTCCGGCATACACGGTGCGCGTACAGGTACAGAAGAACAACCCGAGCCAGATTCAGGCAGACAACGAATTTTTGATGCAGGCGGTCAAGATCTGCGCGGACGCGGGGAAACCGCTGCCGCCGGAGAGCGTCATTCGGCTGATGGAGGGATATCGGACGAGGGACAGCGTGCTGCGGGCGGTGAGAGAGAACGAAAGGAGCGACGAAAATGGAAGAGAGAACGCTTGAGAACGAAGTGACGGTAGACGAGCTGGAGGAAAACCTGACCGAAGAGATGGAGCAGGAGCAGCCGGAAGAGGAAAGCCGCGAGGCGGACGAGATGATGGCGGCGATTCGGGCGGGGCTTGCCGAGCTATTTGAGGACGGCTGGACGACGGCGGAGATGGCGGCGTTCACGCAGGACGAGCAGGTACGCAGCGAAATTGCGATGGGGCACGGTGTACAGCGTGCGGCATGTGCCTACTTACGCAGGAGCATGGCGGCGCCGCATCGCTACGGCGTACCGACGGCGAGAACGACGGCGGCGGGTTCGGTGAAGCCGGACAACCGAATCGAGCACATGACGGACAGGCAATTTGATGCGTTTTCGCGCAGAGCGCGTGCGGCGATGATGGAAGGGCGAAAGGTACGCATCGAGTGACGGTGGGGAACGATGGGGCTGCCGCCCCAAACCCCGCCTGAGGGACGATTGTCCCTCAGACTCCCATCTCCGCTTCGCGGCGGTTTGAAGAAGGTGGGAGAGGGATGGATTGCGATGCAATCCATCGAGGGAAAGGAATAGGGGGGTCCCCGACAGACTTCGCTTAAGGGAGGCTTGTTCCGCAGACTCCCTACTTCGCTTCGCGGTTTGAAATAAGAAAGAACAGAGGCTGTCAAGCTAACGACAACGATATTTCAAGAAAAAACGAAGCATTTGTGCCCGAAGGTTTCCAAAGGGCGATGCGCCAAACGGGCGCCGTAAACGCTCGGAAAGCCCTTTGGTGGGGCGATGGGGCAAAGCCCCATATCTACAAGTGCTTAGATATTTGTTCCTTGAAATGTTCGCTTAATCTTGACAACCCCTAAGTGGAAAGTCCAGAAAACTCAGTTTTCTGGCGGGTTTTAGGGCAGAGCCCTAACGTAACCCCAACGTAACCCCAACCTATTGAACTGAAAACACAAGGAGGAAGAAAGATGGCTTATACGAATACGGACACGAATATGACGACGAGCAGCGCGTTGAGCGCGGGCATGCAGACCTACTACAACCGTGAGCTGCTGCGCACGTTTGAACCGAACCTGGTGCATTTGCAGTTTGGCGATGAGCATCGCATGCCGCCGCACAGCGGACTGGTGATGAACATGCGCAAAATCATTCCGCTGGAAACGAACACCAAGGCGCTCAGCGAAGGCGACCCGGGCGACAGCGTGATGCTGGCGGAGACGGAGGTGACGGTGCAGCTGCAGCAGTACGGCGAGTATGCGCGATGCACGGACAAGCTCGACCTGACGCATTTGGACATGGACATCATGCGCCGAACGAAGCTCTTCGGCGACGCGGGTTCGCGAAGCATTGACGCGGTGGTGCGCGAGGAGCTTGCCAAATGCGCCAACGTGATTTACGCGGGCGGCAAGACGAGCCGCACCGCGCTGACGCCCGCGGACAAACTGACCAGCAGGGAGCTGCGCCGGGCGGTGAAGATGCTCAAGAAGAACCACGCGCAGACCTTTGGCGGCTATTACATCGCCATCGTTGGTCCGGACACGATGTATGACTTGCAGGAGGACGACGCTTTCATCAAGGTCAGCCAGTATCAGGACAAGGAGAACATCTACACGGGCGAAATCGGTCGGCTGTTCGGCGTGCGCCTGGTTGAAACGACGGAAGCCAAGGTTTTCGGCGGCGCGGGCGCGGAGAAGGCAGACGTGGCAAGCGTGATCGTACTGGGTCAGTATGCCTACGGCATCACGAGCCTGAAGGGCGCAAAGCCGCGAGTGATTGTCAAGCCGGCGGGAAGCGCGGGCACGGCAGACCCGCTCGACCAGATCAGCACGGTCGGCTGGAAGATGGACGGCTTCGGCGTGAAAATGCTGCAGCCGGAGTATGCGGTGCGAATCGAGTGCGGATTCAGCGCGTAAGGAACGGAATAAGCCTTAAAGCGCGAAAACGGTGACAAAGGGCGAAGCACGGGCGGGGAATTTGGAAAAAGCGGCATCGGATGGAACGGATGCGCGGATTCAAGCCCTGCCTTCGCTTCGCTTGATTTTTGGAATGGATAAAACAGAGGAGGAAGGAAAAATGGCGAACATGGGAACGAACACGACGACAACGATGAAAAAGACCAGCGTGGTTTTGGCAGGCAAATGCGCTAAGACGCAGGCAAGCCTCAGAAAGCTGATGAGCGACGCGGGATGCGCGGACGGGGAGACCCTGAAGGTGAATCTGCCGCTGGCACCCGGAAGCAAGGACGACGTGGTTTTTGCGGGGCTGAACGGCGTGAGCTTCTACTTTCAGAGGGGCAAGACGGTGGAGATGCCCGCGGCGGTGGCGGAGATTTTGAAAAACTGCGGGGAAATGTAAGAAGGGGATGCGGTTTTCATTCTGAAGCTGCCGCGAGGGAGAAAGGGAGTTTCTTTGGCAGGAATTGTACTGAAAGAGATGGATGCAGAGGAGAGCGGTGAAGACGGGAAATAACGCAGACAGGCTTAAACAGAATCAGGGATCGCTTCGCTCCCTGATTCACATTTTTGCTGCGCAATGGGTTACGACGGGGCTGCCGCCCCGTTCCCTGCTTGGGGATTTGTTCCGGGAAACTCATATAGAAACGCAAGCGTTTCTTATGATTTCCGATTTCCATCACGCTGAATCCCGCACTGCGGGCGCGTGGTTCCAATCCCCCAAACCCCATCTTCGCTTCGCGGCGGCTTTAAGAGAGAAAGGAGTGAAGGAAGATGACGCTGAGCCAGATCATCGCGCAGGCGCTGCGGCAGCTCGGGGAAGACCCGCAGGACGTGAGCGAATACGAAGAGACATTCAAAATCTATGCGAACGTAGGCTATGACATCGCGGCGAGAGAATATCTCAAGCCCAAGAGAATGATGTGCATGCCCATCTGCGAGGACGGATGCGCCCCGGTGCCGGGATACATCGTCAACCGGGTGATTCAGCTGACGGACGAGGACGGACGGGACGTCGCATTTGACCTGGCGGGAGACGGAAGAAGCCTTACCGTATGGCGGGACGACCTGAAGGGAAAGACGCTGCGGGCGCTCTGCGAGGTCAGCTTTCCGCCGCTGGAGGACGGAGAGGACGTGCCGCAGATTCCGGAATTCGCGCACGCGGCGCTGGCGGACTACATCTGTTACCGCCATCTATCCAGCGGCAATCTCGCCAAGCAGAGCCGGGCGCAGTTTTTCCAGAACTGCTTCTATCAGGAGATGAACCGGATCCGTCCGCAGGGCATGGGCAGCGTGACGAGGCGGCGCAACCTGTATGAGGTGACGGACGTGAGGTATCACAGATGAGCATCAGCGACAGCGATTACGAAGGAAAATTCACCATCCCCACGCCCAAGGGCATCTATCAGGCGGCGGGCGACACGAACATCAACGCGGACTACGCCTACCGGGCGCAGAACATCCGGACGGAGCGCGGACTTCTGGCGTCGGCATACGGCACGAGCCGCGCCTTCCCGTCGCTGGGCGAACAGATCAAGACGCTGACGCGGTTTTACAGGCGGTCAAGACCGGACGACGCGGACGTGTACGTCGCGGCTGCCGGGGGCGCGATTTACACCTACACGCTGGGAACAGAGGGCTGGATCAAGCGGTCGGAGGGGTACAAGAGCGACGAATGGAGCAGCGTCACCTATGAAGCGGCGGACGGCGGGGAGACGGTGGACATCCTGATTCTTTCCAACGAAAAGGACGGGATGATCGCGGTATACGGAAACGACCTGCGGGTAGAAAAGAAGACGCTGACGATCGGCGACGCATACAGCGAGGTGAAGTTTGCCGTGCTGGGGCGGCACGCGGAGCGCATATGGGGAACGGGCGCGGAGGGCTACCCGGACAGCATCTTCTATTCGCGCCCGTATGACCCGTTCAACTGGACGGACGTGCCGGAGACGCCCGAGCTGGGCGGCGGCGTCATCAACCAGCCGACATGGGACGGCGACAGGTTCATATCGCTTGAGCCGTTCGGCGGGTATCTGCTGGCGGTCAAGGGACGGACAATCTTTGAAATACGCGGAACAGACCCGGGCAGCTTCACGATCACGGAGGCATACGGCACGGATGGTCCGGTGGAAGAGCGCACCATCTGCACGGACAGGACGAGCATGCTGTACCTGTCGCAGAGCGGCATCGGCTTATACGACGGAAGCACGCTGCGGCTGCTCAGCCGGGACGCGCTGTATGAGACGATGCGGATGCGGATGGACGGGATGGACGGCGCGGCGCGGGCGTGCATATGCGACCACGTCTACTATCTGGCGATGTGCATCAAGGAAAACAACGGCGACGTGCTGACGGAAAACAACGCGGTCATCGAATACGACACGGAACGCGGGACATTCATGCTCAGAAAAGGCATTCGCGTCAAGGACTTTTTCGCGATGAGCGGCAGGGTGTACTACACGCAGGCGGAAAGCCCGTTTGAGGTGCTGCTGTACAACGCGAGGGAGAACGAGGGAAGCTATCTGGATGAGCCGATGGAGTGCATCTGGGAGACGCCGTGGCTGGACTTGGGCAAGGCATACATGAAGCGGGATTACCTGCTGCGCTTTACGGCGGACGCGGACGCCAACGACCTGCCGCTTGAAATCACGATCCAGACCGAGAAGCGGGAAAAGACGCGGACGGTGCTTTTGCAAGGGGACAGGCGGGACTACCGGGTCAAGATTCAGATCGCGGGCGTTCGGATGAAGCTGAAGCTTCGCAGTTACGCGAAACCCGCCGGATGGCGAATCTACGGCGGGGTTCAGGTGGAATATTCGCTGGATGAGGTGTAGCCCTCTCAGACGCTACGCGTCAGCTCCCCCAAAGGGGGAGCCAAGGGTGCTGCGATATGAAAATTGGATTTGCAAAAGCCCCTTGCCTCTCCCGCTGGGAGAGGTGGCAGCCGCAAGGCTGACGGAGAGGGCGGGGAGGAAAAATGGCATTCAAGCAGCCGAGAGTGCCGCAGGAGAGCGGCAGACTGGCGGAATACGTCAGGAATCTGGGAATGTTTCTGCGCGACTTCTGCATGGCGAGCTGGAACGCGGACAGGCTGAAGGACGCGGAGATCGAGAAAATCAAGAAGAGACTGGACGCACTCGAAGGGAAGTGAAGACATGGCAAGAAGCAGCACGACGGAGACCCACCAAAGCTCGAGTAGCACGAGCAAGGAACACAGCAAAACAGACAGCAGGCAGGACACAACCAGCCAAAGCACATCAAGCAGCCGGCAGGACAGCACCAGCCAGAGCAGCTCGACATCGCAAAGCACGAGCAAAAATGTTCTTGACAAGGAGATGATGAACCAGATCCTGTCCGGGCTGATGAGCAACATGACGGACGAGCAGATTACGCAGTTTGCGGAAAACCTGCTCAGACCGCAGCTCAACGCGGGGCTGGAGGCATCGCAGCAGAACTACGAAACGACGAAGCTGAGCAAGGAACAGGAGATCGCGAACATCGCCGCCAACCTGAACCGGAGCATCGACGCGCAGAACGAGGCATACCGCAAGGGCGCGGCGAACGTGGAGACGGCGGCGCTGAACCGGGGCATGGGACGGAGCAGCTACACGATGCAGACGCTCGCCAACCAGAGCGATGCACTGGCAAAAGCCGTACAGCAGCTCACGGAGGACAGCGGACGAAGAAGCCAGCAGATTCAAAACCAGATCACGCAGGCGGCACAGCAGAACAGCCAGACGCAGGGACGGCTGAACAACGACTACGCCAGCCAGCTTGCGGCGAAGGTGCAGGAGCTGAAAGAGAACCAGCGCAAGGAATGGAACAGCAACTATCTGACGGCGATTTCCTCGGCGATGGGACAGCAGACGACGGGAAGCCAGCAGACGACGGGCAACCAGACGAGCATCGGAAGCCAGCAGACGACGGGAAGCCAACAGACGCTTGGAACGAGCGAAACGACGGGCGAAAGCAGCACGGAAAGCAGCGGATCGAGCGTATCGACGACGACGAGCGGGGGCGGGGGAGGCTCGGGCAAGAAGAAGAAGGCGGCAAACAGCACGGGGGCGACGACAAACACACGCGAAATCTATGGACGATACAGCCCGAAGAACACGAGTAAAATTCGGTGACGAGCGGGCGGTTTGATGCGCATAAAAAAAGGCTGCGGCTTATGACACACGACAAAGTCGATTTACAGCCATAGATTCCGCAACCTTTAATCTTAATATAGCGCAAAGGATGGAAAATGTCAAGTATGAGGCTGCACGAAGCAGCAAAAAACGGATTTTGGATTGGAATGGTTTGGTGCGAGAGCGGAGAGAGGGAAGCCGGGAGAACGCGTCGAGGCTAAGACGGGGTGAATGTGCCTGAGCGTTTGATGTGGTTTGAAAAATGTTGGGGAGAAGAGGGCGGTTTGATGCGCATAAAAAAAGAGATGCAGCGTACCGCCGAACGTCAAAGCGTCCCGCACGATATCCGTGCTGCATCTCTTTCTGACATCAGTATAGCGCAAAGCGATGGCGGCGTCAATATCCATGATACGCAAAACGGGAAAAAATGCCCTTGACCTGAAAGCACCGATTGAAACGGAGCAGAGCAGTCCCTACGACGACTCAAAGCCGTTCAGGGAACAGGTGGAGGATTTTCTGGAAGGCAAAATTCCGGAGCGTGACACCCTGCTTATCAGCGGCACGCCGGAGGTTTTGCAGAAGATCGGTTTTTCAAACCTGCCGCTCACGATTGACCAGAAGCATATGCGCGATGTGCTGGGAAAACCGAAAAATGCGGATCACGACTTGGGCGTGGATTTCATGAAGCACTTGGACGAGTATGTGGCGCATCCGATTGCCATCATTGAAAACAGCGGAGATTTAGACGGCGGCGTCATCATGATTTTTTCGGAGAAAAACAAAAATGCCAATGACAAACCTATCATTGGCATGATGAATATCCGAAATAAGGGTCAGTTCAATATCGCTGAAACGGATGCGAATCGCCTGATGACGATACACAGCCGCGGCGATTGGATGAAACGCCTGCAAGAAGCCATTCAGAAAGAACAGAATGGGCAGGTCGGAATTTATTACATCAATAAAAAAGAAGCCAGAGCCCTACTAGGGGAAGGTCAGTCACAAGTACTGAGCGGCCCCGTTCAAGATGGCTTCATCCATAGTATAACAGAGGATGCGTCACCCGTCAACTACCAATTTATAAAACAAACGCAGACCCGACAATTCAGGAATTGGTTTAAGAGGAGCAAGGTCGTAGACGAAAACGGCGCACCGCTGATCGTGTACCACGGATCTGATGCGGAATTTAACGTATTCGACATCGGCAGAGGACGCGCAAACGCAGATATACAGGGCGCGTTCTTCTCGACATATAAAGAAGAGTCGTCAGAATACGGCGAAAATGTACGGGCGTTTTATCTGAGCATACAGAATCCGGCTGACAGTTCGACCGCCTACAAAGCATTCAGCCAATTCAAGGGACAGAACGACGCGGGCATCAAAGCAAGAGAATATCTGGAAAGCCGCGGGTACGACGGCGTATACAACGGAGAGGACGAATACATTGCCTTCCATCCGGAACAGATCAAGAGCGCAACGGATAACATCGGCTTATTCGACAAAAAGAACCCGGATATCCGCTATGCGCTTGACCTGAACCAATTCGGCGGCGAGAGCGCGGCGAGGACGGACAGCCTGGTGGACGCCATCCGGCGGGAGCTGCTGGGCGGCAACCGCGCCGAGAAGAAAATCGACCGCGAGATGGTCAGTCAGGCGGATCGGCGATATGACGAAATCGGCGGGGACGAGGTGGCGGCACGGCTGCGGGCGAAGGAATACTGGACGGACGAGGACATCACGCAGGCGCAGGTCGCCATGGTGCGAGCGCTGGAGGAAAAGCACGATGTCGAGGCGGCGGTGCTGGGCAAGCTCTATACGCTGCGGCTGGGGCAGATGGGCATGAAGACGCAGATCGAGAACGCGCTCAAGCCGCTGAGCACCATCTATGCGCTGGCGGAAGCCGTCAACCGGGCAAACCGGATCAACCTGCGGAACGGGCTGAACGTTCATATCCCTGCCGGAGACGAAGCGCCGATGAGCAACCCGACGAAGGCGGGACAGAGGATCATCAACGGGGACGCGAATTTCAGACCGATCACAGACGAAAGCAGCATTGTCATCCTCAAAGGCGACGGGAAGGGCGAGGTGACGAGCCTGTATGAGCGGGCGGAAAGATTCAAAAGGGCGGCGGAACTGGCGAAACCGACATACGGCACGGACAACCCGTGGCATATCCCGATGCCGGAATGGAAGATGGAGCTGATCGACCGATACAGGCTGCGCGGAGAGAAGCTGCCCGGATACGACTATTTCAAAGCCAGCACGAAGGAGCGCATGCTCGCTGCCATCATCGCCACGGACGACAACCGACGCGGCGACGGACTGCTGACGCTCTGCCAACAGCTCGAATTCATGAAGAAGGGCTATGCGGTCGTGACGGAAGCGGACATGAACTACATCACGGGCGAGATGGCGACGTATCAGCTGCTGGAGGGCGAGAACCCGACGCCTCAGACGCCGGAAGGAAAGACGATCATACAGCGCATATACAGCGCACAGGCGAACACCACGCCGAACAACCTCTGGAACAAATTCAACAATTTCGGCTATGACAACATGCTCTCTTCCAGCAAGACGTGGAACAAGAACATCATGAGCAACGTGCTGACGCGCCCGCTGGAGATGGGAAGCGAGCTGATCGGCGCGGGCATAGACCGACTGGCGGCGAAAAAGACGGGCAACCGGACGACGGGGCTGCCGCAGATGGAGGCGATCGGAGAGGGACACCGGGCGTTTGCGCAGGAAATCGCCAACACACTGACGGACTACATCATCCGCGGGGTGGACACGGGGCACTCGTCGAGCTTCGACTTTAACCACAACAACCGGACATACAACAGCGCCTTTATGCAGGCGTATCACGACTTCATCGGGCTGGCGATGCAGCTGGGCGACAGACCCTTCTGGGAGCAATGCTACACGGAAGAGATGGACGTGCTGAACCGACTGGGGACGATGATACAGGATACCTACGAGGACGAAAACGGAGACCTGCAAACCTATCTGCGCGAGATGACGGACGAAGAGCGGCACGCGGAGGCGGAGAGGCGGGCGACCGAGCGGGTATTTCAGGAGGACAACCGGCTCATCGACGCCATCAACGCCATACGCAGGACGAGCAGGGCGGCGGACTTCTGCATCACGACCCTGATCCCCTTCCTGAAGACGCCGACGAATGTCGCGATACGCGCCATGCAGTACAGCCCGATCGGGCTGGCGTGGACGGCACTCAAGAACGGCGTTTACGACGCGATGACCGAGAACGGGACGAAGTTTGACCAGCGCAAGTTCGTCATGAACATGGGGCGCGGACTGACGGGAACGGGCATGATGGTCATCGGCATGGCGCTGGCGGGAATGGGCGTCATCAAATTCGGACGGGAGGACGAGGACGACGCACGCCTGGCTGCCATCCAGAAGAGCGAAGGAAAGAGCTACGGCATGTATTTTGACATCCTCGGGGAACAGATTCCGCTGGATTTCGCCTTCCCGGCTGTCAGCCCGCTGGTCATCGGGGCAGAGCTGTACAGCGCGATGGACAGCTACGACCGGGACGAGGACGGCGCGGCGCTGGCGGCGAACGCGACCCGGGCAATCTACACGGCTACGCTTGACCAGCTGTTCAACAACTCGATGCTCTCCGGACTGTCAAACCTTTTGCGCGGCTATCAAAGCAATGAGCAAAAGGTGACGACGTTCGTTGAGAGCATGATGGAAAACACGGCAAGCAGACTGACGCCCGCCATCATACGCGCCGTTGCGAAATACACGGACCCCTATGTGCGCGACACGAAGAGCCAAAACGCGCTCAGGGAGATGATCAACGCGAACATCATTCAGAACTGGCCTCTTCTGCGGCAGACGCTGCCGACGGCAAAGACGCTCAAGGGAGAGGACATGCTGCAAAACGGCGCGAACAACTGGGGCAAGGCGGAACAAAACGCGGCGCTGCACTTCCTGAACACGTTTATCACGCCATGGACGGCGGAAAGCGAGATCCGGGACGCTCAGCTGGATGAGCTGGTGGACATCGCATACAGGACGGGAGAGACGAGCTGGCTGCCGGGTGAGCTGATCGCGGGGAACAAGTACAAGGTGACCATCTCCAAGACGATGGCGGAAGAGATGGGCGCAGGCGACGGACAGGGTTTCACCATACAGCTCACGGACGAGGAGAAGAGATGGGCAAACGAAACCTACAAGGACGTGCTTTGGAACGGAAGCCTGTACACGGAGAGCGACATTCGCTCGGAGATGGAATCCCTCGGCTGGGCATACATGCCGGATGAGGAGCGGATCGAGGCGGTCAAGGCATGCCAGAAGGAAGCAAAGCGGGTTGTGCTGGAGGAACTGGTGAGAAGAAAGAAGCAGCCGTAAAGCGGCGGGGCGGGCTGGAACAGCCCGCCTTTTTGCGTGGATTGGGGGAATGATCGAGCCTTTTGCAGACAGAAAAGGCGAAGATGGGAAATGGGACTATGGGGCAATAGAAATGTGATACAACAGGGGAGAGGTGAAGAGGATGATTCACGCGAGTTTTGACGACAAGAGCCACAAGAGCGCGGCAATCGCGGGCATTTACCAATACGACACGGGACAGCGGCTGAAGATGCACGGGCTGCCGTCGCCCAAGGAGCTGGCGGAGAAGGACGATTTTCTATCCGGCGACGCGGTGACGGTGCAGGCGCAGTACGGCTTCATCGGGGACAGTCAGACGGAAACGCGGCTGGCGAGTTACGACGAGGCAAGCGGATGCTGGACGGCGGACATTCCGGACATATACCTGACCCGAAGCAGCACGGTGAAGGTGTTTGTATACGTCAGCTACGGCGCGGCGGAGGGCGCGGGACGGTCGAAGACCTGCTACGAGGGGAGTTTCACGCCCATCAGCCGCCCTGCGCCGGGTACGCAGGTCACGCCGGGACAGGCGAACGCATGGGACGAGCTGGTTGCGGAAGTGAACCTGACGCTGGCGAAGATGAACACGGCGACGAGCGGCGCGAACGCGGCGACGGAAACCGCGAACGTGGCGACGAGCGGCGCAAATCAGGCGGCAGAAGCGGCGAACAAGGCGGCAGAAGCGGCGAACGGCGCGGCAGGAGCGGCGAACACGGCTGCGGGAAGCGCAAACAGCGCGGCGGAAGCCGCGAATCAGGCGGCAGAAGCGGCGAACACAGCGGCGGGAAGCGCGAACACACAGGCGGAACACCTGCAAAACATGATCGTGCAGGCGGCGACGCGGGAATACGGCAGCGGAAGCACGGTAAGCCTGACGGACGACGGGGAAAAGAAGATCCTTTCGCTGGGGCTTGAGCGGGGCATGCCGGGCAGGGACGGCGAAAAGGGCGAGAGAGGCGAAAAGGGCGACCCCGGCGATCCCGGACCGGCAGGCGTGACCTTTGAGCTTGTCGGCACGGTGCTGACCATCACGACGGTATGAGGGTAAAGGCATGGCAAAGAAAATTCCTGCATTCAGCTACACGGGCGCATACCGGACGCAGAGCGACGGGAACTACTGGTACATTCTGCTGCTGACAAGCGGCACGCTGACCCTTCAGTACGCCAAGAGCGGCGTGGACGTTGGGTGCGTAGGCGGCGGCGGGTCGAGCGCATGCCACCTGCAAAAGGCGAACCCGGCGGGCGGAAGCGGCGGAGGCGGCGGGTACATCGCAACCGGCACAGCGGCGATTGCGGCGGGACAGGGCTACGCGGTGAGCATCGGCGAAGGCGGAGCTGTTCCGGCGGCATGGCATTCCGGAAACGACGGCGGGGCGACGTCGGCTTTCGGCATTACCGCACAGGGCGGCAAGGGCGCGGGCACGCCGGGCTGGAAGGAAAGCGGCACACCCGGCGCGGGCACTGGCGCAGGCGGAACGGGCGGCAAAGACATGCACATCGCAGGCAAGCAAGGCGAAAAAGGACAAGACCTCTTCGGGCTGGGTTTATACGGCGCTGGCGGCGGAGGAGGAGGCGGCGGCTGGGCGGCAGGCGGAAGCGGAGGCGCAGACGGAGGCGGCGCGGGAGGCGCTGGAGGCTCTCCTGGCTATGACGGCGCAAACGGTACGGCTGGAGCGGCGAACACGGGCGGCGGCGCAGGCGGTCCGGGCGGCGGATATGTGGACGAGGACAGCCGCTACAACAGAAAGGGCGGTCAGGCGGCGGCAGGCGGAAGCGGCGTCGTCATTCTGCGGGGAACGCAGGACGATTTGATTCCGGCGGTCTTTAACGGAACACAACTGAGCGAGCTATACTTTAACGGCGTAAAGGTGACGAGCCTGATTTTCAACGGAACGAAGCTGTTTGCAAGGAGGATGTTTGGGGAGGTGGAGCGATGTTTAGCGTAAACGGCGGGCAGATCCTGCTGACGGCAGGGGACACGGGGCTGCTGGCGGTGATCCCGGACGAGGAAGGGTATATGCCCACGCAGAAGGACAGGGCAATCTTCACAGTGCGGGAGAGAGCGGGACGCCGGACGGTGATCGAGAAGACATTGACGCCGGAAGAGGACGGACGCGTGCTGCTGCGGTTCGCGCACGAGGACACGGAGAAGCTGGCACAGGCGGAATACGCATGGGACATACGGTTTGCGCTTGACGCGGCGGTGGACGGCGAGGGGAAGGTGACGGATTTTTCGGAACTGATTACGCCGTGCGCACCGGGCACGCTGCTGATCCTCGGCGCGATCGGCGAGGTGTGAGCATGGAAGAAAAGCGGATGAAGGTGCGGCTCAGCGCGGAACAGAAGAAGATCGGCTTGCGGCTTGAAAACAAGACCCGGGAGATGGGAACGAGTCTGGAACGGGCGAAAGGCGTATTTGCACTGACGTTTGACGACCTGAGCGCGGCGCAGAAGGAGCAGCTGCGCGGCGCAAAGGGAGAGAGAGGCGAACCGGGCAGAGACGGCGCGAAAGGCGAGAAGGGCGAACCGGGCAGAGACGGCGCAAAGGGCGAACCGGGCGAACCGGGCAGAGACGGCGCGAAAGGCGCACCGGGCGAACCGGGAAAGGACGCGCCGCAGGAGGCGGTGCTGTTTATCGAGCAGACGCTCAGCGAGGCGCAGAAAACGCGGGCGCGGGGCAATATCGGAGCGGCAGACGACGCGGCGCTCAGCCGGATCGAGAGCGGCAAGCTCGACAAGACCGCTGCGGCGGCGAACAGCGCGAAGCTGGGCGGAAAAGCGCCGGCGTATTACATCCAGCCGAGAAACCTGCTGGACAACGGCAACTTTACCGATCCGGTCAACCAGCGCGGACAGACGACATACGAGGGCGGCTGGAGCTGGTCAATCGACCGCTGGTATCTGGGGCATTCGGCGATCGGCGCGGGCGGCACGGCTTCCATGACGCTCACGTCGGGCGGCATACTCATCAAAAACGTGAAAGCGGCGGGAGAGGGCTATCCCTATATACAGACGCGCATAGCCGGGCAGAGAATCGCGGAAGGAAAGGCATACACGTTTGCCTACAAGCGCAATGGCGAGATCGTCATCGCGGCGCTTGCGGCGGACTATATCGCCGGGCAGGTGAGCCAATACGGCTTTCTACCGCTGTCCATTGAAAGCAGCGGCGTGAACGAGGCGACGTTTGAGTGGGCGGCGCTCTACGAGGGGACGTATACCGCGGACACCCTGCCGCCGTATGTGGCGAAGGAATATGCCGCGGAGTGGATGGAATGCCGGAGATACACGCAGAAAATCACGCTGGGCGGCGTGGCGAAAGCCGCCTATATCGGATGCGTCGTGCCGCTGTCGCCGCCGATGAGAATCGCGCCGACGATCACGCCGGATGGCGGCGTCAAGGCGACGGGCGGAGAAACCGTGGAGATCGCGACAGGAGGCGCTTCGGCGACGGCGGACTATATCCAGATGGACGCCACGCTGAAGCGGAATGATGTCAGCGGGTGGAAGGCGGACTATTGGCTCACCGCCGAACTGTAAAAGCGAGGGGCGAACGGATGAGAATTGAAAAGGAGCGGGCGCTGATTCGGGCGGGAAAGATTGCATGACGGCGATCGATGGCGGCGCGTTTGCTGGAGGCAGATTGACGAAGGATACGGCGACGCATACCGCCACGCGCAGGGCAATGATCGGGTAAAAAAGCGGTGTTTGGTTTGAGGAGCGGGTGAAAAACGACCGGGAATGAAAACAAGCGCATGTTATTTATAGGATATGACGCTCATGCTGACAAAGGAGGCGAAACCCTTGATTATCGTTTTTGCTGCCTGTGGCATGCTGCTGCTGGCGATGGGAATCGGGCGGTTCATTCACGCGGGAGGGGCTTGGGATGATTAAAAATGAGAAGCAAATCTGAGTACGCGATGCAGAAGGTGCTAGCCAGAGAATGGGCGATTCAATATATTAAATCCATGCAAAGCGTTGATTTAACGGAAGAAAATATCAAAAAATACGTACGTGCCAGAAGACGGGCATTGAAGCAATTCCACCGCCTGAGAGGGCATATGAGAGGATGAAAAAATGATTAAGACGGCGGAAGCACTCCGCACGGCGAGGGGACTGCTTGGTACAAGCTATGATGAGCTGGACTGCATCAACCTCATCAAGAAAGTCATCCGCACGGCGCCGGGTGGGGACAAGCGATATACGACTGCGGGCACGAACGCCTTATGGAACAGCCATGATAAAGCCGGGAAATACCGGGATTTAATCTGGCGTCAGGCGGGCGTTTCCGGCGCGAAGGCGGGAATGCTGGCGTTCATGGGCGTGGGCACGGGCGACGTGAGCCACACCGGGCTGGTGACGGAGAAGGGGACGGTCATCCACTCAAGCAAGAGCCGGGGCGGTGTGGTCGAAACCGAGCTGACGGAAAAGAACGGCTGGAACGGGCTGGGAAAGCACAGGATGATTGAGGTGAACGAGATGGAAAAGGAATTCGGCAACGCGACGGTATCGGTCACGAGCGGCTATCTGAACATCCGCGAGGGCGCGGGCACGGCGGCGAAGGTGATCGCCAGAGCCGAGAACGGAACGCGGGTGAACGTGATCCGCGAGGCGGGCGGCACGGGCTGGGTGTTCGGCAAGCTGGAAAACGGCGTGGCGGGGTACATGGCGGGGGAGTATCTGGTCAGGGATGATGCCCTCTCAGCCCCTTCGGGGCAGCTCTCCCAAGGGGAGAGCCAAGAGGAAGACGAAGAAACGACTTCCCTGCGCAGAAGCGACGGCGTGTATGTTACGCTGGCGGGAAAATGGGAAATCGCGGAAGATTGAAAGGAGGATGACCATGAACAACTGGTCGGGAATCTGGGACAAAATACTCAAGATGGCGGCACTTGCGGGCGGAGCAATCGCGGGTGCAATGGGAGGTTGGGACACGTTGCTGATCGTGCTGTGCTACATGATGGGCATTGACTACGCGACAGGGTGCATTTGCGGGATGATGGGCAAAAGCCCGAAGACGGACGGCGGAAAGCTGGACAGCAAGACGGGCTGGCACGGGCTGCTCAAGAAGGCGGTCATGCTGGTGGTGGTCTTTATGGCGGCACAGCTCGACCGCGTGATGCCAGAAGGGACGCAGATTTTCCGCGACGCGATGGCGATGTTTTACATCGCGAACGAGGGACTGAGCATCACGGAGAATCTGGCAATCATCGGCGTGCCGTTTCCTGAGTTTATCAAGAAAGCACTTGAGCAGATTAAGCAGCAGAACGACGAAAAGGCGGAGTGAAGCGTGCAAGGATTTGCGTGATAGGAGATGAAGAAAAATCGCCCGCGTGAGCAAGAGATTTGCGTTTTTGCAGACTGCGGCGGAAGAAAGGGCGGGATCAGCCCGCTTTTGAATGCGGGGGGAGATCGAAGAAAATCGCCCGCGTGAGCAAGAGATTCGTGCTTTTGCAGACTACGGCGGAAGAGAGGGCGGGCTCAGCTCATTTTTGAACGCAGGGGAGAGCGAAGAGAACAGCCTGCGTGAGCAAGAGATTTGCGTTTTTGCAGACTGCGGCGGAAGAAAGGGCGGGATCAGCCCGCTGTTTTTTGGGAAAATGCCTGACGATAATCCGAAAAGAGGCTATAAGCAGAGCATTGGAAAGGAAAACGTTGACGGGAAGGGGGTGGAGAACTTGAACGAAGAGATTAACGAGGGAATGACGGACAAAGAATTTCAGGCGGTACTCGAAGCCATCAAGGGATACGCTCAAGAAACCCAAAGCATTGAAAAGACGATAGCTCTTATTGAGAGGATGCAGGGCAAAGAAAAAGAGCCTACTTCCAGCACGAAGTAAGCTCAAGCGCAAAAGGGGAACGGAAAGTACCGCCGCCGTTCCTCTTCTTTTATTTTATCATGGCGGCGGAAATTTGACAAGGGAAGACGGTGGGACGGGAAAAGCGTCGAAAGAGGAAAAGCGGATCGCCGAGGACGAGGCGAAGGCTTGCGGAAAAGATCGGCTGCTTGGGACGCGGCAGGAATCGGAGAACACTTCAACCATTTTTGCTGATGCGATGCGCCTGCGGCTTCCTCCGGAGAGGATCGCCGCGGCGGACGACACCAGACCGTTTGCCCGAAGGCAAATTTGTTTATGATGTGGCGGTGAGCCACAATAGATTTGGATGGAGACGTTTTGGTGGTGTGCTCGATTTCCGGAAAGAGCGGAAGAGCGGATAGGTCACAGAGCATAGGACGGCGATGGAAACATGGATTGCAGAGCGAACAATTTTGCTCCTGCAAGCGCAGGTTTCATAAGGGGTTAAACTGTGCAGCGTTATGGTTCATCTGCACCTGAACCGATATCCATGATGCACCTATCCTGCCGCTTCCAAAGCAGCCGATGCAGCCGATGCGGAGATCAAGCCTCGCGCAGGGAATCGGCAAAGGTGGTGAAGATTTCCGCGAAGCTGTCGTTCACATCGAAGGGCGCTTCGTAGGAGACGGTGCTGTTGACCAGACAACGATCCAGCTCGGAAGAAACGGCATCCGCCTTCCGCGTCAGTTCGGCGGCGGCATTCCGCACCGCTTTGCGGTCGAAGTTGATGGTGGTCACGCGCTTCACGTCGCAGCGGTAGGTGACCTGATTGCCCTCCTGATTAAAGCGATAGCCGGTGCCGCCGTCATTGATGACAACCTCGGAATTACGGACGTCCGCCATGCGCTTGAGCACCCGGGCGATTTCCTGACGCTTGGCATTCAGACCGACTTCGCTGTCCATATCGATCGGAAGGCTGTTTTTTGCGGCGTGGATCGCCTTGCACAGCGCTTCGCGCTGAGCCATCAGATACACCAGGAAGCTGACAAGCTCCGTGATCCGGTCGGCGAACTCGGTGGGCGGCGTATCGACAACGGTTTCATTCTCGGCGCCTTCGAATACCTTCCTGCGAAGGAACGTGTTTTCGACTTTGGTGATGTTGGAGTCCAGACCGAGGATGCTCTGGGCTTCATCCATCAGCGCACCCAGTTTATTTTGAAAACGAAAAGCCTCTTTCAGATTCATGGATTTCACTCCTTAACGGTT
This sequence comes from uncultured Clostridia bacterium, assembly GCA_934643825.1. GTDB lineage: Bacteria > Bacillota > Clostridia > Christensenellales > Aristaeellaceae > Ventricola. The sequence continues at coordinate 31,834 of CAKUCW010000006.1, read as the reverse complement.
TGATTCACACATGGGAAACGATGCAAAAACGGACGGCGTGAGCGGAAGGAAAGAACGTTCGGCTTGTCTTTTGTAAATACAGTATAGCATACACGGCGCTTATTGTCATTGCCGGGAGAACACATGGCGATATGCCGTGAGGGAAAAATGCGGGATAAATAAACGAAAGGACTGAAACAAAGTTCCAGTCCTTTTGTGGCGCAGAAGGAGGGATTTGAACCCTCGCGCCGCTTACCGCAGCCTACTCCCTTAGCAGGGGAGCCCCTTCGGCCTCTTGGGTACTTCTGCATGACCGATTGCTATGAAATTCGCCATAAAAAATGGCGGAGAGAGAGGGATTCGAACCCCCGGTACCTCACGGTATCACTGGTTTTCAAGACCAGCGCCATAAACCACTCGGCCATCTCTCCAGTCTGCTTGAACCAGCGAAACTATTATACGACAGGAGAGGGGAACTTGTCAACCCTTATTTTTAAACTTATCGGAAAACGAATGGGGAAAAAGTGCGCATAGACAGACCGCATAAAATATGATACAATGATATACATAAAAAACTGGGCGCAATTGCCTTATGGGATTGGGATCAGAGCATGAGAAACAATGAATTACGCGGCCCGACCGCAATTGATATGGATATCATTCCATCCGACAGCGAACATGTTTTTGCACAGGAAGCGCTGTATCAGGAAGTGATGATGCGCTATCACTGCGCCATTTTGGAGATGCGCACCAAGCTGGAGGTGCTTTCCAAGGACATGACGGTGCGCTATCGGCGCAACCCGATCGAGTTTATCGAAAGCAGACTCAAGAAGCCGTCTTCCATTGCGCGAAAGCTCAAGCGAATGGGGCTTGAGGTCACGGTAGACAACATGACGCAGAATCTATCGGACATCGCGGGCATTCGCGTGCTGTGCGCATACATCGACGACATTTACGAGATCGCACGGATGCTGGCGCGGCAGAAGGATGTGCAGATCATCACGGTCAAGGACTACATCAAGGCGCCGAAGGACAACGGATACCGAAGCTATCATCTGATTGTGGAGATTCCGGTGTATTTTTCGGACGAGGTGCGCCCGGTGCGATGCGAAATCCAGATCCGCACGATTGCCATGGACTTTTGGGCGACGCTTGACCACGACATGCAATATAAAAAGCAGGTGGAGGACAGCGAAGCCATCATGCGCGAGCTGAGGGAATGCGCGGACATCATCCATCAGACGGACGAAAAGATGATGCGGCTGCGGGAGCGGATCCACCGCATTGACCCGGAGTAAATCATCCGCAAACCTCAGAGAATAAATGGCAGCATCGAATTGACGCTTTGCCTGAGGATGGTTATAATGAAGGGCGGGGACGGACAAGTCCTGCGGCAGAATCAAGCGCCGACTTGAAAACAGAGCCTATGCCTGTTATAATGGACAGCGACGCACAAAAGGAGGCGGCAGGTATGGAAGAGCTGCTTTTAGGCGACCTGGTGCAGATGCGCAAGACGCATCCATGCGGCAGCGACAAATGGACGGTCATCCGCGTTGGCGCAGACATCAAGATCCGCTGCATGGGATGCGGACGGATTGTGATGATGGATCGGGCGGACTTCACCAAGAGAATGAAAAAAGTGCTTGCGCACGCGACAGAGCCGATTCGCGGAACAAACGAGACGGACTGAGCGGCGGACAGGCAGAAAACAGAAAAGAAACGAGGGCATATCCATGGAGCAGGAAAAACAGCCGGCAGAAAAAAAGGAGAAGCCAAAGAAGAGCTTGAAGAGAGAAATCTTTGAATGGATCATGGTGTTCGTGGTGGCGGCGGCGCTGGCGTTCGTCGTGCGTACGTTCATCTTTGAACCGGTGAGAGTGGACGGTTCGTCGATGCTGAACACGCTGGAGAACAACGAGTTCATGATCGCGACGAAGTTTGACTATCTGCTCGGTGATCCGGAGAGATTCGATATCGTCATCTGCGATTATCCGAACACGGACGACGGCATGTATCGCGTCAAGCGCGTGATCGGTCTGCCGGGAGAAACCATCGAGCTGCACGGCGGCGAACTGTATGTAAACGGCGAGCATATCGAGCAGAACTTTGAAATGACGCCGAACGAAACGGACTTCGGCCCGTTCACCGTTGCGGAAGGGCACTACTTCGTGATGGGCGACAACCGCAACAACTCCAAGGACAGCCGCAACAAGTTGGTCGGTGCGCTGGAGCGCAAAATGATCAAGGGACATGTGCGCTGCGTGGTCTTCCCGCTGAATAAGGCGAGAATCCTGGAGAACTGATGGAACGGCTGACTTGAAACCGGCGCGAAGCGCGTCAACATGAAAAATCAGGACGCGGACGCTGCCGGATTTTGAGAGGATGGCGTAAAAGTTGTCGCTCAGCATAGCCCCGTTTCTCGGGTATCGGGAACGACGGATGCGTTTTAAGTCAAAACAGATTGAAAAAGCCCCGCTGCTTTTAAAGAGCAGCGGGGCTTTTGCGTCAGCGCAGATTACAGGGTGCGATTGAACCAATCAATCGTGTCCTGAACGAGCGTTCTGAGAACGGTGTCATCGCCGGAGAACACGCAGAAGGTGTGATCCGCGCCATCCAGCAGGAGAACCTGAGAATCAGGGTTGGCAGAAGCATCTACGATTTCCTGAGCGGTTTCCGGGGGAACCACGGTATCCTCTTTGCCGTTGATGGCAAGGATGGGCGCCTTGATGTTGGCGACTTCCTTCGCGTAGTCAATCGACATGGCGCACTCGTAATACGCCGGGGACTGCTTCAGAGAATCACGCCAATCGTAGGTGACCTCATAGTAGCCATTCTTCTTGGCGATTTCGTACTGCTCTTCCTCGCTGCCCTTCTGGTCATATGCGCCAGCCCAGGTGCAGACGGAGGTAAAGACATCGTTGCGTCCGGCAGTCAGCAGAGCGAGGCGGCCGCCCTGGCTCCAGCCCATGATGCCGACATGATCCATGTCGATGGTGCCGAGGGTAGCGAGGTAATCGTAGCACTTCATAGCATCTTCGACGCCCTTGTCGTAGGTGAAGTCGATGTAATCGCTGGTGCTGTCGCCGTTGCCGATGTAATCGAAACGGATGGTTGCGATGCCAGCCTTCGCCATCTCGGGCGCGGTGAAGTCATAAGCGTTACCGGCTTCATGACGGGTGGAACCGTTGCCATGCAGCATGATGACGGCAGGATACGTCTTGCCTTCCACAGCCTCGGGAAGGGTCAGCGTGGCGGGAATCCGATGATCGCCGGCGTCGATGGTGATATCCTGTTCGGTGTAGGCTTCAGCGGAAGCCAGAGAGCAGCAGGCGATGACCATCGCCAAGGAGAGGAACAGAACCAAGAGTTTGCGCATAAATGATACCTCCTCGTAACATTTGTGCATCTGCACAGAAATATTATAACATGAGGAGAAAAGAAGCACAATAATGAATATGGAGATATACCGTTTGTAATGATTGCAGACTGTAGATAAAAAAGCTATTCTCCCCCTTCGGGGGAGAATAGCCCTTTCCGCAAATGAGAGAATAGCTGAATTTCTTGATTTTGTTCTTCAAGCCAAGCTTGTTTGTGTCAACAAGCTGATATCGTTTGTAATGATTCTCGTGATGACGTGCGAACGAGGGCGCGTCAGGCTTTCCCGTGCCGTTTGGCGTAGACGAAGGAATAGAGAGCGGGCAGGACGACAGCGACGATGGGCGCGGCGAGCAGAATGGAAGGGAAGCTGCCCAGCAGCCCGATCACCAGAATCGCCAGACCGAGAACGATCCAGACATAGCCCGCGAAACGATGGGTATGATACCAGTTATCCTCATCATCGAGCGTCCACGGGAGCTTGATGCCGACGGTATAGCTCTGGCGGCATTTGGGCAGATAGTTGCCGATGACAACGAACAGGATGCCTACAAGGAAGGTTCCGGCGCGGGCAGCGTTGATGGCATAGCCCAGCGCGTAGGAATAGACCATGGCACTGGCATACAGGCTGACAACCGGACAGATCCAGAGGACGATATTCATCAGCTTTTCGGAAATGTTCTGCCGTTTGGGATCTGCACGCGTGACAACGGCGCTGAAAAGATGGCAGGCGAGGATGAAAAGCGGCAGACCGACGACGGCGAACAGGCGTCCGGAATAGCCGTTGGGCGTGCCGCTGAAATCAAAGTGCGTGGGAACTTCCTCCGGAAGCTTATTCCAAAGAGCCAAGCCGAAGAGCATCGGCAGAAGGATGACGATAGAGGTTAGGACAAGGGTGCGCTTATTGATGGCTTTCATGGTTTTCTCCTTTCAGCTGGGACAGCCAGAGCATGACTTCCTCAACAACGGACGTATTCAGCGCATAATAGATGAAGTTTTTCTCGCGGGTTTCAAAAATCAGATCGGCTTTTTTGAGGATGCTCAGATGATATGAGATGGTTGCGCCGGTCATATCGAAATGCCCTGCGATTTCGCCCGCGCTCATGCGGCCGCTGCGCAGAAGCATCAGGATTTCGCGCCGCACGGGATCGGACAGCGCCTTGAAGGTTTCGGCAAAGCTCATGGGAAGCCTCCTTTCGTTGAACTCAGGGTATTTAGAAAAAACTCTAAATACCTTGTGAGCGCATTGTAGCAGAAGCAAACGGTCATGTCAAGAGGTATTTAGAAAAATATCTAAACACTTGACGAGCGGCAACATGGAGGCGCGGTTTGGAATGAAAACGGGCTTGTTTTTGTGCAGTTTTGAGAATTTGCGGTAAAGGGACGGCAGACGGACGAAAGGTGTGGTATACTGAATAGATTCGATTCGAATGCAGACGAAACACAAAGGAGAAATCTCATGCAAACCCAAACGAATTCCGCGCTTTCCCGACCGCTGGTGGTCATGATGCTGGCGGGCCTTTGCTGCCTGCTTTGGGGAAGCGCCATCCCGTTCATCAATCTGGGATATCGATATTTTGAAATCGGCGGAAGCGATACCGCGACGCAGATTCTCTTTGGCGGATGCCGCTTTTTCATGGCGGGCATGCTGACCATTCTGTTTGAGAGCATCGCGCAGAAGAAAATCGCGCTGCCCAAGAAGACGAGCTGGGGCAATGCCGTCAAGCTGTCTTTGGCGCAGACCATCATTCAGTATGTATTCTTCTATATCGGCGTAGCGCATACGGTGAGCGCAAAGAGCGCCATCATTCAGGGACTTCAGGCGTTTATATCCATCCTGATCGCGTGCTTCATCTTCCGATCGGAAAAGATGAATGCGCTCAAGTGGATCGGCGGTTTGATCGGCGTGGCGGGCGTTGTGGTCGTCAACTGGACGAAAGACGGATTCGCCGGCGGGGTGAGCTTCATCGGTGAGGGATTCGTCATCATTTCCATGCTTGCCAGCGCATGCAGCACGGGACTGATTAAGAAGTTCGGCGCATACGACAGCCCGGTTGTGATGAGCGGATGGCAGTTTATGCTCGGCGGCGCAGTGATGATGATCGTCGGCTTGCTCGCCGGCGGGCGGCTGCATGCATCCAATATGCTTGCGTATGCGGTGCTGCTCTATCTGGCGATGCTTTCGGCGGTTGCGTATTCCATCTGGGCGGTTCTGCTGCGGGTCAATTCGGTTTCTCGTGTGGCGGTCTATACGTTCTTGCAGCCGATTTTCGGCGTATTCCTCTCGCTGACGCTGGTGGATCGGGGAAGCGAAGCGCCGCTTCTGCGCTATGCCGCCGCGCTGGTGATGATCTGCGTGAGCATCGCGGTCGTCAACCGGGGACAGAGACAGGAAGGGTAAAAAAACAGCTCTGCGATTGACGCAGAGCTGGATTCATGCTAAAATGTAGACAAGTAGGATGGACCCTACAGAGTGGGAGAACCACCGCACTTATTGGAAAGGGATTTAATCCCGATAAACCGCCAAGCAGAGGGGACTGCGAGGCGGTTATTTTTTATCGGTTATTCTGCTTGCCGAGCGCATATGCGCTCAGAACCAAACCGGCGACGGCAAGAAGAAAGTTGAGGGCTTCAACAATCGTCATGCGTATCACCTCCGCTTCTGTATAGAATCAGCGCGGAGGAAACCACCCCGTAGACGCTACTTGCCTACAGACAGGAGTATACCATATAAACAGAGCAGAGAGCAAGACGGATTAAAAGAAAGAAAAACAGAATCTTGTCAAGCAAAAAGACTTGACAGGCAGATGAAGTTGTGATACAATAACCGAGCTGTCAAGGCTTTGAACTTGACGCGGGAGGTGCCTGTGTCGGATCGCATTGAAACCGGTTGGCTGTATGATTTTTACGGCCCGCTGCTCACTGAGAGACAACAGAAGCTGCTCTCCCTGTATTGCAACGAGGATTTCTCCCTTTCGGAGATCGCCGCACGGGAAGGCATCTCCCGGCAGGGGGTTTACGACGCGGTTCACCGCGCAGAACGTCAGCTCGAGGCGTATGAAAAGCAGCTCGGTCTGCTGGCACGCTATCGAAACATGACGCAGGGACTTGAGGAAAGCCTGAACGTGCTGGAAGGCGCGGAGGGCGAGAAGGCACGGCGTGCGAGAGAGATCCTGACGCGGCTGCTTTCACAAGAGGAGGAGTAAGATGGCCTTTGAAGGATTGACCCAGCGGCTTCAGCAGGCATTTGGCAGAGTTCGCGGCAAGGGCAGCCTGACCGAGGAAGACGTCAAGCTGGTCATGCGCGAGGTGCGCATGGCGCTGCTGGAAGCGGACGTCAACTACAAGGTCGTCAAGGACTTTGTGAAGAAGGCGACCGAGCGCTGCGTCGGACTGGAGATGCAGAACGGTCTGAACGTGCAGCAGCAGGTCATCAAGATCGTCAACGAAGAGCTGACGGAGCTGATGGGCGGCAGCAACGCCCGACTGCAGTTCAGCTCGTCGCCGATTTCGGTCTTCATGCTCTGCGGTCTGCAGGGCGCCGGCAAGACGACGATGTCTGCCAAGCTGGCGAACTGGCTCAAGAAAGACGGCAAGAAGCCGCTGCTGGTCGGCTGCGATATCTATCGCCCCGCCGCCATCAAGCAGCTGCAGGTTGTCGGCGGGCAGGTCGGCGTTCCGGTTTATGAGCATGGAACGCAGGATCCGGTCAAGACCGCGCAGGAAGCCATCGAATACGCCCGTGCGCATCAGCGCGACGTGGTGATTCTCGATACGGCAGGCCGCCTGCACATCGACGAGGCGCTGATGGAAGAGCTTCACAGAATCTGCGAAGCCGTTCATCCCAGCGAAATCCTGCTGACCATCGACGCGATGACCGGTCAGGACGCGGTCAACGTCGCTAACACCTTTAACGAAAAGCTGGAAATCACCGGCGTCATCCTCACCAAGCTGGACGGCGATACCCGCGGCGGCGCGGCGCTCTCCGTTCGTGCGGTGACAGGCAAGCCGATCAAATTCGCCGGTACGGGCGAAAAGCTCGGCGATTTGGAGCAGTTCCATCCGGAGCGCATGGCATCCAGAATCCTGGGCATGGGCGACGTGATGACGCTCATCGAAAAGGCGCAGGAAAACATCGAGATCGACCCCGAACAGGCGGGCGACCTCGCCAAGCGCATGAAGAACGCCGACTTTACGCTCGACGACTTCCTGACGCAGATGCAGCAGATCAAAAAGATGGGCCCGCTCTCCGGCATCCTCAAGATGCTGCCGGGCATGAGCGCACTGGGCGATATCGACATTCCGGACGACGCGATGAAGAAGCCGGAAGCGATCATCCGCTCCATGACGCCCAAGGAGCGCCGCTATCCCGATATCCTCAACGCCAGCCGCCGACGCCGCATTGCAGCGGGCAGCGGAACGACCGTTCAGGATGTCAACCAGCTCATCCGCCAATTCGATGAGATGAAGAAGCAGATGAAGATGGTTATGAACCAGACGCGTGGCAAGAAGGGGCGTTTCCGCCTGCCGCCGATGCGCTGAGCCGATGCCGACAATCACTTGATTGAGGTCATAAATCTTTTATTTTGTTCTAATTATAAGGAGGAACACCACTATGGTTAAGATTCGTCTGAAGAGAATGGGCATGAAGAAGAAGCCGTTCTATCGCGTTGTTGTTGCTGACGAGCGTGCGTCCCGCGACGGCCGTTTCATTGACGAGCTGGGCTACTACAACCCGGTTTCCAACCCCGTTGAGCTGAAGATCGACGCTGAGAAGGCTCAGCAGTGGATCAAGAACGGCGCTCAGCCGACCGACACCGTCCGTGCGCTGCTCAAGAAGTCCGGCGCGATTGCCTGATTGATATCGCGATAAACGGCGATTAATCGCCCTTTATCCAAGAAGCGGGCGAAGCCCGGAAAGGCAGGCGTGACAATGGAAGAACTGGTTCGCTACATTGCCTCGACGCTGGTGGATCATCCCGAGCTGGTGCAGGTCAAGACCGTGGAAGGTCCTGAATCCACCATCATCGAGCTGAGCGTCGGTCCGGACGATATGGGCAAAGTGATCGGCAAACAGGGCCGCATCGCCAAGTCCATCCGTTCCGTCGTCAAGGCGGCAACCGCACGCAGCGAGAAGCCCGTTTTTGTCGAGATTCTCTAAGCAGGCATGCCGCGTTTGGCAACGCCAAAGGAAAACGCATAAGCATGCCGCGCAGCAATGCGCGGCATGTTGTATATTCGCCCCAAATGTGGCAGGAGGTTAAACGGATATGCAGCTGGAATATTTGCAGATCGGCGAGATCGTGCGTCCGCAGGGCATCCGCGGCGAGGTAAAGCTGCGGGCGATGACCGAGGACATGACCCGATACGCACGACTGAAGACCGTATTTTTGAAAAAGAACGGGCAGTACATCCCGTGCGGCGTCAAAAAAGGCAGAAGCTACGATGGCTTTGCGTTTTTGCAGCTGGAGGGCGTGGATGACCGCGATGCGGCGGAAGCGCTCCGCGGCGTGGAAATCTATATCGACCGCGCCCACGCCATCAAGCTTGGCGAGGACGAGAATTTCGTATGCGAGTTGATCGGACTGGAAGCCATCGATGAAAACGGCGAAAAAATCGGAAAGCTCCGCGACGTACTCAAGCCGAACAGCGTATGCGATGTCTATGTATTCGACACGGCACGCGGCGAATTGATGATTCCGGCGCTCAAGCGCGTGGTTCGCAAGGTGGACGTGGAAGCGGGAAAGATGATTTTGGACAGCCAGGCGCTCAGCGAAGTCGCCGTTTGGGAAGACGAACCCGCCGAAAGAGATGAATGAACGGGTTGCGTTGAGGCGCTGATCCGGAAGCTTTAGACAGGAGCGCAAAGCGTTTCCGTGCGGGTTTCCCGGAGCAAAGCCGCAATCGTTTATCCAACTCGGGAAGAAAATAAACGGTTCATTCGTCAAATCCATAAGGAGGACGTATGAAAAAGATTGGAATACTGCCGGCGCTCCTGCTGCTCATCATGACAGCGGCGTGCGCCTGCGCACAGGAACTGCCCGGCGTTGACTGCTTTTCACCCGGCTTGATCAAGCTGAACGAGCGGATGAAGCAGGGGCAGGCGGTCAGCGCGGAAGCGACACTGACGGTGGAAAATGCGTTTTATGCACGCAATCTATCCGTATTCAAAACGCTTTTGGACGGCACAACCCTGAATTATCGGGGCGGCGGCGAAACCGACGAACTGACCCTTTCACGCGAGGGCGAAGAGCTGATGTGCGCCGCGCTGACGGCGGATGATACGCAGGCGCGTCTGATGCTGGATGGGCAGACGATGGATATTTCCGCGCTGACGGGTCTGGCGGCGACGCCGGACGAAGCGCAAAGAGCGAATCTTGACTTTGCCGAAAAAATTCGGACGACGCCGATTTTGGAACGCATGGCGCTGACCGAGATCGCCGATACGCTGGAAGACGCCAAGGCGGGAGAGCGACTTTTGCCGGGCATGATCGTGGAGCGTCCTTTCTCCGTTTCGCGGACGATGAGCGACGACGGCGAGCGGATGACCAAAATCCTTGTGGACGGAAGCGTCCGCATGGGCGGCGAAGCGTGGACAATCACCGGATTTATCCGCCATCCGGGTGGAAAAGCGCCGAAAGATGCCGCAGAACTCGTTCTCAAAAAGGACGACGACAACTGGCTGGAACTCTCTTACAGCGCAGTGCGCAAGAGCGAAACCGAGCAGAAAAACCGCAAGGGGACGGCGAGCGTCGCGGCGGCATTCAAGCTGGCGGGCAAAATCGACGGATATTCCGTGTGGACGACGCTCAAAGTCAATACCCAAAACAACTGGACGGCGGACGGAGAGAAGCTGAACGAAAAGATCACCGTCACGGCGACGCTTGCGCACAAGGACAACACGCCCGGAAAGCGCATGCAGCGGCTCAATCAGGTGGACGTGGTGAACAAGAACATCCTGCGCATCACGACAACGGAAGATGAGAGCGATACGCAGAGCTTTACGGACGAAATGAGCCTTAAAATCGACATGGACAGCAATACGTTCCTTGAAGGCGGCATGAAGCTGTCGGTCACGGTCGGCGGGGAAGCGCCGAAAGCGGTCGGAACGGATGCGCAGCCTGTCGACGGGCAGGAAGTTCAGGCGGCGTTTGACTCAGCCATTCAGACGTTGAGTGCGCGGCTGTATGCGCAGCTTGACGAGAAAACGAAGCAGGCGATAGCCGATGGGCTATAAGGAGGAAAACAGATGAGTTTGAAAAACAGGATTTTAGCCATGGGGCTCAGCGCGGCGATGCTGATGACGCCGGCTGCGACGCTGGCGCAGAGCGATTACACCGCAGGCGAATTGACGACGACCGTCATCTCCGATGGCTATGTCGGCGGCAACCAGATCAACCTGAGCGCCACGCTGGGCATGGCGCTGGACGATCAAGCCAATACGGATCGATGGAAGGCGCTGGCGTCCCTGCTGGAAAAGACACAGGTTGAGATGTCTTTCTACGACGATTTCGGAACGGCACGCATTCACGCCGATGTGACGCTGGACGACGTGACGCTGCTGACCGGCGATGCGCTGATCTACGAGGATGGTTCCGTGCAGCTGATGACCAACCTCACCGGCAAGCTGGTGCTTGCGCTTCCGGCAGGGAGCCTGACCGCGGCGCAAAACGGGCTGGACAATCTCTTCGGCGGCGTTGCGGGCAAGAGCGTTGAGGACGCGGAATTCGCCAGCTATCCGGCGATGGAGCGGCTTCAGATCACGCTGTCGGACATCAGCATTCTGGTGTTCAGCCATCTGCTGGGCTGGACGTCCGCGACGCAGATGGACAGCGGAGAACTGTATACCTTTGACGATACCTACTACGACGCGACCGATACCCGCGACGCCGTGGCGCAGCGCATGATCGGCAAGATCACGGCGGACGAGTTCAACACCCTGTTCTGGAACATCACCGCGACGATCTGCGACGAGCAGGCTGCTTTCCAGCAGGCGCTTGCCGACGTTCTCGCCGAGCAGGGCGTGACCCGCTATCAGATGCGTCAGGTGATCGACAGCATTTTCAAGGATGAGACCATCGACCCGGCGCAGGACTGGGTGCAGCCCTCGCACGCGATTGCGGACGACGGCGCACTGTGTACCTATGACGATGTATCCTACCTGTTCAAAAAGCTGGTGAAGTTCACCGACAAGGTTTGGGAAAACAGCACGGACAACGTTCTCAGCCTGATTGTCAGCTATGACGATTACGGCTCGATGGTTGGACTTGACGCGACGCTGCCGCTGTTTACCACGGTGCTTCCGTATGAAGGCACGTTCGACTACTCTGTGAAGCACGACGAAAACGAGCAGGCGCTGACCACCAGCCACGGCGAGCTTCAGCTCTACAACGACAACCGCCTCGTCGGTGACCTGACCGCGAAGATCGGACAGGATGTGTACGGCATGAACGAGAGCAGCCTCAACGGTTATCTCGACCTGTGCAACACTGCCGACGGCTCCTCGGTGGGCTTTGGCGTCAACGGCGCGTCGAATTTCACGGTTGAAAAGAACGATAACAACGAAGATACCGAAGCCTTCACGGGCAGTCTGGGGCTGAGTCTGCGCAAGGACGGGGAGAACAGCAAGAGCGCTGTCACTGCGTTTGAGGGAAAGACCGTGACGGACGGAAACAGCTTCACCACGAATGCGGACGTTTCCCTCGCTGTGACCGACTGGGCAAAACTGACGGCGAACGTGACGCTCGAGCAGGTTGAATATGAGGAAATCGCGTTTGCCGGTGGTCAAGCCATCGATGTGACGAATGTCAGCGGCGAAGAGATTGAAAAGATCAAGAACGAAGTCCTTTCGGCTGGCACGAAGATTTCGATGGCACTGCTGATGAAGCCGGACGTCCTTGCCGATTTGTTGACGGTGGTTGGACAGTAAGCTTTGCTGATTTGAAAGAGGGCGATTCCAATGGCGTTTTATCTCGAATCGGATGACGCGACGCTGCGCGAGATGTGCGAATTGGGTGAGGACGTGCTGAAGAGCGGCAAGATGCAGGCGCTTCGCACGTTCATCCAGCACGGCGCGGTGACGCGGTACGAACACTGCCTTTCCGTGAGCTATCTTGCGCTTGAGCTTGCGGATCGGCTGCGGGTAAACGTGGACAGAAGGAGCATGGTGCGCGGGGCGCTGCTGCATGATTTTTTCATGTATGACTGGCATGATCCGGGCAACCTGCGGCTGATGCACGGTTTTACCCACGCGAAAGAAGCACTTCAAAACGCACAAAAGGAATTCGAACTGAATGACATCGAGCGCGATGTCATCAAGAAGCATATGTTTCCCCTGAACATCGCGCTTCCCCGGTACAAGGAAACCGTATTGGTCAGCGCGGCGGATAAAATCAGCGCCGTGCTTGAAACCCTGCACAACGCCAAGGCGCTGTATATCCTGCGGATGTGTAAAAGGGTAGGACTGTAAGCAATCCCCGAGGTCTGAAAAGGCTTCGGGGATTTTTTGTATTTGCTTCATTTTGCGTAGGCGCGGCGTCTGTTTCAACTGCCGCAAGGCGAAGATGGGGGGGAATAGACAAAACGGGTCTTTATCAGGAAATCTGTTTTGGATGCAGAATGGTTATGGAAGCGAAGCTGTATGCATGCGGAAAAATGAGAAATTCGCCCAAAAATAACGGAAAAACCTTCAAAACTCAGGCAGTTTTTCATCTGTTTTTAAAGGCGGGTCAGTGATATAATATTTCTTTGTGAGCAAAGGAAAACCGGCAGAGTGCCGGGTGGATCACCGACCAACTGATGCAGGTTTGGAACGGGGCTGTCAGGCTAACAATACCGATATTTTAAGAATAAAACGAAGTATCTGCGCCCGAAGGTTTCCAAAGGGCGAGCGGAAAGCCCTTTGGTGGGGCGATGGGGCAAAGCCCCATATCCCCAAATACTTAGATGTTTGTTTCTTGAAATGTTCGGCTTAATCTTGACAGTCCCTAGAATCTGCGCAACAAAAGAAAGGGTATCATCATGGAAACGCTTCTTAGCATTGCTATCGCGCTGTGTGCCGGTCTGCTGGTTTCTCGTTTCGTTAAGCCGCTGAAGCTTCCGGCGGTTACGGGCTATCTGATTGCGGGCATTCTCATCGGCCCGTATTGCCTGGGTCACCTTGGCGTTCAGGGTCTTGGATTCCCGACGACCGGCGACGTCAAGACACTGAGCCTGTTCAACGATGTGGCGCTGGGCTTCATCGCCTTCGCCATCGGCAACGAATTCCGCCTGTCGCAGCTCCGTCAAACGGGCAAGCAGGCGACGGTCATCGGCATTTTTCAGGCTGTGACGGCAACGCTGGTCGTTGACGTGGTGTTGATTGGACTGCATTACTTCGTTCTGGGCGATGCGATGTCCATCGCGGACGCGATTGTGCTGGGCGCGATTGCAACGGCAACGGCGCCTGCCGCGACGCTGATGGTCGTGCGCCAGTATAAGGCAAAGGGCGAATTGACCGACCTGCTGCTGCCGATTGTTGCGCTGGATGACGCAGTGGGTCTGGTGGTCTTCGCCATCAGCTTCGGCGTGGCGAAAGCCATTAACTTCGGTCATTACGACCTGACGAGCATCCTCGTCGAGCCGATTCTTGAGATCGTCATGTCCATCGTTCTCGGCTTTGTGATGGGCAGCATCTTCTCCGCGGCGGAAAAATACTTCAAATCCAACAGCAAGCGTCTGTCCCTGTCCATCACGTTCGTCATTCTGACGGTTGCGCTGTCGATGATGGAGTTTGAGGTGGGCGGCGTGAAGATCGGCTTCTCCAGCCTGCTGGTCTGCATGATGCTGGGTACGGTATTCTGCAATGTGTGCGATTTCTCGGCGGAAATCATGGATAAGACGGATCGCTGGACGGCGCCGCTGTACATCCTGTTCTTCGTGCTGAGCGGCGCGGAGCTGGAACTGAACGTCTTCTCGAATATGTCGGTGGTGATCATCGGCGCGGCGTACATCCTTGCGCGTTCCTTCGGCAAGTGGTTCGGCGCGAGCATGAGCGCGAAGTTCATGAAGTGCCCGCCGCAGGTTCAGAAATGGCTGGGCATCACGCTGCTGCCGCAGGCGGGCGTTGCGCTGGGCATGTCGGTGACGGTTGCGCAGACGCTGGGCGCGGACGGCGCGATGGTGCGCAACATCGTTCTCTTCGGCGTGCTGATTTACGAGCTGGTCGGCCCGGCGCTGACGCGTATCGCGCTGACGGAAGCGGGCGACATTCAGCCGAAGGCAGAAGCCGTGGTTTCTGCGGACGACTAAGAAAAAACGGAATCAAACAGAGGCTATTCTCCTTTTTGAAGGGAGGATAGCCTTTTTTGACGTATAGGAAATTGCATGAAATCGCCCGCGTGAGCAAGACTTTGATGCGTGGCGACTTCGGCGGAGGTGAAGGCGGGCTCAGCCCGCTTTTTTGATATATGGATCATTGCGAAATCGCCCGCGTGCGCAAGGGGTTGAGGTGCGCAGACAGGCGGGCTTTAACGGGAGAATTCCCGAACCGGATTTCTGTCTTTGCTTTGCGGAGGGCTTAAACGATTCTCTTATATTGCTTTATCCGAAATGATGGACGCTGTCATAGGCTATGACTATGACTGGCGGCAGGAAATGGGGATTTGACCTTGAGTACAATCTCTCGTATAATACACCCATCGGATCGGAAAACAATCACCGAACACCAAACGGGAGGGTTTGAGCATGATGTTTCATCCGGGCGGGAGCAACAACCGAATGTGCTGAGCGGTTGGCTTTTCATCCACAAACAAGGGTTTAAACCAATCAGCCGGCTGGATGCGCACAGCGTCGCCGACGATAACATACTGGTTTTCGGCGCCGACCCCATGGCGGAAGGCGTTCGGAAAAACAAAAAGCAAAAAGGAGATTCACATTTATGAAGAACATTGCCAAGAAGATCGTTGCCTTTGCCGCAACTGCCGCCCTGACCCTCACCTCTGCCGCCGCGCTGGCAGATACCCTTCAGATCGGCGTGCCGGACGACGGCACGAACCTCTCCCGCGGCATCAAGCTGCTGGAAAGCGCGGGCTTGATCGAGGTGGATCCGGCGGCGGGCTACACCCCTGAAATCAAGGACATCACCAAGTATCTCTACAACATCGAAGTGACCCCGGTAGCGGCGAACACGCTGCCCTCTACGCTGGGCGATTTTGCGGCGTCCACCATCAACGGCACATACGCCGTGCCGTACGGTCTGGTTCCCTCCCGCGACGCGCTGCTCATCGAGAAGCAGGACGAGAACGGCGATAATCCGTATGTCAACATCATCGTTGCCCGCACGGCGGACAAGGACAACGAAACCTACAAGACCATCGTCGATGCGTATCACACGCAGCTGGTTGCGGAGTTCCTGCTGGTGAATTATCACGAGACGTTCTACCCGGCGTTTGAGTATGACGCGGATGCCGAGTTCACCGTGACCGAGGACAACGTGGCGGAATTGGTCGGCTATCAGTCCTCCAAGAAGGACAAGACGGTTGTGAAGGTTGGCGTCTGCGGCGCGAACAACGACCAGTGGCGTGCGGTTCAGAAGGTTCTGGACGACGAGGGCGCAAACATCTACATCGAGCTGGTGGAGTTTGACGCCTACAACCTGCCGAACGAAGCGCTCAACAGCGGCGAGATCGACCTGAACGCCTTCCAGCACAAGGCTTACCTGAACAACGATGCGGCGGTCAACGGCTATGACCTGACGGTTATCGGCGACACGCTGATTGCTCCGCTGGGTCTGTACTCCCAGAAGTATGACTCCGTGGACGCCATCAAGGAAGCAGCCGGAGAAGCCAAGTAAGCGCGTGTCCTTTCGACCGGTACTGCCCGCAAAACGGCGGTACCGGCTTTTCCTGTCTGATTGAAAGAAGAAAGAGGGATCGCCCCATGATTAAAATCGGGAACATGAACAAGGTGTTCCACCTGAAGAGCGGCGACGTGACCGCGCTGGACAATGTCAGCCTTGAAATCGAGGACGGCATGATTTACGGCATCATCGGCTATTCCGGTGCGGGCAAATCGACGCTGGTGCGCTGTCTGAATCTGCTGGAAACGCCGGACAACGGCACGCTGAACATCGGCGATTCCGGCGACATCACGCTGAAAAACGGCTGTGCATACGATGCGCAGGGCAGGAAGATGACGGAGAAGAAGCTCGGCGCGATGCGCAGGAGCATCGGCATGATCTTTCAGCACTTCAACCTGCTGGATCGCTCGACCGTCTTTGAAAACATCGCCTATCCGCTGCAATACACCGGCATGAAGAAGGAAGAGATCTCCGCCCGCGTTTTTGAACTGCTGGATCTGGTCGATCTGCGCGAGAAGGCGAATGTCTATCCCTCTCAGCTTTCCGGCGGACAGAAGCAGCGCGTGGCAATCGCCCGCGCACTGGCGAACCGCCCGAAGGTTCTGCTCTCCGACGAGGCGACGAGCGCACTCGATCCGGACGCGACGGAAGCGATTCTCAACCTGCTGCGCGACCTGAACCGCAAGCTCGGCTTGACCATCGTTCTGATTACGCACGAGATGGCGGTCATCAAGTCCATCTGCAACCGCGTTGCGGTGATGGAGAACGGGCGCGTAGTTGAAGAAGGCGACGTATACGACATCTTTGCGCATCCGCGTGCGGCGATCACGCGCAAGTTTGTTTCCTCCGCGTCCGCGCTCAGCAAGGTTCATAAGCTGATGGAAGAAGGAAGCCCGCTGGTCAAGCCGGATGCCCATGAGAAGCTCGTTCGGCTGACGTTCCACCGCGAATGCGTCGGTGAGCATGTCATTTCGACCATTTCCCGCGACTTTGGCGTGGACGTCAATATTGTTTTGGCGAACGTCGAGGTGCTGGAGGATAATCCCCTCGGCGGCGTCATCGCGCTGCTGGGCGGCAGGGAAGAACAGGTGCAGTCTGCGCTGCAATACCTGAACGAAAATCATGTGTATACGGAGGTCATTGCAGATGGAAGCGTTTGAGCAGTTGATCAAGCAGGTTGCCCCGAACCTGTATGCGTATCGGGACAGATTCTTTACCAGCTTTCAGGCGACGTTTGAGATGTTCGCCAAGGCGGGCATTCTTGCGTTTGTCATCGGCATGTTCTTCGGCGTGCTGCTGGTCATCACGCGCAAGGGCGGCGTTCGGGAGAACATCATCGTCTATCAGATTGCGAACATCCTCATCAACGTATTCCGCTCCATTCCGTTCATCATCCTGCTCATCTTCCTGATTCCGCTGACGCGTGCCGTGGTGGGCACGGCGATTGGCGTCAAGGGCGCGATTCTGCCGCTGGTTTTCGGCACGGTGCCGTTCTATACGCGTCAGGTTGAAGTCGCGCTTGCGGGTGTGGACGAGGGCAAGGTGGAAGCGGCACGCAGCATGGGTTCCGGCACGCTGGGGCTGATTTTCCGCGTATATCTGCATGAAGCGGTTCCGGAATTGATTCGCGTGACGACGGTTACAGCCATCAGTCTGATCGGTCTGACGACGATGGCGGGGGCTGTCGGCGCGGGCGGCATCGGCAGTTTTGCCATCAACTACGGGCAGAACCAGAACCATCCGGACATTGTCAACGTCTGCGTGGTGGTGCTGCTGGTCATTGTCTTTATTTTACAGAGTCTTGGCAACGCGCTGGCGCGGCGCACGACGAACCGCGGGCTATTCCGCAAGGTACGGAAGGGATAACGGGGGGAGGGGAACGTTTGGGGCGCTGCCCCAAGCCCCGCCAAGAACCTGAGGTTCTTGGATTTCCCACTTCCGCTTCGCGGCATGCCGCGAAGCCATGTGGAGAGTGAAGAGAACTCAGTTCCCTTCTGGGGTTTGGGGTGAAACCCTAACGTCCCTCGGTTCCCCCTTCCGCGCTTTGCAAAGCCCCGTCAAAATCTGATACTCTTGAATTTCCCACTTTGCGGCATGCCGCGAAGTCATGTGGAGGGTGAAGGGAACTCAGTTCCCTTCTGGGGTTTGGGGCAAAGCCCCAACGTATCCCCCCGTCCCCTATCGTCCCACTCCCACATTTTTCGCGGAGTGTCCAAAATTTCTCCAAATCAAAAGCTGTGTCTGAAAAACGGACACGGCTTTTTTTCTGCCCGTTTTAAAAGATAGAGGAAGTTGGTACAATAACACCATCAAAAGGAAATGAGCGATGCAGACAACCGGCTGGGTAATCGTTCCCCCGGATACATCGCCTTGAAATTTAAGGAGGTTTCGGTTATGTATTACAGCAGCGGCAACTATGAAGCGTTCTCTCATCCCAAGAAGCCGGAAGGCGTGGACAGCAAGTCCGCATATATCATCGGTTCCGGTCTTGCGGCGCTGACTGCGGCGTGCTATCTGGTTCGCGACGGTCAGATGAAGGGCGAGCATATTCATATTTTTGAAAAAGATCCGGTCGCCGGCGGCGCCTGCGACGGTCGTAAGATGGACGTCGGCTATGTGATGCGCGGCGGCCGTGAGATGGATAACCATTTTGAGGTCATGTGGGATCTGCTGCACGATATCCCGTCCCTTGAGCATGAGGGTCAGAGCGTGCTGGATGAATACTACTGGCTGAATAAGGAAGACCCGAATTCCTCCTTGTGCCGCGCAACGGTCAACCGCGGCGAAGACGCTCATACCGACGGCAAGTTCGCCATCAGCGATAAGGGCGCGATGGAGATCATGCACCTGTTCTTCACGCCGGATGAGCAGCTTCAGGATAAGCGCATCACCGATTTCTTCGATGATGAAGTGTTCAACTCCAACTTCTGGCTCTACTGGCGCACGATGTTCGCTTTCGAGAACTGGCACAGTGCGCTGGAGATGAAAATCTACATCAAGCGTTATATCCATCATATCGGCGGTCTGCCGGACTTCAAGGCGCTGCGCTTCACCCGCTATAACCAGTATGAGTCCATCATCCTGCCGATGACCAGCTACCTCAAGAAGCATGGCGTCCAGTTCTTCTACAACACGAAGGTCGTGGATGTGAAGTTCGATATCAGGGGCGAGCGCAAGATGGCGAGCAGCATCGTGGTGGAGAGCAACGGCGAGCAGAACACCATCAACCTGACCGAGAACGACCTGCTGTTCATCACCAATGGCGGCTGCGTGGAAAACAGCTCCATCGGCAGCCAGAATGAAGCGGCGAAGTTCGATCCGGAATTGAAGCCGGGCAACGGCTGGGATCTCTGGAAGAGAATCGCGGCGCAGGACGAGAGCTTCGGTCATCCGAATAAGTTCATCTACGACGCGGAGCAGACCAACTGGGAGAGCGCGACCATCACCACGCTGGACGACAAGATTCCGCCGTACATCCAGAATATCTGCAAGCGCGACCCGTTCACCGGTCATACCGTCACCGGCGGTATCGTCACCGTGAAGGATTCCAGCTGGCTGATGAGCTGGACGCTGAACCGTCAGCAGCAGTTCCATGACCAGCCGAAGAACCAGCTGTGCGTCTGGGTGTATGCGCTGTTCACCGATAAGCCGGGCGACTACATCAAGAAGCCCATGCGTGACTGCACCGGCAAGGAAATCTGCATGGAGTGGCTGTACCACATCGGCGTGCCGGAGGATCAGATCGAGGAGCTGGCAGAGAACAGCGCGAACACCGTGCCGGTCATGATGCCGTACATCGATGCGTTCTTCATGCCGCGTGCCAAGGGCGACCGTCCGGATGTCGTGCCGAAGGGTGCTGTGAACTTCGCGTTCATCGGTCAGTTCGCCGAGACGCCTCGCGACACCATCTTCACGACCGAGTATTCCATGCGTACCGGCATGGAGTCGGTTTACACCCTGCTGAACGTGGATCGCGGCGTTCCGGAGGTTTGGGGCAGCACCTATGACCTGCGCGACCTCATCAACGCGACCGTGCAGCTGCGCGACGGCAAGAAGATCACCGATATGGATCTGCCGTTCATCGAGCGCATCGCGCTGAAAGAGGTGCTCAAGAAGATTCAGGGAACGGATATCGAGAAGTTCCTGAAGGAATACAACGCAATTTGATGCGGTTTATCCGCTGGGGCGCGGGGCTTGGCTCCGCGCCTTTTCTTTAACGTATAGGAAATTGCGCAAAATCGCCCGCGTGAGCAGGACTCCGATGTGTGGCAAACTTCGGCGGAGGTGAAGGCGGGCTCAGCCCGCTTAGTGCTTTCGGGGAAATTGCTTCCTGAAAGAAAACGAAGTCCCCTTTCATCCTGCATATCAGGGCTTTGACAAGAAAATGCACTTGACGTATAATCATCATGTAGACATTGACTTTACCCCGCAGGTTTTCAAAGGGCGGGTGGAACGCGCTTGGGCAGGGGACGGAGTCCCCAAGGAGGTTGTATGAAACTTGGCGTGATCGACGTGGGCGGAGGCTTTCGCGATATTTATGGCGCGGGCGTTTTTGACTGGTGCCTCGACCACGGTGTGAACTTTGATTACTGCATCGGTATTTCCGCAGGCAGCGCGAATCTGGCTTCTTATCTGGCGAAGCAGCGCGGACGGAATTATACCTTCTATATGGACTATGTGTTCCGCAAGGAATACGCGAGCTTGGAGAACTGGCTCAAGACGCGAAACTATGTCGATCTGGATTATGTGTACGGAACGCTTTCCAACAGCGACGGCGAAAACCCGATTGACTTTGAGACGCTGAAGAACAATCCGGCGGAGTTTTATGTCGGCGCATGCGATGCGCGGACGGGTCAGACGGTGTATTTCAGCAAGAGCTGCCTGAGTCAGGATCATTATGACATATTCAAGGGCTCCTGCGCCCTGCCGGTGTTCTGTAAGCCGTATATGGTGGAGAGGATTCCGTGTCTGGACGGCGGCGTGTCCGATCCTGTGCCGGTGCTGAAGGCGTTTGAGGATGGATGCGACAAGGTTGTGCTGATTCTGACGCGCCCGGTCAACCAAAAGCGCGAACAGAAGAAGGACGTTGCGCCTGCGCGTCTGCTCGCACGGACATATCCGAAGGCGGCGGAACGCCTGCTTGACCGCTACCGCGCCTATAACGACGGCGTGGAGATTGCGGAGGAATATCAGAAAATCGGCAAGCTGCTCATCGTCGCGCCGGACGATATCTGCGGGCTGTCCACGCTCAGCAAGAGCCATGAAAAATTGCAGAAGATGTATGATAAGGGCATGAAGGACGCCGAGAAGATTGCCGCTTTCATCGGAAAAGCATAATGTTCTTTGGCGGAATCATCGGTTGGCGCAAAACGGAGAAGGAGCTTGAGGCAAAAACCGGGCGTTTTTCCGGTGCGCCGCATGCTGAAACAGAGAAATCCCCCTTCGCTTTCTATTTCTGTGGGAAGCGGAGGGGGATTTTTAAAACCTGCCCGGAGCCGCTCGTCAAGGCAGTTTTTTTCTTTTTGGTGCAAGAAAAGTCTGTATTTGTCCGTATAACAAGTGAAGGACCTTCGAGAGAGAACCGGTTGGAGGAAATCATATGACGAAAAAGCAATACGGCGAGGAAGCGGAGAGGCTTGCGCCGTCGCTCAGGCGCATTGCGTATTCCATCGTACACAACGAACAGGATGCGCAGGACGCGGTTCAGCAGGCGTTGCTGTCCGTCTGGGCGCATAGGGAAAGCGTGGAATTTGCGCGGCTCAAGCCCTATCTGACGCGCACGGTCATCAATGCTTGCAGGGATATCCAGCGCATGCGGCAGAAAATGATTCCTATGGAGGAGATGCCGGAGGCGAGAGACCAGCAGCCGGACAGCGTACTGCGTGACGCGATAGAATGTTTGCCGGAGGAAATGCGCATTCCGCTGCTGCTGCACTACATGGAGGGTTACAAGCTCCGTGAAATCGCGGGAACGCTGGGCGTAAGCCTGCCGCAAATCACCAGTCGGCTTTTTCGGGCAAGGCGGCTGCTTCGGGACATGCTGGAAGAGGAGGCGGAACGATGAAACGGTTTAAAATGCCCAGTCAAAGAGAATTGCGGGCGATGTATCCGCCGCAGAATGCGGAATTTGATGAAGCCATCCGCACGACGATTCGCATGCTTCCCGAAGACGAAAGGGAGGAAACTCAAGTGAAAAAGAAGTTGTCCATGAGCTTGGCGATGGCAATCCTGATGATTCTGGCGTTGACCTGCGCGGCGGTTGCCGTCGGCATGGGCGTGTTCGGCAAGATGGCAGAACAGACGAAAGACAAGGGTTATGCACAGCTGTATCAGACGCTTGATGAAAAGAGCGTGGAGGTCGGCGCGGTTCAGACGGCGGCAAAAAATGACGACGGACAGAAGGTCACGTTTAAACTGGCGCAAGCGTATGTGGATGGAAACAGCCTGTTCCTTTCCTATGAAGCATCGGGCATGCAATCGACCGTTGATTACAGCTGGACGCCGACGGAGGAAGAACGTGCAGGGATGGAAAAAGCAGATGATTTTATGCAATTAGATTCGGAAAATACGACGTATGATGAATTTGTTCGGAAAATGCGTAAAGAGGGCGTTCGGAATGGTGGAGTGGGAGCAATTCGATATGATAAGTATTTAGGAGATAGCGTGTATCTGGCTGGAACGGACGAATATCTGAATATTCTTGCGGGCGAAGAGACGATTCGGGAAGATGGCACGGTGATTGGAATGAAGGAGATTGAATTGCCCGAAGGGTTAGCGCAGGAAAAGGAAATTTCTGTTGAATTCATATTGTATAACGGGATAGGTTATTATTTCTTTGATGGTGAACATGGTTATTACAGCAATGGCGGGAGAACGGAAGAAAGGATATGCGTTCATGTGCCGATTAACGAAAATGAACAGATTCAGACTTGGCATGTGGAAAAGACCTTTGAAACCTATGATGCTGCACTGGATGTGACACTTACGGATGTAAAGATTCGAGTTAAAGTCAACATGAAGAGCAGAGATGGACATTTGATTGGCACGGAAAAAGCAAAAGGCGGCGAACTGATTGGCGGAGCTGTTTATGCGGATGGAAAAGAACTCAGCGCAGTTTTGGGAATGGATGAGGGCTTGGAAACGACAGATTACACGATGGAAATGGAGTATGCACGTCCGGAAAACGTGCCGCTGAAACTGGAGTGGATTCCTGTTTATTATAGCGAAGATGGAAAAGAGGAAGAAATCCGCACGGAAGAAGCGATAACGATCGAACTGACACAATGATAAAATCCCCTGACCCGTTTTTTTGAAAAGAAAAGCGAGTCAGGGGATTCGTTTGCAGTTTTGCGGACAGCTCCGTCAGGTGACGCTATGCTCCCTGACGGTTTTTTATGCGCTTCGCGATGATGGGGTAACGATGGGGCGGTTTGAAGAAGTTTTTTTCCTCAGCTGTCGCAAAGCGACAGCGTAGTGGGAAATCCAAGAACCTCAGGTTCTTGGTGGGGGTTGGGGCAAAACCCCAATCGTTCCCCTTATCCCTTCACCGCACCGGCGATGACGCCGTCGATGATGTACTTCTGGCAGATGAGGTACATGATGATAATCGGCAGAACGGTAATCATGATGCACGCCATCATCGGACCCATCTCAACGCGCCCGTAGCTTCCGCGGAAATACTGAATCGCCATCGGGATGGTGCGGTATTTCTTGATATCCAGAACCAGCGTCGGCAGGAGGTAGTCATTCCAGACCCACATCGTTTCCAGAATCGCGGTGGAAATCATGGTCGGCTTGAGAATCGGGAAGACGATTTTGAAGAAGATTTGCGGCGGATTGCAGCCGTCAATCATCGCGGCTTCCTCGATGGCAATCGGAACGGACTTCATGAAGCCCGTGAACATGAACACAGCCAGACCCGCGCCGAAGCCAAGGTAGATGATGCAGATGTTGAACGGCATATTCAGCTTGAGCGTATCTGCTGTTTTGGAAAGCGTGAACATGACCATCTGGAAGGGGACGACCATCGAGAACACGCACAGCAGATACATCGCCTTGGAGATGGCGGAGGTCACGCGGGTGATATACCAGCCGCACATCGAGCAGCACAGCAGAATCAGCACGACGGACGAGATGGTGATAATCGCGGAGTAGCCGAAGGAGCTGAGGAAGTTCATCTGCGTGATGCCGTGGACGTAATTGTGCAGACCGGCAAAGGTTTGCACGGTCGGGAATTCAAAGACGGTCGCGGTGGAGATGGCAAGCTCATCCTTCAGCGAGTTGATGAGGATGAGGATGACCGGATACATCCAGAAGACGCAGAGCACGGCGAGCAGAACGGTCAGTGCGATGTCCGCGATGCGGCGGGTGCCGGAAACAGCACCGTCATGATACTTTTTAGCCATTACTGCTGCACCTCCTTGCGGCGGGTAAAGTAGAGTTGAATGAGCGCAATCACGATGACCAGCAGGAAGAAGACGACTGCCTTCGCCTGACCGATGCCCTTCCACTGTGCGCCGCTGCGCTGATAGAAGGTATCGTAGATATTCAGCGCGAGCATCTGGCTTGCCTTGGCGGGTTCGCCGGCGGTCAGCGAGAGGTTCTGGTCAAAGAGCTTGAAGGAGTTGGTCAGCGTCAGGAAGGAGCAGATGGTGATCGAAGGCATGACCATCGGCAGCTTGACCTTGAAAAGAGCCTGCGCACCGGTCGCGCCGTCGATTGCGGCGGCTTCCAGCAAATCGCCCGGCACGTTCTGCAAACCGGCGATGTAGATAATCATCATATAGCCGATCTGCTGCCAGCACATCAGGATGATGAGTCCCCAGAAGCCGTAGGTGGCATCCAGCGCAAGCAGCGGCTTGCCGAGGTTGGTCAGAATGCCGTTGAGCAGAATCTGCCAGATATAGCCCAGCACGATGCCGCCGATGAGGTTCGGCAGGAAGAACACGGTTCGGAAGATATTCGTGCCTTTCAGCCCGCGGGTCAGCGCCAGCGCGATGGCAAAGGCGATGATGTTGATGAGGATGGTCGAAACGATGGTGAACTTCGCGGTGAACCAGAAAGCAGAGGTGAACGTGCTGTCCTGGAAAACCTTGATGAAGTTATCCAGCCCGACGAACGTCGTCTTGCTGATGGTCGTGAACTTATGGAAGGAGAGGAAAATACCCCACAGGAAGGGGAAGATGAAGCCGATGGCGAATGCCGCCAAGGTCGGCAGAAGGAACAAGGGCCAATACTTTTTGATTGATTTTTCCATATTTCTTCGATCCTTTCGGACGAGGGAATGGGGCAGTCTGCAAAGGAGCGCGGGGAAAACGAGGGAATCAGTTTTTGTCAAAGCCCGAGCGTTCATCCTCGTGCATCTTTGCAGACTGCCCTTTAGGGCAGCTGTTTTTCCATCATAGGGAGTTTAAACCGTCTGCGTGTACAGAACTAGAAAAAGGGGAGGGCGCATTGCCCGCCCCTTTTGGCGTCAGAGAGATTAGTGGCTCAGCTTATATTCGGTTGCCCAGCCATCTACGAACGCGGTCTTCACAGCGTCCCAGTCGCCGGTGCCGGCAGCATAAGCGGTCAGCGCGGAGCCGACGCCGTTCTTCCACTCTTCGGACGGGATGGTCGCGAAGTTCCAGCTCACCGGGATCTTGCCCTCGGCGGTGTACTGCGCGTCAATCTGCACGAACGGGTTCGCGGACTGATATTCGCCGGTGAAGGTGTCAAACGGAGCGACGAAGCCCATGTCCTGAGACATGCTCTTGCGGCCTTCGTCGGAGGTGATGACCCAGTTCATGAACGCGAGGGTCGCGTCGATGTCTTCCTGCTTCGCAGTGTTGTTGACGCACCAGTAGTTCTCAGTGCCGGTGCACAGACCCTGGTTCTCTTCGCCTTCAGCACCGATGTAGATCGGCAGCATGGTCAGGTTCTCAGCGCCGAGGGAAGAAACGTCGTTCCAAGCCCAGGTGCCGTTCTGATAGAACACAGCCTTTTCGCCGACGAACTCAGCGACAGCGTCGTTGCCGGTCTTGCTCGCCAGCAGCTTCGGGTCGCAGGTGGAATCGGTGATGTACAGATCCCAAATCTTCTTGTAGTTGTCCAGATACAGACCTTCGATCGCGTCAGTGGAGCCGATGTCACGAGCCTTGTACTCGTAGTAGATCGGCATGTTGGCGAGGTGGGTCTTGAAGCGCCAGTCGGAAGAACCGTCCATGCCGGCGGAGGTGAAAGCACCGTCAACGCCCAGCTCGTCCTTGCGAGCCTGGATGTCGTCCGCAACCTTCTTCAGGGTTTCGAAGTTGGTGATGTCGGAAGCCTTGTAGCCAGCCTTTTCGAGCAGCTTGGTGTTGGCAATCAGACCGTAGGTCTCGATGACGTACGCCACGCCGTAGACCGTGTCGCCTTCCTTCAGCGCGAAGGAATCGGAGGTCAGATGCTTGGTGATGTCCGCATCCTTGAGGTCATAGCAGTAGTCTTTCCAGTTCGCCAGACCGACCGGACCGTTGACCTGGAACAGCGTCGGCGGGTCGCTCTTTTCGATTTCGCTCATCAGCGTCGTTTCGTAGTTGCCGGAAGCAGCGGTCACGACCGTTACCGGTACGCCGGTCTGCTCGGTATAGATCTTGGCAAGCTCCTGCCACTGGGCATCCTGCTCGGGCTTGAAGTTCAGGTAGTAGACCGAACCTTCAGCGGAGGCAACCATAGCCAGAGCAAGGCACAGGCACGCAACCAGAACCAGAGCGACGATTTTCTTCATAATAGTATCCCCTTTCATGAAGTAGAAAAATTTATGGTCGAAGCGTCCTCCCGCTTCAAACATACGGAATCACTGCAAGCGCACGGCTTCATGCATGGCAGCCATGTGAATGAAAACCCTTGTGCAACTCGCTTGCGCTCATTATAGACCAAATATCCGATGAATGCAAGAGGTTTTTTGTTAAATTTGCAGCCGAAAACTAAATTTAATCCGATGTATCATGCGGTTATGACACCGAAAGAGGGGGAGACGAGGAAGAAAAACGCGAAATCGTGCAAAACAATGCGAAAAATTTGCGTAAATTGTTTCGCGGGCGTTGACTTTGCGGCTTAATGATTATACAATAATCAAAAGCCGCAAAGGAGGGGCTTCCTGCGCGGACGCATCAAGAACACAAAGGAGCGGTTTCCGTGGCTGTAACCATCAAGGACGTGGCGGCACTGGCGGGCGTTTCGCCATCTACCGTGTCCAGAACATATCGAAATAATCCGTCGATCAGCGAAGAAACCAAGGAACGCGTGCGCTGCGCTGCCCGGCAGCTGGGCTATCAGATGGGCGCCGCGGCGGGGGAAAACGTCGGCGTGCGCACCATCGGCGTCATTTTGCCACCGTCCGCACGCGAGGTTTATGAAAATCCCTTTTATCTGGAAATGATTCGCGGAATCAATCAGTTCTGCAACGCACATCAGTATGTCAGCACCATTGTCACCGGACAGGACAACGACGAGATCCTCGACGCGGTGAAGATGCTGATCGACACGGGGCGGGCGGACTCCTTTATTCTGCTCTATTCCCGCCTCGGCGATACGGTCATAGATTATTTATACAAAGAAAAGCAGATTTATGTATTGATCGGAAAAGCCTATGCTTACGCCAATCAGACGGTCTACATCGACAACGACAATTTCCTCGCCGGACAGGAAGCGACGGAGTATCTCATCCGGCTGGGGCATCGCCGCATCGCCTATCTGGGCAGCGACAACGCCTATATGTTTACGGCTGACCGCAAGCGCGGCTATCAGGCTGCCATGGCGGCAGAGGGGCTTCCGTTCCACGCGGAGGACTGCATCGAGATGCATGCGCTGGATATGCAGGATGCCGCGCTGCATGCGCTCATCGAGCGGGAAGACCGCCCGACCGCCATCGTCGTCAGCGACGATATCCTCGCGATGACGCTGGAGAGGCTCTGCACGCTCAGGGAAATATCCATTCCGCGTGATCTGTCCATCGTTTCCTTTAATAATTCACTGTTTGCGCGGCTGACCTCGCCGCGGCTGACCTCGGTGGATCTCAACTCCTTCCAGCTTGGGTTTGAAGCCGCCAGTCAGCTGGTCAACCACATCAATCATCCGACCCTGATGGCGACCAAGAGCATCATCCCGCACAGGATCATTGAGCGGGAGAGCTGCGCCCGGCTCGGCGGCTGACTGACCGGAGGATCCGCTTGCAAATTTGGCTCGTCGGGTGTATGATGAAGGGCAAATACAGACGAGAAGAGTGGAGCTATGGCGGATAACCGGATCACGAAAAAAAGACTCAAAAACCATTTTGCATACAGCTGGTGGAAGTATGCGCTGACAGCTGTGCTGAGCGTGATGGGGGTCAGCCTTGTTTTTACGGCGACGAGATATGAGCCGCCCGCAGACAGGCAGCTGACCGTATATGTGCTGAATGATTATACCGATGCGGAGACGATGCAGGCGGATCTCTGGGCGCGAATCAAGGAAGCGCGTCCCGAGCAGGAAGCGCTGTTTGTGCAGAATATCGACCTGACGGACAGCAGCAATATCTATGCGCCGATGCAGTTTTCGACCTATGTGGCGGCGCAGCAGGGCGATGTATTCCTGATCCCGTATGATGAAATGCTCAAGATTGTGGCGGACGGTCCCGAGGACGCGCTTGTCGATTTGACCGCGTATATCGAGAGCGGCGTCATCGATGTCAGCGGGCTTGACCTGAGCGCATGCACGATGGAAAAGCTGGACGGCACGACGGGAATCTATGCGGTGCCTGCCGATCAGCTGTACGGCTTGAGGACGGCTTATTACAACGATGCGAAGGGCAGCGTGCTGTGCATTCCGATCTATTCGCAGAATCAGGATACGGCGGCGGAAGCCATCCGGATTCTGATGGAGCTGGGCAAGGGCGAAAAGCCTGCCGAGCAGACGGAAAAGGCAGAGGCGGCTCAGCCGCAGGTGTTCCGATAAAACATATTTTTTTAGCGGCAAGGCGGCATGAATGATGATGTCGCCTTGCTTTTTGCATATTCGCGCTTTAATGTACGGCATTGACACGGATTGCTAAATGCTGTATGCTATCAAGGCTTTAGCACAAGATATGGTAGAACGCTTTTCGGGGCGGCGAAGGGCTCGCAATACGGAAATCACTGCGTTGACGGCTGTATCGCAGGGCGGCGGAAGC
The DNA here is from genome assembly GCA_934643825.1 of uncultured Clostridia bacterium. Taxonomy (GTDB): domain Bacteria; phylum Bacillota; class Clostridia; order Christensenellales; family Aristaeellaceae; genus Ventricola. The sequence goes on along the minus strand of CAKUCW010000006.1, from coordinate 2,474 downwards.
TGCACGGAAAACGATGTATAAACAAGAGCAGGGGAGAGAATGACGATGCCGGAATATATCACAAAACGCGACGGGCGCAAGGTCGTCTACGATGAGGCAAAGATCGCGGCGGCGATTGAGCGTGCCTTTGATGCCGTGGAGAGCGGCAATGGGCATGAGGAGGCAAAGCGTCTTGCCGGAATCGTGACCCGCGAGATGAACGCCAGAGAGAGCGCGGAGATCCCTTCTGTTGAGGATATTCAGGATCAGGTCGAGCAGACGCTCATCACCGAAGGATACGCCAAAACCGCGAAGGCGTATATTCTCTATCGCGCCGAGCGCAGCCGCACCCGCGAGGCGAAGACCCGCCTGATGCACATTCTGGAGGATATCACGTTCAAGGATGCGTCCGAATCCGACGTGAAGCGCGAAAACGCGAATATCGATGGCGATACCGCGATGGGTACGATGCTCAAGTACGGTTCGGAGAGCGCCAAGCAGTTCTATGACATGTATGTTTTGAACCCGGAGCATGCGCGTGCGCATCGCGAGGGCGACATCCACATCCACGACCTTGACTTTTTGACGCTGACGACGACCTGCACGCAGATTGACCTGACGCAGCTGTTCAAGGGCGGCTTCTCCACGGGTCACGGCGTGCTGCGCGAGCCGCAGGACATCGGCAGCTATTCCGCGCTCGCCTGCATCGCGATTCAGAGCAACCAGAACGATCAGCACGGCGGTCAGGCGATTGCCAGCTTTGATTATGACATGGCGCCCGGCGTCGCCAAGACCTATGTCAAGGAATATCGCCGAGCGCTCGGCGCGACGCTTGAGCTGCTGCTGAACCACGACGCAGCCAACGAGGAAGCCCGAAATATCATCCGCCAGATCGGAAACGAGATCGGTGCGAAGCCGACCCTCAAGCCGAACAAGGAGTTTGACGACGCCCTGCGCGAGCGCCTGACGGCGATGAGCGACGAAGCGACCGCCGAGCGCATCATCCATTACGCGACCGAGCGCGGCTATCGCGAAACCGAACGCCGCACCTATCAGGCGATGGAGTCGTTCATCCACAACCTGAACACGATGCACTCCCGTGCGGGCGCTCAGACGCCGTTCTCCTCCATCAACTATGGCATGGATACCTCTCCGGAGGCGCGTATGGTCATGCGCAACCTGCTGCTGGCGACGGAGAGCGGACTGGGCAACGGCGAAACGCCGATTTTCCCGATCCAGATTTTCCGCGTCAAGGAAGGCGTGAGCTACAACCCCGGCGACCCGAACTACGACCTCTTCCGGCTGGCGATCCGCGTGAGCGCCAAGCGCCTGTTCCCGAATTTCTCGTTCGTGGATGCGCCGTTCAACCTCAAGTATTACAAGCCCGGTCACCATGAAACGGAGATCGCCTACATGGGCTGCCGCACCCGCGTGATCGGCAACGTATACGACCCGACGCGTGAGGTTTGCAACCGCCGCGGCAACCTGTCCTTTACGTCCATCAACCTGCCGCGCATCGCCATCGAAAGCCATGGCGATATTGACAAGTTCTTTGAGATGCTGGATGAGCGCATGGATCTGGTCTTTGAGCAGCTGGACGAACGCTTTGAGATTCAGGCACGCAAAAAGGTGCGCAACTATCCGTTCCTGATGGGCGAAGGCGTCTGGCTGGACAGCGAGAAGCTCAGCTGGGACGACGAGGTGCGCGAGGTGCTCAAGCACGGCACGCTGTCCGTCGGCTTCATCGGTCTGGCGGAGACGCTGGTTGCGCTGATCGGTGAGCATCACGGTCAGAGCGAACGCGCTCAGCAGCTGGGACTGAAGATCATCGGGCATATGCGTGAGCGCTGCGACGCCCGCAGCGAGGAAAAGAAGCTGAATTACACGCTGCTGGCGACCCCGGCAGAGGGTCTGTCCGGACGATTCGTCAAGATCGATCAGAAGCGTTACGGCAAGATCGAGGGCGTTACGGATCGCGAGTATTACACCAACAGCTTCCACATCCCGGTGTATTATCCGATCAGCGCGTTTGACAAGATTCGTCTGGAAGCGCCGTACCATGCGCTGACGAACGCGGGACACATCTCCTACATCGAGATGGACGGCGACCCGACGAAGAACCTCGACGCATTCGAGGCGGTCGTGCGTGCGATGCATGATGCGGGCATTGGTTACGGCTCGATCAATCACCCGGTTGACCGCGACCCGGTATGCGGGTATAATGGCATTATCGGGGATGTCTGCCCGCAGTGCGGCAGGCAGGAGGAAGAAGTTCATTTTGAGCGCATCCGCCGCATTACCGGCTATTTGGTCGGCACGCTGGAGCGCTTCAACGACGGCAAGCGAGCCGAAGAGCACGACCGCGTGCATCACGGCGTATAAGCCATCCGCCCGTTCCCCACGAGGGGAGCGGGCTTTTGGGTAACGGGGGGACGATTGGGGCTTTGCCCCAAACCCCACCAAGAACCTGAGGTTCTTGGATTTCCCACATGTGG